>NZ_JASGDO010000066.1:0-67035 GCF_047607225.1 Microbacterium sp. | reverse complement strand
GGTCCGCGCCGAGCCCGTCGTGGCCTGCACCCGCCGCCGGGCCCCCGCCGGGTGGATGGCCGCCCGCGCAGAGCGCCGCGTGGCCTCCGCCGAGCGCGGGACGGGCGTCACCGACCGCCGTCGATCCGGCCTGGCCGGCGCCGTCCGCCGACGGGCATGCCGAGCCGGCGGCGGACGAGGGCCAGCCCACCGACGCCCCCTCGCCGCATGACTCCTCCACGCCGGGCTCGACACAATGGGTGCCCCCCGGGTCGGGACCGTCGTGACGATCCGCGATCTCACTCTCCCCCTGATCCCCGACGGCGACGAGGCTCGTCGGTGGGCGGAGCAGGAGTTGTCCGATCCGGTCTACCAGGCCGCCGAGCCCACCCCGTTCGATCGGATGGCACGCGCGATCGGCGAGTTCCTCGGATCGCTCTTCTCGGGGTCCGCGCCGGCGGCCCTCGCGCCGTGGATGGCGGTGGGGGTCGTCCTCGTCCTTCTCGCCATCGTGGTACTCGCGGTCATCGTATGGGGGCGCCCGCGTCGCACCGTCCGATCCCGTGCGGATGTCGACCTCTTCGGGATCGACGATGCGCGGCGGGCGGACGAGCTCCGCACCGCCTCCCGCGCTGCCGCCGAACGCGAGGACTGGGAGGAGGCGATCGCACTGCGCTTCCGCGCGCTGTCCCGCGGTCTCGTCGAGCGCACCGTGCTCGATCCCGCCCCCGGCACGACCGTCCACGGCTTCGCGCGGCAAGCCTCCGCCGCGTTCCCCGGAGAGGACGGAGCGCTCGCGCACGCCGCCGACCTCTTCGACGACGTCCGTTATCTCCGCCGCCCCGGCGACGCGTCGGGATACCGGTCGGTGGTGGAGCTGGACGAACGCCTCTCCCGGACCTCGCCCCGATTCGAGACCGGCATCCGTGAGGACCGCATCGGGGCGGCTCGATGAGCGGGGCAGTGACGACAGCGCCGTCGCGGCGATGGAGCGTCTGGGGGTGGACGGCGATCGCCGCCGGAATCATCGTCGTCGGCCTCGGATTGACCGCGATCGCCGGCATCGCCCAGCTGCCCGCGCGCGGCCTGCTGGACCCGCACGCCGCCGGCCCCGACGGCACCCGGGCCATCACTCGCCTGCTGCAGAAGGAGGGCGTCAGCGTCATCGCCGTCCGCGACCGCGAGGCGGCGCGGGCCGCCCTCTCCAGCGGAGGGACGCTGATCTGGGCGGACACCTCTCCCCTGGCCGACGACACGATCCGAGAGATCTCGGCCCGCGCCGACGACGTGGTGCTGCTCGACCCCGCGTCACGGGATCTGCGCGTGCTCCTTTCCGGTGCCAGCGTCGGCGGCTACGGGATGTCACCGGTGGAACCGGGCTGCGACCTTCCCGAGGCACAGCGGGCCGGGCCGGTCGCGCCGGGGGCGCTGTTCACCGCCGACGCATCGGTTCAGGCCTGCTACGTCTCCGACGGCGGCGCCGGGCTCATCGTCCGAGACGACGGCGAGCGCCGGATCTCCGCCATCGACGGCACGGTGCTCTTCACGAACGCGCAGCTGGCACGCGATGGCAACGCCGCACTCGCCCTCAATCTCCTGGGCCGCCATCCCTGGGTGGTCTGGTATCTGCCTTCCCTCGAGGACAGCGACTTCGCCGACAGCGCGCCGAGCCTGGGCGAGCTCACCCCGCCGTGGGTCACCCCGGTCATGCTGCTCCTGCTCGCCGCGGCCGTCGGCGCCGCCGTCTGGCGCGGCCGACGCTTCGGGCCACTGGTGGTCGAGCGTCTGCCGGTCACCGTACGCGTCGGAGAGACCTCGGAGGGCCGCGCCCGCCTCTACGCCCGGGCGGGGGAACCGACCCACGCGCTGGACAACCTCAGGATCGGCGCGCTCACACAGCTGGCCCGCCTCGTCGGTCTCGGCCCGACCGCGAGTGCGCAGGAGATCAGCGACGCCGTGGCCCAACGCCTCGGCGAGGACCGGCAGGCGGTGCGCGGAATCCTCATCGACGCGACCGTGGACGACGATGCCCAGCTCGTCGACGCCGCTGATCGCCTGCGGTCGCTCGAGAAGCGACTCCACACCGCCGTGCGCCCCGCACCGCGCCCACGCGCCCCCGAATCCGACAGCCCCCTCGACCATCCTCCGTCCCGAAAGGACCGTTCATGAGCGCCTTGGATCCCACGTCGACACCGGCGACCACGCCCTCATCCGATCAGCTCCGCGAGGCGATGAACCGCGTGCGGATCGAGGTCGGCAAGGCCGTCGTCGGCCAGGACGGCGCCGTCACCGGGCTGCTGATCGCTCTCCTCAGCCGCGGCCACGTGCTCCTGGAGGGCGTTCCCGGTGTGGCCAAGACGCTCCTGGTCCGAGCGTTCAGCCGGGCGATCGGGCTGGACACCGCGCGGATCCAGTTCACGCCCGACCTCATGCCGGGAGACGTCACGGGATCGCTCGTCTTCGACGCGCGCTCCGGGGAGTTCGATTTCCGAGCGGGCCCCGTGTTCACCCACGTGCTCCTCGCCGATGAGATCAACCGCACGCCCCCGAAGACGCAGGCCGCCCTGTTGGAGGCGATGGAGGAACGTCAGGTCTCCGCAGACGGCGTCTCCCGCGCCCTCCCCGATCCCTTCCTCGTCGCCGCCACGCAGAACCCGGTGGAACACGAGGGCACGTATACGCTGCCCGAGGCCCAACTCGACCGCTTCCTGCTCAAGCTCATGATCGACGTGCCGGCGCGGGCCGACGAGATCTCCGTGCTCCGCCGTCATGCGAGCGGGTTCACACCGCGCGATCTCCCCGCCGCCGGCCTCGAGGCCGTCACCGGCGCGGAGGAGATCCGTGCGGCGCAGGCCGCCGTCGGCCGCGTCGAGGTGTCCGACGAGGTCCTCGGTTACGTCGTCGATCTCGCCCGCGCCACCCGCCTGTCCCCGTCTGTGCAACTGGGGGCGAGCCCTCGTGCCGCGACCGCGCTGCTGGCGACCTCGAAGGCGTGGGCGTGGCTGGGCGGGTACCCCGCCATCACCCCGGACCACGTCCAGACGATGCTCGTCCCCACGTGGCGGCACCGCCTGCGCCTGCGCCCCGACGCCGAGATCGAGGGTGTGTCGGCCGACGCGATCCTCACCTCCGTGGTCCAGCAGACCCGCGTGCCCGTCTAAGCCTCATGTTCGTCACCGGTCGTCTGCCGCTCGCCCTGACCCTGGGCGTCGTCCCCGTCATCGCGCTGTCGTCGGTGGCGGTCCCGGCGTGGGCGGTCGCGGCGGGCTGGGCGCTGCTGGCGGTGCTCCTGACGGCGACCGACGTCGCTCTCGCCGCTTCCCCGCGGCGAGTGCGGATCGAACGGCGCGTCCCGGCTCGGGCACTTCGAGACAGCGACGTCTCCACGACGGTGCTCGTGCACAACACCGGATCCCGGCGGCTGCGCGGACTCCTGCGCGACGGGTGGCAGCCCACCGCCGGCGCCCCGGCCCGCCGCGCCGTCCTCGACCTCCCCGCCGGAGAACGACGCGGAGTCGAGGTGCCGCTGCGTCCGCGGCGACGCGGTGAACTGCGCAGCGACTTCGTGGTCGTGCGCTCGCTCGGCCCACTCGGGCTCGCCGGCCGACAAGCGCGCCTGGACGCACCGGCGAGGATACGCGTCCTTCCGCCGTTCACCGCACGCCGCCACCTGCCTTCGCGACTGGCGCGCTTGCGCGAGCTCGACGGCAACACGAGCCTCCAGGTGCGAGGGCAGGGGACCGAGTTCGACAGTCTTCGCGAGTACGTGCGCGGAGACGACGTGCGTTCGATCGACTGGCGCGCCACCGCGCGGGCGAGCACGACGATGCTGCGGACGTGGCGTCCCGAGCGGGACCGTCATGTCGTCATCATCATCGATACCGGCCGCACGGCCGCCGCCCGCGTCGGCGACGGAGTCCGCCTGGATGCCGCCATGGAGTCAGCCCTCCTCTTGAGCGCGCTCGCCTCGCGCGCGGGCGACCACGTCCATCTGGTGATGTTCGACCGTGTCGTTCGCGCGCGGGTGACCGGGCGCGACGGGGCGGGACTGCTGTCGAGCCTCGTGGATGCGATGGCGCCGGTGGAGGCTCAGCTCATCGACACGGACTGGGACGCCGCCTTCGCCCACGTGCGCACCCTGACGACACGCCCCTCGCTCGTGGTGGCCCTCACCGCCCAGGACGCCGTGGAATCGGCGCGGGGGTTCCTGGCGGCAATTCCCGCCGTGACGCGTCGAGCGCCTCTGCTCGTGGGCGCGGCGTGGGACGAGCCGTCCGCTCCCCCGGTGCGGCGGACGGCCGCCGACATCTACCGTGAGGCCGCAGACGAACGCGCCCGGCGTGACGCCGACCGGGTGGCGGCGGCTGTCCGCCGCGCCGGTGGAGAAGCGCTCGCGGCGACGCCGGAAGACCTCCCGCCCGCCATCGCCGACCGGTATCTGGCCCTCAAAGCAGCCGGACGGCTCTAGACCGCACCGCGCCGTACCTTTCGAAGGCGATCGACGGTTTCCGCGTCACGGATCGAGAGATCGTGCGTCTTGTCACACGACGCCACACGTCGGCCGCCTCCTGGGCAAACGCCCGGAACAGCGGCAGAATCACCCTCATCAGGATCGCCCCGCGTGATCTTCAGCGAAAGGACCTCTCATGAGCACCGACCCGATCCCCGATACCCCGGCCACGCCGACCCCTCTGGATCACACGCCACCGCCGGCGGGACCGGCGACCAGCATCAAGCTCCTGGCAGAGGCAGCGGGCACCTTCCTTCTCGTGTTCGGCGGCATCGGCGCCGCCCTGTTCGCCTCCGACTTCGGTGTGGGGCCCAATGGATCCTCGCTCGGCATCGGTTTCGTGGGCGTGGCACTCGCCTTCGGCCTCACGGTCGTGGCGGGTGCCTATGCCTGGGGACCGATCTCCGGAGGACACTTCAATCCCGCCGTCACGCTCGGTCTCGCTGCCGCCGGCCGCTTCCCCTGGAAGGACACGATCGGCTACATCGTCGCCCAGGTCGTCGGCGGTGCGATCGCGACCAGCCTGATCGTCCTGATCGGTCTGTTCGGTCCGAACGGATGGCTGACGGCCGCGCAGTCCGGCGGCTTCGCCAGCAACGGGTTCGGTGACCACTCCCCGAGCGGCTTCGGCATCGGCGGGGCGATCACCGCCGAGATCCTCTTCACGGGGATCTTCGTGCTCGTCATCCTCGGCGTGACCCACGCGACCCGCGGGACGACCTTGGCCGGGCTCGTCATCGGTCTCACCCTGACGCTCATCCACCTCGTCTCGATCCCGATCGACAACACCTCGGTCAACCCCGCCCGTTCGATCGCCACCGCTCTCTACGGCGGCGGGGACGCCCTGGCACAGCTGTGGGTCTTCATCGTCTTCCCGATCATCGGCGCCCTGCTGGCCGGGTTCGCCCACCGCGCCCTGTTCGACGGCAAGTCGGCCGGCTGAACTGCCCCGCCCGACGCTCTGCAGATACACGACGACCGGAGGCTCGGGCCTCCGGTCGTCGTGTGTGGGGCGCGGGACGAAACGAGGTGTCCCGTCCCCGCCCGCTCAGGCGTGCAGGTCGAAGCGATCGAGCTCCATGACGCGACCCCACGCGGCGGCGAAGTCACGGACGAACTTCTCGTTCGCATCGTCGGACGCGTAGACCTCGGCGAGCGCGCGCAGCTCCGAGTTGGAGCCGAACAGCAGATCGACGCGGGTGCCGACGCCGACCTTCTCGCCCGAGCCGTCCTTCGTACCGATGAACGCGTGTGAACCCGGATCGAGCGGTCGCCAGGTGGTCCCGAGATCCAGGAGGTTCACGAAGAAGTCGTTCGAGAGCACTCCCGGACGATCGGTGAAGACCCCGTACTCCGAACCGTCCCAGTTGGCACCGAGCACCCGGAGCCCGCCGACGAGCACGGTCAGCTCCGGCGCGCTGAGGGTCAGGAGGTTGGCCTTGTCGATGAGCAGGTGCTCGGCGGGAAGACCCGAGGCGACGGCCACCGGCCCCTGGTAGTTGCGGAACCCGTCGGCCGCCGGCTCGAGGTAGGCGAACGACTCGACGTCGGTCTGCTCGGCGGAGGCATCGGTGCGACCGGGGTGGAACACCACCTCCACCTCGACACCGGCGTCCCGCGCGGCCTTCTCGACCGCGGCGTTGCCCGCGAGGACGATGAGATCGGCCAGCGACACCTTCGTCTCGGACTGGGCATCGAAGTCGGCCTTGATGCCGCCGAGGATGCCGAGCACACGGTGCAGCTGGGCGGGGTTGTTGACCTCCCAGTCCTTCTGGGGCGCGAGGCGGACACGCGCCCCGTTGACGCCGCCCCGCTTGTCGCTGCCGCGGAAGGTCGAGGCGGCCGCCCACGCCGTGGAGACGAGCTCGGCGACGCTGAGCCCGGACTCCAGGATCCGCGCCTTCAGCGCGGTCGCCGCCGCGTCGTCGATGAGCGGGTGGTCCACCGGGGGAACCCGGTCCTGCCAGATGAGCTCCTCGCTGGGCACCTCGGGACCGAGGTAGCGCTCGATGGGACCCATGTCGCGGTGGGTCAGCTTGAACCACGCACGCGCGAACGCATCGGCGAACGCGTCGGGGTCGTCCTTGAAGCGTCGCGAGATCTTGTCGTACTCGGGATCGGCACGCAGAGCCAGATCGCTCGTGAGCATGCGCGGCTCACGCCGGCCCGACGAGTGCGCCATCGGCACCATGTCGGCTCCCCCGCCGTTGACGGGGCGCCACTGGTGCGCGCCGGCCGGGCTCTGGAAGAGCTCCCACTCGTACGCGTAGAGGATGTGGAAGAACTCGTTGTCCCACCGCGTGGGGTGGTAGGTCCAGGTGACCTCGAGGCCCGACGTGATCGTGTCGTCACCCTTGCCGGAGGCGTAGTCGTTCTTCCATCCGAGCCCCTGCTCCTCGATCGGCGAGGCTTCGGGGTTGTCGTCGAGGTGCGAGTCGGGCGCGGCGCCGTGCGTCTTCCCGAACGTGTGGCCCCCCGCGATGAGCGCGACGGTCTCCTCGTCGTTCATCGCCATCCGGCCGAAGGTCTCGCGGATGTCACGCGCCGACGCGAGCGGGTCGGGCTGTCCGCCCGGGCCCTCGGGGTTGACGTAGATGAGGCCCATCTGAACCGCCGCGAGCGGCTTCTCGAGGTCGCGCTCCCCCGTGTAACGCTCGTCGCCGAGCCACGTGGTCTCGGGGCCCCAGTACACGTCGTCGTCCGGCTCCCAGACATCGGGGCGTCCACCGGCGAAGCCGAAGGTGGAGAATCCCATCGACTCCAGGGCGACGTTGCCCGCCAGGATCATGAGGTCTCCCCAGGAGATGCTCTGACCGTACTTCTTCTTGACCGGCCAGAGGAGGCGCCGCGCCTTGTCGAGGTTGACGTTGTCGGGCCAGCTGTTCAGCGGCGCGAAGCGCTGCTGCCCCGTGCCACCGCCGCCGCGACCGTCCATCACGCGGTAGGTGCCTGCGGAGTGCCACGCCATGCGGATCATGAGCGGGCCGTAGTTGCCGAAGTCGGCGGGCCACCAGTCCTGCGAGGTGGTCAGCACCTCCGCGATGTCCTTCTTGACGGCGTTCAGGTCGAGCGCCGAGAAGGCCGCCCGGTAGTCGAAGTCCTCGCCGAGGGGGTTCGCCACCGCCGGGTTCTTCTTCAGGATGCGAAGGTTCAGCTGATTCGGCCACCACACGTTGTTCGCCGAGCCGGTGGTGGGGTGCGGCTGGGCGTGGATCACGGGGCAGGAACCGGCTTGATCGGTCTGCTCCTGCTCGACGCGGGCCTCGTCGGTGTCGGTCACGGTGACGGACTGGTCGATGCCCGTCGGGTTCTCACCGATCGGCGCGGCGCTGTCGTCGTGTGCGCTCATTTTCTTCCTTCCTGAAGGGTCGAGGGGGCGGGAGATCCGGGCCGCGGCGGGACCGCGATGAAGGGGCCGGTCACGGGCGCGTTCCCTCCGCGCACGCGGGGCACGTGCCCCAGAAGGTGACCTCGGCCGCCTGGAGGCGGTATCCGTGGGAGTCGGAGGGGGTGAGACACGGCGCATGCCCGACGACGCACTCCACGTCCTCGACGGCGCCGCACTGGATGCACACGAGGTGGTGATGATTGTCATCGACGCGCAGCTCGAAGAGCATCGGGCGGCCCGCCGGCTCGATGCGGCGGACGAGCCCGGCATCGGCGAAATCGCTCAGTGCGTTGTAGACAGACTGCCTGCTGGTGCGCGGCATCCGGCCGGCGATCGACGCGAAGAGGGCGTCGGCGCTCGCATGCGGCCGCGCCGCGAGCGCGTCGTAGACGGCAGTCCGCGACTCCGTGACGCGCAGTCCGGCCTCCCGCAGGGCGCGCGCGGCAGCGGCGTCCCCCACGGCGGATGCGGTCTCGGTCACACCTTGAGCGTAGCGCTTTGTTTTGACAAGTTCAAAAGAAAGACTCACCCCGAGACGAGCCGGGTCGTCCCCGCCTCGTACTCGGTGAGATCGCCCGTCTCCCCCTGTCGCACCGCGCGACGTCCGACGACGAGCATCGTGACGAGCAGGGCCGCGAGGGCGAGAGTGCCGATTCCGATCTTGACGGGCCACGGCCAGGGCTGCGCCGTGACGAATCCCTCGACGAGACCGGCGAGAGCGAGGGCGAACACGAGACCGATCGCGACGGTGACCAGGGAGCGGCCCGCCTCGGCGACGGCCTCCCCGCGAGGGCGCGGACCGGGCGCGACCCACGCCCAGAAGATGTGGAGCCCGGCGGCGGCCGCGACGAAGATGCAGGTGAGCTCCAGCTGGCCGTGCGGGGCGATGTAGAGGAAGAACACGTCACCGCGTCCGTGCGCGAACAGCACGGCGGCGGCGGTCCCCACCCCGACGGCGTTCTGGATGACCACCATGACCGGCCAGAAGCCGGTGATCCCGAAGAGCACGCACTGCGCGGCGATCCAGGCGTTGTTGGTCCACACCGTGCCCGCGAACACCGCGGCGGGGTTCTCGCTGTAGTAGTCGGTGAACGAGCTCTCGGCGTACTGCTGGAGCTGCGCCGCGTTCCCCAGCGCCGCGAGCACCTGCGGGTCGCGGGCGATCCAGCTGCCGGCGAGGGTGGCGACCACGAGGAAGAAGACGGCGACGGCGAGTGTCGTCCACCGCAGGCGGTAGAGCGCGGCGGGCAGCTGACGGACGAAGAACCGCGGCACCTGCTGCAGGACGTTGTCCGGCGTACCGGTCAGTCGCAGCCGCGCCCGCGCGAGAAGGGTCGAGAGATGATCGCCTTCGGTGCTGCGGCCGGCGGATGTCTTGATCTCGGCGAGATCGGCGGAAGCGGAGCGATAGCGCGAGACCAGCTCATCGACCTCCGCTCCCCGGGGGCGGCGCAGTCGACCGAGCTCGTCCAGACGCTCCCACTCGGCCCGTCGCGCAGCCGTGATCGCGTCGAGGTCCATGTGTTTCACTGTAGTCATGACGTCCCCGGGTGCTGCCGCCGAGATCCGGCAGGACGAGGTGCTCACCGGTGAGGCCGTCGCTCTGGACGTGCAGGCGGTGGGATTCTTCCTGCGGGCTCTGGGAGCACTCATCGACGCCGTCGCCTCGGTCGCCGTCCTGGTCGCGTTCTGGACCGTGGTCGGACTCGTCACGGGGGCAGGAGGCGACCTCCTGACGATGTCTCCCGTTCTCACGATCACCACGATCGTGATCGTGCTGGTGGTGATCCCGACCGCGGTGGAGACCGCCACGCGCGGCCGGAGCCTGGGGAAGCTGGCGGTCGGCGGACGGATCGTGCGCATCGACGGTGGCGCGATCGGCTTCCGCCACGCGTTCATCCGCGCCCTGACCGGGGTTCTGGAGATCTGGTTCACCGCGGGGGCGGTCGCAGGGCTCGTCGGCGTGTTCACCCCGCGCGCGCAACGTCTCGGCGATCTCCTGGCCGGTACCTACAGCGAGCGCACCCGCGCACCGCGCCTTCCGGCTCCTGCGGGAGACGTGCCGCCGGCATTGGCGGAGTGGGCTCGGGTCGCCGATGTCGCCCGGCTCCCCTACCGGGTCGCCCGACGGGCTGCGCAGTTCGTCCGCGGCGCAGAGGGCCTGGATCCCGCGGCGCGCTCGCGTGCCGCGTTCCACCTCGCGGCGGAGGTCAGCGCGTTCGTGTCACCGGTTCCCGTCGCAGATCCCGAGACGTTCGTCCGCGCCGTCGTGGCCGTGCGGCGCGACCGCGAGTACCGGGCGCTCCGCGGCGCCTCCGAACGCGTCGACGTGCTGACATCGACCACCGCCGACGCGCCCCGCGGTTTCCCGGTGCGTCACGATTCCTCGGCGGGTCCGGGTTCCTCGGTGCATCCGGCCCGCTGACGGGGTCAGGACCGGACGACAGCCGGTCAGTAGCGGTAGTGCTCCAGCTTGTAGGGCCCTTCCACGGGGACCCCGATGTAGGCCGCCTGGTGGGGCGTCAGCTCGGTCAACTCCACGCCCAGGGCCGACAGGTGGAGACGCGCGACCTTCTCGTCGAGGAGCTTGGGGAGCACATAGACGCCGGTCGGATACGCGTCGCGCCGTTCCCACAGCTCGAGCTGAGCGAGCACCTGGTTGGTGAAGGACGCGCTCATCACGAACGACGGGTGACCCGTCGCGTTCCCGAGGTTCATCAGGCGCCCCTCGGAGAGCACGAGGATGCTCCGGCCGGTGGGCAGACGCCACTCGTGGACCTGCGGCTTGATCTCCACACGTTCGGCGCCGGGAAGGGCTTCCAGCCCCGCCATGTCGATCTCGTCGTCGAAGTGCCCGACGTTTCCGACGATCGCGAGGTGCTTGAGCCCGAGCAGGTGGTCGACGGTCACGACGTGGGTGTTGCCGGTGCCCGTGATGAGGAGGTCGATCTCTCCGATCACCGACTCGAGGCGGGCGACCTGAAATCCGTCCATCGCGGCCTGCAGCGCGCAGATCGGGTCGATCTCCCCGATGATGACGCGAGCGCCCTGTCCGCGAAGCGCCTCGGCTGCCCCCTTGCCGACGTCGCCGTAACCGACGACGAAGGCGACCTTGCCGCCCATGAGGACGTCGGTGGCGCGATTGATGCCATCGGGGAGCGAGTGGCGGATGCCGTACTTGTTGTCGAACTTCGACTTGGTGACGGAATCGTTGACGTTGATGCCGGGGAACAGCAGTCGCCCCGCCGCGTGGAGCTCGTACAGCCGGTGGACACCGGTGGTGGTCTCCTCCGTGACGCCGAGGATGCCGGCGGCCATGCGCGTGAACCGCTGCGGGTCGCGCGCCAACGACCCGCGCAGCGTCTGGAGCACGATGCGGTACTCCGCCGAGTCGCCGTCCTGCGCATCGGGGACCACGCCCGCCGCCTCGAACTCGACGCCTTTGTGCACGAGGAGCGTCGCGTCGCCACCGTCGTCGAGGATCAGATTGGGTCCGTCGAAGCCCTCGGCCGACCAATCGAAGATGCGGTCGGCGAAGTCCCAGTACTCCTCCAGCGTCTCGCCCTTGAAGGCGAAGACGGGGACACCGGCGGGCTCGTCGACGGTGCCCGTGGGCCCCACCGCGACCGCGGCGGCCGCCTCGTCCTGGGTGGAGAAGATGTTGCAGCTGGCCCAGCGCACCTGCGCGCCCAGGGCGACGAGTGTCTCGATCAACACCGCTGTCTGCACCGTCATGTGGAGCGAGCCGGCGATCCGGGCTCCGGCGAGGGGACGCGTGTCGGCGAACTCCGCTCGCAGGGCCATGAGCCCGGGCATCTCGTTCTCGGCGAGGCGGATCTGATGACGGCCCGCCTCGGCGAGCGAGAGGTCGGCGACGACGAAGTCGAGAGATGTCACGGAAGTCGGCATCCGTCCATTCTCCCACCCCGGGGCCGGACCCGGTCACCGTACGTCACGGGGCTCCGCAGAGGGCGGGGCCGCCCACTCAGACGCGGAGCGTCTCGTGCCGCACGACCACCCATCCCTTGGGCACCGACAGCCGGTCGGTGTGGATCGCGCAGAGGTCGTGGGCATGAGGGTCGTTACCGCCCCCGAGGGGACCGAGCGCGGCCATCTGGTCGCCGTAGTCGAACGTCAACGTCGTGACCGCTTCGCGGGCGCACGCCACCTTGGAGCAGAGTCTGTCACGCATCGCCTCTACGGTACCCAGCCCACCGCCGGTGCGGGCCGCGCCGCGCCGGGGCGGTCCGATCGACGGGCTGGCCGCATAGGATGATCGGCATGATGAGGCGCCGACGCACCGCTTCGCCCGCCCGCCCGAATCGTCACGGCCGACACGGACGCCTCGATCGCAGTCCCGTCGTGAGGCCGCCCCTGCCGCCCCTGGAGACGCGGGCGGACAAGTTCGATCTCGCCGTCGGGACGGCCGCCGAGTTCCTGCGCAGCGCATGGTCGGAGCTCCGTGACGTTCGTTTCGAAGTGGCGGCGATGCCGCCGTCGACCGACGAAGACGGGATTCCGCGGTGGAGCGCCCTGCCGGACGAGAAGCGGATCATCCTGTACCGCTTCCCGATCGAGCGGCTGAGTCACCTGCACCGCGACGATGACCTCCACCGACGCATGATGATCGAAAGCTGTGTGTTCCGGGCGGCCGCGGAGTACCTCGACCGCGACCCGTGGGACCTCGGCCCCGAACGGTTCCGCTTCTTCTGATCGCCCGCGGATCGACGTCGCGCTACTGCGTGAAGACCACGACCGGCTCCGACGCCGCATCGGCGGGAACGACGTCGTAGCCGGCGAGGGAACCGGGGCCGTAGTAGGTGACGTTGGCGCGTAGCCGCGCGCCACCCCCGTCGAGGCGGTAGACCGCGCCGGGCTGTACCGCCACGCGCGCGGACGAACCCGCCTCGATCGCGATCTCCTGTTCGCCGTCGGGACCGGTCAGGCGCATCCGGGCGGCGGCGTCCGAGTCGTTGGACACGGTCAGCTTCGGCGACGGGCCGGCCGCCACCGCCACGAGGCTCGGAACGTTGAGGGGGGCGGGTGCCGTGTGCCAGGCGAAATCGGACCCCGCGCCGAAGCCGGTCGTCGTCCACGCTGCCGTCACGATCGGCTCGTCCGCGACGACCTCGACACGATAGGCGTTCCGCGGCAGCGACCCCAGTTCCAGCTCCGCCGGGACGCCGGCCAGGAGCGGCAGCGTATCGGTCACGGTGGCACCCCCACCCAGGGGCGTGAGGACGACACGCGCCTCGGTGTCCGCAGAGGGCGAGAGGACGCGCAACACCGTGGCGGATTCCGACGCGCCTGCCTGCCCCGGCGTCGCGACCACTGAGAGCGCGGGGATCACCTGCCGCGTGGCCGGTGCTGCGGTCACACCGACCTGGTCGACGCCGCCCGGCACCAGGGTCCGGGTGATGCTCGCCTGAAGGCTCACCTGGACCGGGGCGCCCGACGACGTGACACGCACCACCGGGCTCTCCTCGCCCAGAGCGATCGTCGCGAGCGGAACCACGCGCTGCGTGCGCGGGGCGACGACGATGCCGGTCGCCGCGGCCGGCTCCGTCGCCCCCTGCGCACCGTAGACGGTGAGCGATACCTCGGCGGCGACCGCCGAGGGGTTGGCGATCAGGAGCAGATCGGCAGCGCCGGTGGTTCCGCTGCCACCGGCGATCCACGACTCCAGCCGCGCCGGAGCACACGAAGAAGCCGCGAAACCGCGGAGGTCCTCATCGGAGACGGAGGTGGAGCCGGCGGCCGCGAGATCGGTGCGCTTTCCCTCGACCGGAAGGGCCTCGAGCGCTTCCGGTCCCACGCCGCGCGCCACATCCGGCGCAGCGAGTCGCGCCGTCGTCGCCTCGAGCGCATCCACACCGGTGGCGGCAGAGATCTCCGAGTCGGCCGCGTCGGTGAGCTGCCCGGCGTCGGCGGCGTTTCGTCCTGCCGCCAACACCGGACCGACGCACGACAGCGTGGATGCTGTCGGCTGCGGCTGAGCGGTGACCGAGACCGGCTCCCGCTCCGCGTTCGGCCAGGGCAGGGCGACGGCGGCACCGACGCCGATCACGAGCGCGACGGAGACCGCTGCACCGATCCCGGCTCGAGCCCCGAACCCGCGAGAACCTGTCGGCGTCACCTGTCACCTCCGACGACTCGCGGCCGGCGACGGGCTTGCCGAACGCTCGCCGCGGTGGGCACGGCGAGAAGGAGCGTCACGACGACGATGCCCACCTGAGCGGCCGCCACGCTCCACGCCGTGGCTCGCTCCGACGCGCTCGGCGCCCGCGGTGTCACCTCGTCACGCACGAACCAGAGCTGCCCCTTGCCGGTTTCCCCCACCGCCTCCAGGCCGTCCCTGCGGTCGAGCGCGGCCTGCGCCGCCAGCCGCGTCGCTCGCGCGTCGTCGCTCTGCCCCGCGCCGCCGCCCGGGGTGTCGAGCAGGATGTAGGCGATCCCGTGGTCGGCGAGCCGAGACACGACGTCACCCGCAGAGCCGGTGATGAGGTCGGCGGTGACGGAGCCGGTCGTCTGGTCAGCCGCCGTCGCGTGCTGCCTCGACGACTGCAGCGTCGTCTGGCCGCCGAGCGTGGCGCTTCCTCCCCACACCACCGTGCTGACGACACCGCCCTCACGCAGCGGCGTGATGACGAGAGTGGCCGTGCCCGGACCGCTACGCCCTTCGGCGCTGACGTAGGCGGGGAGGGTGCTGTCGGGACCGTTGTCGATCTGGGCCTGGTCGCGGTGCAACGCGGTCGTCACCGGCACGGCGAGCACCACGAGAGCCACGAGCGGCACCGCGGCGGCCGCCCCTCGCCAGGCCTGCGAGGGGAGGGCGGTCAGCGCGAGCGCGGCGGCCCCCAGCAGTCCCGCCCACGCCAGACTGAGGCCAGCGCCGGGCCAGAGCGTCACGGGGGTCGCGCCGGCGGCGGACAACTGAACGCCCGACGCGACGAGGGCCGTCACGATACCGAGACCGACGCTGACGTAGCAGACCACCACCGGTGCCATCCGCGAGACCGCGGGGGCGGCCAGTGCCAGCAGCAGGATCGGGACGATCAGAAGCGCCACCCACCCGGTTCCCTCACCGACGATCCCCGCCCATCCGGCGAAGTCATCGGTCGGAAAGCCGGCGGCCAGCCACAGGCGCCCCCACAGATCGTCGCGAGGCATGGCGAACGCCGCCGGCACCCCGGGATCCGCGAAAAGTGCCCAGCCTTCCCCCGCCCGGACGCGGTGCCAGACGAGTGGTGCGACGGCGACGGCCGCGGGGATCACGAGCCAGATCACCCGCGCGGCACCGCGGCCGCCGCGACGGGCCAGGACGAGGATGAGGACGAGGAGCCAGAGGACGAGGATCGCCGGTGCGAGCGAGGGAGCGCAGGCTACGACCGCGGCGAGGATCAACGACGCCCACGCCGCCGCCGTCCACGAACGGTGAGCGACGGCCGCCGTCGTGAAAAGCCACGGCAGGAGGAGATGGACCATCACCGCGGTCGGCCGGCCGTGCAGGAGAGCCGTCAGGAACGTCGGGGCCAGCGCCCACCCGATGCCCACGAGCGCACGCGGGAGCGGCTTCTCCGTGAGGCGGGTCGCGGCGAACCACCCTCCGAGCGCCGCGAGCGGCAACGCCAGGATCCACAACGCCACGAGCGCCCGCGACGGCTCCCACGGACTCAGCGATCCCAGAGCGGCCACGACGGCCGAGAAGGGATCCGCGGGGCCGACGGTGTCCCAGCCGAGGGGCCGGGGGCCTGCGAGCGCGTCGGCCCACAGTGCGGACACGGTCGTCCGCAGCGGCGCCAGTGCCCCTCCGCCCAACGCGGGCCAGGCCAACAGGGCCGGAAAGGCCGCGAGCGAGGCACCCAACGCGACGACGACGATCCACACCCCGCCGTCACCGCGAAAGAACCCGAGTTCCGACCGCATCTGACCGGTGGCACCCTCGTCGTCGAGTCGATGCCGCAGCTGTCTCCCGCCGATCCGCAGCGGGGCCAGCTGGGACCACGAGACGCGCTGCACACGGCGGATGCCGGCGCGGGCGCGGACGATCGAGGGGATCCGCAGCGCGGCGACGATCGTCGCCGCCAGCTCCGGCGCGATGCGGCCGGGCCTCTTGGCGAGCAGGTGCGCGGCACTTCGCACGACGGCGAGCGGACCGAAGGCCAGCCAGTGGAGGATCAACAACGGCCCGGCCGCGTACACCAGGCGGCGATGGAGTTGCGCGAGACGGCTGTGATATGCCGATCGTCGGCGCCCCGCCGAGCCCGAATCGGCGTCGCGCTCCTCGGCACCGCCCACCGCGACCACGGCCGCGGGCGCCAGGGCGACGCGACTGCCGGACAGCCGGGCGCGCACGCTCAGGTCCAGCCCCTCGTCCGCCCCGCGCAATGCCGAGTCCACCCCGTCGAGCAGACGCCACATCTCAGCGTGCACGAGAAGGCCACGCACATCGGCACCCAGGACGTCCTCGCGGGCATCATGCTGGCCCTGATCGTGCTCGTCGTCGGACAGGCCCACCGTGCGCCCGAACCGAGTCATCGACACGCCGAGGGAGACGATGTGGGCACGATCCTCCCACCGGACGAGCTTCGGCGCGGCCACGGCGACCGAGGGAGCCGTCTCCAGCGCCGCCGCGAGAGCCGCCAAGGCCTCCGGCTCGGGCGCGCAGTCGTGGCCGAGCAACCAGACCGCGTCACCGGCGAGCCGGTGGGAGGCCATACGCAGGCCCTCGGCGAACGTCGTCGAGCGGCCCGCCGTGATGACCGCTTCGGCCCCCGAGGTCGCAGCGACCTCCGCCGTCGCACGATCGTCGCCACAGAGGACGATCGTGATCGCGTCGACGGCGCGCGTCTGGTTCGCCACGGCGGTGAGCGTGCGGCGCAGACGGATGTCCGCGGCGACACGCCCCTCGGGGCGCACGATCAGGAGGGCGTGGACACGGGCGGGCATGACGACGTCAGCCTAGACGCGGCAGCGACCGTACTCCGCGGCCGCGGCGGCGATTCCCGGGATGGAGACTCGCACCACCGCGTCGGGGTTCAGACCGCGCGGCGCTTGAGCTTGCGGCGCTCCCGCTCGCTGAGACCACCCCAGATACCGAAACGCTCGTCGTTCTGGAGGGCGTACTCGAGGCACTCCCCACGAACGTCGCACGACGTGCAGATCCGCTTGGCATCGCGAGTGGATCCGCCTTTCTCGGGGAAGAAGGCCTCGGGATCGGTCTGAGCGCACAACGCATCGGACTGCCACGCGAGAGCGCCGTCCTCCTCGGTGTCGGACACTCGGCGAACGCCGGGGACGCCGAGGTTGACGGGGTCGACGAACCAATTCTCGGGGACGCCGGAACGGTAAGCCGCCATATCGCTCTCCCACCTGTGTCGCCTTGCGCTGTTGCGCGTGTGGGACTAATTACACCCGTGTCATTCGGTCAGGTCAAGTCGCAGATCGTAAACCCTCAATGCGTGATTGAAGCTTCTTGACACGCCCGGGCGTGTCGCAAAGGTCACTCCGCGCCCGGCTCGGCCACGTAGAGGTCGCCGTCCCCCGACACCGCGAGAGCCGTCTCGTCGGCGCTGGCGAACACGGCTCCTCCGGGGGTCACTTCGACCGGCGCCGACCCGCCGCCGGCGGAGGCCACTCGGACGGTGCCGCGCGTCACGAGCGCGATCGCGGGCCCTGCGACGTCCACTCGACGCTCGGCGCCCCCGCTCACCGTCACGCGCGTCAGCGCGAAGTCAGAGACCCCCACGTCGTAGCGGGCCAGGCCGTCGACCAGCTCGGGCTCGAGCACCGGAGCCTCCGCGGGACGGGTGTCGAGAACTCGCAGGAGCTCGTCGACGTCGACATGCTTGGGCGTGAGCCCGCCTCGCAGCACATTGTCGCTGGCGGCCATCAGCTCGACGCCGAGGCCGTCCTGATACGCGTGCAAGACGCCGGCGGGCGCGAACAGGGCCTGCCCGGGACGGAGGACGACGAGGTTCATCAGCAGCGCGACGACGATGCCCCCGTCACCGGGGAAGTCGTCGCAGATCCGGCGCAGCACATCGAGTTCCTCTGCGAACTCCTCCGACGTCGCCGCGCGGAGAGCGCGGACGATGTCGGCCACCGCATCACCGGCGGCTCCCGACAGCGCCCAGGCGAGCGTGTCGCGCAGCGCCAGCGGCTCGTCCTCGCCCTGCAGGCGACGACGAAGGGCCTCGGGGCCGGGCCCGTCGCCGAGCGCGTCGAGCAACCGGCGGGTGCCCGCCAGCGGCCGAAGCCCGACGAGGGCGCGGAAGCGGTCGCTCAGCGCCACGATGATCTCGGGTTTGTGGTTCGCGTCGCGGTAGGTGCGTTCGGGAGCGTCGCGTGCGATCCCGGCCTCTTCTTCTCGCGCGAATCCCTCGGCGGCTTGAGCGCGAGAGGGATGCGCTTGGATCGACAGCGACTGGCCGGCGGCCAGCACCTTGAGCAGGAACGGCAGGGCCGGTTCGCCACGCCCCTCCAGCAGCACGTCCAATGTCACTCCCTCGGCCGTGCGCGATGGGGAGCCGGGATGATCGCCGTACCAGATCTCCGCCTCGGTGGCTCCGGCGGGCTCTCGGCCCTCCAGCTCGGGGATCAGGGTCGTGGAGCCCCAGGCGTACTCGCGCGGGGCGTTGGAGATCGGGATCAGCACCCTCTCAGCTTAGAGTCGCGCGCGATAGCCTGAGATCAGATGACCTCTCACACCCAGCACCCGATCACCGCCCCACCCGCCGCGCCGGTCCGAGAGACGACGGGTCACCTGTTGCTGCGCGGATGGTGCATCTTCGTGCTGGCCGGCGGCCTGGCGGGGACCGGATGGCTGATGGTGCTCGGCACGGTGGGCACGGGAGTGGCGGTGTTCGGGTCCGCGCTGCTCTCCCTCGTGCTGTGGGTCATCCTCCGTCCCCCGGTGCAGTGGCGGCGCCTGCCGTGGTTCGCGGTCGGCTACGTCGTGCTCGCGACCCTGTCGCTCTTCTGGTCGCACTGGCCGGGGGCGAGCGCACTGACCCTCGCGGTCCTGGTGAGCACGACCGTCCTGGGCTTCTTCGTCGCCTCCGTCCTGACCTGGCGCGAGATCGTACGAGCACTCGCCTCGGCGCTGAAGTGGATCCTCGCCCTCTCGCTCCTCTTCGAGCTGTGGGTCTCGCTGATCTGGCAGGGGCCGATCCTGCCGCAGTTCGTGCGTCCCGACGGCGGTGTGGACGATCCGATCGTCCTCTGGAGCCGCGACAACCTGTCCGACGGGGGTCGCATCCAGGGGCTGTTCGGCAATTCCAACGCGTTGGCCTACGTCGCCCTCCTCGGCATGGTGGTGTTCGCGATCCGGTTCGCCGCCCGAGCGCCTCGGCGCGTTCTGCTGGCGGGCTGGTTCGCCCTCGCCGTCTTCCTCTTCGTCCGCGCCGGATCGGCCACCGCGTACCTGGCGGCCGCGATGACCGTCGTCGTCCTGGTCACCGTGCTCCTCATGCGCACGACCCGCCGCCCGGGCGAGCGCACACGCTTCTACGTGCTGTACGCGGTCGTGGCGATCGGGGGGCTGGCCGGGCTCTGGTATGCCCGCGACGCCATCTTCGCGATCCTCGGGCGCTCGTCCGACCTGACGGGGCGCGAGTCGATCTGGGCCGCCGTGGCCGCGCGCGCTGCCGAGCGCCCGGTATGGGGGTGGGGGTTCTCGTCGCCGTGGGTGCCGACCGAGCCCGCCTTCGACCGATGGATCGTCGACCACGGCCAGACGGTCATGCAGGCCCACAACATGTGGCTCGACGTCTTCCTCCAGCTGGGCGCCGTCGGCGTCGCCGTGATGGCTCTCACCTACCTCGCCTTCATCTGGCGCTCGTGGTTCTTCGCCATCGACCGCCCCCGCTGGGACCTCGTGGCCGACCGGCCGTACTCCCCCCTGACGCTCCTGCCGACCCTCGTGGCTGCGCAGCTGCTCGTCCAGGGGCTCGCGGAGTCGACCCCGTTGCTCAACTGGGGGTGGATGCTGCTCGTCCTCCTGGCGTTCAAGATCAAGCAGGCCCCGCTCGTGGGGCGCGGTCCGACCGAGCAACGCCTCGTCGGCGAGCAGGGTGAGCGGCTGACGAGCCCATGAAGCCGGTCCCCTCCGACGCGTTGACCTTCCTGCGTTCCTCCGCCCTGGCCGCCGCGTTCGCGACCACCACGATCGGCGCTCTGTTCTCGACGCACCTCATCCGGCAGCTGATGGGCGACGCCGGCTACGGAGCGGTGATCTCGGGACTGTGCGTGCTGGGAGCGGCAATGCTGGTCGCTCGCCGACGGGAGCTCCGTCCGTTCGAGATCATGCCCACGACTCTGTTGCTGCTGCTGGTCTGGCTGCTACTGACCGTGTTCTGGTCGAGGTCGGTGAGCGCGACTCTCGGCGGCTGGCTGCAGCTGGCGGCACCGACCTTCCTCGCCGTCGTCGTCGCGCAGTTCCGCGACACGCTCCAGACCGTCCGTTCCACCGGCGACGCGCTGCGGTTCCTTCTCACTGGTTCCCTCGCCATCGAGATCCTCAGCGGGATCCTGCTCGACGTGCCCGTCCCCTTCCTCGGGATCGCCGGCAACCTCGCCGAGGGCGGTCCGATCCAGGGACTGTTCGGCACTCGGACGATGCTCGGGCTCGTGACGATCATCGCGCTGGTGACCTTCGTCGTGGAATGGCGCACGCGGTCGGTCGCGCCGGGCCTGTCCGCCTACTCGGTGTCCCTGGCGGCGGTGCTCGCCGTCTTCACGGGCTCCCCCATCGTCCTCGGCATGGCCGTGATCGCGGGGCTCGCCATCGGGATCCTCGCCGTCGTGAGACACACGCGACCGGCGGGACGGACGGCCCTGCAATGGAGCATCGCCGGAGCGCTCGCGATCGGCGGGATCCTCGTCTACACGTTCCGTCGGCCGCTCGTGTACTGGCTGAACGCGGAACCCGACTTCCTCACCCGGTCGAAGCTGTGGAACGAGGTCCTGGACATGTCGGCGGACCGTCCCGTCCAGGGATGGGGCTGGGTGGGCACCTGGCCCGACCATCAGCTGCCGTACACGATCATCCGCTTCGCCACCGGCACCAATCACACCTCGGCCCTCAACGCGTGGATGGACATGCTCCTGCAGGCCGGCGCAGCCGGAGTCGTCCTCTTCGTCGGTGTCGCCGGGCTCGGGCTCGCCCGCGCGTGGGTGACGGCATCGGAACGACGCTCGACCGTCTACACCTGGCCGGCGCTGGTGATCATCACGCTGTTGGCCGATTCGGTGGTCACGAGCTCCCTGCTGGGCGGCTTCGGCTGGTTCCTCCTGGTCGTCTGCGCGACCCGGGCCTCGCTCGTGCGGGGCTGGCGCAGCAGGCTGGACACCGGGCCGGAGTCACCGGCGTGGCGCTCGCCGCGACCGACCGAGTGACGCCGGCGTCAGCGGCGCGGTCCTGTGCGCGTGGCGAGGACGGCGCGCACGATTCCTTCCGCCCCGTCCCCCGGCGGAACGAGCACGATCTGACCGGGGAACAAGGCTGATTCCTCGCGGAGGCGAGCCTGTGTGTCCGCATCGTCGGTGAGGACGAGGTCGGCACCCAGCGCGTCGATCCCCACGCGTTGGGAGGCCCCGATCGCGCCCCGCGCCAGCAGCACCCGCCGCGCGCTCGTGGCAGCAAGAGACGCCGCGGCGGCGACGGACGTCGCCAGGACGACGCCGCTGCGAAGCTCCCCGAGGAGGCCCCGCGCCCGGGCACGCAGGCCACGGCGCGCTCGGCCGTCGCGCGTGAGAATGAGGCGGACGCGGACGCCGTGCTCTTCGGCGCGCTCGCGGATCCCCTGGCCGAGGTCCGGCTCGTCGGCGACGACCGTCCACACGGCGGGAGATCGAGGCGCGTATCGATCGAGGAAGGCCTTTCCCACCCGGAGGTCATGCCGGGCGCGCGCCGCCAGCACCATGACGTTCTCCCGGGCGTTCAGTCTCACCGGGCCCCGCCACCGCACCTTCCGGAACTTCCAGACACGTACGGCGCCCGGCTGGCTGGGCACCGACTGGATCGCTTGTCCCGTGACGGCTCGGCGATGGCGTTCGGCAGCTTGCACCCAGGTCTCGCCCGCGCGGGCGACGACGACCGGGCGCAACAGATCGCCGTCCTGAACGGCATCGACGGACGACGGCACCCGTAGCGCCCGCTCGTAGAGCCGGGTCTGCCCGAAGTAGTCCAGGGGGCGGACCTTGACCGCCTGCTCCTCGCGAAGCCTTCCGCCGGCGAGCACCAGCACCCGCTCCTCGGGCTCGGTGGTGTAGCCGCGGAGGGTCACCCGACGCTGCCCGGGGCGGGGGCGCTCGGCGTAATACCCCACCCAGTTCCATACGCGTCGCCCCGACAGGGCCAGGACGACCAGCCGCGACTCGAGCGGAAGGGCCGTGGCGTCGTAGCGCAGCACCCGGTCGGCGTCGACGTAGGCCAGACACGCACTCACCGCATCGCGCGCGTCGCGTCGCTGCTGCGCGTCCAGTCCTGCCGCGTAGGTCTGAGGGTCCAGCTGACGGGGCAGGAGCCACTGGCATTCGTAGAGCAGGATCGACTGCAGCCATGCCGGCACCCCGCCCGAGGCCGCGGCCTCCTCGAGGATCGGCAGATAGCCGTCGCGGAACCGGTCGATGTAGGCGCTCGGGTCGTCCTGGTACGAGTCGACCGCAGAGTCCCGGGTGGCGCGCTTGCGATAGCCGTAGCGCGCCTCGGCCACCAGTCCGATCCGCGCGTGGGGGCGCGAGAGGAGGAACCGGGTGACGAACAGGGCGTCCTCGGACGCGTGCAGGCCGGACTGGAAGGTGACGCCGGTCTCGACCAAGCGGTCCCTGCGGAACAGGGCCGTGGCGACATTGAGCTGGAAGATGTCGGGCTCGTCCTCGAGCGAGACGACGCGCGACCCCTGGAAGAAGCGGAACCGCAGCGCATGCACGTCCTGGAACTGCGGATCCGGATCGAAGACGCGGAAGATGCTCGCGCTCACGACGTCGACGTCCTCCGCGGCAGTCCGGAGGAACTGCGCCAGCGCCACGAAGTAACCGGGATCGAGGAGGTCGTCGGGGTCGGGGAAGGTGACCCACTGCCCACGGGCGTGGGAGAGACCGTGATTGCGCGCTGCGCTCACCCCGCCGTGCGGCTGGCGGAGGAGCACGGTGCGATGCGCCGTGGTCTGCATCCAGTCCGCCACGATCCGTGCGGTCGAATCGGGCGACGCATCGTCGACGAAGACGAGGTCGAGATCGTAGCCGCCGGGTCGTTGGCGATCGAGCGAGCGGAGAAAATCGCCCACGAACGCTTCGACGTCGTGCAGAGGCACGATCGCGGTGATCGTCACCGGAGCGTCGGACGGCATACGTCGAGTCTACGGTTCGGCGTGCGCCGGCACGGCCTACGCCCTGGGCGGCGAACCAGGCGCGGACGCTAGAATCGTCGGCGGTGCCCGACCGCGCAGCGCCGTCGACGACGGCGGCCTCTCCCGGGCCGTCGACCATCAGAAGGGGCCCCCGTGCACGCTCTCCGCCGGTTTCTGAGGCGAAGCGCGCTTCTGCACCGGTGGCGTTTCGCCCCGTACGCGACCGCGTACGCCATCGCGAAGCGGATCGTGCCGGTACGCCGCGACCGCACCGTCTTCCTCTCGGACTCCCGGGCCGGATTCTCGGGCAACTTCGGCTTCCTCGTCGACGAACTGCGACGACAACGCCCCGATGCAGAGATCTTCGGACTGTTCAAGCCGAACCTCGGCGCGCGGCGGCGGCTGTGGGACACGCTGCGCCTTCCCTGGCTGATCGCGAGCGCCCAGACGGTCGTGCTGGACGACTTCTATCCGTTGATCTACCCGTTCCGGCTGCGACCGGAGACGCGGCTCCTGCAGGTGTGGCACGCGTCCGGCGCGTTCAAGAAGGTCGGCTGGAGTCGCGTCGACCTGCCGGGTGGACCGGTGCAGGGCTCGCTCACCCACCGCAACTACACCGACGCGCTGGTGGGGGCCGAGACCACGCGCGCCAACTACGCCGAAGCGTTCGGCATCGATGTCGCCAAGGTCCACGCCCTCGGCATCCCGCGCACCGACGTCTTCTTCGACGCCGAGGTGATCGAACGGACGGCGGCACGCATCCGGGACCGCTACGGCATCCCCGCCGACCGGCGCATCGCGGTGTTCGCTCCCACCTTCCGGGGCAACGGACAGCTCACGGCCTACTACGACCTCGAGCAGATCCCGTGGGAGCAGGTGCTCGCAGAGCTCGGCGACGAGTGGGTCGTCCTGGTCAAGATGCACCCGTTCGTCCGCGACGCCGTCATCCCCGCCGGGGTGATCGATGCCTCCGACGAGCGTGAGCTGAACGACCTGCTCATGGCTTCGGACGTCCTGATCACGGACTACTCCTCGGCCATCTTCGAATACGCGCTGCTGGACCGCCCCGTCGTCTTCTTCTGCCCGGACATCGACGACTACACCGCCTCCCGCGACTTCTATTACCCGTTCAGCGACTTCCTCATGGGGCCGCTCGTCAAGCGCGGCGAGGACCTGGCCGGCGCCATCCTCTCGGCGCGCACGGGACCGGCGACCGCCGCGTTCCGCGAGCGGTTCCTCTCGGCATGCGACGGGCACGCGAGCGAACGAGTCGTGCGTGAGATCCTGCTCCGTCCCGCCGTCACGGTGGACCGTGCCGCGCTCGCGCCGGGAGGGACCCCGGAGCCCACGCGCGTCACCGGGGGGATGCGTCGTCAACTGCTCACCGCCTGGGCGGCCCGGACGGGCCTCAACCTCGTCTACGCGCCCCTGAAACTGCTCCCGAGCAGGCGCAAGGTCGTGATGATCAGCCGGGAGCACCCGACCGAGCCCGAGGACTTCGCCGACCTGCGCGCGGCACTGGCCGCGCTCGACCCCCGCATCCGCGTCGTCTCTCTCGTCCGCATGGTGCCACCGGGGATCGTGGGCAAGGCGCGGTACTCGATCCACATGCTCGCCCAGCTGTATCACGTCGCCACGGCGCGGGTGCTCGTCGTCGACACCTACGCGATCGTCGCCAGCGTGCTGCGCCACAAGACCGACCTCACCGTCGTGCAGATCTGGCACGCGCTGGGCGCGTTCAAGAAGTTCGGCCTGAGCATCCTGGGACAGCAGGAGGGCCGTGACTCCCGGCTGGCCGCAGCCATGCGCATGCACCAGGGATACGACCTCGTGCTGACCAGCTCCGAGCAGTGCCGGCCCGCGTACGCGGAGGCGTTCGGGACGGACATCACGCGCGTCGCGGTGGCCCCGCTCCCCCGCGTCGACCGCCTCCGCGACCCGGCCCGCCACGCCCGGATACGCGAGCGCATCTACGCACGCCATCCGCACCTTCGCAATGCCCGCATCGCACTGTTCGCGCCGACGTTCCGGCTCGACGGCACCATGACCGTCGACGTCGCCGCTCTGTCCCAGTCGCTTTCGACGCTCGGGGTGCACACCGTCGTCAAGCTCCACCCCCTGATGCACGGCGCCTTCGGCGATGAGGTCGACACGGCGGACGGGTTCTCGACGCAGGAGATGCTGCACGTCGCCGACCTCTTCATCACCGACTACTCCTCCGCGTTGTACGAAGCGGCCGTCGTCGGCGTCCCCAGCTACTTCCTCGCCCCCGACCTCGACGAGTACCTCTCCTCGCGGAACTTCTACCTCGACTACCGCACCGACCTTCCCGGTCCCATCGTGCGCACGATCGAGGAGCTGACCTCGGCCGTCTCGGCGGAGGCGGCGACGGCGTCGGATGCCCGCGCCTTCGCTCGGCGCTGGGTGGAGGTGCCGGGAGACCCCTCTCCGGAAGCCGGAGCCACTCCCTGCGCGGACGCCATCGCACAGCGCTTGCGTGACGCCGCCGAGGCCCCGCGCACCCGCCGTCTACCCTGACGTTGCCATTCGGCTACCTGCGACGCCTACGATCGCGGCCGCGTGGTCGGCCCGTCGTTTCCGTCCCGCAGGAGGGACGTGCACGTGAGGCCGACTGTCCAGACGCCGGTCCTGCTCAGAGCGGAAGAGCTGCCCGAAGACCCCGCAGATGTCGTCTATCTGACGAAGTACGTGGGCCGACTCGACTCGGGGATCGCCTTCACCGACACCTTCTATCTGGACGGACTGGCTCGTTCGGCTCTCTCCACGCTCGTCATGGCCAACCGTGTCCCGGTCGACCTCGGCGAGCGGCTTCTCACCACGTCCTCGTCGGACGCGGTGTACCGCCGCCAGCGACCTCTCCTGCAGTTGAGCAACGGCCTGGGGTCCTTCCGCCACCATGCGCCGGGAGGCCCTCTCCCCGAGCACGAGGGTGCACTGCGGGTCGTGGTGGTCCACGACGAGCCCGCCGCGTACGACCACTACGGGACCGACGTCTGGAACCGCGACAACGTGGTCGGCCGCCTCATGCCCGCCCACGACGCCTACATCTTCGTTTCGGAGAACTGCCGTGCGGCATGGAACGCATACCCCCACATCGCCGCCAAGCCGCAGTTCTTCCTCCCCAACACGTGCGCGGAGGAACCTCTCATCTCGACGCTGATGTCCTCTCGGCGCCGCCAGGACGTGCGCCGCGAACTCGGCTATCGGGACGACGAGGTGAACATCTGCGTCGTCGCCACGGTGCAGCCCCGCAAGGCGCAGCGCACCGCGATCGAGGCGATCGCCCGCCTTTGCTCCGAAGATCCCGACCGGCGCTATCGCCTGCGCCTGTTCGGTCGTGCGACGCAGCCCGACTACCTCGCCGAGCTCCGTGCGGAGGTCGCGCGGCTGGGTGTCGCCGAACTCGTCACCTTCGCGGGGCAGCTACCCAAAGCCGAGGTGCTGGAGCACATCTTCGCCTCCGACGCGCTGGTGTGTCCCTCCGAGTCGGAGGCGATGCCGCTCGTCCTCCTCGAAGCGATGCAGCTGCAGACCCCGATCCTCACCACCCCCGTCGGCGGGATCACGGAGATGGTCGACGATGCATCGGCCCGGCTGTTCGCTCCGGGCGACGCGGCAGGCCTGTCCGCCGCTCTTCGGCGCAGCGCATCGGAGCCCGCCGAGACGGCGACTCGGGTGGCCGCTGCCGCGGAGCGCTACGGGGCGGAGTTCTCTCAGGCGCGTTTCCGGGAGAGGTTCGACGCCGTCCTCCGTGAACTCGTCCGGCTCGCTTCACACGGCGGCAAGGGGACTCCCGCACACCTCGGCGGTGACCTCGGTGCATTCTTGGACGGGCAGGAAAGACGACGGGCGCGGATCGCCCTGGCCCTCGCCGACCCCGCCGCGTGGTCGCCCACCACGCGGGTCTTCGCCGCGGACGGAGGTCTCGTGCCGGCACTCCGGACCGCCGCTCCGGCCCTGCGGCTCGGATACCGTCCCGTCGGCATCGACGAGTCCTCCGGAGCGCTGCGCCTCAGCCGTGCACCGGAGACACCCGCGATCCTCGCCGCCCGCGAGGTTGCGGCCCTCCTCCATTCGGACGCCCACGTGGAGGCCGTCGCCACCGATGTCGCGGCGCACGCGGCGCGCGAGCGGCGGACGCTCCTGCGCACGATTCGTGGGCTCCGCCGGACCGTCCGCCGGAAAGACGCCGTGTGGATCGGTGGCCGGCTCCGCCGGGCATTGCGACGGATACCGGGACTCACGCGTGTCGCGCGTGGCTGGCGTGCCTGGCGGCGGGGTGTTCCGACGACGGGCGCCCCCACCGGCGCCTCGTCCGACGCGATCGTGTTCGTCGTCAACAGTCCGACCCAGCTGGTGACAGGCCTGGCGCTCTGGGACCAGGTCTACTCCTCGCCCGGCGCACCTCCGTTGGCCGCCCTCGTCTACTCGACCGGCGGCGCGTCCGACTTCGGGGCGCGCGTGAAGGACCTCGCCGAGCGCACGGGCCGATTCGCGCGAGTGGTCGATGTGACCGACACCTACCGCCGGGTCTACGGCCGCGACCCTGGAACGGACGACCTCCGGCGCGTGCAACGCGCCTTCCGAGCGCACCTCGGCCCGTTCCGGGCGGCGCGGGTGTTCATCCCCGCCTTCATGTCGGCGCGCGCGCAGAAGGTGCTCTACGAGACCTTCGACGGCGCATCGGTGCACCTGTTCGAAGACGGGCTCGGATCGTACGTCCCCAAGCCCATCAAGATGGTCGATGACGGCCTGCGCGACCGGGTTCTCTCCGGCGACTGCGCCGAGGCGTTCCACATCCGCCGGATCGCGACGGTCGATCTGCTGTGGGATGCTCTCCCCGCGCCGCCACAGTACGGCGCCGAGCTGCCCGGCGTCCGGTTCCCCGAGGTGCACGTGGGACGCTTTCGGCCGGACTTCTCCGCCGTCGTCGACGCCTGGGGGGCCGCGCCGCGCGCGTTCTCGCCGGATACCGTCCTGGTCACGACACAGAACTTCGCCGATCACTTGCGACACGCGGGGCTGACCCGCGAGGTCGAGCGCGGACTCAACGACGCCATGATCGCGCGCTTGGTCGACTCCGGCGCCCGCGTCGTCGTCCGCCCCCATCCCCGAGCGAGCGAAGACGTCTGGAGCGAACGCTGGTCGAGCGACCCTCGAGTGGAGATCTGGCGTGAGCATCCGGGCGTCCCGGTCGAGGCGTTGCTGGCGCCTTCGGCACTCCCGGCCGCCGTCGTCGGGGTGTCGAGCTCGTGCCTGTTCACCCTGGCCGGGCGGCCCGACCTCTCCGTGCGACGGTTCCCCGATGCCGCCTATGCGACGCTCGGCAGGTTCTCCACTCCGGAGTACCGGGAGATGCTGGAGCTGGCCCGTGTCGCCGTCGAGCCGTGGTCATCGCCCGAGCCTGCGGCCGACGGGCCGCAGCACCCGTCAGGGAGGGTCCAGGCAGCGCTGTCAGAATCGAGGCCATGACCACACCCCCCGACGCTCCCCGGACCGGAGCGACCACCGCCGTGCTCCCGGTCGTCGGCGGCGACCCCGCCTCGACACCGAAGCCGAAGAAGAAGCGCGACAGGATCAAGGTCGCCTTCTTCAGTGTCCTCGCCGTGTTCGCGGTCGTCGTGGTCGTCGTCGGGCTCTTCGGGTGGAACCTGTGGAGCTCGTTCGACAAGGCCAAGAAGATCCAGGATGCCTTCCCCACCGGCGAGCGCCCTGCGGCGGTCGCGGGAGCACAGACGATCCTCCTCCTCGGATCGGACACGCGCGGCTCGAGTGAAGACGACGAGCTGTCGGGCCGATCCGACACGATCATGGTGGTCAACGTCCCCGCAGACCACCAGAGCGTGTCGGTCATGTCGATCATGCGTGACAACTGGGTGGAGATCCCGGGACACGGCGAGGCGAAGATCAACGCCGCCATGGCCCTCGGCGGCGTGCCCCTCGTGGTGGAGACGGTGGAGAAGTTCATCGACGCGCGCATCGACCATGTCGCGATCGTCGACTTCGAGAGCTTCGCCGGCATGGCCGATGCCCTGGGAGGGGTCACCGTCGACAACCCGAAGGAGTTCACGGCGGTCTCCGGCGAGCACTTCGACGAGGGGAAGATCACCCTTCGCGGCGACGACGCGCTGGCCTTCGTCCGCGAACGCAAGGCCTTCGCGACGGGCGACTACCAGCGTGCCGCCAACCAGCAACGTTTCATGAAGGGCCTGCTGTCGGAGGTCCTCAGCGCCGACACCCTTCTCAATCCGTTCCGAATGAGCAGCCTCGTCTCGGAGGTCTCGCCGTTCCTCTCCGTCGACGCCGGGGTCGACCCCGGTTACTTGCTCTCCACGCTCTGGAACGCGCGCGACATCCGGTCGAGCGACGTCCACTTCTTCACCTCTCCGACCCTGGGCACGGGATGGCGCAGCGGCCAGTCGGTCGTGCTGCCCGACTGGGATGAGATCGACGTCGTACGCAAGGCCCTCCGGGACGGAACGCTGTCCGAGTACGAGCCGCCGAAGCTCTGAGCCGTCTTTCACGGCAGCCCGGGTCGGGGCGCCGGTGCGCGGACCTCTAGACTTGCTCTGCCCGCTTCCTGACACCTTCCGAGCACCGTGCACCCGAACTCCCCCGCTGAGCCCACCCGCGCCCGCCGACCCGGCTACATCGCCGAGATCGAGGGTGTCCGCGGACTCGCGCTCACCCTCGTCGTCCTGTTCCACCTCTTCGGGCAGGGCCGCGTCTCCGGCGGCGTCGATGTCTTCCTCCTGATCTCGGGGTTCCTCCTCACCCGCTCCATGCTCAAGCGCACGGAACGTCCCGGGGAGCGGTTCCTCACCGCGCACTTCGGGAGGGTACTGCTGCGGCTGGTGCCGGCGGCGCTCGTCGTGCTGATCTTCACCGCCGTGATGACCCTCCTGATCGCTCCGACGACGCGCTGGGTGCAGACGGGGCGCGAGCTGATCGCCTCAGCCCTGTACTACGAGAACTGGGAGCTCATCGGCTCGCAACTCTCCTATGGCGCCGCCGGCCCGTCGACCAGCCCGCTCCAGCACTTCTGGTCGCTGTCGGTGCAGGGCCAGTTCTTCCTCATCTGGCCGTTCCTGGTGCTCGCCTTGGCGGTGCTGGCTCGGCGTCTGGGTGGCCGGCCCGCCACGTGGGTGTGGATCGTCACCGCCGTCGCGACGATCGCGTCGTTCGCCTATGCGATCGCACTGACGGGCCTGGACCAGCCGGTCGCCTACTTCAACTCGTTCACCCGCTTCTGGGAGATCGGGGTCGGCTGTCTGCTCGCCTTCGTCGCCGGGCGACTGACCCTCCCGCCGGTCGCTCGCATCGTCCTCGGGTGGACTGGGCTCGCGTTGATCGTCACCAGCGGCTTCTTCATCGACGGAGCCCACCTCTTCCCCGGTGTCTGGACCCTGTGGCCCATCATCGGGGTCAGCCTCGTCATCCTCAGTTCGGGAGAGCCGACGCGCGTCGGCCCGGACCGCATGCTCGAGTGGGCGCCGCTGCGCTTCTTCGCCCGGATCTCCTACCCGCTCTACCTCTGGCACTGGCCGATCCTGATCGCCTACCTCGAGTACCGCGACCAGTCGCGGGTGGGTCTGCTGGGTGCTGTGGTGGTCTTGACGATCTCCATCGCCCTGGCGTGGGCGACGCAGAGGTTCATCGCCGAGCCGGCACTGCGCCTGCGCGTCTCGTGGCGCCCCCGCGCGACGCTCCTCGCCCCCACGGCGGCGTTGCTGTCCGTCGTCCTCGTGGTGGGTGCGGGTGTTTTCACTCTCGAACGTGCCCGTGAGGCGGAGCTCGCCACGGCGGCGGCCCCGTCCTCCGATCATCCCGGCGCTCGCGCGCTGACGGAGGACCCACCGCCCACGTGGGACACCGACACCCCCTTCCGCCCCAGCGTCGACGCCGCATTCGACGACCTGCCCGATCTCTATGAGCGCGGGTGCGTGCAGAAATGGCGCAGCGAACCGGGCATGGACGAGGTGCTCACGTGCGAAGACGACTCCGTGAAATCGCCTCGCCGGACGATCGTGATGTCGGGCGGATCCCACGTGCTGCACTGGTATCCCGCCCTGAAGGCGGTGGCGGAAGCACGCGGCTGGAGCCTCGTCGTCGTCGACAAGGACGGCTGCCGCCTCACGACGCGCGCGGGCGGGAAGGATGGGCTCTCGGAGTCCTGCCACTCCTGGAACGACAAGGCGATCCCCTATCTCATCGATCTCCACCCCGACGCGGTGTTCACGGTGGCGACCAAGACCCCAGAGGTGGAGGGCGATGTGGAGATCTCCTACCCGGGCCAGGTGGACGCGTGGGCGCGTCTGGCCGAGGGTGGAGTCCCCGTCATCGCCATCCGCGACACCCCGCGCTTCCTCGGCGATGTGCCCGAGTGTGTCGAGGAGAACGCCGGCGATCCCGCATCCTGCGGACGCGATCGGGGTGACGTCTTCCTCCCGACCTCGCCGGTGCGTGATGAGCCCGGCCTGTCGGACGAAGTCACCCTGCTGGACCTGAGCGATGCCTTCTGCACACAGACGAGATGCGATCCGATCGTCGGCAACGTGCTCGCCTACCGCGACCAGGACCACATGACCGCGACCTACTCGGCGACGCTCGCCACAGCGCTCGACGCCGCCCTGCGCGAAGCGGCGCCGTGGTTGGACTGAGGAGCCGAGTGGGAGGCCGCAGGCGGGCGTCGGCAGTCACGTGAAGAAGCGAGTCCCCCGGACGGTGCCCTGCTGAACGGTCAGCGTGCTGCCGTTGGAGGCCACCGAGACGCGCACGCGGAGGAACCGACTGGCCGGCAACGCTGTCTGGATCGGGATCTTCACCCCGGTAGCCGTTGTCCCGATGATCTCCGTCTGACTCCACAGCGACGTCTCCGACTGCACCACGCCGCTGACGACGTGAGCATAGAACGGCGTGAGGCTGACCCGTGTGTCGTTCTGCGCCGCACTCAGAGACAGCGTGAGCACGGCCGCGACGGCTACCGAGGGACCGATCGATATGGTGACTTGGTCATCACCGATCTTGAGAAGCGCACTTCCGCCCGCAGCGACTGTCTGCTTGGAAGCGAAGTTGAAACTCTGGACGATGCTCTCTGCTTGCAATTCTGGCTCCGTGGGGTTTTCGCCGCTGAGCGGCGCGCGATGGACGAGGGGATAGGGATCGACGTTGTCATCTCGGGAAGCAGACGACCAGATCTCGATGTGCAGGTGAGGACCGGTTGCAATCCCGGTGGATCCGACCTTTCCGATCACGGAGTAAGGTTGAACGGTTTTGTTGAGGAGGTTGGGCGTGATCGCACTCATGTGTGCATATAGACTGTGCCACCCGTCGGAGTGACGGATTATCACGTGATTGCCCGCCCAGGAGAACGCGTTCGACGAGTTGACACCAGCGAAAATGACCGCACCTGCGGCGGCTGCCAGCACACTCGTCCCGGTTTCCCGGCCGTAGTCCAGACCACGATGGAAGGAGTACTGAGGATAATCGCCGGAACCGTAGGGGCGGGAGGGTTCAAGCCGCTCCTCCAGCGGGTGCACCCATTGCACGGCGGCTGATGCGGAAACCGCTGAGACGTCGGTGAGGATCGCGCCGACAGCAATTCCTGTGGCGGCGTATGCCATCGCCTCTCGACGCGATAATCCTCGAGCGGATCCCTCCGGAAACCGATGCGCCGATTCCCTAGCCACTCCATACTCCCGTCGCAGCAGCAAGAGAGAAATTCCTTGATCTTTGCGACATATGGCCAACATATCCAGATAAACCCGCACACGGCAAGTAATTTGCGGAAGCAGAGTGCTTCGCCCACTCCGTGGGCACAATCCCCGCACGAGCGCTCTGGGCCGACGACGCCGGCCGGAGTCGATGACGCCCCGAACGGCCTCCTATCATGGGGTGGGCTGCGCGCTTTCCGGAGGCGACGGCTTCCCCCACGCACGAGGAACGGATCGAAGAGGCATGGCTAGACGCACGGTGACGCGAGTCGTCGCAGACCGGCTCCCCCAGGGAATGCGTCACCGCTTGCAGAACCTGCGTGCCGGGCGCACTCCGGAGGGATATGTCCGCGGGCTGCTGTCCATCGTCGTCCCGGCCTACAACGTCGAGCGCTACATCGAGGAGTGCCTGCAGTCCCTTCTGGACCAGACCTACCGACGTATCGAGATCATCGTCGTCGACGACGGCGCGATCGACGGCACCCGCGCCGTCGCGGCCAGAGTGCGGGCGCGCGATCGGCGCGTCCGGATCGTCAGCCAGCCCAACGGCGGCCTCTCGGCGGCCCGCAACACGGGGATCCGCCACGCGACGGGCGAGTACCTCTGGTTCGTCGACTCCGACGACACGGTGGAACCCCACGCCGCCATGACGTTCCTCCGCTCCCTCCAACAGAGCGGATCGGATTTCGCCGTCGCGCAGTACCGGCGCTTCACTGGTCTGCGCACGTGGCCGGCGGGCCCGTGGATTCAAGACGCGCACCGGGTGCGCCGCACGCGGATCTCCGCGACCGACTTCCCCGAGATCCTCGTCAACGCCGTCGCCTGGAGCAAGGTCTACCGTCGATCGTTCTGGGATCGGATGGGGACCACGTTCCCCGTCGGTGCCCTCTACGAAGATCAGCCGGTGTCGGCGGTCGCCTACGCGGTGGCACGCTCCGTGGACGTGCTGCCCGATGTCCTCATCAACTGGCGCGACCGCGAAGACGCGTCCTCGATCTCACAGCAGACCCGATCGGTGGCCGATGTGACCGGGCGGATGCACGCTGCCGTCCGCAGCGTGGAGCTCCTGCGCGAGCATTCGTCCGCCCTGGCCGAGACCCGCACCTGTCAGTTGCTGTCCAACGACATCCAGCACTCCGCGAAGCAGGTGCCCCACACCTCGGATGAGTTCTGGGAGGCGCTGACAGCGGGAGTGCGCGCGCTCGTAACCGACCTCGAGGACAGCGGGTGGGCTCGGATCCTGCCTCACCAAGCCGCGCTGGTCTGGCTGATCGCCGAGGGACGACGCGACGACGCGTTGCGCTATCTCGCCGCCGACGGCCTGGACGCAGGACGCTGGCCGACGGAGATCGACGCGGACGTGGCGACCCTCCGCGTCGCCCTCTCGGATGAGATCGACTACCCGCGAGCGGTGGTGACGATGCCCCCCGAGTGCTTCACCCCGAAAATCGCCGTGCGGGGAGCCACCTGGATCGATGAGGACACCCTCCAACTCGATGGCTGGGGCTTCGTGACGGGTCTCGACTCGGTCGAGGTGCCGACGACGGCCGACGTCGAGCTCGTCGGCCCCGGCGATGTCCGGATTCCGCTGGCGACGCAGCGCCGCGAGGACCCGCGGATCGATCTGGTGGCCCACCACAAGGTCAACGACTACTCGGCGGGAGCGTGGCGGGCCACCGTCACTCGATCGCAATTGGTGGCCACCGGGCTCGAGCGCGCGGACTTCTTCCTCTGGGTCACCCTGCACAACGCGATCGGCTCCTGGCGGCTGCAGGTACGCGACGTGAACCTCTGGGGCTCCACCGCGCTGGTGCGCCCGCGCTTCGACGCCGAGGGCAGAAGGATCGCCGTGATCCTCTCCGACCCGAACCGGCTGCACCTCCAGCTCCGCCGGCTTCCCGAGCGTGCGGTCTCGGTGGACACCCACGACGAGCGAATCGACGTCATCGTGGAGTCCACCGCCCCGGCGGCGTTCGTCGAGGCCCGGGTGACGGGGAATGCGTCGAGCGAACCAGTGGCATTTCCCGTCGAAGCCTCGGGCGAAGGACGATGGGCCTTCTCGGTCGATCCCGCATCGCTGGTCGGTCCGCGCGACACCTCCTGGGGGCTCCGCCTGATCGACACCGACGGCGTCGCCCACGAGATCTCCTGGGCCGCCCCCGAGTCGGACTGGCCGTCGGTCGCGCCGGCCTCGCTCGTGTCGGCGACCCAGACCGTGTACGGCAACCTCGCCCTTGCGCGCATCACGCGCCGGATGACGATCGAGTCGATCCAGGTCGACGACGGGGTGCTCCGGATGGCCGGTCGGCTTCTGTCCGGCCGCGGTGCGCCGTTCGTGGAGATGAGCGATCACCGGACGCGCGTGCGAGCGGATGTGGAGTGGGACGGCGACCGGTGGACGGCACGGATGCCGCTGCGCGCCGAGCGATGGGGTCGCGCCGACGCTCCGCTCCCGTCCGGTCGGTATCGCCTCCTGATGGTGGACGAGACCACCGAACAGGACTTCTTCCTCACCGAGGAGTTCGTCGCGACGACGCCGCACGAGACGCTCATCCCGCGTGAGCTCACGGCGCGCGTCGAGGTGAACCCGAAGCAGTCCCGCCCCGAGATCATCCTGAGCGCACCGCTCACGCGCGAAGAGACCGGCACCCGTCGTCAGTTCGCCCTTCAGCGCCAGCAGGCCGTTCCCGGGCGCCCGCTCCGCGACGCGGTTCTGTTCCGTTCCTTCTACGGGGAGAACACGTCCTGCAGCAACGCGGGCGTACACCGTGAGCTCGTCGCGCGCGACTACGGTCTGGACCTGGTGTGGGCGGTGAAGGATCGCTCGGTCCCCGTGCCCGCCGGCGGCCGCGGAGTCGTGGTGGGCACCTCGGAGTGGTTCGACCTGCTCGCCACTGCGCGGTACCTCTTCGACAACGTCCACCAACCCGACTTCTTCCACAAACACGACGGGCAGGTGTTCGTCCAGACGCTCCACGGCTACCCCTTCAAGACCGCCGGGCTGCGCTACTGGGAGCAGGCGGGGTACTCGGAGAGCCGGATCGCCTCGTTCCTCGCCCGGCACGAGCAGTGGGACTATCTGCTCTCGCCCGCGGCCTACGCCACCCCTCTCCTCGAGCGCGACTTCCGTTCCACGACGGCGACCACGCTGGAGATCGGATACCCCCGCAACGACATCTTCTTCGATCCCCACGCGCACGAGCTTCGGGAGCGCACGCGTGCGGTGCTGGGCATCCGGCCCGGGCAGAAGGCGATTCTCTACGCCCCGACCTACCGAGACAATCTCGCGACGAGCGAGTTCGAGGCGAAGCCGGTCGACTGGCTCGCGCCGCGCGATGTCGTGGAGCGGCTGGGAGACGACCACGTCGTCCTCATGCGCGGCCACGCGATGAACGCGCGGACGACCTCGCGTGCGCAAGCGGCGCCCGGGGTCATCGACGTCACCGACTATCCCGAGATCACAGAGCTGTGCCTCGCCTCCGACGCTGCGATCCTGGACTATTCGTCGCTGCGGTTCGACTACGCGTTGACCGGCAACCCGATGGTGTTCTTCGTCCCCGATCTCGACGTCTACCGCGACGACGCGCGGGGCTGGATGCTGCCGTACGAGGAGACCGCACCGGGCCCGATCGCCCGGACGGTCGAGGAGTGCCTCTCCGCGCTGGCCGACATCGACCTGCTTCAGCGGAACACGCGCCCGGCGGTGGACGCGTTCCGGGCACGGTTCATGGAGCGCGAAGACGGTCACGCCTCGGCACGCCTGGTCGACGCGGTCTTCGAACGATGACCGTCCCGTCGACCACGACGAGACGCGCTCACCGCGAGCGTCAGCACCCGATCGCGCCGCGTACGGGCCTGCGCACCGACATCCAGGGTCTGCGCGCGCTCGCGGTGATCCTCGTGGTCGTGTTCCACCTGTGGCCGGGGCGACTGGCGGGCGGGTTCATCGGCGTCGACGTCTTCTTCGTCATCTCCGGGTTCCTCATCACGGGACACATCGTCCGGAGCGCCCGTCACGACCGCTCCGTGCTCACGACGCTCACCGGCTTCTACGCACGACGCATCCGGCGCCTGATGCCGGCGGCGACCGCGGTGCTGCTGGTCACGGCCGCGGCCGTCGTCGTCTGGATGCCGGTGTCGCGGTGGAACGACATGGCCCGCGAGCTTCTGGCCTCGGCTCTGGCGGTGGAGAACTGGGTGCTCGCTGGCAACGCCGTGGACTACCTCGCGGCGGAGTCCGCGCCCTCGCCCTTCCAGCACTTCTGGTCGCTCTCGGTGGAGGAGCAGTTCTATCTGTTCTGGCCGGTGCTGCTGCTCGCACTCCTCGCAGTGCTGCGCCGCCGCGGCGAATCCGTGCGGCGTGCCGCGGTGATCGGCCTCGTCGCCCTGGTGTGCGTGCTGAGCTTTGCCGCCATGGTGTGGCTGATGTCCGCCGCGCCGGCTGCGGCCTACTTCGTCACGCCCGGACGGATCTGGCAGCTCGCCGCGGGGGGTCTCCTGGCGCTCGTGGTCTCCGACGATCGCACGATCCCCCGCCCGGTCCGGTTCGCGGCCCCGTGGGCGGGTCTCGGCGTGATCCTCGTGGCTGCGCTCACGCTCGGAGACGTCACCTATCCCGGTGTCTGGGCCCTGCTCCCCGTGATCGGCGCGATCCTCGTGCTGCTCGGGGGTGGCGAGGAAGGCCGCGGCTCGCTCGGCTCGCTCGCCCGGGTGCGTCCTATCCAGGTCGTGGGAGATGCCTCGTACTCCATCTACCTCTGGCACTGGCCGCTCGTCATTCTCGTTCCCTACGCGATCGGTCACGAACTGCGCGGGGTGGAGAAGGTGATCCTCTTCGCCGTCAGTCTGCTGCTCGGGTGGCTGTCGCTGCGGTGGGTGGAGACACCCCTGCGCACCGGCGGCGGGAGACGGCGCGTGGCGTACGCCCTCGGCCTGGCCTGCATCCTCAGCATCGGCGCGGCGGCTCTCGGCACGAGCCTGGCGGGGACTGCCCGCGTCGAACAGGCGCAGCAGGCCGTGGATGCCCGCCTGGTCTCCGCGGCGCCGTGCGCGGGCGCGCGCGCGACCTCGAACCCCGACTGCTCGCCCACGTGGGGTGAGGTCTCCGGCGACGCCGGCGCGGCTGCGGCAGAAGACCGTCCCTGGCCGTGGGAAGACGACTGTGCGAACGGCCTGGGCGCCTTCGCGACCACCGTCTGCCGCTCTGACAGCCCCGACGGAGACCTCGACGTGCTGCTGTGGGGCGACTCCCACAGCGGGAACTGGAGCGACGCCCTCCGCGCGGCGGGAGAGGCGGGCGGGTTCGACGTGACGGTCGCCATGCGGCACGGATGCCCCTCGACGGGCGAGGCGCCCGACGCGACGGTGTCGCGAGAGATCCCGGCGGCGGAACAGGCGGCCTGCGACGCACGCAACGCGTGGGTGGAGGAGACGCTCGTGCCGGAGGCCGACGTCGTCATCCTCGCGAACATGACATCGAACTACCCGTTCGACGGCGATGCGGCCGCGCCGTACGAGGAGACGATCGAGGCGCTCTTGGCTCGCGACGAGCCGGTGATCGTGCTCGAGGACGTTCCGCTGACCGGTGACAGCATCGGCAATCGCGTCGACGGGCCCGAATGTCTCTCGAGCGGCGGCGACTGCCGCAACCCGCGGGATCGCGCGCTCTACCGTTCCGTCACCGACGAGTTGGAGGCGCGGTTCGGCGATCGCATCACCGTCGCCGATCCGGCCGACAACTTCTGCGACGCGCGATACTGCTACTTCGCGGCGGGCGGTCTGCCGGTGTACTTCGACGCGTCGCACCTGACGGGGTCGTTCTCGGAGTCGCTCGACTCGTGGATCTATCGGGTCGTGTCCGACGCGGTCACCCCGTAGGCCTCAGGACGGCTTCCACTCCGGCATGTAGCCCCCCACCCACCGGGCCGCGTCGTTCTTCTCGCCCTGCCGGAGCCACGCGAGCTTGCGCAGGAGCTCCCGCTCGAACTCCGTGGTCTCGGCCGCGTAGCTGCGCACGGCGGCAGGGAAGGGTGTGGTGGCCAGCGCCGCCTCATACGCGGGGTTGGCGCGTCCCGGCTGGTGGATATGCGGCAGAGCGTTGCGATCGAGGAAATCGGTGTAGCGGGCGAAGGCCTCCGGCATGAACGCATTGAGTTCATCGAACGACGCCGTGTCATAGAGCTCCGCGGCGTCGGCCACACCCCCTTCGTACACGCGGTACGGGATGCGGTGATAGTCCGCGAGTTCCTGAGTCCGGGCATCGTGGCACAGGAGCACCGCGGGGGTCCCGGCGGCCAGCGCGGCCACGTTCCCGTGGATGCGCGAGCCGAAGGCAAAGTCCTGCTCTTTCATGAACGACTTCCACGTCGTCGGGTCGAGGAAGAAGCGGATCCGGTCCTGCCGGTAGAAGGGGTGCGTCCGGTCCAGGGGCATGTCGGGCCGCGTGGTCGAGGCGTCGGTGCCCCACAGGAGCATCGCCAGTTCGTGGTGTTCCTGCGGCACGTACACCAACCGGGGGTAGGCGTCGACGTGGTGCCGGATCACTCGGTCGAACCCCGCGGCCGGGTCGATGTTGATCGCCACGTTGAAGGCGATCGGCGAGTCCTGATCGATGCGCTCCTTCGTGCGGTCCACGCGATGCGTGCCGTCGTGATCGAACATGCTCGGGCACCCGATGACGTCGACGACGTCGGAGCCGAAGCCCAGCCGGCGAAGGTACGCGGCGGTCTGCTCCCCGCGCACGCCGAGGGAGCGGGAGCGATCGAGCACGGCGGAGACGAAGCGTGCGACGGCCCCGTCGACCTCGGGATCGGACATGTCTCCGCCGACGTCCGACTGGCCGCCCACCCCGGTGATGACGACGGGGATGGTCAGGAGGCTGATGACGGCGGTGAGGCGGTCGAGCGATGGCAGGAAGTCCCGACGGAAGGCGTTGGCCAACGGAATCACGTAGGCGTCGAAGGATCCGTTGATCGCGGACGCCATGGCCGCCGGGTCCTTGGAGAGCTCGACGTAGAGGGAATCGACGGTCATCTCGGTGTCGGGCGTGTTGAGGGCCCGGTAGACCGATTCGAGGTACAGCGCGTTGCCGACGTTCGACCCGAAGATGCCCCAACCCCAGCGAGCCAGAGAGGCTTCGGGGGAGACGGGGATGTGGGGCGGCTTGCCCCCGCGGATGAGTACGCGCATGACGTGCCTTCCTCGGCCCCCACCGGCAAGGGACCAGTCGTCGATTCTACGTGAGGGTGACCCGCCTACGATGGTGGCGTGAGCAGTCCTCCCACGCTGACGGTGGTCGTCGTCCTCGATGCGTCGGATGAGAACCGGACCGATGCCCTCACGGACGCGATCGGCGCACTCGAGGAGTCCTCCGCGGCGAGATGGGAACTCGTCGCTGAGGACCCGGCGACGGCACGCGCCGTTCGCGCACGTTGGCTCGACGACGACCGGATGCCGCGAGACGTGCACGCCTCCGCCGGGCACCTCGCCGACACCCTGAGAGCGGCCACGACACCGTGGGTGTGCGTCCTCGACGGCACGACCCTGCCAGACCCGGCGTGGCTCACCCGACTCCGCGACGCGTGCGCGGCGGACGCCGAGACGGAGGACGAGGCCGCCGACCTCGTGGTCTCCCGCCCGGTCTCGCCGGGATGGGAGCAAGCTCCGTTGTTCGGGCCCGGTGATCGCCTCGCCGAGCTGGACCCACGAAGCGGAGTCCTGCCGGTGGTGCTTTCCGGACTCGCCGTCCGCCACGATGTCGCTGCCGATGCCGCACCGCCGAGCACGACGCCGGACGGCCTGCTCCTGGCCCTGCTCCGGCGATCGACCCGCGTTCGCGTGGCCGCCGGGGCGACCTATCGCGTCGCCGCCAGCGGCGGCGCCGCATCGTGGGTGGAGCGTGCCGCCGCCCTGATCGACGGCGCCGGGCGGGATCGGGTGGCGGAGGTGCTGGCCCTGCACCGGCTCCGCGCCGCATTCCTCGGCGAGCTCACGCTGGCCACGGCGGCCAGGCTGAACGCGGTCGACCGCGCCGCGGTGCTCGACGGCGCGACTCGGCTGCTGAAGCGAATCGAACCGGACGTCGTGCGCGATTACCGGCTCACGCCGCTGCGGGTCGATCTGCGCGTGCTGTTCCTCGTCCTCGGCGGCTCCCCTCTCCCCTTCGTCCTGGCCCATACGACCGTGCGCGGACCGCGGTCGCGGACCGAGATGCGCGTGCTCCACACGGCGGCGACGCCTGCTGTGGTGGCTCGCTCGGCCGACGGGACCGTCCTCCCGATCGTGGATCGGAAGTGGCGCACCCTCGACTATTTCGGCCAGACCTCCCTGCGAGAGCACATTCTGTGGACCACGGGCGACCCGCCCGTGGTGGTCGAGGTCGACGGTGTGGCGGGCGCCGTGACCGATCGCGTGTACGTCTACCCGCCGCGTCCGGTGCCGGCCCCCTCACCGCCGGCGTCAGACACGGACCCCGACGCATCAGGCGGGAACGTGCTGCCCGCCGCCTCCCGAGGCGGAGGAGTCGTGGGTGTGCTCCGCCGGCTCGTGACCCGCCCGCCGCGAAGCGGTGCCCCCGACGAGGCCCCGGATACCCTCCCGAGCGGAGATGCCGCGCCAGCCGCGATCGAGGAGTCTCCGTTCGCGGACGCCTGGCTGATGATGGATCGCGTCGACCACGCCGGCGACAACGCGGAGCTCCTGTTCACCCACCTCCGACGCGAGCGCCCGTCCGTCAACGCCTGGTTCGTGGTGGCGGAGGGTTCGCCCGACTTCGCCCGTCTGCGCGAGGTCTCCGACCGCATCCTGCCCTATGGCGGCGACGAGCACGCGAAGGCGCTCGATCATGCGGTCGTCGTGGCGTCGTCCTATGTCGATGCCCCGATGACCCACCCCAAGCCCGACCGCCTCTACCCCGGAGGCCAGCGACCGTGGCTGTTCGTCTACCTCCAGCACGGCGTGCTGCACAACGATCTGTCACTGTGGTTCAACGCAAAGCCCATCGACCTGATGACCACCGCGACACAGAGCGAGCACGAGGCGATCGTCGGCGACGGATCGCCCTACGTGCTGTCACGAAGCAGCGTCGCACGCACGGGGTTCCCGCGCTTCGACCGACTGGCGCAGCGGGCCCTCGAGCGCGGTCCGGCATCGCCGGACACCATCCTCCTCGCTCCCACTTGGCGGCTTCCCCTGGTGCGTACCGGGTCCGACGCGCGGCGGCACCTCATCGGCGACGTGCTCGAGAGCGAGTTCGCGAGGCAATGGCTCGGGCTCGCCGGCGACGCACGACTGACCGAGCACGCCGAGCGCCACGGTGCCCGCGTGCTGCTGCTCCCCCACCCCGCCATGCGCGGCGACTTCGCGCGCGTGGCGGCGGGGAGCGGCGTGCTCATCGCCGATGACGATGTGGACGCCGTGGATGCAGTCGTGCGCTCCCGCGTGGTGGTGACCGACTACTCCTCGATCGCCTTCGATGCCGCGGTGGCGGGAAGCCACGTCGTGTACTTCCAGTTCGATCGAGAGGCGGCGTTGGGCGGCGGGCACACGTATCGCGCCGGGCGCTTCGACTATGAGCGGGACGGGCTCGGTCCCGTCACGCATGATGCGTCTGCGGCCGTGGCGGCGATCGGGAGAGCCCTGCACGACCACGCGGACGAGCCCTTCCGCGAACGGCGGAGAGAGGTGGCGGACACGGCAGACGGGCGCGCCGCAGAGCGGATCGTCTCCGCGATCGAGGCGCACCTGCGCGTGGGGTGAAGCTCGCGCGTTCAGCTCGGAGCGACCGACCAGGAGTCCGGCGGGGCGGGTTGGGACCTCTCCGAGAGGCTCCGACGGGTACGCACCTCGCGCATGGCGTCGAAAGTGCGCGCACGGTTGTTCCCGTCGCGCACCGGGAAGGCGGCGTCGGTGCGAGCCGTGTACTCCGCGGGGAAGTCCCCCTCGATCGCACGCGCGATCATCTCGACGACGGCCACGGGCTCGGTCAGGACGGGCCCGAAGCCGTCGCGCTCGTAGTCGAAGTAGCCGGCGCGCTCGGTGTGACCGCGGCGATACTCCTCCTGATCGAACTGGTAGTAGATCACCGGGCGGCGCAGGTACGCCGCGTTGAACGCGGTGGAGGAGTAGTCGGTGACCAGCACGGCCGCACGCACGATCATGTCGCGGACATCGGCGTCGAGGTAGGACACGATCTCGACGTGCTGCGGGAGGTCGAACTGCGGCAGGTAGCGCTGCATGTTCGGATGCGGCATGAAGACGATGCGGGCACCGGCGTCGTGCAGCCGCGCGAGTTCCGGGTCGTGCAGGAGCGTCGCCAGCGCACGACCGTACTCGGTCTCGGCAAGCGCCCCCAGGAGCTCACGGTCGTCAGAGGCGGACTTGAGGTCGCTGACGAGGTAGTTGCGCCACGTGGGCATCACCAGGACGATGTCGCGCTCGCTCTCGTCCACCGTCGCGTCGAGTTCGCGGAGCACGTCGAAGCGCGGCAGCCCGGTGAGCCGCACCTCCTTCGTGCTGTAGCGATACGGCGAGACCCCTGCGATGTAGTCGTACTCGGCCTGGGTCGAGGTCACGAACACATCGATGACCTTCGGATTGAGCCACAGCGAGAGGTCGCCCTTGATGACTCCGTGCTGCAGGAAGGTGAAGCTGTAGCCGGCCGGGCGGTACTTGCGCGGTAGCGCGTGAGTGATGAACCGATCAGCATGGCTGGAGGCAAGGTGATCGGCGTGCACCAGGAGTGCGGTGAACTCCGGTGAGCCGTACGCGACCAGTCGGGCCCCGCGAGCAGTCAAGCGGTGCCAGTCCGGAGTGCCGGCGCGCACGACGAACCACGCGTTGACCTCCGGGTGATGCTCCCGCACCCACCAGTAGAGGTCTTCCGCGCTGTCGTTGGCGTCGACCTCGCGGTCGATGAACACCCATGCCCCGGCAAAGCGCCGGGCGAGCCGGGGCGACCTCACCGCGAGATCGCGCCGGAGGAGAGACACCAGCTGGCCACTCAGGCGTCGCCGGATCGCACTCCCCACGCGCTTTCGGAGTCGCCGGAGATCGGCCGCGGTCCTGCCTCGGAGACGACCGCGAGGGGCGAAGGGGCTGAGGGGCACCGTTGGCCGGTCCTCGATCTCTCGGGGCTCGCCGTCGAGCGTGACCTCCACCACCCCGGGCTCGGGCAGCCAGAGCGTTCGCTGCCACACCAGCGGCCGACCGACGTACTCCAGTGGCTGGGTCTTCTCGAAGCGCGGCGCCACGACCGCACCGTCCACAGTGAGACGCTCCGCGGGGCGTTCGCCGTGGTAGCGATACACGACCGACTGGAGTCCGCGGCGACGGTCGACGGCGCCGCGGTACACCGTGCCGGCCGCGCGCCCCCGCTTGACGAGCAGGAGCGCCTCACGCATCCACGGCGCGACGGTCATCAGAGCAAATCCCGAGATGGCCTCCTCGTCGATGTGCCGGAGGAAGCCCGGCACCGACTCGGCCAACTCCCGGTGCATCTCCTCGGGGAAGTCCGACTGGCGCACCCGGGCGGTCTGCGAGCTGCGGAGGATCCAGAACTGGTCGTACAGAAAGAGGTTCTGCGCCCATCGCGGCAGTGACCGCCCGAGGGACTCCGCTTCGGCGATCACGCCGCCGAATCCGATGCGGATCGTATCGGTGTACTTCTCCGGCTTCTCGTGACTGGACTGCATCGTCGACGAGCTGTCCGCCCGCTGGCGGTAGTGGTACTGCGCCGACGGGAGGAAGGCCACCGCGGGGCGCGGGCAATGCAGGAGGTAGCGCGCGACGAAGTTGGCGTCTTCGAAGCGAAGGCGAAGGTCCTCGGGGAAGCCCAGCCCCGCGGCGTTGACGACGTCGCGCCGCACGAAGCCCGAGGTGATGTGCGGCTGGATCCACTCGGGTTCCGCGTCGAGATCCACGACGCGGCGACCGTGGCGGAAGCGTCCGGCGAGCGCGTGGTTGTCGAGGAGACTGCCGCGATCCTCGAACCACATCAGGATGCGCGCGGAGACCATCGCGAGCTCGCCCTCCGCGTGGAGCTCGATCTCCGCGGCCGCCGCTGCGAAGTAGCCCGGGGAGAGCACGTCGTCGGGGTCGGGGAAGGTCAACCAGGTCCCGGTCGCATGTGCGAGGCCCCGGTTGCGGGCGCTCGCCTGCCCGCCGTTGGGCTGCGTGAGGACGGTCACGTTGGACCACGCGGCAGCGAACTCCTGCGCCGCAGCGAGGGTGCCGTCGGTGGAGCCGTCGTCGACGAGGATCACCTCCAGCCTCTCGAAGCCGTAGGTCTGACCACGCAGCGACGCGAAGAAGTCCGGCAGATAGGCCTCGACGTTGTACATCGGGCTGATCACGGAGAAGGTCGTCGGCACCCTTCGACGATAGTCGAGCGCTCTCCCCGGGCTCTCGGGGCCGCCCGAGTAGGATGAACGGCGGCGCAAGTACCGCGCGCCCATCGATCGCCGAGGAGCGTCCACCGGGTGAACAACGTGCATACCGTCGCCGTCGTCCTGGCCGGAGGGATCGGCGCACGCGTCGGTCTCGGTATCCCGAAGCAGCTCATCAAGATCGCGGGCAAGGCGATCGTGGAGCACACGCTCGAGGCGCTGGACGCGAGCCCCGACATCGACGAGGTCATCGTCATGATGAACGCGGCGACGATCGACGAGTTGTCGCACTTGCTGGGCAGTGGCCGCTTCGCCAAGCTCACCCGCATCCTTCCCGGCGGCGAGACCCGTAACGACACCACACGGCTGGCCATCGACGCGATCGAGGGAGACGACACGAAGGTGCTCTTCCACGACGCCGTGCGGCCGTTCATCGACGACCGGATCATCTCCGACTGCGTCCGGGCGCTCGACGACTACGACGCCGTCGACACCGCCGTCCCGTCCGCCGACACGATCATCGAGGTCGATGACCGGCAGCACATCACGGGGATTCCCCCGCGCTCGCGCCTGCGTCGCGGGCAGACGCCGCAGGCCTTCCGTCTCGGCGTGATCCGGCGAGCGTACGAGATCGCCGCAGAGGATCCCGACTTCACGGCCACCGACGACTGCGGCGTCGTGTTCACCTACCTCCCCGACACACCGATCTACGTCGTGGACGGCACCGCGGAGAACATGAAGGTGACCGAGCCGATCGACATCCACATCGCCGACAAGCTCTTCCAGCTGCAGTCGGCCAGCCTCTCGCTCGACGGCGGCGACCTCGCCGACCTGACCGGCAAGGCCATCGTCGTCTTCGGCGGGAGCTACGGCATCGGCGCGAGCATCGTCGCGCAGGCTCGTGAGCACGGCGCTCGCGTGCGGGAGTTCAGCCGGTCGACGACGGGAACCGACGTCGGCTCGCCCAAGGCCGTCCGCAAGGCTCTCCGCGCGGCCCACGAGGAGTTCGGCCGGATCGACGCCGTCGTCATGACCGCCGGTGTGCTGAACATCGCCCCCTTGGTCGAAACGCCCAAGCAGGAGGTGAAGCGCACGATCCGCACGAACCTGCTGGCGCCCGCCACCGTCGCCCGCGAGTCCTTCCCTTACCTGGAGGAGACCGGAGGCGAAGTGGTGCTGTTCACCTCGAGCTCCTACACACGGGGCCGCGCGGGGTACAGCATCTACAGCGCGACCAAGGCCGGTGTCGTCAACCTCACCCAGGCGCTGTCCGAGGAGTGGGCCGAATCGGGCGTGCGCATCAACTGCGTCAACCCGCAGCGCACGGCCACCCCGATGCGCACCGCCGCCTTCGGCGAGGAGCCCGAGGACACCCTGCTCGATCCCGATCACGTGGCATGGGTGACCCTCCGGATGCTGACGGTTCCGGTGACCGGTCAGGTCATCAACGTCCGACTCCACGACGCGTGACAACGCCACGGATTCTCTAGGCAGGACCCTTCATGTTTCAACGCGCTCTCCGCAACGACCCCGTCGATCTCGCGATCATCGTCCTCAGCGTCACCGCGACCCTCCTGCTGTACTCCGAGTTGACGGCTCTCGGGATCGTGGCGTGGGTCATCGCGTACGGGGCTCTCCTCGGTGTCGTCGTCACCCGCTTGCGGCCCCGGTGGCAGGGAGTGTTGCGCCAGAGCGTCGGGGGGCTCGTCATCCTCACGTTCGCGGTCACTCCGCCGCTGACCACCGACGAGGTCTCCAGTGCCCCGGTCGCCTGGCTCTCCATGGGGTTCGTCCTCGTCCTGCTGTCGGCATTACCGATGATCGAGGCCATCGCCGGCTACGTCGGTGTGCGTATCGCCAACGTCCCCGGACTGACGGTGATTCCCCCGGTCCCCCTTCTCAAGCGCCTCCTGCACGTCGTCGTGCTGGCCGCCCCGGCGCTGCTGTTCCTTCTCAGCCGTCTGCACGTGGACGGTTGGTTCTGGACGCTGGTCGCCGTGCCGATCGGTCTCACGGTGCTGGTCATCTACGCCATCGCCTGGTTGCGCCAACGCACCTCGCGCCGCACCCGGTCGGCGCTCCCCGGAGCCCTCGCGGCGCTGAAGCCCGACTTCGTCGTCTATTGGGACGCCCCGGCCAACACGGGGTTCCAGCTCGCGATGTGGCTGCCCTACCTGCGGCGGCTCGACCGCCCCTTCTTCATCATGCTCCGCAACCGGCGCAGCTGGAACGATGCGGTCGCCGTCGCCGGAGACGTACCCGTCGTCCTGGCCCCCACGATGCGCGACGTGGACGAGCTCACGGTCCCCTCGCTGCGGGTGGCCTTCTACACGAACAACGCTGCCCGCAATACCCACTTCGTACGGTTCCAGAAGCTCACGCATATCCAGCTCCTCCATGGCGAGAGCGACAAGGCCCCCAGCTACAACCCCGTGACCGCGATGTACGACCGTGTGTACGTCGCAGGTCAAGCCGGTCAGGACCGTTACGCGCGACACGGCGTCCTGATCGACCCGAGGAAGTTCGTCATCGTCGGGCGCCCGCAGGTCGAGAGCATTCTCCCGGCCTCGGCTGGAGCACGTGACCGCCCGCATCCCGTGGCGCTGTACGCGCCGACATGGCGAGGCATACGTCTCGACTCGTCGTACACGTCGCTCGACGTCGCCGAGGAGATCGTCGAGGACCTTCTCGCCCGCGGATGCGCGGTCATGTTCCGCCCGCACCCGTGGAGCTATAAGGACCCGAGCCACCGCGCGATCAACGAGCGGATCCAGCAGCGGCTGGGCGCCCACCGGTCCCAGACCGGCGTGCCGCACGTCTTCGGAGACGAGGCGGAGCGTCTGCGCTCGGTCAACGACTGTGTCAACGACAGCGATCTCATGATCTCCGACGTCTCCAGTGTCGTGGGCGACTTCCTCTACTCGTTGAAGCCGCTCATCACCACCGCGTTCGGCCGGGATCTGGCCGAGTTCATGGCGGAGTTCCCGCTGGCGCGCGCCGGGTACGTCATCACCGACGACCGGGCGACGTGGGCCGCGGCCTTCGACGACGCCCTCGGCCCGGACTCGCGGCGCACGATCCGCGAGGAGATGCGGGAGTACTACCTCGGCTCCTTCCCCGCAGACGACTACGCCTCGGGCTTCATCGACGCCGCCCGCCGCGACATCGACGGGACGCCGCCGATCGGCCACGCCGAGGCGGAGACGGACGGGGAATCCGACTGACCGATGAGCGCCGCGCGCCCGGGCATCCCGGATACGCCAAGCTCACACGGATATAGTCGATTGGTTCACACACCAGACACGGAGGTCTCCCGGGTGCACTCCCTCATTCTCCTCAACGGCGGGGTCGGCGCGCGCGTCGGCGCGAACCAGCCGAAACAGTTCCTCAAGGTCAACGGCATCCCGATCCTCGTGTATTCACTCACGGCGATCGACCCGATCGAGCAGATCGGCGAGATCGTGATGAACTACCCCGACGGGTGGCGTGGCGCCGTCGAGAAGCTCCTCGAGGACTACGCCATCAAGACGCCCGTCACGCTCGTCGAAGCGGGCGATTCCCGTCACACCTCAGTGTCGGCGATGCTGCCGCACTGCACGCACGACAGCGTGATCATCCACGAGGCGGCACGTCCCCTCGTGCTGCGCCAGGACTTCGAGAACCTCATCTCGTCGCCGCACGACAATGTGGCCCTCATGCACCAGATCCCGTTCACCGTGGCGCCCGTCGACCCCGACACCCACACCGTCACGGGCTCGCTCGACCGTTCACGGCTGCGCAACGTCCAGTTGCCGCAGAAGTTCCGCACGAGTGATCTCGCCGACGCCCACCGCCAGGCGGCGGAGCGTGGCGACGTGTTCACCGAGGACGCCACCCTCGTGGCCACCTCGGGCTACCCGGTGTCCTACATCGACGGCCGTGACGAGAACTTCAAGGTCACGACGCCCACCGACATCCGGCTCGCCACCTACCTGATGCAGGAGAATGAGACGTCCTATGAGTAAGTCTGCACTGGTCACCGGAGCGTCCCGCGGCATCGGCTACGAGACCGCCCGCCGCTTCATCGAGTCGGTCGACGACATCACGACCGTCATCATCGTGGCCCGCGAGTCCGACGCGTTCTCACAGGCACGCGACGAGCTCGGCGCACTCGCCGAGGCCCGGGGCAAGACCCTCGTCGCCCACCCGGCCGATGTCGGCGACCTCGAGGCTCTGCGTACAGCCATCGCGGAGATCCGCCGCGCCGTCGGCAACGTCGACATCCTCATCAACAACGCGGGCTACACGAACCCCGTCCCGATCCACCAGGTCGAGTTCGCCGACTTCGAGCGCACCATGACCGTCAACCTCTACGCGCCGTTCACGCTCATCCAGGAGCTCCTCCATCTCGGGAACACCTTCGAGCTCATCGTGAACATCGCTTCGACGGCCGGGATCACCGGACGCTCCGGATGGCTGACCTACTCCGCGTCCAAGGCCGCGGTGATCAACATGAGCCAGGTGCTGCGCGAGGAGCTCGCGATCTACGGCACGCGCGTGGTGTGCCTCTCCCCCGGCCGCACGGCCACCGCCCTGCGGCGTGTGCTGGCCCCGACGGAGGACCCCACGACGATCATGCAGCCGGAACACGTCGCGCAGGTGATCGAGGCCTTCGCGTCGCCGGTGGGCCGCTACATCGACTCCGAGAACATCGTGGTGCGCCTCTGACGGCGGGGCGATGAGCAGGCGGCCCGGCGAGACCTTTCGCCGGGCCGTTTCACTTGCCCTCGAGGACCTCGACGGCCTCATCGATGGGCCCGTCGAAGATCTTGACGCCCTTCTTGATGACGATGCCGCGGGTGCACAGGTCCTTGACCTGTCCCTTGCTGTGGCTGACGACCATCATCGTGACTCCCTGCGCCGCGAGCTCCTTGAGCTTGGCGTTGCACTTGGCGCGGAACGGGGCGTCGCCGACGGCGAGCACCTCGTCGACGAGCAGCACATCGAGGTGCACGTGGATGGCGACGCTGAAGGCGAGGCGCATGAACATGCCGGACGAGTAGTGCTTGACCTCTTGATCGATGAAGTCGCCGATCTCACTGAAGGCGACGATCTCGTCGAACCGCTCCTTCGTCTCCGCCTCGCTCATCCCGAGGATCGCGGCGTTGAGGAAGACGTTCTCCCGTCCGGTGAGGTCGGGATGGAACCCCGCGCCCACCTCGATGAGCCCCGCCACGCGACCCCGCGTGAGCACGCGCCCTTCGTCGGGCTCGAGCACCCCGGAGACGAGCTTGAGCGTCGTCGACTTGCCGGACCCATTGAGCCCCATCACCGCAACGGACTCGCCCTCGCCGATCATGAACGAGAGGTCGTTGAGCGCTTGGAACTGCTGCGAGCGGACAGGACGACCGCGCACGACGTTGATGAACGCGTCTTTCATCGAGCGACTGCTGCGCTTGTTGAACCACTTCGAGACGTGCTCCACGATGATGCGGGGCTGGGCGGTGTCGGTCATCGTCGTCATCACAGATCCTGGGCGAACGTGCGCTCGAAGCGGCGGAAGGTGAGCTGGCCGATCGTCAAGGCGACGGCGATCACGGCGAGCGCGGCGACGACGTACCAGACCATCTCCGGAGGCCACCCGTGGCGCTGGGACTCCGCGACCGTCGGCTCCCAGAACGCCTGGTGGAACATCTCGACGGCGACGGTGACGGGGTTGCTCATGTAGAAGTGGAAGATCCACGGGACGTTCCGGGTGGCGTGCTCGACCATGACCCACGTGTAGAGGATCGGCGAGGACCAGGTGGAGATCGTCCGGACGATGTCGACGACGTTCGACGCGTCGCGGAAGCGGACGTTGATCGCGGAGAAGAAGAGCCCCAGCCCGAGGATGAACAGGAGCACCAGGGCGAGACCCCCCAGCGCGAGACCGATCGAGGCGAACGAGGGCACCCACCCGAAGAGGAAGATGCAGACGATCAGGAGGACCGCGAGCTGCGGGAGGAAGTGGACGAACGAGCCGATGATCGCCGCGATCGGGAAGAGCTCGCGGGGCAGATAGATCTTGCGGACCAGCGCCTTGTTGTCGACGATCGATCGCGTCGCCGCCCCGAACGCCTCGTTGAAGAGGTTGACGACCACGATGCCGCTGAAGAGGTAGAGCGGGAACGCTTCGACCCTCTGGTGCATCTGCAGCACGCCGCCGACGATCGCGTAGTAGACCAGGAACTGCACGGTCGGCCGGACGTACGACCAGAACCAGCCGAGCACCGAGTTGCGATAGCGCAGAGAAGAGGTCTTGCTGATGAGGACCCCGAGCAGATAGCGGTGTCCGAAGACGTCGAGTATGCCCCGGCCGCGCCCCGGTGTGTCGAAGGCGCTGTAGTCGATCTGTGTCACAGGATTCCTCGCAGGCTGAGACCACCGGCCTGACTGTCGGGCGTGCGGCGGACCACCCGTCATCCTAACGGACCGCATCACCCGCGAAGCTGGACGCGCGCCGGGCATCACCGGTTCCGGGGCGTCTCTCCGGGCTCAGCCCGAGCAGCGGCTGGGTCAGCGCTCGGAGCGGGTCACGATGACCACTTCAGACCGCGCAGATCGATTCCCGTCAACGTCACCCCCGCCGCGACGTCGCTCATCATCTGCAGCCGAAGACGACGGTCGGTGCCGAGGTCGATCACCGCGGCGAGCTGTCCGAACGTGCTCCCCGTGGTTCCGACGACTTCCACCGGCCCCAGCGAGAGCATGTTGCCCGTGGACTCGTTGTACTTCACGAATCGGAATTTGACCACGTCGCCGACCGCGAGATTGTCGATGGTGAAACTCGCCGTGGCAAGGACCAGACCACCCGAGAACAGCGAGACGTGGTTTTCGGCATTGAGCCGCACCCATCCCCACGATCCTGCGGGAACCGCTTGCGTGGCATCGTAGACACGTTCGGCGTAGCTGGGCATTTCTTCTCCGATCAGTTGCGGCGTCTCGCCCGGAAATGGTGCGGCACGGACAATGGGCTCCGGGTCGATCCGGTGGCCTCCAGGGCTAGGGGTATGACGCGAGGTACCGCCCTTGTACATTTCCAGATGGAGGTGGACGGGATACCCGCCCGTGCCCCCCATAGTCCCGATGCGCTGGCCCGCCGCCACCGTCTCCCCCTCGTCGACGATCGGCGCGTTCTTGAGGTGGGCGTACAGCGTGTAGTAGTCGTCCGCGTGCTTGACCGTGGCACAGTAACCCATGTAGCTGGCGTACCAGCCGCTCTGGACCACCTTGCCTGCCGCCATCGAGTAGACCGGCGAATCGACCTGCTGCGGACGAATCATGTCCAGTGCACGGTGCCGACCGTCGGGGGAATACGGGAAGTTCCCGTTGCCTTCCCAATCCTGGGTGTAGTTGATCGGCCCTTTGAGAGGCTTCACCCATTTGACAGTGGAGGCGGCAGTGGCGACGTTCGTCCACGCGAACGAATCGATCAACAGCGCCAAAGCTCCCGCAGAGGCACCGGTGAGGATACCGCGTCTGCTCAGCAGGGAATATCTGTCCGTGTCTTCCTCGTCCACAACCGCACCGTATCAGTGCGGGCGTGATTTAGGGAAGACAATTGTGCATATTCGGAAATCGGCTGCAATAGCCACTCGCGAGGAACGTGCGCCTACTTCAAGTACTTCGAGTGCACCCAGCCGGTCTGCTTTCCCACCGTCACCTTCCGCCACACGCCCTTGGACGACACCACGGTGACCTTCGTGCCCTTGTTCAAGACGGTCAGGATCTTGCCGCTCGTCGAGGCGCTGGCACGCAGGTTGAGGCTAGTGGTGGTGGTCTTCACGACCTTCTTCGTCGTCGACGCCGGCACGGCCTTCAGGTACTTCGAGTGCACCCAGCCGGTCTTCGACGACACCGTGACCTTACGCCACGCGCCGCTCGAGGAGACGACCGTGACCTTCGTGCCCTTCTTGAGCGTCGTGATGATCTTCGACGACGTGGACGCCTTGGCGCGGAGGTTCAGCGACGTGGTCGTCTGCATCTTCTGGGCCGCCGAGACCTTCGTCAGCTGGGACGCCGGAACCCACCCGGAAGAGCTTCCCGCCTTCACGGCACGCCAGCTTCCCGTCTGATCGACGACGGTGACCTTGACGCCCTTGGCGAGCTTCGCGCCGGCCTTGCCGGACGACGATGCCGCAGCCCGCAGTGTCAGCGCCGCCTTGGTCTGCAGGGACGAGGTCGCGCCGGCTGCCGGCTTCTTGGCGACGAGGTGCTTGCCGTCGATCCAGCCCTTGGCCTTTCCGACCGTGGCAGCCTTCCACGCGCCCTTCGTGCCGGTGACGGTGACCTTGGTGCCCTTGACGAGCGTGGAGACCAGCGTCGACGACCCGGCGCCCGTCCGCAGGTGCACGGCGTTCTTCGTGTACATCGTCTGCGTGGCCGGAGCGGGGGTGGCGCTCGGCGTCGGAGTCGGGGAGGCCGTCGGCTTCGGGGTCGGGTTCGGCGTCGGCACGGGCTTGGGCGTCGACGTCGCGGCGAGCGAGACGTACCCGCTGTGCACCCAGTAGGGCGACCCGCTGATCGTCAGCCGCCACCAGACACCGTAGGTCGCCGTGCGCGTGTACGTCGCGCCCATCTTGATCTGCGTCTTGCCCGAGTCGCAGCTGGTGTTGGGCGCCTTGCGGGCGTTCAGCGTCGCGGTGGCCACCACGACCTTCCCCGAGGCCTTGGTCACACTGGACTCCGAGGGGAGCGCGCAGACGCTTCCTCCGGCGGCGGGCGTGCCGGTGTTCGAGAGCTTGAGCGACGACTTGAGCACCCAGCGGGTCGCCGACCCGACCTTCACGCGGATCCACGCGCCGTAGGCGCCTGTCACGGTCAGCTTGGCGTCCTTCGCGACTGAGTTCGTGTCGCTCGTGCAGCGCGAAGTCGGCGCCTTGCGGGCCGTCGCGGCCTTCGTGACGGTGGCGGTGCCCGTCGCGGCGGCGATGTCGGCCGATGCGGGCGACGTGCAGGAGCCGACCTGCGCGGGGGCGCCGTTCGAGGGCGAGGCCCCCGAGGCGAACCAGTCGACATAGTAGTTGTAGAAGTTGCGGTTGCCGTATGCCGAGCAGCTGTCGCCGGTCCCGTAACCGGCGGTCAGCGCGGCGATGTTCGCACGGTAGGGCGTGTAGATATAGAGATTCGCCGTGGCCTGGTTCTGGATGAAGACCTTCGACGATCCGCAGGAGCTCGTCGGATGCCACTTGATCGTGTTGACCTGCCCCGCGCGGTAGTTGAACGACGTCGGGTTCTTCGTGTACACCTGCATCTGCCGTGCACCCTTGTAGACCTGGTTCACGAACCCGGCCGCTGCCTCGTCACACGGCGCCGTGTCGGGGCATGCCTGTCCCATCGCCGCCCGATACGACCATTCCGAGGGCGCACTGGAGGTCACCAGCCCCTGCTCCTTCTGGAGCATGACGAGGATGACCTTGGGGTTGATGCCGCAGGCCTTGCCGACCGTCGCGATGACCTGCGCGGCGGTCGCGCCCTTCTTGGCGGCGATCGCGGAGCAGTACTTGTCCGAAGCATGCTTGGGCAGATCGGTCGTGAAGCTCTTGAGGCAGGTCGGCGCGTCGCTCTTCGCCTTGCACGTGGCCACGCGTGCGTTGAGGAACGTCTGGATCTGCGCGGCGGTCATCGAGTCCGCGTCGAAGAACTCACGATCGCTGATGATGAAGCCGCCCTCGAGGATCGATCCCGGCAGCTCTGCGGCCTGGGCGGGGGCGGGCGGGGAGAAGGTCAGCATCCCGGCGACGAGCGACAGGACGCCGACGACGAGCGCGAGCGGGGAGAGGGCGCGACGGCTTCCGAGTCGGGGGGACATGTGACCATTGTTACGGAAGTCAACTTCCGATACCACCCTGAGTTGGAACCGGATGTTCCGACACGCCGTTTCAAGAATGCTCGGAGGCTGACACCAGGTTGCTTCTAGAGGTCGGCGTGGAGCTGCCACACCCGTTCTGCGGCGCCGAGCCACGAGAACGCTCGGCCGCGGTCCGCCGCCAGCACGGCGAGCCGTTCCGCGGCAGCCGCCGAACCGAGAGCCTCGGCGAGCGCGCCGGCGAGCCCGTCCGCGTCCTCCGCACACAGTCCGCCCTCCGCCAGCACCTCTCGGTGGACGGGTGTGTCGATGGCGGCCACCGGAACGCCCGCTCGGAGCGCCTCCCCCATCCGCCAGGGAAAAGAGCTTCCCACGGCGGGCGCGAGGAAGGCGACCGCTCCGCCGAGCACGGCCCCGCGGTCGTGCATATCCAGCGCCGGGCGCACGTGGAGTCGCCCTTCGGCCAGCCCCGCCGCCGCAGCGAGTTCGGCGATGTGAGGCTCCTCGCCCTCAGGGGCGTCGATCACCACGACGGGCAGGTCGACCCGCGCAGCGATGATCGCCGCGAACCCGGTCGCGAGTCCGTGGGACGCGCGCGCGGAGCCGCTCAGGAGGACGAACCCCTCGGGAAGACCGAGCGATCGGCGGCGTCCGACCTCATCGGAGGGCACACGGAACCCCTCCCCCGGCGCGCCCGCGATCACGCGGATCCGGTCACCGAGACGAGCGATGTCGACGAGACGCTCCGCCATGGCGTGTGTGGGCACCACGACGGCGTCGGCGTGACGCACCGCCCGCTTCAGCAGCGCCCGCTCGCGCACGACGGCGGTCCGCGCGACTTCGCCCGGGTGCTCCCAGGCGTCGAGGTCCCACATCGTGACGACCGTCTGGTCGTGATCGTTGACCCGGTCATGACGAACGAGCGGGGCCACGAGCGACGGAGCGTGGATCAATCCCCCGCCCACGCCTGTGGGGAGCCCGAGCTGCCACGCCGTGACCAGCTCACGTCGCGCCAGGGCCGGCGCCGGGGCCACACGCAGGCCGGGAACGAGGGGGGCAGGGTCGTCGGCGCCCGAGGGCACGATCGCCTCTACGTCGCACCCCGACGGGGCGGTGGCGACCAAGCCCCGCGCGAGCTCCCGCGCAGCCTCGCCGAGGTCGGTCGCCGGGCCGTCGAGCGGACGGTCCAGAACGATCCGCAAGGTCGTCGTCATCAGACCTCGCCCCTCCGGTGACCCGCGGTCATTCCCCGCCTCCGGGAGCGGGCGACGGGGACGGCGGGTGCAGCGCGCGCTGTACGAGAGCGTGGATGTGGTCGAAGTCGGGCGCGTCCGGGTTGACGTCGTTGTCCCGGGTCAGCTCGATGGTGGTGACCTTCTGCGACTTCGCCTTCACCGCCAGGTCTGCGAGGAACGGCAGCATGCTCGACGGGATGTCGGTGTGGACGATCTCGGACCCGGCCGACGCGATCCCCTGGAACCGGGTGAGCACGGTCGTGGGCGTGAACTGGTCGAGGATCGCCTGCTGCAGCTGACGCTGACGCTTCATCCGGTCGTAGTCGCTCGTCGTGTAGCGCGACCGCGCGTACCACTGCGCGGTGTCGCCGTCCATGTGCTGCCGGCCCGCCTCGATCCACCCCGTGATGCCCGACAGGCTCCCGTCCGGGTTCTTGTGGAGCGCCCCCTTCGGCAGCCGCTCGGCCACCGTGATGTCCACTCCCCCCAGCGCATCGATGAGCTCGGCGAAGCCGTCCATGTCGACGAACACGAAGTACTGGATCGTGATCCCGAGCACGCCTTCGGCGGCGTCGCGCGTCGCCTCGATCCCGGGCGTCGATCCGTTCGCGACCGCGTCGGGGTACAGGGCGTCGCCGTCCATGCAGACGCCGACCTCGGTGTTGAGCTGATTGATCTTGTTGTCCCAGCCGCAGCTCGGGTCGGCGTGACCCTGATGGCCGTTCGGATACAGCTTCTTCATCGGGCCGTCCGAGAACGGAACATCTCGCATGTCCCGGGGGATCCCGGTGATCGTGACGGCTCCGCTCTCGGCGTTGACCGAGACCACCGAGATGCTGTCGAACAGCATGTGGGTGCGTCCCGTGCCGCTGTCGGCTCCGAGGAGCAGGAAGTTGTAGTAGCCGTCGGCCGCCGGCATGCTCGGCCCGCTCCCGAACACCGATGCGATCGTGTCACGGGCTGATCCGGCCACTTGCGACGCGTAGACGGCACCCCCGGAGGCGGCGACCAGGAGTGCGACACTGAGCGCGGCGATCCCCACCCGAGCACGCGGGCGGACCCGCACGAGCCGGACGAGGCGGAGCGTGTCGATCGTGAGGACGACCCACAGCAGCGCGTAGGCGACGAGCACGACCTGCGCCGCCAGAAGGACGATCCAGGTGGAGAGGACGGCAAGGAGCGACTGCCACGACAACAGGCCGACGACGAGAGTCAGGAGGACCAGGACCCACAGCGCGAAGGTGGAGATCAGGCCCACACGCCCCAGTCGGCGGTCACCGGCGAGCGCCTGCGCCGAGCCGGGCAGCAGGAAGTTCATCGCGACGAGCCACCATCCGCGCCGCGTCATGATCTCCGGGGAGGCGGCGTCCGGCGTCCGCAGCGAGTACTCGTTCCAGAGGCCGCGTCCCGGTGCAGCCGCTGCCGCCGAGGGACGGGGCGGACTGAGCGTGCTCACCGCGACTCCCTCACAGCGACTCCTTGAGCCGTCGGTTCTTCTCTTCCACCTGCACCTCGAGCGACTGCGCGTACTGCTCGACGCGGTCGGCGAGGCGGTCGTCTGCCGCGCCGAGGATGCGCGCGGCCAGGAGCCCCGCGTTCTTCGCGCCGTTGATCGAGACGGTGGCCACCGGGATGCCCGCCGGCATCTGGACGATGCTCAGCAGGGAGTCGAGACCCTCGAGCGTCGCCAGTTGCACCGGCACGCCGATGACGGGGAGCGAGGTCACCGACGCCAGCATGCCGGGGAGGTGCGCCGCACCCCCGGCTCCCGCGATGATCACCCGGAGGCCGCGGGCGCGCGCCTCCCGCCCGTACCGGAGGAGCTTGTCGGGCGTGCGGTGGGCCGAGACGACTTCGACCTCGTGCGGCACCGTGAAGTCCGACAGGATCTGGGAGGCGTCGCTCATGACACGCCAATCGGAGTCTGAGCCCATGACGACGCCGACGAGCGGGGCGTCCGAAGAATGCAGCGGTCGGGTCACTCGACAAGGCTAGGGCGCGGCGCTGAGAACTCGCGTAACGGCACGGCGCCCGCAGCCGGATTCACGGCGACGGGAGGGACCGCTGCCGGGCCTCTTCCCGTCAGTCGGCGAAGAAGGCCGCCGCCGACCGCGCCTCGTAGGCGACCGCGTCGAGTTCGTCTCCGCACGCGTTGACGTGCCCCACCTTGCGCCCGGGCCGGGGGTCCTTGCCGTAAGTGTGGAGCTTCACCGCGGGGTGCGCCTCCAGGACGGCCGGGAACCGGCTCGACATCGCCTCCGACTCCGGCCCGCCCAGGATGTTGACCATGACCGCCCAATCCTGCCGAGGAGCGGGGTCTCCCAGCGGAAGGTCGAGCACCGCCCTCAGATGCTGTTCGAACTGGCCGGTCACCGCGCCGTCCTGACTCCAGTGACCGCTGTTGTGCGGCCGCATCGCGAGTTCATTGATGAGGAGGCGCTCATCGGTCGTCTCGAACAGCTCGACGGCGAGCATGCCGGTGACCCCCAGCCCCTCGGCGATGGTGGTGCCGATCTCGGCCGCGACCTGCCGCAATCGCGGGGAGGCACCCGGGGCCGGCGCGACGACCTCGGCACACACGCCGCCGCGCTGGACCGTCTCGACGACCGGGTAGACGCGCACGGGTCCCGAGGGTCGGCGCGCGATCTGCTGTGCGAGCTCGCGCCGGAAATCGACGAGCTCCTCGGCCAGGAGCGCCTCGCCGGGCGCGAGCGCATCGAGCCACTCCGCCACCTCGTCGGCGTCGGCCACGACACGCACGCCTTTGCCGTCGTACCCGCCGCGCGGCGTCTTGACGACAGCACGGCCGCCGTTCGCGTGAAGGAATGCCGTGAGCGCGGCGGCATCGGACACTGCCGACCATTCCGGCTGCGGGAGCCCGAGTTCGGCCAGACGCGCTCGCATCGCGAGCTTGTCCTGGGCGAACGCCAGGGCATCGGGCCCGGGATGCACGGCGACGCCCTCGGCGACCAGGGCCCGCAACACGTCCTGCGGCACGTGCTCGTGGTCGAAGGTCACCACGTCGACGTCGCGAGCGAACGCGCGGACGGTCTCGAGGTCGCGGTAGTCGCCCACCTGCGAGGCGGCGAGGTCGGCCGCCATGTCCGGCCGTTCGGCGAGCACCCGCACCTCGATGCCGAGCTCGACCGCGGGCGCGATCATCATTCGCGCCAACTGCCCGCCTCCCACGATCCCGACCTTCAACGACATGGGGCTCCCTTCACGCGGCGACGGCACGCACCGCTCGACTATTCTCCCCGCTCGACCATAGTGACGCACACGGGCGACGACACGTGCCGCGCACTCACGGAAGGACGGTGGTGGCCCCCGTAGCTCCCGGTCCGTGGGCGTCTCGGTGGGCGAGGATCTGACTGATCTCCACTTGATCCGCCAGCGTCTCGTGCACGAGACGCACGGCCGGCACGTTCGTGAGCCGCACGGGCTGCTCGACGCCGTTGGAGAGGACGAGGTCCCCCGTGCCCCACATGCGCTGCAACGGTCCGCGCTTCTCGGAGATCGTGTAGCCGCGGGCGTGCGTGATCTCCACGCGTCGACGCGCGACGAGTCCGCTGCGTTCGATCACTCGGCGAGTGGTGATCGTGTAGGTGTGGGCGAGCCAGCGCAGATAAGGGATCACGACCAGCAGGAGCACGACGACGGCGGCAGCCGACCACAGCAGCCAGGTGGCCGCCGCTTCTTTCAGTTCGTCGGGCAACCACGCCGTCCAGGAGTTCGGCAGGTTTCCGGAGTAGTAGCCCACGGCAGCGGCGGTGGCGATCAGCACCAGTGCCGACCACAGCAGGCGCCGAGCGTGCGAGCGCACCCGGGCGATGCGCATCTCCGGCGCAGACGCACCGGAGGCCGGCGTGAGCGGCCTTCCCGGGAGCGAACTCGGCTGAGACACCCTCTCATCATGGCGTGGGCTGCCGACACCGCTCCGGGGGCACGCCGCGGGGACACCGTTCGACCCGGCCCGCCGCCCCGGGGCGGGAGGCACGAGTGTCGAGCCTCAGAGAAGCCCCTCAGCCCGCGTCGGGACGCACGTGCACGACGTCACCGGCAGCCAGGACGATTTCGTCGCCGCCGTCGGTCCGCACCAGGAGTCGCCCGCCGTCGTCCAGACGCTCCGCCTGCCCGACCACCGTCGACTCGTCGGGGAGCGTCACGCGCACGTGCGTTCCGAGCGTCGCGCAGTGCTCCTCCACCGCCGGGCGCACCGCGGCCGACCCCGAGACGGCGAGGGTGGCGATGTCGTCGCGGAGGTGGGTGAGGTAGTCCGCCAGGAGCCGGTCTTCCTCGGCACTCTCGCCGAGAGCGTGGAAGGACGTCGCGGTCGGCACCGGCAGCTCGCCCGCCGGCATCGCAGTGTTGACGCCCGCGCCGACGACGACCAGGTTCGGAGCGGCGGCGACGACCTCGGCGAGGATCCCGCAGATCTTCCGCCCCTCGACCATCACGTCGTTGGGCCACTTGAGGCTCGCTTCGAACCGCGACAGCTGACCACCGACGGCGCGCACCATCGCGGCTCCGGCGATGAGCGGGATCCAGCCGCGATCGTCGATCGCGACGGCGCCGACGTCCAGCACGACCGAGACGGCCAGCGCCGACCCGGGCGGCGTCGTCCAGGTCCGGTCTCGACGGCCCCGCCCTGCTCGCTGATCGCGGGTGAGCAGCACCGAGAGGTGCGGATGGGTCTCGGGGTCGTCGGTCACGTGACGCACCAGCGTGGCGTTGGTGGAGTCGACGGTCTCGACCACCTGCAGGCGGGGACTGATCGCGGCAGACAGCGGGAATCCGGAATCGAGGAGCGTCATGCCGGCCACGATACGCTGCTGGCGAAGGCCCCGAGCGTGAGCGCCCTGTCACGTTCGACAAGGGAAACGACACGGCGTTGTGTGCGAGCGCCAAGGTGTGGCGGAGGGTGCTCGCTAGGGTGGAACGCGTGACCGAGCAGCCTGACCTGTCCACGACCGCCGGCAAGATCGCCGACCTCCGCGCGCGCTATCAGGAGGCGATCGTCGACGCCGAAGTGACGGCGCGGGAGAAACAGCACGCCAAGGGCAAGCTCACCGCCCGCGAGCGCATCGAGATGCTCGTCGACCCCGGCTCGTTCGTGGAGCTCGACGAGTACGTCCGTCACCGCACGTCGTCCTTCGGAATGGACCGCTCCCGTCCCTACGGCGACTCCGTCGTCACCGGCGTGGGCACGATCCACGGCCGGACCGTCGCCGTGTACGCGCAGGACTTCACGACCTTCGGCGGGTCACTGGGCGAGGTGGCCGGAGACAAGATCATCAAGGTCATGGAGTTCGCACTCCGCGGCGGGATGCCGATCGTCGGCATCCTCGACTCCGGCGGCGCGCGCATCCAGGAGGGGGTCGTCGCCCTCGGCAAGTATGGGGAGATCTTCCGCCTCAACACGGCGGCCTCCGGCGTCATCCCGCAGATCTCGATCATCATGGGCCCTGCGGCCGGCGGCGCGGTGTACTCCCCCGCTCTCACCGACTTCGTGGTCATGGTCGACAAGACCAGCCAGATGTTCGTCACCGGCCCCGATGTGATCAAGACCGTGACCGGCGAGGACGTCGGGATGGAGGAGCTCGGCGGCGCCTACACGCACAACACCCGCTCGGGCGTCGCCCACTACCTCGCGGAGGACGAGGACGACGCGATCGACTACGTGCGGACGATGCTCGGCTTCCTGCCCGACAACAACATGTCGGAGCTCCCCGACTACGAGCACGCGTTCGAGTTCGAGACGACGGACGCCGACCGCGTGCTGAACACGATCATCCCCGACTCCCCCAACCAGCCCTACGACATCCACCAGGTGATCTCCCACATCACCGACGGCGGTGAGTTCCTGGAGGTCCAGCCGCTCTTCGCGCCCAACATCGTGATCGGCTTCGGACGCATCGAGGGGCGCAGCGTGGGCATCATCGCCAATCAGCCGTCGCAGATGGCCGGGACGCTCAACATCGAGGCCGGAGAGAAGGCGAGCCGCTTCGTGCGATTCTGCGACGCCTTCTCCATCCCGATCGTCACGCTGGTCGACGTGCCCGGCTATCTGCCGGGCACGGATCAGGAATGGACCGGCGTGATCCGTCGCGGCGCCAAGCTCCTGTACGCCTACGCCGAGGCGACGGTCCCGCTGGTGACCGTCATCCTCCGCAAGGCCTACGGCGGCGCCTACATCGTGATGGGCTCCAAGCAGCTGGGCGCGGACATCAATCTCGCCTGGCCCACGGCCGAGATCGCGGTCATGGGCGGTCAGGGCGCGGTCAACATCCTCTACCGCGGCGAGATCCGCAAGGCCGAAGAGGCGGGCGAGGACGTGGCCGCGGTGCGGACGCGACTGGCCACCGAGTACACCTACAACGTCGCCTCCCCGTTCCTCGCGGCTGAGCGCGGCGAGCTCGACGGCATCATCGAGCCGGCCGCGACGCGCGTCGCGATCGCCAAGGCGCTCAGGTCGCTCCGGGGCAAGCGCGCGAGCCTCCCGGCCAAGAAGCACGGGAACATTCCGCTATGACCTCTTCGACAGACCCGGACCGGACGCACCCTCGGGTCGAGCTCGACGTCGTTCGCGGCACTCCCACCGCCGAGGAGCTGGCCGCCGTGGTGGCCGTCGTCACCGAGGCGTACGAGGCCGAAACGGCCGCCGCGGTCGCACCGCGCGCCGTCCGTCCCTCGGCGTGGCGGCTGTCGGCGCGATCGCTACGCGCGCCGCTGCGACGCGACGTGGGATGGGGCCGTTTCTCGGGTTGATCGGGTGATGTCGTCGTGCTTTTCGAGCGCTCTCCCCACGCCTCGACAGAATGTCCCCCAAAATACCTACAGACATTCCGGGTGCACCGCCGCACACTTGTAACTGCTGGAACGCTTCTGCGTTCGGTCGGTCTGCTCTTAAGGACCATTCCGACCCGCGAGTCGGTTTTCGGGTAACCACTCGCAAGGCGAGGGGCGGGCGGCTTCGCCGCCCCTCGCCTTCCTTCTTCTTCAGCCGTGTGCGCGTGTCGCCTCGCCGCGCGTCATTCAGCGGCGTCGGGACCGGAGTCGCTCTTCGGCCGGGGGATCTCGTGCCAGAGGTCCACGACCTCTTCGCCGTCGGGGTCGTCCTCACTCCTCGAGCGTCCGACCACGGTGACGGCGACATGCTCGTGCGGTGAGGTGCGGATGAACACCCGTTCCGATTCGGCGTTCTCCAGCGTCGTGGCGAGCTCCTGACGGATGGCTGCGATGTCCTCCTCGGCGATGCCGTCCAGCCCTCCCTCGTCGAGCATCGTGACCTCACCGCCGCGGCGCCGCACAGCCTCCAGCTGCGTGCGGACGTCGTCGTCGAGAAGACTGCGACCGCGCAGCTCGTCGCGGAGACGCCCCTCGGCGAGCCTGGCCTGGCGGCGCTCGTCGTCGTCGAGGGCGCCTCCCGTCTCGATCACCCGCGTCAGGACGGGACCGGCCAAGGCGATCGCCCGCTGGACGGTCACCCGGCGTTCGCGGCGGCGACCCGCCTGTGAGGCGAGCCACTCCGACGACGACCTCTGCAGTTCGGTCAGCTCCGCCGTGTCGCGCGCCGCGCGGGCCATCAGCCCCGTCACCAATTGCGCGATGCCGACCCACACCGCCGCGCCCACCGCTCCGAGCGAGAGCGCCCCGGCGATCCCGATCCAGAAGCTCCCGATCACGGCGATGATCGCGACGCCGAACCACGCCGTCAGCACCCGCCCCCGCACGACGAGGATCGCCAGGAGCGCACTGATCCCGCCCAGGCCCCACGTGGCGTAAGCCTGCAGCCGCGCCTCATCACCCGCGCCGTACCAGCTCGCGTTGGGGACGACGATCGCGGTGACGACGGCAAGCACGACGAGCCACGAGGGAAGGGGCGTCGTGCCGGGCGCCCAGAAGATGCAGAGCCAGGTGGTCGCGAGATACAGCGCCAGCGCGGCGACGACGACCAGCGGCCGCTCGGGCCAGACGGTCCACACCATGCCGCCGACGGCGAGGTAGGCCGTGAAGGCGACGCCGAGCGCCGAGAGCGCCGTGCGCATCGACATCCTCATGACGGTCGCTCCCACGTCAAGGTCACCTGCGTGCCCTCGGGGCCGCTGGCCAGTCGCGCGCTGCCGGCGACGGCTGCCATGCGGGCCGAGATCGAGCCGCGAATTCCCAAGCGATCGTCTGGGACTGCCTCGGGATCGAACCCTGGGCCGCCATCCGAGACCACGATCTCGATGCGGTGCGGCGAGGCCACCACCTGCACGGCCAGATCGGCGCCCCCCGCGTGCTCCACGGCGTTGGCCACCGCCTGGGTCGCCGCGAGGATCAGCGCGCGAGCCACACGGCCGGGCAGGGCCCACTCCTCGTGGGGCAGCTCGCCGACGACGTGCGGACCGCCGGCCTCGACGGTTGCCGCCTCCAGGTCGGCGACGAAGGCCGCCAGCAGGACCGGCGCATCGGAGCCCTCACCGGCATCCTGGTCGACGTTGGCGAGACGCGTGAGCGCCTCGCGCGCCATCGACACCGCGAGTGATCGCTCTCGGGGCGTGTGCGCCCGCTCCGCGGCGATCAGGGCGGCCAAGACGCTGTCGTGCATCAAGGCGGCCACGGCGACGCGTTCCCGCTCGGCGGCGTCAGCGGCGGCGGCGGCGGCGTACGAGCCCACGGCCTCACGCCGCGCGGTGTCCATCCCCACCGCCATCGTGCGCAGCATCCACCCGAGCACGAGGAAGACGAGGGCGAGGATGATCGCGAAGACGACGTCGAGCAGGGTGGGCATGAAGCCCGAGACGGCCGCATCCTGCAACTGGACGAGCCGGACGACGCCGTAGAGCACAGGGATGAGCAGCGCCCAGACGATCTGCCACGCGAGGGGGAAGGCGAGCACGGCGGCCACCGTGGCGACGTTCAGGAGGTACCAGATCCACGGCTCGCTCGTCCCGGCGGCAACACGCCCGGCCGTCGCGACGGGCCACGCCAGGAGAGCGAGGGGGAAGACGAGCGCGAAAACCCCGGCGCACGCGCGCGTGGCCAGCCCGCTGGAACTGGCGACGACCATGACGATGAGCGGGACGAAGATCAGGATCACCAGGCCCACGCGCCACAGCGGCGCCTCCTGCGTCGAGCTCAGTGCATTGAAGAAGGCCTGCGCCCCGAGCACCGAGCACCCGAAGCCGCACACGACGCCGAGGATGCGCTCGATCCGCGCCTGGGAGAAACGTTCGCTGCCTGCTGCCGCCGCCTCGCCCAGAGGCAGCACGGGCCGGAGAGCGACCGACCCGGACGGAGCGATCTCAGACGTCACCGTCGCCCTCGGCCACGAGCCCGTCCTCCATCGCCCGCCGGAGCAGGTCCACCTTGGTCGGAGCGGGACGCCCGACCTCGATGTACTTCACCCGCACGCGCGTGATGTTCTCCTTGGCGGTCGAGTAAGCGATCCCCAGTCGGTCGGCGACCGCCTTGAGGGGAAGGCCCGCCGCATACAGGCGCAGCACGTCTCGCTCCCTCGCGGACAGCTGCGCGTCGGCGAATGCTCGGTCACCGTCGACGGCGCTCGCCCACTCCACGTTGTCGAGGGGCTCGCCGCGCGCGACGATCCGGATCGCGCGAATGACATCGTCGATGCGCGAGGACTTGCTCACGACACCGGCCGCGCCGGCGGCGAGAGCCTCACGCACGGCAGCGGGACGATCCGCGACGCTGTGGATGATCACTTCCGAGCCGTCGCGCACGAGCCGGCCCACGTTCTCGGTGACGGTCGTCCCGTCGCCGAGGGTGAGGTCGAGGACGACGACGTCAGCGGGCCCCTCCCCCGACCGGGTGCGCCACTTGAGGTAGTCCGTGACGGTGTCTCCGGAGAAGACGACGTCCTTGTTCGGGTTCCTCGCGCACGCGGCCTCGAGACCGAGGCGCACGGACTCGTGATCGTCGATGAAGGCGACACGGGTCATGCGTTCAGCCTAGGACCCCGGACGGTCTCGCGTGAGGACGACAAGCGCCTCGACATGATGAGAGTTCGGAAAGAGATCGAAGCCGCGGACCGCATCGCCCTCGTAGCCCAGCTGACGGAAGGTGCCCAGGTCGCGCGCGAGGGCCACCGGGTCGCACGCCACGTAGGCGACGCGCTCCGGCGAGAGCCTGGCGATCCGCTCGACGACCTCGCGACCGGCGCCGGCCCGCGGGGGGTCCAGGACGACGACACCGCGCCGGAGCCGCTCCCTCTCTGCCGCCGAGGCGGTGGTCTCCACGTGTGCGAGCCACCGGTCCACTCGGCCGGTCTCCGCTCGCGCCCCCACCCACTCCGCGAGGTTCTCGCCCGCGTGCTCCGTCGCGCGCGCGTCGGACTCGACGGTGGTGATCCGTGTCGCCGGTCCGCCGAGGGTGGCCACGGCGGCCGCGAGCAGCCCGACGCCCCCGTAGAGATCGAGATGCCACGCGTCCGGATCGACGGGCCGAGGGCCCAGGGCGTCGGCGAGCGCGCCGGACAACGTCGCGGCGGCCGACCGGTGCACCTGCCAGAAACCGCCCGCGTCCACGCGGAAATCCCGTCCGCCGACGAGTTCGACCACCGTCTCGGTGGTCGCTGGCGCGTCCGGCGCCGCCGCGCCCCGAGCGCCCCGTCGGCCGCCGC
>NZ_JASGDO010000065.1:0-14243 GCF_047607225.1 Microbacterium sp. | reverse complement strand
CGCGGCGCCGGCTGCCGGCGTCTGTCGGCGCACCCCGCGTGCGTGCCGCGGCGCTCACCACGAGCCGCGTCGATCATCGGCGCACCCCGCAGCGATGGGCTCGGGGGCGCACGCGCTCATACTCGCTCGCGCGTCAACGGGGACGCGCTGGCGAGATGCCGAGCCCCCTCACCACCGTCTGATCGACACACCGCCACCTGCGGGAGTCGGTCTCAGATCCCGCCGTCGATCGAGCGGCTGTACACCTCGGGCTCCTCGGGGACCATCACGGGAGTGTCCCGGTTGAGGCTCCGGCCCGAGAAGAACGGCTTGGCGCGGGGGAAGAGGAACCACACGACCATCAGGACCACGCCGACCAGCAGCGCGCCGATCCCGACGACGAAGGTGCCGCCGATCCCCAGCAGCTCCGTGCTGCCGTAGTCGACGGCCCACATGTCGATCGCCGACTGCACGAAGGCGTAGGTGAGCATCAGGGCCCCGAGGAGCGGCAGCACCAGCCGGTAGACGACGTTGCGCGCCGAGGTGAACAGCTCCCGGCGGAAGTACCAGACGCAGGCGTACCCCGTGATGGCGTAGTAGAACGCGATCGCAAGCCCCAGGGACAGGATCGAGTCCTGCAGGATGTTGTCGCTCAGCATCGTCATCGCGACGTAGTAGAGCGAAGCGACGACGCCCATGACGAGCGTCGAGAACGACGGCGTCTTGTAGCGCGGGTGGACGTCTTTGAACCGCGCGGGGAGCGCGCGGTAGACGCCCATCGCGAGCGTGCCGCGCGCGGTCGGCAGGATCGTCGTCTGGGTGGAGGAGACCGCCGAGATCAGCACCGCGACCACGAGGAGCCAGCCGAACGGGCCGAGGAGTCCGTCCTTGATGGCGATGAAGATGTCTTCAGCGTTGTCCTCGTTGCCCAGGCCCACGCCCGACTCGCCGAGCCCCGCGTACATCATCGCCGCGATCGTGACCGAGACATAGGTGACCAGCAGCAGCACGCACGTGAGGAGGGCGGCCAGGCCCGGGATGCGTTTGGGGTCCTTCGTCTCTTCGTTCAGCGCCAGGCAGGTGTCCCAGCCCCAGTAGATGAACAGCGCGAGCAGGATCGCCTCGGTGAACCCGCCCCAATCGGTGAAGGCGAGCGGGTTCATCCACTCCCAGTCGAACGGCGTCGGGTTCGGCGCCGTCCCGGTGAAGAACTGCGTGAGCGCGGCGATGACGAAGATGCCCAGAGCGACATACTGCACGCCGAGGAGGATGTTCTGGATGCGCTCGCCGATCTCCACGCCCCGCCAGCTGATGTAGGTCATCGCGGCGATGAAGGCGACGGCGACCAGGATGATGCGCCAGTCGTTGTTCTCGAAGCTGAGGCCGAACAGGTCCCAGAAGTAGATCGAGGCGATCTGGGCCAGGTTGGCGAGCACGACCATGCCGGCCACGGCAACGCCCCAGCCGCCCATCCACCCCACCCACGGGCCGAACGCCTTTGTTCCCCACGTGAAGGTCGTGCCGCAGTCGGGCACCGCGTTGTTGAGCTCGCGGTAGGCGAAGGCGATGAACAGCATCGGCACGAAGGCGATGACGAACGCGATCGGCGCCTGGGCTCCGACCGCCACGACGACCCAGCCGAGCGTGGCGACGAGGGAATACACCGGTGCGGTGGATGCCAGCCCGATCACGGTCGAGCCCCATAGTCCCAGCGTTCCGGCGGCGAGCCCCTTGCCGTCGCTGCGTTCCAGTCGGATCGGTGTCGTCGAGCCGAAGTCGCTCATGTCGTCCCCCTCCGGCGCGTCGAGCCGCACCGCCCCTGGGCCGTCCGACGACGAGACCCCGACCCGGGCGTCTCCTCCCCCGTGACGGCATCGTCCTGCGGGATCGCAGTTTCTGAGGGGAGACACTATTGCATGCGTGCGCCGGTGTCACGGTCGCCCCCGGATGCCGGTGGACCGTGACCAAAAGCAGGCTCAGCTGGGCCCCACCACCGCCGACAGGGCTCGGCGCCCATCGCAGCCTGCTTTTGGCCCGCGTACCGGACGGCCCCCGGCGCCGGACGACCCGGGGCGGACGATCCACGACGCGGCGGAGGCCCGAGGTTCGTCAGGTGCCGGTCGCGATCGCCCGAGCGATGGCGGCGTCGCGATCTCGGGCGAGCCTGGCCACGACCTCGGCGGTGAACGGAGAGCCGGGACTCCCGACGTGACCCCCGACGTCGGCGACGGTCATCGCCAGCGCCCACGCGCGGGAGAGGTCAGGCCGCGGGTCGTCGCCGAACGTGGCGGCATGACCGTCACGAAGACCCCGCATCAGCTCGTCGACCGGGTCGGGGCCCGGCGACGCGGCCGGCAGGACCCCCGCGACGCGGGCTGCATGGATGATCGCCTGACTGCGCGCGACATCGAGGAACGGCGGACCGGACCGCGCGTTCGCCCAGTCGATGACGCCCGTGACCTCGCCATCGGCGAGGACGTTGAGCGGGTGGAAGTCCAGGTGAAGGAGCCGGTCAGGGTCGGGCAGGCGGCGCAGGAGCGCGACCAGGGGCGCGAGCGCGTCGCCGCCGAGCGTGAGCCAGCCCTCATCGGTCAGCGCGCTCGGCGCGACCCCGCCGTGGAGGCGGGCCAGCTGCTCCCCCATCGACCGTCCGAGCCGGGCAGCGTCGGCCGGGCGACGTCGTATCGCGTCGAGCACGGTATGCCCCGGAACGAGGTCGATGAGCAGCACGGGGCATCCGCCGACCTCGAACTCGGCCTGAACCGACGGAACCCGGACCCCTTCCTCCCTCGCGGCAGCCATCGCGAGGCGTTCCCGCTCGGCCGGGCCTGCAGCACCCTCGGCGAATGCTCGGGCGACGCAGGCCCGGCCGTCCGACAGCACCACCCGCCACAATGCGGCGGCACCCAGCCCGCCCGAGAGCGGCCACACGTCGACGGCGATCCCGCCGCCCGCCGCCCGGATGGCCTCCCGCAGCGCCTCGTCGGTGAGCACGCGTCAGCGCGGTCCGGGACGGACGGTGATGTCGGTGAGGGCGGCATCGGGCGCCGCATCCAAGGCGACCAGGACCGCCGCGACGACCGACTCGACGTCGATGAAGCGCGACGGATCGTAGGCGGCGCCCTCTTGACGGTGCACCTCTTCCTGCATGGGCGTCGCGGTGCGGCCGGGGTAGATGCTCGACACGCGGACACCGTGCGGCGCTTCCTCGCCGCGCAGACCGTCGGCGAGCGCCTTGAGCCCGTGCTTGCTGGCGGCGTAGGCGGTCCACTGCGGGTGGGTGCTGAGGCCGGCACCGGAGTTGATGAACACGATCTGACCGCGGCGGGCACGCACCCGCGGCAGCAGCACGCGCGTGAGCTCGGCGGCGGCCACGAGGTTCACGGTGAGTTGCCGTGTCCACGCTCCCACGTCGAGATCGGCGACCGCACCGAGCTCGACGATGCCCGCCGCGTGGACCACGGAGTCCACCTCGGCGGGGAGGTCGGCGTCCGCGACCGCGGCGGCGATCGACTCCGGTGCCGCGAGGTCGGCCACGACCGTCATACTCCCGGGGTGGTCGGTCTCCAGCTCGGCGGCGCGCGCGGCGCTGCGAGCCACGAGCACGAGCCGGTCTCCGCGGCCGGCGAGGCGACGCGCGAGCGCTGCCCCGATTCCGGAGCTCGCACCGGTGAGGACGTGTGTGCGTGTCATCCCTCCATTCTCCGCGAGCGAGCCGCGATGACCGCACGAACTGTTCGCCCGAAGCCCCCGCCCGCGCACTTCGTGCGGTTCGCGGCGCACCTCTTCGGCCGAGCCACGCCGCGCGAGTAGGTTCGAGACGACGGCCCAGGAGGACGCGATGCCGCAGACGCAGCGAACCGAAGCAGAGCTCCAGCAGATGGCGAAGGACCACCTGTGGATGCACTTCTCACGACAGTCGACCATGGAGCGCGGCGTTCCGGTGATCGTCCGCGGCGAAGGGCACCACATCTGGGACGCGGCGGGCAAGAAGTACATCGACGGGCTGTCCGGCCTCTTCGTCGTCAACGCGGGCCACGGCCGAAGGGTGCTCGCCGAGACGGCGGCGCGTCAGGCCGAGCAGCTCGCCTTCTTCCCCATCTGGTCGTACGCGCACCCCGCAGCGATCGAGCTGGCCGACCGGCTGGCCGACCTCGCTCCGGGCGACCTCAACCACGTCTTCTTCTCGACCGGGGGCGGCGAGGCCGTCGAGACGGCGTTCAAGCTCGCCAAGCAGTACTGGAAGCTCCAGGGGAAGCCCCTGAAGCACAAGGTGATCTCGCGGTTCATCGCCTACCACGGAACACCCCACGGCGCCCTGGCGATCACGGGCCTGCCGGGGATGAAGGCGATGTTCGAGCCGGTGACGCCGGGCGGTTTCCGCGTACCCAACACCAACTTCTACCGCGCCGCGGAGCAGGGCTTCACGGGGCAGACCGCCGAGGAGTTCGGCATCTGGGCCGCCGACCGGATCGAGGAGATGATCCAGTTCGAGGGCCCCGAGACCGTCGCCGCCGTCTTCCTCGAACCGGTGCAGAACTCCGGCGGCTGCTTCCCGCCTCCCCCGGGCTACTTCCAGCGTGTCCGCGAGATCTGCGACCGCTACGACGTGCTCCTGGTCTCCGACGAGGTGATCTGCGCCTTCGGCCGCATCGGGGAGTACTTCGCGTGCGACGCCTACGGCTACCAGCCCGACATGATCACTTTTGCCAAGGCCGTCACGAGCGGCTACGTGCCGATGGGCGGCACCCTCGTCAGCGACCGGATCTACGAGCCCTTCGCCACGGGAGACACCTCCTTCCCCCACGGCTACACGTTCGCGGGACACCCCGTCGCCTCCGCCGTCGCGCTGGCCAACCTCGACATCTACGAGGAGGAGGGTCTGTTGCAGAACGTCCGCGACAACTCCCCGCTCTTCCGGTCTACGCTCGAGAAGCTCACCGACCTTCCGATCGTCGGGGACGTCCGCGGCGACGGGTACTTCTTCGGGATCGAGCTGGTCAAGGACAAGGCGACCAAGGAGACGTTCGACGACGAGGAGTCGGAGCGCCTCCTCCGCGGCTTCCTCTCGACGGCGCTCTACGACGCGGGGCTGTACTGCCGCGCCGACGACCGCGGCGATCCCGTCATCCAGCTCGCCCCTCCGCTGACGATCGGACCGAGTGAGTTCGCGGAGATCGAGCAGATCCTCCGGAGCGTGCTGACCGAGGCCGGCAACCGGCTCTGACGTCGAGCCCCGCTCGGGCAGCACCGACTCGCGCACTCGGCGCGTCGCGTCAGGCGAACCACCCGGTGGGCGGGTAGACCAGCATGGCCACCACGAGCCCGGTCGCGCCGATCAGCACGAGCGCGATCTTGGCGGTGCTGTTCGGCTTCGCGATCGCGAGGGAGACCACCGCCACCGCCATCGCGAGCAGGGCGAGCGAGACGACGAGGATCGCCGCCAGCAACGCACCGCCGTGGGCGAGGGCCCCCGGCGTCGAGGCCACCCAGATCCATGCGGCCGCCGCAGCGACCGGTGTCGCGCTGGCCAGCACGATCGCCACGATTCCGAGGCGGTGCCCCGTCGCCGATATCGGGGCTCGCCGAGTGACGAGCGGTTCAGCGGGGGACATGTCTCGACGGTAACAATCAGGCTCCGCGCCCGGCAGTCGGCACTTCGGGGGACAAGGGGACGGTCTGGCCGTGGGCCGACAGCAGATCGCGCATGTCGTTCTCGGAAAGTCGCTCCCCGCACCCCCGAACGACCTGCCCGAGCTCGAGCTCCACGCCGGCGGGGGCGCAGTACCGCACCCGGTACCCCGGCTCCGGACCGTCGTCGAGGCGATCCCACCGCAGCGCCACCCATCCGTGGGGCGTCTGGAGCCCGCCCTGCGCCCACGCGAGCGCGGCGCTCGGACGCGGGTCCAGACGCACCCGTGCGTACCCGGGCGCGCCCGGGGCGATCCCGAGCAGCGTGCGATGCATCCAGTCGACCACGGCGCCGAGCGCGTAGTGGTTGAAGCTCGTCATCTCCCCCGGATTGAGAGAGCCGTCCGCACGCAGGGAGTCCCAGCGCTCCCACACGGTCGTGGCTCCCCGCTCCACGGGTCCGAGCCAGGAGGGCTCCGCGGTGTTGAGGAGAAGGGCATACGCATCCTCCAGCGCCCCCACGTGCGTGAGGGCGTCGCACAGATACGACGCTCCGGCGAACCCCGCGATGATGCGATGGCGCGCGGCACGCACGAGCTCCACGAGCCGAGCGCCCGCGGCAGCCTCCCCCGCTCCCGTCACGATCCCGCTGACGATCGCCAGGGCGTAGACGGCGGGGGCATCGGAGTGGATCGCGCCGTCCGGCATCACGTAGGCGGACGCGAAGGCCTGGCGGACACGATCCGCGGTGCTTCGCCAGTGCTGCGCGTCGGCGTGATGGCCGAGCGCCTCGGCCGCATCCGCCGTGAGGACGAGGCTGCGATGCAGCGCGGCCGTCGCGATGACGCCGGGATCGGCGATCGCCGCGGTGGGGTCGTCCGGAGGCGCAGTGGGGTCGAGCCAGTCGCCGAACTGGAAGTCCCCCTCCCACACACCGCGATCCGAGAGCCGTGCGAGCACGTGATCGAGATGAGCGCACATGCTCGCGTAGCTCTCTCGCAGCACCTCGAGGTCTCCGCCGGCCTCCCAGAGCGCCCACGGGACCCAGACGGCGGCATCGCTCCAGATCGCGGTCGACTCCGGTTGCTCGCCGTGCCGCACCGCCCAGCCTTTGAGCGGATCGGGAACGACGTAGGGAACGCGGCCGCTCGCCGCCGCCTGCTCGGCCCGCAGATCAGCAAGCCAGGCGCGGAGGAATCCGCCCATGTCGAACAGGTAGCACGCGCTCGGCGCGAACACGGCGATGTCGCCCGTCCACCCCAGCCGTTCGTCGCGTTGGGGGCAGTCGGTCGGAATGCCCACCGTGTTGCCGCGCAGGCTCCACACGACGTTCTCGTGGAACCGGGTGAGTGTCGGATGGGAGCAGGCGAAGGTTCCGGTGCGCGTGAGCGCGCTTCCCACCACGACCGCCTCGACCGTCCCCTCGGCCTCATCCCATCCGGCGATCCGGGCGAAGCGGAAGCCGTGGAAGGTGAGCGTCGGTTCGAAATCGTCGTCCCCTCCGCTGAGGACGAAGACGTCCTCAGCCCGCGCCGACCGCAGCGGACCCCGCGCGAGCACGCCGTCGATGAGGACTTCGGCGTGGCGCACCGTGAGACGGTGCCCCGCCTCCCCCCGCGCACGCACCCGCAGCCAGCCGACGAGGTTCTGACCGAAGTCGAACAGCCACGCACCGTCCGAGTCGCGCCAGCACCGCACCGGCGGCACCGTCTCATGGCGCACGATCGGTGGTGCCGTCGTGGTGACCAACCGCGCGGGGTCGACGGCCTCCACGACGACGCGCCTCGCGGCCGACGGGCGGTGACGGGCGTCGATCACCTCCCCGTCGTACAGGTCGTCGGACCGCACAGCGGAGTCGGTCACCCGCCAGGTCGCGTCGGTGCCGGTCACCTCGGAGGTGCCGTCGGCGAAGGTCAGCTGCACTTCGGCGAGCGCGCGGCGGTGAGGACCGTAGACGGCCCTCGCACCCATCCATCCCAGGCGCCCCCGGAACCAGCCGTTCCCGACGAGGAGCGAGATCTCGTGCTCCGCGCCCACGCGCAGCCGATCGAGGAGGTCGATCGTGACCACCCGCAGTCGCCACTCGTAGGACGTCCATCCCGGGATGAGCACCTCGGGGGTGACGACCCGCCCATCGATCGCGGGTTCGACGACCCCCTCCGCAGTCAGGAGCAGGGTCGCTGCCGTGAGCGCCCCCCGATCATCCGGCACCCGGAACCGTCGGACGAAGCGGGGGGCGCTCTCTGACTCGCTCTCGGCGCGGATGAAGGAGGCGACCGTGAAGGGGCTCTCGGACATGGGTCTCCCTATGAGGCCGGGTGGGCGGCCGGGCCACCGCCCACCCGGGGTCATCGATATCGCGCGGGGTTCAGCCGATGGTGATCGTGCCGAGCTGAACGGCCCACGCGCTGACGGCCGCGAGCCGCACCTCCACCGCCCGCGTTCCGGAAGGAAGCGACGCGCTGGTGATCGTGCGAGCCGTCCATCCGTTGGTCGTCGGCGTCGCCGCCGACGCGCTCGTGGTCACCGGCGTGGCGTTTCCAGAGGCGTCGAGGGCGACGACCGTGATCGTCGTCGGCGGCTGCCCGAACAGGTACGACTGGATCGTCACGACGTCGCCGCCGCCCGCGTCCCACCGGACGAAGCCGGCCGCGTTGTTGGTGCGCTTGAAGCGGGCGGCGTCTCCCGCCATGTTGGACAGCGGTCCGCTGGTGTCGACGACCATGTTCGCCGAGTGGGCCGTGCTGATGTCCCACGCACTGGCGGGGTCGACGAGGTCGGGCGCCGACGCGGGCGGAGCCGCTTCGTGGAAACCGCGCGACGGCGACGCCGAGGTGTGCAGCGGCGCCCCGAAGAAGTCGCGCAGGCCGTTGGGGCTCTGGAGCACGCCGCTGGAGATCGCGGGCGATCCCGCCGTCAGCCGGTAGGAGTCCGCGACGGCGAATCCATCCCCCGTGGCACCCGGGCTGACAAAGCCCGGGGCGCTGGTGATCTTGCCGGCGTCTGCGGGTTCGCTCGCGGGGTGCTGACCCCAGAACAGATTCGACGAGAAGGACGCGTTGGTGCCGAGGCCCGGGTAGGTGTAGCCGCCGGTCCCCTCGTTGGAGACGATGTTGTTCTCGAAGAACCACGCCCCGGGAGTGGAAGACGCGCACGCTCCCGCGTCGCCATCGCAGTAGAGCACGTTGGCGGGCGACCCTTCCGGCACCACGAACGTGTTGTTGTAGATCCGGACGGGAGCGGGGACCCCCCAGGAGAACGTCACGATGCCCTTCTCGCCGCTCCACGCGTCGTTGACCGAGAGGTTGTACCGAACGACCACGTCGGAGGAGTAGCCGCCCATCAGCAGGATGAAACCGCCCTCGTTGTCGTGCGAGTAGTTGTACTGCACGCGGGTGTTGGTGCTGCCGAGGTCGACGTCGAATCCCTGGCCGTCCGTCCCGTGCAACTGCGTGTCGGAGACCTCGTTGTACTGGACGAGGGTGTTCATCGCGCGCGTCGGCCACAGTCCCGCACTGGCCGACATCGTCGAGCCCTCGATCGTGCGCTGACCGGCACCGCGCACGACGTTGTACTCGAGCACGGCGCCGTCGGTGCCGAAGGCGAGGATGCCGTCGCTGTCGGGGTCGATGACGGTGTTGCCGCGGATGCGGACGTTCGTCGACAGCGCCGACTGCACGACGGAGGTCATGGACGTCGTGAAGTAGCTGGCATCCCACACCGTGATACCGGTACGACCCACGTCCTGCACGTGGTTGTCCTCGATCAGCACCCCGTCGAAGTTGGCGCCGAGAGCCGTCGTGTCCACCACGATGCCACCGTTGACGTGGGCGTCGATCCCCACGCAGTGGAAGCACCCGTTGACGTCCGAGACGCGGTTGGAGCGGATCGTGATGCCGCGCACCGTGCTGTTGCCCGTCGTGTTGCGCACCTGGATGCCCGACCGCGGCGTGCCGTCGGTCGTGAGCGTGCCGAAGTTGTCGGCGCCGGAGTCGCTGACGATGTCGAGGTTCTCGATCGTCCAATAGCTCTGGTTCACCAGCTGCACGGCGCCACCGGTCGCCACGGTGGCGCCGTCGATGCGTGGGGAGGCCCCGACACCGTAGGCCGAGATGGTGATGGGCGCCGACGCGGATCCGGACCCCTTCGGCGCGAGCTGACCGGCCCACGACCCGCCGCGTGCGAGCAGCAGGCTGTCGCCGGGGGCGAAGGTGTGGGCGCTGGCGGCGGCGAGGGTCTTCCACGCCGTGGCGGGCGACGTCCCGGCGGCGGCATCGTTGCCGGAGGTCGCGTCGAGATAGTAGATCGTGGGTGCTGCCGAGGCCGCGGGGGCGGCGGCCAGCCCTGCCCCCGCCAACGCGAGCGCGGCGAGGAGTGCTCCTGCCGCGCGGGCGCGTCGAGGGCGCGACGATGGTACTGCGGTCATTGCGGTTCCTTTCGGGGTGTCCGCCCGCACCATTGCGGACGGTGTCGACCTCAGTCCTTCAGCCCCGCGGAGAACCCGGCACCGGCCAGGAGCGGTCGCTGGAAGATGAGGAAGAGCACGATGGGCACGATCGAGGCGACCACCAGCACGGCGAAGAAGGTGGCGAGGTCGGTCGTCCGCTCGATGATCGGCAGCGCCACCGAGATCGGTCGCAGCGCCGGGTCGGTGAGCACGAGGGAGGGCCAGAGGTAGTCCTTCCACGCTCCGATCGCCGCCAGCAGGGCGACCACTCCGAGGATCGGGCGGGTGAGCGGCAGCACGATGCTCCAGAGGATCCGTACGGGGCCAGCCCCGTCGATCTCCGCGGCCTCGATCAGCTCGCGGGGAAGCCCTCGCAAGTATCCGGTGACCAGCAGCACGCTGAACGCGCTCGCGGCCGCCGGAAGCCACACCGCCCAGAACGTGTTCTGGAGCGAGACCCCGGTGCCGAACAGATCGAGCACGGTGAGATAGAGCGGCACGAGCGAGACCACGCCGGGGAGGAAGACCGTCGCGAGCACGGCCGCCGAGAACAGCGGCGCCCATCGCGGCCGGAGGATGGCGATGACGTAGCCGGCCGACAGCGCCACCGCGACGGTGGCCAGCGCCGAACCGGCTGCCACGAGTCCGGTGTTCAGGAGAAGTCGGCCTGTGTCCACGCCGCGGAAGGCGTTGACGTAGTTCTGCCACTCGCCGATGCGGAGGAAGACCCCCATCGGGTCGCGGAGGACGTCTTGGGTGGTGCCGAGCGACGCGGCCACGAGCCAGAGCAGCGGCCCGAGACCGGCCACGGCGACGCCGACCAGCACGAGCGCGTGGACGATGCGGACGAGGGTGCCGCGCACCGGATGGCGAAGGTCGGCGGGGGTGAAGATCCCGGCATCGCTCATGATTGCCACCTCCGGGTCGCACGCAGATAGAGGAAGGAGAGGAAGGCGAGGACGAGCGCGAGCAGCACTCCGAGCGCGGTGGCCGCGCCGTAGTCCGCTGAGCCTCCGAAGGCGTAGCGGTACATGAGCAGGAGAATCGTCAGCGTCGCGTTCTGCGGTCCGCCGGAGGTCATCAGGAAGGGCTCCGTGAACACCTGCGTGGCTCCGATGAGCTGGAGGAGCATCATGATGAGGATCACGGTCCGGATCTGGGGAAGAGTGACGTGCCACACCCGCTTCCAGATTCCGGCGCCGTCGAGGATGGCCGCCTCGTAGAGGTCGGGGCGAACCGCCGTGAGGGCGGCGAGGTACACCAGGACGCTGGTCCCGGCGGCCGCCCACGTGGCCTGGAGCACGATGGCGGGCATCGCCAGCGAGCCCGAGTTGAGCCAGGGCAGAGGACCGATGCCGAGCGGAGCGAGCAATGTGTTGAACAGGCCGGTCGCGGCCGGGTCGTACGCGAACTTCCACAGCAGGATCGCGACGACCGGCGGCACGATGACGGGGAAGTACGCCAACGCCGCGTAGAGGCCGCGCCGACGGGTCCGTACGGTCGAGATCACGACCGCGAGGGCCAGCGGCAGGGGGAACCCGAAGAGCACGGCGAGTCCCACGAACAGGAGCGTGTTGCCGATCGCGGTGAGCAGGAGCGGGTCGCTCAGGACATACACGAAGTTGTCGAGCCCGACCCACTCGGCGGGACCGAGGAAGTTCGTCTTCTGCACGCTCATGACGGCACCGCGCAGGATGGGCCACCACGAGAACGCGGCGAAGACGAGGATCGCGGGGAGGGCGATCATCAGCGCCGCGAGACTGCCGCGACGGCGACGACGCGATCGGGGGACGGACATGTTCTCCTCGGTTCGGGGATGGATGGGGTGGGATCGGCATGGCGGGCAGGCCGATCCCACCCTGTTGCTCAGCGGCTGAGCAACGTCTCGACGGAATCGCTCGCCGTGTTCAGCAGTCCGACGATGTCGGCCTTCTCGTCCGTGATGACGGCCTGGACGACCGGGTCGAGGGCGGCATAGATGTCCTGACCCCGGGACGGCGGCTCCGACACGACGCTCTGCTCGGAGACCCGGTCGAGGTACGGAGCGAAGTTCGCCAGCGGAACCGTGTTGATGTCCGAGACCCACTCCAGGTACTCCTGGTAGCGCTCGGCCGTGACGACCGGGAGCCCGGGGATCGCGACAGCGGAGCCCTGCGACGCCAGCGCCTCGGCGTAGGCGCGAGCGGCCTCCTTGTTCTCGTAGCGCCCGAGCTGCGCGAACGCGATCCACTCGACGGCCGCTTTCGCTTCGGCGGGCGTGGCTTTGGGGCTCACGATGTCGATGTTGCCGCCCGAGAGGGTCACGGGCGCCTCGCCCGCCGTCAGGGTCGGCATGGCCGCGAAGCCGAAGTCCTTCGCGGGGAAGCCGAGGAGTTCGGTGAGGGGTTGGTACGCGTCGGACTGCAGGATGAACATCCCGGCCTGACCCGCCGCGAAGGCCTGGGCGAGCTCGGTCGCCGACAGCAGGCCGTTGGGCGAGAGGCTGCCGTCCTTCCAGCGCATGTCGTGGAGGTACTGGAGAGCGTCGATCCCCTGCTGCGACGCGAAGGTCGGCGCGTCGCCCGCCTCGTTGACGATGGCGCCACCGCGCGCGATGATCTCGGTGCCCAGCACCCAGCCGCCCTGATTCTCGGTCGTGACCTGAGCGAACCCGGGCTGGCCCGTCTTCTCCGTGATGGTCTTGGCTGCCGCGCGCACCTCGTCCCACGTCGTCGGAGGGCTGTCCGGGTCGAGGCCGGCGGCCTCGAACACGGCCCGGTTGTAGACGAGCCCCATGGCGTATGCCGAGGTGGGGACGCCGTAGTAGTGGTCGTCCTTCGTGACGATCTCGACGATCTGCGGGTTGAGCAGGTCGATCACTCCGGTCTCGGTGACGGCATCGGTGATGTCGGCGACCTGCCCGCGCTCGATGAGTCCGCGGATCTCGGTGAAGGGCACGCCCGTCACGGTCGGAAGGTCGCCCGCGGCCAGTCGCGCCGCGAACGTCTGCGCGTCCCACCCGTCTTCCGTGGTGGTGATCTTGTAGTCGGGGTGTGCCTTCTGGAACTCCTTGACCCGTGCGTCGAAGAGGTCGCGACGGGCCTCTTCCGTCGCGGCCGGACGGTTGCCGATGACCAGTGCCACCGGACCCGTCTCTTCGGGGGTGGACGCCTGACATCCGGTCAGGGCGGACAGCGCGAGGGCGCTGAGTGCTGCGAGGCTGACCGCGGTTCGGGTCCGGTCGTGTTTCCTCATCGAAACTCCTGTTCTCGTGTCGCATTGCCGACATTCGGTGCGTGATGTAGCTTGGGACACCGCTGGTGCCAAAGCGCTTTTGCACGATAGCCTCACTTCGGCCTCCGATGCAAGACCAGCCCTCCACGATCGCAGAAACCGAGGATCCACTCTTGCTCACGCGCACCCCTCTCGCCGCCGCCTGGCAGCTCCGCGCCACCGCCGGCCCCGTGCCCGCCAACGTCGGCGGTCGCGACTTCGACGCCCCCGTTCCCGGCGACGTGCACACCGCCCTCCGGGCCGCTGACGCCATCCCCGACCCGGTCGACGGCGACAACGAGCATCGCCTGTCCTGGATCGGGCACACCGACTGGCGCTACGCCACGACGGTTCCGGCGCTCGACCCGGCGCACGCCGCACACGAGCGCGTCGAGCTGGTCTTCCACGGCGTGGACACCATCGCGCGGGTCGAGGTCGACGGCGAGGTTCGGGGGCGCAGCCGCAACATGCATCGCACGTGGCGGGTGGGGCTCCCCGAGGCCCGCGAGGCCGATGTCGAGCTCGCGGTGCATCTGACGTCGCCGATCGCCGCCGCCCAGGCCGAGCGAGATCGCCTGGGCGCGCGTCCGAGCGCGTTCGATCCCCTTCCCCCGTACATCCGCAAGAAGGCCTGCGACTTCGGCTGGGACTGGGGCCCGGCTCTCCCCGGCGCGGGGATCTGGCGCCCCGTCGAGGTGGAAGCCTGGTCGACGGCTCGGCTCTCCGCCGTCCGCCCAGCCGTCCGCCTCATCGGCGACGACGGAGTGGTGGCGCTGGACATCGACATCGAGCGGACCGACGCCGGGATGTCCGCGGCGCTGGAGATCGTCGCGAGCGTCGAGGGCGCCTCGGTGGTGATCCCGGTGCCACGGGGCGCGGACCGCGTGCGCGGCGAGCTGGTGGTGCCCGCGCCGCGCCGCTGGTGGCCGGCGGG
>NZ_JASGDO010000064.1:0-30437 GCF_047607225.1 Microbacterium sp. | reverse complement strand
GGGTGACCGGCGCGGTCCGCCGCCGGCGCTGACCGCCGCCCGCCGTTGCCGCCCGGTGCCGCCCGGTCAGGGGATGAGCCGGAGGGTGTGCGTAGCCTCCCGCGCCACGGCCTCGGGCGAGAACGTCCACGGGGTCTGTTCGCCCTTCTGCCACGTCGCGAACTGATCCGTGTAGTTGGGGTGGAAGGCGTGACCGCTCGCGCCGGTGAGATGGTTCCAGCGTGAGCTGTCGAAGTCGGACAGATCCACCGTCATCCGCATCGACGGAACGGTGACCGTCTCGAACCCGGCCCCGAGCACCCAGCCGGTGGCGTCGACGATCGACGAGCCGCCGGAGACGGGGAAGGGGCCCCGGTTGAACAGCGCTTCGATCGGGGCGATGCCGCTCTCACCGAACGACCCGTTGGTGAGGGTGATCGCGTGAAGGTCTCCCCAGTTCCATCGCGACGAGTTGTCGCCCTGGAGGTCCACGAGGCGCGTGTACGCATCGGCGGCCGAACGCGCGAGCATCTCCTCGCGTCCGCTCACACCGATCTGGTCGTTCGTCCACCACGACGATCCCGGGTCATCCAGCAGCCGGTCCACCACGAGGAAGAGCCGATCGTGGCCGGAAAGCGGCGCGGGAGTCGCCCGGCGCGCGAACAGGTTCTGCACCAGCTCGTCCCACAGGACGTTGGCGTAGGCGGCTGCCGGGCTGTCGGCGGCGTTCTGTGCGTCCCATTGCTGGAGGAGGCCGATCGCCTCGCGAGTGGCGTCGTCCGCGACGGGCACGTCAGTGTACGCGACGGCGAGACGCTTGCCCATCCAGAACTCGGCGTCGGCCTGGATGGCGGTCATGTCGTCGGCCGTGAGCTTGCCCGCCGCGGCGGTGCGCTCGATGAGGTGCTGGATCCGGGCCGCCCGCCAGCCGTAGTCCCAATCCCGCGTCAGTTCATGCGGATAGTCGGGCCCGATGATCGCGTTGTTCGCGGTCACGATGTAGCCCGACTCCGGATTGAAGGCCATCGGCAGCTCCTCGAAGGGGATGAAGCCCTGCCAGTCGTAATCGGAGTCCCACCCCGGCTGCGGCATCGACCCGTCGCCCTTGCCGCGGATCGGCAGGCGGCCGGGGGTCTGATACCCGATGTTGCCCGCCACGTCCGCGTAGATGAGGTTCTGCGCAGGGACGTCGAACAGCGCCGCGGCCGCGCGGAACTGCGGGATGTCGCGCGCCGTGTTCAGAGCGAAGAGCGCCTGGGCCGTCGTCCCGGGCTGCAGCGCCGTCCACTGGAACGACACCGCGTACTCACCGTCGGGCTCGTTCCCGGGCTCGTCGTCGGGTGCGGTGATGGCGCCGGTCTCCCCGGTGCGCGGCTCGGCGGCGATCGCGGTGAAGTCGTCGGTGAGCCCCGAGACGATTGGACCGTGAACCGTGGAGCGGATCTCCAGCTCCACGGGGCTCCCACCGGCGACACGCAGCGTCTCGGTGCGCACGTCGAGCGGAACCAGCTCGCCGTCGCGCCAGTACGAGTCGCCCTGGATCTTCTCGAGATACAGGTCGGTCACGTCGGTGGTGAGGTTGGTGAACCCCCATGCGACGTCGGCGTTGTGGCCGATGATGACCCCGGGCATGCCCGAGAAGCTGAAGCCGCTGACGTCGAACGGGCACTCCTCCGACACCGTCTCGCAGCGGAGGCCGATCTGGTGCCACACGCTCGGGAGCGACGCCCCGAGGTGGGGGTCGTTCGAGAGGAGGGGCGAGCCGCCCTCGGTGAGCGCGCCCGAGACGACCCACGAGTTCGACCCGATCCCCTCTCCGGCATCGCCGAGCAGCGCGCCGACCGCCTCGAACACGTCACCGACCTCGGTCCAGGAGATCCGGGCGCCGGCGGTCGCGGCGTCGGCGTCGTCCGCATCGTCGGGAGGGACGATCGTGGGAACGATCACGGGATTCGTGTCGAAGGGGTAGTCGGGGTAGAGCTCGGCGATCTGATCGGAGTCCATGCTCTGGGCCAGCACGGCCCGCGCGGTCTCGTCTTCGATGTTCGTGCGCAGGTCCCAGGCCATCGCCTTGAGCCAGGCGACCGAGTCCACCGGCGTCCACGGCTCGATCTCGTACGCGCCGTTCTGGAGGGCGAGCACGGCATACTCCAGCGACGCGGCGCTGCCCCGGTGATCGGCGAGGTAGGCGTTGACCCCTTCGGCGTAGGCCTCGTAGTAGGCGCGCGTGGCGTCGTCGAGCGCCTCCACCTCCTGCGCGGCGATCTCGTGCCAGCCGAGCGTGCGGAGGAAACGATCGGTGCCCAGCTGCGACTCCCCGAACAGCTCCGAGAGCCGGCCCGCGGTCACATGACGGCGGAAGTCCATCTCCCAGAAGCGATCCTGCGCGTGCACGTATCCCTGCGCGAAGAACAGGTCGTGGCTGTTCTCGGCCACGACCGTCGGGATGCCCAGGTCATCGCGCAGCACCGACACCTCCCGATTGAGGCCGGCCAGCGAGATGACGCCGTCACGCTGCGGGAACGAGCGCTGCACGTTCCACAGCACGACTCCGGCGGCGATGAGGGCGAGGGAGGTGAGCGCGGCGACCGTCGAGAACGCGATGATGCCGATCCGCCGTCGGATCGAACGCTTCGGGCGGGAGGGGTCGATGACTGCGGGCTCGCTGGGCGCAGCGGTATCTGAGGGAAGGGACATCGTCGTCGGGTACTCCTCCGGGGCGTTGGCTTCTGCCGCCTCGGGTGAGCGGCGACGGTCACGTGCCCCAGGTGCGCGACCATTCCTGGCATCGTACCCGGCCCTCCGACGGCGCCGTCGCCGTCGCCGTCCTCAGCCGATGATGCTGGGCTGGAGATCCCGCAGGGTGCGGCGGTGGGTCATGCGGGTCACCCCGAGGGCAGCCACCGCCAAGGCGCCGAGCATCCAGATCAGGAGAATCCCGACGTCGGCCCACACCCGAGCCGCGGAACCGCCGTACATCAGTTGCCGCATGGCGTCGACGACGTAACCCATCGGGAGCACGTGGTGCAGGGCGGCCAGCGGAGCCGGCAGCGTCTGCCAGGGGAAGGTGCCGCCGGCCGTCACCAGCTGCAGCACCATGAGGACGAGCCCCACGAACTGTCCCACCGATCCCAGCCATACGTTCAGGGTCAGGATGATCGCGGCGTAGGTGAACGAGGCCAGGATGAGGATGCCCAGCGTGCCGAGTGGATGGGCGAAGCCGAATCCGAGCGCCAGCGAGAGCACCCCGAACAGCGCGATCATCCCGACGCCGCCGAGGAGGGCGGGGGTGAGCCAGCCGGCGAGCGTCACGCGCACGGGGGATCGCAGGGCCGTCACGGCGCGGCGGGAGATCGGCTTGACGATGAGGAACAGGGCGTAGATGCCGATCCAGGCAGCCAGCGCGGCGAAGAAGGGCGCGAGTCCCGCCCCGTAGTCCCCCGCGCGGGCGACACTGCCGGTGTCGATCGCGACCGGATCGGCGATCGTGCGTGCCTGTGCCGAGCGGAGCGACTCCGACGAGTCGGGGATCGCCGCGACGCCCTTGTCCAGTCCGTCGCGCAGTTCCTGCGCGCCGCTCCGGAGTGAAGCGAGCCCGTCGCGGAGCTTCGCGGATCCGTCGTCGAGGCGCGCGGCCCCCGCGGCGGCGGAGTCGGCTCCCGTCGCGAGCGTCGTCGATGCGCTCGACAGCCGCGCGGCGCCCGTCGCAGTGCGTCGTGCACCGTCGGCGACCTGGTCGGCGCCCGCGGAGACCTGGGCGGCTCCCGACGCCAACCGGTCGACCTGAGCCACGGCATCGGCGACGCGGTCACCACCCCGCCGCACCGCGTCGGCAAGCGGATCGAGTCGCGAGAGCACGGCCGAGATCTCCGCCGGTGACAGCCCCTGCCGCTCCAGCGCCTCACGGAGATCGGCGCGCGCCTCGGGCAGCAGCGCGACGGCCCGCGCCGCGGCGTCTCCGGCGCGATCGGCGTAACCCGCGAGAGTCGCTGTGCCGTCTGCCACCTGCGAAGCCCCGTCCGCCACCTTCGTCGCCCCGTCGGCGACGGAAGCCGTTCCCGAAGCGAGCGTGCCGGCGCCGTCGGCGAGCTTCCCGGCGCCATCCGCGAGGTCCGAGGCTCCCAGGGAGAGCTTGTGCGCGCCGTCGTTCAGCGTCGTCGCGCCCTTCAGGGCGCTTCCGGCGCCATCGACCAGGCGTGCTGCGCCATCGGCGGCCGAGACGAGCTTCACGCGAATGTCGGCGATCCCGTCCAGCAGACGGCCCGAGGCCTCTTTCGCCACGGACTCGGCGACCGTCCGGCGGATCTTCTCCACCGCCTGGGTGCCGATCGTCGAGGCGAGGTAGTTGTTGGCGTCGTTGGTCGCCAGAGCGATCGTCGCTTGGTGGGGATCCTCGCCCGACGCGCTCGTGAGCGCATCGGAGAAGTCGGCCGGAAGGGTCACGGTGAAGTCGACCAGGCCGTCGCGCAGAGCCTGGGACGCGGCGTCGGCGCTCAGCACCTTCCAGTCGAACGCGCCTCCGTCCAGGAGCTGAGCCGTCACGTCGGACCCGTAGGCGGCGGCCGGCTGGTCACCTGACGCCGCGGCCCCTTCGTCGAGATTGACCAGCCCGACGGGCACGTCCGTGAGCTTGGCGTACGGATCCTGGTTCGCCCAGAGGTAGAGGCCTCCGTAGAGCACGGGTACGAGCAGGAGCGCGACGAGGGCGATGACCGACATGCGGGTCGAGGTCAGACGGCGGAACTCGGCCGCGATCATGGCGGGGATCTTCATCGGATGCCGTCCTTTCGGCGCCGGAGCGCGGGACTGGCCGGGCGCACGCGCGGGGCGCGGCGACGCGGTTGCGGGAGCGAGGGGCTGTCGGAGATGACGCGGGCGGCGGCCTGTCCCGCGATCACCAGCACGGCGAACCCGCGCGCGGCGAACTCCTCCTCCGCCAGCAGCCACCAGTCGCGGGGGTCGCCGCCATGGCGATCGGGCGATACGAGCACGAGCGCCTCCACTCCGGGCCGCAGGGCCGCGAGCTCGAGGAGGATCCGCAGCCGATCACGCGGGGCGACGTCGGCGAACGGGGTGCGCGACAGGTGGCGCAGGCCGTGATCGTCGAGCCAGCGGCGCGCCGAGAGCGGATCCGAGAGGCGCCCCGCGAACATGAGCTCCTCGCCCACGACGCCGGCCACGATGATGTTGGGCGCCGGTTCGCTCACATCGGGGGCGTCGATCAGCGCGCTGCGCCGGCGGAGGTCGCGCGAGCGGCGCGCTCCGTCGACGAGGACGCTGCCGCTGTCGGGCTTCATCCGTCCCGCCGCGATGAGTCCGAGCACCGTCGGACGCTGCTCGGTCTCGGCCATCGCGAGGGTGGCGCGCCCGGAACGGTACGTGAGGGTCGTGGCGGGAAGGGCGATGCCGCGCCGACCCTTCGACACGTCGGTCAGCTCGATCAGCACGGCGATTCCTCCTCCAGTCGCGTCACCAGGGCATCGCCGTCGCGCCACGACAGGCCGGCGATCGACAGCACCGCCCGCACGGCGAGCGGCCGTGCCTGCGGAGAAGCCGCATCGACGCGCGTGACCATCGTCCGGGCGGTCTCTTCGATGAGGCGCGACAGGGTGGGGGCGGGAACGTCGGTGCGGAGCGTGTCGGTCTCCTGCCCCCGGTGCACGATCGCGGCCACGCGGCGCCGGAGGGGGGCGAGCGCCGTGGCGGTGTCCTCGAGGTGGCCGTCGTCGAGGGCGATGGCAGCGGCGACCTGCACGTGCGCGGCCTCGCTCCAGAGGCGATGCGTCAGACGCGCCAGGGCGAGGGGAGGATCGTCGTCGGTCTCGATCCCCTCGGCGAGGGCGTTGAATCGCCGGGCTCCGGCGAGCAGCATCTCTCGGAGCAGCGCGTCGCGGTCGTCGAAGTGCCCGTAGAGTGCGCGGCGGCTGAGTCCGGCGGCGCGGGCGATCGTGTCGATCGAGGCGTGCGGATCGTGGGCGAGGGTGGTGGCCGCCGCCGAGAGGATGCCTTCGCGGTTCGCCGCGGCATCCCTTCTCGGACGACGCGCCGGCGCGGTCGTGGTCACTGCATCAGTGTACGAACCTGCACAACCCTGTGCAACTTATCAGGGTGAACTCTCAGCCGGGCGCCCTCACGTGCCGCCTCCTGAGCGGGCCGGGATGGAGCGGGGGAAGGTCGGGGGTCAGTCGGCGCCGAAGTCGAACGAGGCGGACTCGGACGCTTCGTCCAACGCCTCCGCGAGCTCCTCGCGTGCGGAGTCGAACGGCTGCGCGTGCCCCGTGATCCCCGCGGCCCCGCCGGTTGCCAGCTCGCCCACCAGGTCGGCCGTCGCACCGCCGATGAGCCCGAGTCCGGCGTACTGCTCGAGCCGGGAGCGCGAGTCGGCGATGTCGAGGTTGCGCATCGTCAACTGCCCGATGCGATCGATGGGACCGAAGGCGGCATCGCCCACCCGTTCCATCGACAGCTTCTCGGGTGCGTAGGAGAGGTTCGGCGAGACGGTGTCGAGGATCGTGTAGTCCTCGCCGCGCCGGAGGCGAAGGGTGACCGTTCCGCTGATCGCCGATCCGACCCAGCGCTGGATCGATTCCCGCAGCATGAACGACTGCGGCTCCAGCCATCGTCCCTCGTACATGAGCCGACCGAGGCGGCGGCCCTGCTCGTGGTAGGTCGCCAGGGTGTCCTCGTTGAGGATGCCGTTGACCAGGCGCTCGTAGGCGATGAACAGCAGCGCCATGCCGGGTGCCTCGTAGATGCCGCGCGACTTCGCCTCGATGATGCGGTTCTCGATCTGGTCGCTCATCCCGAGGCCGTGGCGGCCGCCGATCGCGTTCGCCTCCTGCACGAGCGCCACCGCGTCGGTGTACTCCACACCGTTGATCGCCACGGGGCGACCGGCCTCGAACGTCACGGAGACGTCTTCCGTCGCGATCTCCACCGACGGGTCCCAGAACCGCACGCCCATGATCGGCTCGACCACTTCGAGCGAGACGTCGAGGTGCTCCAGCGTCTTGGCCTCGTGCGTCGCGCCCCAGATGTTGGCGTCGGTCGAGTAGGCCTTCTCCACGGAGTCGCGGTACGGGAAGTCGTGGGCGACCAGCCATTCGCTCATCTCGGTGCGTCCGCCCAGCTCGGTGACGAAGTCGGCGTCGAGCCACGGCTTGTAGATGCGCAGGGCCGGGTTGGCCAGCAGGCCGTAGCGGTAGAAGCGCTCGATGTCGTTGCCCTTGTAGGTGGATCCGTCGCCCCAGATGTCGACGCCGTCCTCCTTCATGGCGCGCACGAGCAGCGTGCCGGTGACCGCGCGGCCGATGGGCGTCGTGTTGAAGTACGTGCGACCCGCGGAACGGATGTGGAAGGCGCCGCAGGAGAGGGCGACGAGCCCCTCCTCCACGAGCAGGGGCTTGCAGTCGATGAGCCGCGAGGCCTCCGCGCCGTACTGCAGTGCACGGCCCGGGATCGAGGCGATGTCGTCTTCGTCGTACTGCCCGAGGTCGCCGGTGTAGGTATAGGGGACGGCGCCCTTGTCGCGCATCCACGCGACGGCGACGGAGGTGTCAAGGCCCCCCGAGAAGGCGATGCCGACGCGCTCGCCGACGGGCAGGGACTGAAGGACCTTCGACATGCCGTCAAGTCTAGAGTGCCGGTCCCGCTCGCTTCCGCGGCATGACGAGCCGCAATCTGCGCAGCCGACGCCCGCTGCAGGGAGCCGCTCCGCTGACGTGGCGCCGTCAGCGCCGTGCGCGCAGTCGCCCCACGCCGACCACCCCGGCGGCGCTGGCCGCGATGCCGATCGCGATCACCACTACGTAGAGCGCGACGCTCGTCACGCCTCCGGGTCGGTTCGGGTCCAGGAACGGATAGGGATACCACCACGGGTTGCCGGTGGACGGCGAGATCACCAGGGGTCCGCGCACCATCGTGTAGACGACCCAGACCAGGGGATAGCCGAGGGCGATCGCCGCCGTGGACCACGGCAGCGCTCGCCGCTTCGGAGCGAACAGCAGGTCGATCAGCAGCAGGCCCGGAACGACGACGTGGAGCACCTCGTTCGACCACGGCACGGTCACCCCTTGCGGCAGTGCGATCCCTCGCAGCAGCAGGTTGTAGACCACGCCCGTGACGATCATGTAGGTCGTGACGCACACGAGGAGCGTCGCGAGCCACCGGGGCTCGACGCTCTCCCGGCGCCCTGACGTCCAGGCCCACACGGCGGCCACAGCCATCACGATCGCCGCCGCGAGGTTCGACTGGATGGTGAAGAAGCTCAAGAAGTTCGTCACGACGGTGCCGACGGCAGAACCCCAGTCGGTGGTGCTCTCCTGCGCGTTGCGTACCGATCGTTCGAGCTGGGCCACGATCGCCACGATCGCGAGCACGGCGGTTGCGGCGCGGACGAACGGCCACACACGCGCGGGGGTACGGGACGCCGTCATGCCGTCACCATAGTGGCGGCCGGGCCGCCGTTACAGCAGCGAGGCGAGGCGCTTCTTGCGCAGGTTCTCCTTCACGATCCATGCGACGTCGGCGTCGGCGGAGTCGAGGGCGTGGAACGCGGGGATTCCCAGAGCCGGGTCGGCGGCGACCGCGACGCTCCAGCAGTACCCGAGGGCCTGGCGCAACGTGCGCACGGACGGTGCCGTGCGGCGGTCTGCGGGCAGTGCGGCGAGGTGATCGGTCGCCCGGCGGCACGCATCCAGGGCCGCGGCGGCCATCTCGGGCGTCCGGAGCAGTCGCGGCTCGCAGATCGTCGCGATCGCCGCGCGCTGCACGAGCGGGTCGGGGTCGTCCACCCAGTCGCGCACGAGCGCAGCGACGGCCGCGGGATCCTCGTCGGCGCGCAGCTGCAGGCCGAGCGCGACGCCCTCCCGCACCCGCCAGCGGTCGTCGGCCGCCAGGGTGCGCGACGCCCGTTCACGCGTCGGGTCGGCGGAGCGGCGCGCTTGCGCGGCGGCGGCGCACATCACGGCGAACTCGCCGCCGTCGGCCAGGAGCGCGGCGATCGCCCCCTCCGATGCGCGCTGCGCTGCGGCGATCGCGAGCGGCAGGTTGGCGCGGGGTCCCGGAAGGCCCGAGCTTTCCGTCAGATAGGCCGGCCACTGCTCCGGCGCGAGGGTGTCGAGGTCGTCTGCGCCGTCCGAGCGTCCCATGGTCTGACCATACACCCGGCGACCTGCGCCGACCAGAGACGAGCGGCCTCTCGGTAGAATGGGGACTCACCGTCCGTTCACGGGGGAGCACCCATGCCAGGCATCGTCATCGTCGGAGTCCAGTGGGGGGACGAGGGCAAGGGAAAGGCCACCGATCTCCTCGGTGAGCGCACCGACTGGGTCGTCAAGTTCAACGGCGGCAACAACGCCGGTCACACCGTCGTCATCGGCGACGAGAAGTATGCGTTGCACCTGCTTCCCTCCGGGATCCTCTCCGAAGGGGTCAACGCCGTGATCGGCAACGGAGTGGTCGTCGATCTCGAAGTGCTCTTCGCGGAGCTCTCGGCCCTGTCGGCGCGCGGCGTCGACATCTCCCGCCTCAAGGTCAGCGCCAATGCGCACGTGATCACGCAGTACCACCGCACGCTCGACAAGGTGACCGAGCGCTTCCTCGGCAAGCGCATGATCGGCACGACGGGGCGCGGCATCGGCCCCAGCTATGCCGACAAGATCAACCGGGTGGGCATCCGCATCCAGGACCTCTTCGACGAGAACATCCTGCGGCAGAAGGTCGAGGGGGCCCTCGACCAGAAGAACCACCTGCTCGTGAAAGTCTTCAACCGGCGTGCCATCTCCGTCGACGAGGTCGTGGAAGACCTGCTGTCGTACGCCGACCGCCTCCGTCCCATGGTGTGCGACACGGCGCTCCTCCTGAACGACGCGCTGGACGCCGGTGATGTCGTGGTGTTCGAGGGCGGACAGGCGACCATGCTCGACGTCGACCACGGCACCTACCCGTTCGTGACCTCCTCGTCCGCGACCGCCGGAGGGGCGGCGACCGGTTCGGGCGTGGGGCCGAACCGCCTCGACCGGATCGTCGGCATCGTGAAGGCGTACACGACCCGCGTCGGATCCGGCCCGTTCCCCACCGAGCTCTTCGACGAGCAGGGCGACTGGCTCCGCACGCGCGGTTTCGAGTTCGGCACGACCACCGGCCGTCCGCGTCGCGTCGGCTGGTACGACGCCCCGATCACGCGCTACGCGACCCGGATCAACGGCATCACCGACCTCGTCCTCACCAAGCTCGACATTCTCACCGGTCTCGACCAGATACCGGTCTGTGTCGCCTACGACGTCGACGGCGAGCGGTTCGACGAGGTGCCGGTCAACCAGAGCGACTTCCACCACGCGACCCCGATCCTGGAGTACTTCCCGGGCTGGAAGCAGGACATCTCCACGGCCCGGTCCTTCGCCGATCTTCCGCTCGAGGCCCAGGACTATGTGCTGGCGCTGGAGGAGATGAGCGGCACGCGCATCTCGGTGATCGGCGTGGGGCCGGCGCGAGATGCGGTCATCGTGCGCCACGACCTCGTCGACTGACGCAGACCCCCTCGGCGCCGTCCCCCTGCGTGCTAGCTTTCTGGCCGCGCGAGACGGGTCGGGGGGCACCGTTCGCGCCGTTCATCGCGTCCCCCGATCCTGGGGAGGATGACCATGTCCACAGGCGTGCCCGGACGACGGGGAATGGGGAAGAGCGAGCCGAGACGCTCGCTGAGCGGGTCGGTCGGGCGTCTCCGTCGATGGGGGCTACGGGCACTCGCGATCGCTGCCGCGGGATTGGCGGTGGCCGGCGGAGGAATCGTGGCGTCGCCGACCGCCGATGCCGTGGAGACACAACCGCGGAACGTCGTGATGATCATGGCGGACGACTTCTCGTGGGACCTGGTTCCGTACATGACCGAGTTGAAGAAGCTCATGGCCGACGGAGTCTCGTTCGACAATCACTACGTCACCAACTCGTTGTGCTGCCCGTCGCGGGCCTCGATCCTCACGGGTCGCTTCCCGCACAACACGGGGGTGTTGCGCAACGGCGGCACGATGGGCGGCATCGAGGCCTTCCTGCACGGGGTCTCGCACTCGGGCGCCGTGCGCGACAACGAGCAGTACACCTATGCGGTGGAGGCGCAGAAGCGCGGGTACTACACGTTGATGGAAGGCAAGTACCTCAACGGCTACAACAACGACTTCGGCGTGGGGGACACGGTGCGAAGGCCTCCCGGGTGGTCGATGTGGCGTCCGTACAGCAGCGGAGCATACGGCGGCAACAGCTTCGCCATTGGCACGCCGGGCCAGCCGGCGAAGAAGAACAAGACGTACGCGACCGATGAGACGATCAACCGTGTGGCGGCCTTCATTCCCTGGGCCGCCAAGAACGACCGCGCCTTCCACGCGACGTTGTCGACGTTCACCACGCATGCCGGCAATCTGACGAATGCGAAGGTGCGCAGCTTCGTGCCGGCGGCCCGCGACCTCCCGAAGACCAAGGAGAACCCGCAAGGGCAGTACACGAACGGAGACTGCGGTGTGCTCGCCAGCGGCGCCCGTCGCGACTGCTACTCGATCCGGATCGAGTCCCTTCCGGGCAACGAGGGAATGAACTGTCCTACGGCACGGGACCGTGTCGAGATCCCCTTCGCCAAGCCGACTGGAAAAGACGACGCGTGCGAACTGCAGCAGTACCTGAGGGACCGCGTGCGGATGGCGCAATCGCTGGACGAGCTCATCGGCAAGACCCGTCGGGAGCTCACGCGCGCGGGGCTGTGGGGGTCGACCTACCTCGTCTTCACCGCCGACAACGGGTTCCATCTCGGACAGGGGGTCGACCTCGGGCTCGGCGAAGACGGCTCGGGGGCGTTCCGCATCGGCAAAGGCTCTCCGTACGAGACGGATCTCCGCGTTCCCCTCGTGGTGGCCGGCGCGGACGCCGCCCGAGGCCAGGTGCGCACGGAACTGACGCAGACCGTCGACCTGCTCCCGACCTTCGCGGCGATGCAGCCGAGCCTCACCGGCGAGTCGGCGCAGATCGACGACCACGACGGACTCGACCTCCTGCCCTTGATCCGGGGGGAGCAGCCCGAGAGCTGGCGTCAGTGGGCCTACTCCGTCCACACCAAGGTCGCCGACCCGACCGCGGCGGGGCCCGACTCGGAGCCGGGCACGATGGTGCAGGACGGCTTCTTCGCGCTGCGCGCCGGTGGCGAGCTCTACGTCCAGCGCGTCAGTGGCGCTGATCGAGGAACGATCAGCCGGTTCTCGATCACCGACACCAAGAACGGACGGGTGAACCAGCCGCTCGAGTGGGCGGAGCTGGATCCGGCACGCCGTGCACAGATCGAGGAGCAGTTCCGCACCTTCGCCCGCTGCGGTGGGGGTGAAGCCGTCGGCGCCGCCTCGTGCCAGGCCGCGGCCCGCATCCCGCTGTCGTAGGCCGGAACCATCGCGCCGAGTGTCCACGACACGCGGGCCGGCCGCGACGGCGGTCGGCGCGTCGTGGACGCTCGGCGCGTCTCATGCGCGAATTGCGCAAGCGGGAGGGCATTATGCGCAGGAGGTGGGCACCCCCGGCGCGATACGGCCACGCTGACAGGGAGCCTCAGACGTTTTCACCCTCGACCCCCCGCGACGGTGCCCCACGTCAACCCTCAGCGGACCGTCGTGGCCCGCTGCCGAAGCGCGCACCCGCGGTTCGGCGACCGATTCCGTCGAGAGTCTCGGGAGTAGTTGCGCAGTGAACCCCATGCCGTATCGGCGTTCGTATCGTCGTCACGCCCCGGCGTTCGAACGGCTCGGCCTGAAGGTGCAGGGGCTGACGGAAGCTGAGCAGCACGGAGGACTCCAGCGTTTCGTGCGATCGTCCAACTTCTCGATCGACATGCTGGGTGACGGCGGCCCCCTCGTCGCAAACGTCGCCCGTTTTCCCGCGCTCACCTTCGCTCACGTCTCGCTGCCCGAGGTGCGGATCACGTGGCCGCGGGACCGCGGCTCGACGCATCGCGCGCTCCTTCTCATCGCCGCCTCGGGCACCCTCTCCGTCGACACGGACGGGGGCGTTCTTCGCCGTGGACCGGGCTTGGCGCTCATCCGTCCCGGCGAGGAACACGTGAGCATCTCGATGCCGGAGTCGCAGAACGACCTCATCTACATCGGCTTCGGTGCGGAGCATCTGGCCGATGTCGCCCTCCCCTCCTGGGCCTCGTACGAGGGACCGGCCCTCGACTGGACGCTGATCGCGCCCTTCTACGCGTACGTACGCACCCTCTGCACCACCACGTCTGCCCAGAACCCGGTGGTCTCTCCTCTGGCCTCCGTCTCGCGGATCCTGCTGCGCGAGATGATCGGCGTCATCACCCGCGACGCCGCGGTGCCGCCGTCCTTGGTGGATGCGGCGCGGGAGGTGATCCGCGCGGAGTTCTCGGATCCCGGAGTCACCGTGGCCCGGATCGCCATGCGACTCGGTGTCGCTCCCCGCACGTTGCAGGCGGCCTTCGCCGCGGAGGGCGCGACCGTCAGCGGCGAGTTGCGGCGCGCACGGATGACCGCCGCGCGCACGGCCAAGCGGACCAATCCGCGAATGACCGCTCGTGAAATCGCTGCCGCCTCGGGGTTCGGCTCGGTCTCGGCGATGTCGCGGGCGTTCCGCGACGCGGAGGCGCAAGATGCCCACGGGGTGAGCGATGCTGCGGCGGCGCAGGACGTCCCGGAGGCTCTCGTCCCCTGACGCGACCCGCCCTCGCCCGTGCCGCTCGTTCCGCGCCCTGGGCGCATCGGAATACGCCGGGATCGGTCAGTCGCCTCGACACGCTGCGACAACTTCTCCGCCACCGTGTCGGGTCAGTTCGCGCAGAAGCCGCCGCAGTCTGCGCAGCGTGCTGACAGCGACGGGTCACGCCCGCCACTCTGGCCACAGGAGTGTGACGACCCCTGCCGTGCATCCGCGCGGACGCGTCACCGGAGTACCCAAGCCGATGGGAAGCAGATGACTGCCACGCGCCAATCAACGTCCAGGAGTTGGTTCTCCGTCTCAGCGAGGCGGGGGGCCACGCGCCGCCCCTACGTCGCCACGCTTGCCGTCTTCTCCTTGCTGTCATCGCTGCTCGTCGCTGCCGCGCCGCTTGCGACTCAACCTGCCGCGGCCGCAGACGGCGACCCGTTCGATCCCGCCGACCCCTACGTCTACATCGCCCAGAACAGCCCGACTCAACTCTTCACGGCGCTCACCAACGCGGCCGGTGAGGTCACGTTCGATCCCGAAGGCGCCGCGCGGGCGTTCTCCTACAACGCGATCGCCTACAACACGGCCGACAACTACATCTACGGCATCACCGGAGCTGCCACAGGGTCCATGCCGGCCAACTCCTTCATCCGCATCGCGCAGGGCGGGGTGGTCACTCGTATCGGCGCCGCGCCCGTCGCCAGCAACTCCGCATCGTTCGGTCCGGGGGGAAGCTTCTACCTCGTTGCCGGTGACACGCTTCGCCGCGTGAACCCGGCCACCGGAGCACAGATCAGCTCTGTGACCATGCCCTACGTGATCGGCAACTCCGCCAACGGCGGCGGTGTCGACATCACCTTCAAAGACGGCTACTTCTGGTCGATGGGATTCGGGTACCTGTTGCGGATCACTCCGACCACCGGTGCGATCACCCGATGGCCGTTGAGCACGGTCATGGGGTCACGCTCTCCCGGCAACTCCGATCAGGCCGGTGCCGCCTGGACGTTCGGCAATGGAAACCTCGGCTTCTCCTACAACGGATCGGGCCAGGTCTATCAGATCGCCGTCACGAACCCGACGGCGGCGACGCCCACGTTCTCCGTGGTCTCGGTCAACCCCGGCCCGGCATCGTCGAACAATGACGGCACGGCATCGCCCGGTCTCCCCACCGACTTCTCGATCGTGAAGACCGGGCCTGCGGTCTTCACCTCGGCGGGGACCATCACCTACACGCTGACAGTCACCAACAACGGCGCCGGCAACTCCAGCGGATGGTCGGTGACCGACTCTGTCCCCGCAGGTCTCACCAACGTGTCCACCTCCACGCCCGGCTGCACCGTGTCGGGCAACACCGTCTCGTGCCTGGGAGGTCGCACGCTCTCGGGCGACTCCACCACCATCACGATCACCGCGACGGCGCCGACGGCGACCACTGGCTGCATCACCAACACGGCCACCGTGACCGCCAACGAGCAGGATCCCGTTCCGGGGAACGACTCCAGCAGCGTGCAGACCTGCGGCACGAGCATCGGCCTGGTGAAGTCTGTCTCGAACGTCGACGACGTCAACGGCAATGGGATCACCGACGCGGGCGACGAGATCTCCTACTCGTTCGCCGTCACCAACACCGGCAACGTCGCCCTGAGCGCGGTGCAGGTCGCCGACCCGCTGATCGGTGCGGTCACGTGTCCGCCAGGTTCGCTCGCCGCCGGCGCCACGGTCACCTGCACAGCGAATGCCGTCCATGTCGTCACCGCGGACGATGTCGAGGCGGGCGAGGTGACGAACACGGCCACCGCGTCGGGCCTGCCCGCAGGAAGCACGACTCGTGTGACCTCGAACCCCTCGACGGCGGAGGTTCCCACCGAGGAGCCGGAACCGGCGATCGGACTCGTGAAGTCGGCGACGCCGTCCGACCCCGACTCGTTCACGGTCGGCCAGGAGATCACCTACTCCTTCGTCGTGTCGAACACCGGGAACGTCCCGCTGACGGACGTGACGGTCGACGACAGCGACTTCACCGGCGCCGGCGCACTCTCCGCGCTGTCGTGCACGCCCTCCACAGGCACCCTGGCGGTGGGTGGTCAGATCATCTGTCAGGCGACCTACACGCTGCAGCAGGCTGACGTCGACGCCGGCACGGTCGAGAACACGGCCACCGCAACGGGCACGCCGGTCGGGGGCGGGGACGACGTCACGTCCGACCCCTCGTCGACGATGATCCCCCTGGAGCAGGGTCCCGCGGTCACGCTCGTAAAGACGGCCTCGCCGACGGTCGCCGAGAGCGCCGGCGACGAGATCACCTACTCGTTCGCCGTGACCAATTCCGGGAACGTCAGCCTGACCGACATCGCCATCGATGACCCCGGTCTTCCCGGCGTGACGGCGGAGTGCCCCGCCGGCCCGGTCCTCCCCGGAGCGACCGTGACGTGCACCGCCACCTACGAGGTGACGCAGGCAGACGTCGACGCCGGGACGATCGTGAACACGGCCACCGCCTCGGGGCAGCCGCCGTCCGGGGGGCGCGTCGAGTCGGACGAGTCGACCGCGACCGTGACGATTCCCCCCGCGCCGGAGCTGTCGCTCGTCAAGACGGCGACGCCCGACGAAGGCGAGGCCGCGGGAGACGCGATCGCGTACGAGTTCGTCGTGACCAACACGGGCAACGTGACCCTCACCGACGTGTCCGTCGCTGAGACCTCGTTCACGGGCTCGGGCGACCTCTCCGCGCTGACGTGCGCCGCGGGCCTCGACTCCCTCGCTCCGGGAGACTCCGTGACCTGTGAAGCTGAGTACACGCTGACGCAGGCGGACGTCGACGCGGGTGAGGTCGTCAACACGGCCCTCGCCACCGGAACGCCGCCGACGGGAGACGACGTGTCGTCCGAGCCCGCGGAGGCGACGGTGACGATCGCGGCCGACCCGTCGCTCACGGTGGTCAAGTCCGCTTCCGACGGAGCGGAGCAGGCGGGCGACGTCATCACGTACTCGTTCCTGATCACCAACACGGGCAATGTCACACTCGACCCCGTCTCGGTCTCCGAGGGCGCGTTCACGGGTACCGGCGAGATGTCCGCCGTCGTCTGCCCCACCGTCTCCCTCGCCCCCGGCGCCGAGGTCACGTGCGAGGCGACGTACGTCGTCACTCAGGCCGATGTGGACGCGGGATCGATCTCGAACACCGCCGTCGGAGTGGGCGTGCCGCCGTCCGGTCCGCCCGTGGACTCCCCGCCGTCGGAGGTGACGGTGGAGTTCGATCCGGAGCCGGGTCTGTCGGTCGTGAAGTCGGCGACCCCGAGCGATGCGGCGTCGTTCACGGTGGGTCAGGAGATCACGTACTCGTTCGTGGCGACCAACACCGGCAACGTCACGCTGACCGATGTCGCGATCTCGGAGGGCACGTTCACGGGCTCCGGGACGCTGTCGCCGATCACGCCGGCGACGGTCGCCTCGCTGGCGCCCGGCGCGCAGACGACTTTCACCGCCACCTATGTCGTGACGCAGGCCGATGTCGATGCGGGTGGGGTGACGAACTCGGCGACGGGCACGGGCGTGCCGCCGACGGGTCCTCCGGTGGAGTCTCCGCCGACGACGGTGGAGGTCCCGAGTGACCCGCAGCCGGAGGTGTCGCTCGTGAAGACCGCGACCCCCGACGAGGTGTCCGAGGCGGGCGCCGAGGTCTCGTACCGCTTCCGGATCACCAACACCGGAAACGTCACCCTCACCGCACCCGCGGTGGAGGAAGGGACGTTCACCGGTTCGGGTGAGCTCTCCGAGATCGTCTGCCCGACCGTCACGGCCCTCCTCCCCGGAGCGTTCGTGGACTGCTCGGCGACGTATGTCGTGACTCAGGCCGACGTCGATGCGGGTGAGGTCTCCAACACGGCGACGGCCACCGCGCAGCCGCCGACCGGTGCGCGCGTCGAGTCGGAGGAGTCGACGGCCATCGTGACGATCGACGCGGCGCCAAGCCTCGTCGTGGTCAAGTCGGCCGATGCCGAGGGCGCCTCGCGGGTCGGTGACGTCATCACGTACTCGTTCGTGGCGACCAACACCGGCAACGTGACCCTCACCGACGTATCGGTGAACGAGGGCGCCTTCACGGGCACGGGAGAGCTGTCGCCCGTGAGCCCGGCATCCGTGACCTCACTCGCGCCCGGAGCCGAGGCGACCTTCACGGCCACGTACGTTCTGACGCAGGCCGACGTGAACGCCGGATCCGTCTCCAACTCGGCGACCGGCACGGGCACACCCCCGGACGGTCCGCCGGTGGACTCCCCGCCGACGGAGGTGACGGTGGAGCTGGACCCGGAGCCGGGTCTGTCGGTCGTGAAGTCGGCGACGCCCAATGATGCGGCCTCGTTCACGGTGGGCCAGGAGATCACGTATTCGTTCGTGGCGACCAACACCGGCAACGTGACGCTCACCGATGTCGCCATCTCCGAGGGCACCTTCACGGGGTCGGGGACGCTGTCGCCGATCACGCCGGCGACGGTCGCGTCGCTCGAGCCCGACGAGCAGGTCGTGTTCACCGCGACCTATGTGGTGACGCAGGCCGATGTGGACGCAGGTGGTGTCACCAACTCCGCGACCGGCACGGGTGTGCCGCCGACGGGTCCGCCGGTCGAGTCGCCGCCGACGACCGTGGAGGTCCCGAGCGACCCGCAGCCCGCCGTGTCGCTGACGAAGACCGCCACACCCGACGAGGTGTCCCAGGTCGGTGACGAGGTCTCGTACCGTTTCCGCGTGACCAACACCGGCAACGTCTCGCTGGACGACGTGACGATCGATGAGGGAGCCTTCACCGGGAGCGGTGAGCTCTCGGAGGTCGAGTGCCCGAGCGACACCGCGCTGCTGCCGGGTGAGTTCGTGGACTGCACGGCCACCTACGCCGTGACCCAGGCCGATCTGGACGCCGGAACGATCGAGAACACCGCGACCGCTTCCGCGGTCTCGCCACAGGACGTGACGGTGGAGAGCGAACCGTCGACCGCGGTGGTCACTGCGCTGGCCGACCCGGGCCTCGTGGTGGTCAAGACGGCGGATGCGGACGGTGTCTCCCAGGCCGGTGACGTGATCACGTATTCGTTCCTGGCGACCAACACTGGCAACGTGACGTTGACCGATGTGTCGGTGGCGGAGGGGTCGTTCACAGGGACGGGGACGCTCTCGCCGATCGCTCCCGCGTCGGTGGCGTCGTTGGCGCCCGGTGCGGAAGCGACCTTCACGGCGACCTATGTCGTGACGCAGGCGGATGTCGATGCCGGGTCGATCACCAACAGCGCGACCGGTACGGGCACGCCGCCCGACGGCCCGCCGGTGGATTCGCCGCCGACGGAGGTGACGGTCGATGTCGATCCGGAGCCGGGTCTGTCGGTCGTGAAGTCGGCGACCCCGAACGAGCCCGCGTTCTTCACGGTCGGCCGTGAGATCACCTACTCGTTCGTCGCGACCAACACCGGCAACGTGACGCTCACCGATGTCGCCATCTCCGAGGGCGCCTTCACGGGTTCCGGTGAACTGTCACCGATCGCCCCGGCATCGGTTGCCTCGCTCGCCCCGGGCGCGCAAGCGACCTTCACGGCGACGTACGTGGTGACCCAGGCCGACGTGGACGCCGGCGGCGTCACCAACACGGCGACCGGCACGGGTGTGCCGCCGACGGGTCCCCCGGTGGAGTCGCCCCCGACGACGGTCGAGGTACCCAGCGACCCGCAGCCGGGCCTGGAGATCGTCAAGTCGGCGTCGTCGACCCCGATCACGGCCGCCGGTGACGTCATCACCTACTCGTTCCGCGTGACGAACACGGGGAACGTGACGATGACCGACATCGCGGTCACCGAGGGCACCTTCACCGGAACCGGGGAGCTTTCGCCGATCACCTGCCCGGATACAGCCGCGTCGTTGCTGCCCGGCGCGTCGGTGACCTGTGAGGCCACTTACGTGGCGACGCAGGCCGATATCGACGCCGGCTCCATCGAGAACACGGCGACCGCGACCGGCACGCCGCCGGACGGTCCGCCGGTCGAGGCGCCGCCCTCCACGGTGATCGTCGAGATCGACCCCGAGCCGGGCCTGACGGTCGTGAAGTCGGTCGAGCCGCTCACCACGGACGAGTTCATTGCCGGCGCCGTGCTCGAGTACCGCTTCGTCGTCACCAACACCGGCAACGTGACCGTGACCGACGTGGTCGTCTCCGAGGACGACTTCACGGGCACGGGCGAGCTGTCGGCCGTGGAGTGCCCGACCGACGTGTTGGCGCCGGGCGACCAGATCACCTGCACGGCGAGCTACACCGTCACCCAGGCGGACGTGGATGCCGGAAGCGTCACGAACACGGCCTCGGTCGGTGGCAACACCCCGGGTGGCCCGCCGATCGACTCGCCGCCCTCGACGGTCACGGTTCCGAGCCTGGATGCGCCGGCTCTGACTCTGGTGAAGTCCGCCGATGTGGCGAACATCTCGAAGGTCGGCCAGCGGGTGACCTACTCGTTCCTCGTGACGAACACCGGCAACACGAGTCTGACCGATGTCGTCGTCACCGAGACCGAGTTCTCGGGGGCCGGCTCGCTCTCCGCGATCACATGCCCGGAGTACGGAACGCTGCTGCCCGGCCAGCAGGTCACCTGCACCGCGACCTACGTCGTCGTGGAGGCCGACCTGGATGGAGCGGATCTCGTGAACCGCGCCACGGCGACGGCCACGCCGCCGACTGGCGCCGACGTCACGTCGCCGCCGTCGACGGTGCGCATCAGCTCGATCGATCTGCCGGACGAGATCCCGAACACCGGTGGCACGCTGTCGCTCGGCATCGTGGTTCTCGCCGCGCTGCTCCTCGGGGCCGGAGGAGTGCTGCTCGTGATCGTGCGTCGACGCAGGGGAGGAGGTCGGGCGACTCGATGATCGCCTGACCCCGGGAAGGGGACGGTTCTGAGCTCTCGCTCACCCCAGCGGACCGTCCCCTTCCCTTCTGCGTGCCCGGCAGCGGGACAATGGAGTATGGCCAGGGGTGAGACGGGACCTGTCGCCGCGACCGGACAGGGCTGCTCTGTCTGCCGTGACGGCGCCTACAGCGGAGGCCAGCCACGTTTCGTCGTGTCGACATCGCCCGTCGACCTGCTCTACCGCTGTGAGGTCTGCCGCACGTGGTGGGTCGACAACGGCCGAGCCTTGCGTCCGATGACGGACCACGAGGCTCGCGAGCTTTTCCCGAACGACGTCGGGCCGGACTGAACCAGGACCGCGGACCGCGGCGTGCGGGAAAGCCCGCACGCCGGTTGCTCACACCTTCGCGTCTTGGCGCGGGATGACGACCTTCTTGATGATGAGCAGGATCGATGCCGTCACCGGGATCGCGACGAGCGCACCGAGAAGACCCATGAGGGTTCCGCCGACGAGAGCCCCGATCACGACGAGCGAGCCGGGGACTGAGATCGTCTTGTTCATGACCCGGGGTGTCAGGACGTATGCCTCCAGCTGCATGTAGACGAGATAGGCGGCCGCGAACACCAGCGCCGACAGCGGGCTGGCGAACAGAGCGACGACGGATCCGATACCCCAGAACAGCACCGTTCCCACGAGCGGGATGATCGTGATGCAGAACGACACGACCGCCAGGAGCAGCGGGAACGGAAGCCCCAGCACCGAGTAGAGGATGAACGTCACGAGCGCATTGAAGAACGCGAGCACCACCATGCCGCTCAGGTAGCCGCCCACCGACGAGGTGATCTCCTCGGTGAGCTCCGCCGTCAGCGTGCGGTTGCGTGCCGGGAGCAGACGGTAGAAGGCCTGCTTCATCTGCGGCAGGGTCGCGAGGAAGTACAGGCTCAGCACGATGATGATGACGAGGCCCGACAGCGTCGTTCCGATGGAGATGCCGATCTGCAGCACGCCTCCACCGATCGCCGCGATGTTGCTGGGGTCGGTGAGGAACTTCTGCAGGTCGCCCAGGAGCGCCGGAACCTGGTCGCCGAACTGGTCGCGCAGCCACAGGTAGAGCTCGGTGCGCTGGAACGCGGCGATCATGTCGGGGAGGTCGCGGATGAACTGCGACACCTGCTCGACGGCCGTCGGGATGACCAGCCACAGCACTCCGACGAGCAGGATCGCGAAGGCGAAGTAGACGATCACGATCGCCCACGCCCGACCCACTCCGCGGTGCTCGAGGCGGCGCACGAGCGGGTCGAGTCCCAGTGCGGCGAAGAGCGCGAACGCGATGTAGATCCAGATGGTGACGAGGTCGGAGACGGCCATGCCGAGGGCGATGGCGGCCAGTGCGCCGAGGGTCAGGAAGAAGCCAACGGCGAAGGGGCGCTGCAGTGCAGTCCCGATCGTCCGCGAGGGAGCATCGGGCTCGGGAGGCGAGGCGGTCATGGACACACTCTAGGGGGCGAGGGGCGGCGACTTCCGGCCGGTCGCGCGGGTGGCGACCCGATAGTCTCGGGCGGGGAGGAACCATGACCGACGACACCGCCGCGATCGCTCAGCTGCACGGCCTGCGGGCGAGCATCGACAACATCGACGCCGCACTGATCTTCCTGCTCGCCGAGCGGTTCCGCTGCACGAAGCAGGTGGGTGTGCTCAAGGCCGAGCACGGCATGCCCGCGTCGGACCCGTCGCGGGAGGAGCAGCAGATCGCACGCCTGCGCCGCCTCTCGCTCGACGCCGACCTCGACCCCGAATTCGCCGAGAAGTGGTTCAACTTCGTCGTGGCCGAGGTCATCCGGCACCACACCGCCGCCGCCGGGCAGAGCTGATCGAACGAGGCTGATCGGACAACGCTGCTCGGATCTCACGGACGGTACCCGATCCGCTCTTGCAGCACCGTGCGATTCATGTGCACGATCAGTGCTGACGACATGGATCGGGGCGGACATGAGACACCGTGCAGCGAAAGCGCTAGCGCCGCTGTCCTTTCTCCTGCTTCTGGTAGCAGGATGTGCACCTGAGGCCGACGGCGAGGTGCGTGTTCTCACCGGTGACGGTCTTGCTGTGCTACCCGCGGAGTCCTTGACCGACTGGGTCACTTATGTGGACGCGCTCGTGATCGCAAAGGTGACGAGCAAAGAGCAGTCTGCGGAGCCGGTCACGCCTGATGAGGAGGAATCGGGCGAAGGATACGCTGTCCAACTCGTGACGTTCGACGTGCTGGACACGCTGTGGCACCCGAAGGACTACACGGCGCCGCCAGAGTCGTTCACGACCTCCTATAACGCCTTCGTGTGGGAGAACGGCGACCGGGACCAGGCGATTCCCCTCGTCGAAGCCAATGCCGTCCGTTTCGAGGTCGGTGGGACGTACCTTCTTCCGCTCGTGGACTATGCGACCTTCGACGAGTGGGCGCCGATCCTGCCCTCCTCCGTCCTGCCGTTTGAGGATGGGATCGCGGGAAAAGGGGAGACGATCCTCGGCGGCGACAACACGCCGGCACCCCATGCCGCGCTGTCCACGCCCGCTCAGCAACTCTGGGGGCTCGGCCGGCAGGAGATCGTCGACAAGCTCAACGCCACCGCCCCAGACCCCTATGCGACGCCGTTCGTCCACTTGCCCCCGGAGGAGCAGTATCAGCAGGCTCTCCGGGCCGCGTGGGCCGATGAGTCCGGGGGCGTCGACGATCCCGACACTCAGTTCGACGACTGACGACGCGGAGAAGGCCCGCGCTCCGTACCGAGGGACGTCGCGGAGACGATCGGCGGCTGACCGTCTGACCGGTCGGGATCAACGGCGATATCGCTGATCGACCCGTTGCGGCTCCCGTCCCGGCTCTCGGATGACCCGGCCGACACGAGACGGTTGACGACATTGATCAGCCCACCGTGCGTGACGACCACGACGGTTCGACCCCGGTAGACGCGAGCAATGCGAAGGAGGGCTCGTTCGGCTCGCGCGCTCAGACTCGAGACGGGCTCCCGGCCGGCGATCTGACCGTCGGGGAACGCGTCGCCGAGTGCGTTCCAGGCGATCCCTTCCGCGGCGCCCCACGCCTGCTCCGCGAGATCCGCCTCGACGTGGAGCGTCGTCACGTTCAGCGCGGAGGCGAGGATCCGCGCCGTCTCTGAGGCTCGGGCCAAAGGACTGGTGACGATCGCCGCATACTCCCGACCTGCCAGCTCTCTCCCGGCTGCCGTCGCTTGCGAACGGCCTCGTTCATTGAGGGGGATATCGGTGTGGCCCTGGATGAGGCCGAGTGCGTTCCACTCCGTCTCTCCGTGACGGACCAGTCGCAGGACCGTCGCGCCGACGGTCTGCTCGTCGACCTGGCCGCGGGCGGCGGGCGTCAGGGGGTGGCCCTTCGCAGCGGCACGAACGACAGCGCACCGATCGCGGCGACGGCCACGAGGATCCACAGGGCGACCCCCAACGTGCCCTGCGTGACGAACCAGGTGACGACGGCGTTCCAGCCGTCGAGTCGGATGATGAGCCAGACGAGCCCCACCAGCAGGAGTCCGGTGCCCACCAGCAGCACCGTGAGCCAGACGTTGCCGAACCGCTTGTACACGGTCGCAGCCCCGAAGCCGATGATGAAGAACAGCATCGCGAGGGCGAAGTAGAACAGCCACGAGGCCACCGGGCCGGCGTCCCAGATCCAGTCGAGGGAGAAGAAGTACCCGTTCATGCCCCACCCTCCCGTGGCGCGTTCCACGAACCCACCGACGAGGTAGATCGTGGAGAGCATCGCGGCGGTGAGCGCGGCCGTCAGGGTCGTCCCGAAGAAGTACTCCCGCCGCGTGACGCTCATCGCCTGCGAGAACGGGAAGGTCAGGGTGAGCGCCTGCACGCCGACGACCCCGAAGTACCAGTAGGGGGCCTGCGCGCCGCCGCTGTACTTCTCCGCCTCGGGCGGGAGGAGCACCCAGATCAAGAGCGTGAGGAGGAATGACCCGGCCAGCACGATGAGGGGCACCCAGATGTAGGTCTGCCGGTTGATGAGCTGCATGCGGACGACGTTGCCGGTGCGGTTCACGAGAGTGCTCCTTCGGACAGGGCCGGGTCCGCGGCGGACGAGCGGGCCTCGGCATGGTGCTGGGTGGTGCGGACGATGAGCTGTTGGAGCGATACCGGCGCGACATCCAGTCCCGCTTCGGCGAGGCGGGAGCGGTCGGCGCTCGTGAGTTCACCGATGACGGTGACGGAGGAGACGCGGCCGAGGCTCTCGCGGTGGAGCACCTCTCGGCCACCGACAAAAGCCTCGACGGCGGCGCTGTCGCCGACGATGTTCGCCGCGCGATCACGGACGGCGTCGGTGTCCTCGTCCATGACGATCCGCCCCCTGTCGATCACGATCACCCGTTCCAAGAGGTTGGCGACCTCGTCGATCAGGTGACTGGACAGGATGATCGTGCGCGGGTGCTGCGCGTAGTCCTCCAGCAGGCGGTCGTAGAAGAGCTGCCGGGCCACGGCGTCCAGACCCAGGTACGGTTCGTCGAAGAAGGTGACCTCGGCGCGGGAGGCGAGCCCGATGATGACCCCGACGGCGCTCAGCTGGCCGCGGGAGAGCTTCTTGATCGTCTTCTTGAGCGGGAGCTCGAAGTCGTCGACGAGCCGATCCGCCAGCGCCTGGTCCCAGCGCGGGAAGAAGAGGCTCGCCATGCGGAACGCGTGCCGCGGGGTGGCGTCGTCGGGGTACTTCTGGCTCTCGCGCACGAAGCACACCCGGCGGAGGACCTTGGCGTTCTCGTACGGGTTCTCACCGAACACGCGCACGGTGCCACTCGTGGGGGAGTTCTGTGCGGTGAGGATCGACATCACCGACGTCTTGCCGGCACCGTTGCGGCCGAGGAGTCCGTAGATCGTGTTCTCCTCGATCGCGAAGCTCACCCGGTCCAGCGCCAGCGTGTCGCGGTAGCGCTTGGTGAGATCGGTCACTTCGATCACGGTGGTCATGCGCGTGCTCCTTCCGTCGGCGACGCGGGCGTCGCGGTGCGTGCGGCGCGCTCGACGAGGAGGCGGCCGAGGTCTTCGGGGCTGAGGCCGAGCTTGCGGGACTCCGCCAGCAGCGGGTCGAGGTAGCGGGCGGCGAAGGCATCGCGTCGCTCGGCGCGGAGGATCTCCTGCGCGCCGGAGGAGACGAACATCCCGATGCCGCGCCGCTTGTACAGCACACCCTTGTCGGTGAGCATGGCGATTCCTTTCGCGGCGGTGGCGGGGTTGATCCGATAGAACGCGGCGAGCTCGTTCGTCGACGGAGCCTGCGCCTCTTCGGCGAGGCTCCCGTCGATGATCGAGTCCTCCACGCTCTCTGCGATCTGCAGGAAGAGCGGTCGTCCTTCTTCGATCATCCCGGCCCCGTTCTTTGGTTACCTACTTGACTAAGTAACCATGGCACCGCCGCGTCTGTCAAGCGCATTCGCGAGGACGGTTTGCGCACCCGTGAGAGACCTGGCTACGGTGGAAGGCGGGCCACGGGCGAGTCTCGAGGGCCCCGACGACCAGTCCGCGACCGCCCTCGCCGGGTGTCTCCGACATCGCGAGAGCGGGCGTATGGTCGACGGTCTGGGCGACGGACCCGATGTGTGTCGCCAACGTACCCGCGCGGCGCGCGTCGCCCGCCGACGCCCGCGCGAGTGCCGATGATCGTCACCCGGGCGTAACCGATGCAGCCTGTCCGCATGGCTGCCGAGGTGAAGCAAGTGACCGTTTCCACCCCCGCCGTCGAGGCGAAGAACCTGTACAAGGTCTTCGGCCGCAACCCCCGAGAAGGCGTGCGCCGGCTCCAGGCCGGCCAGTCCCGTGCCGAGATCGCCGACGTCGGCACCGCGGCTGTCATCGATGCGAGCTTCACCGTGCAGCCCGGTGAGATCTTCGTGATCATGGGCCTGTCGGGATCGGGGAAGTCCACGATCATCCGCATGCTCAATGGCCTCCTCCAGCCCACGTCGGGCGAGGTCCTGGTCGGCGGCCGCAATGTCACGCGCGCCTCGGCGGGAGATCTCCGCGACATCCGGCGGTCGTCGGTGTCGATGGTCTTCCAGCACTTCGCGCTGCTCCCGCACCTGACGGTGCTCGACAACGCCGCCTATGCCCTCGAGATCCAGGGCGTCGGAAAGGCCGAGCGCCGTCGCCGCGCACAGGAGATCCTCGATCGGGTCGGCCTGGGCGACCGTGCCCAGGCGATGCCCGACGAACTGTCGGGCGGTATGCGGCAGCGCGTGGGGATCGCCCGCGCGCTCACCGCCGGCACCGACATCCTGCTCATGGACGAGGCCTTCTCCGCACTCGATCCGCTCATCCGCCGCGAGATGCAGGAGCAGTTGATCGAGCTGCAGCGCGAGCTCGGCCGGACGATCGTGTTCATCACGCACGACCTCAACGAGGCGATGTTCCTTGGCGACCGCATCGCGGTCATGCGCGACGGCCGGATCGTCCAGAACGGCACGCCCGAGGAGATCCTCACCGATCCCGCCAATGACTACGTCGCACAGTTCGTCCAGGACGTCGATCGCGCGCGCGTGCTCACCGCATCGGGAGTGATGGAGCCGCCCCACCAGACCACGCCGCTGACGGCGGGCGTGCGCGGCGCTCTCCGGGTGCTCCGCTCCCAGCAGGCCAGTGCCGTCTTCGCGGTCGAGAACCGGCGCCTGGTCGGCGTCGTCACCGATCGCGCCGTCATCCGCGCCGTCAAGGCGGGACAGACCGACCTGCGGCAGATCGTGGACACCTCCGTCCCCACCGTCGGTCCCGACGACCTCCTCACCGACATCGTCGAGACCGCGGTGGAGGCGACGGTCCCCCTCGCCGTCGTCGACGACGACCGGCGCCTCCTCGGAGTGATCCCCCGGGTGACGCTCCTCGCCGCGCTCGGGAACGTGCCGGCGACCACGCGCGAGATGCCGATCATCCAGACCCCGATCGACATGGTGGCCCAGTTCACACCGCTGGTCGATGACGTCACGCGGGGAGCCGCCGTTCCGGCGGCGGCCGCGACGGAAGGGAGCGAGCGCTGATGGAGCAGTTCGAAGAGCTCATCCGCATCCCCCTCGGTCAGTGGGTGCGATCGATCATCGACTTCCTCAAGGAGTACCTCGGCGGCTTCTTCGATGTCGTCGCGACGGTCTTCTCGGCGATCTACGACGCCGCGGCCTGGGTGTTCACCGCGCCGCCGTTCTGGGCGATCATCGTCGTCTTCACGGCCGCCGCATGGCTGGTCAAGGGAGCGAAGCTCGCCATCGGCACCTTCGTCGGGTTCGTCGTCATCCTCGCCGTGGACCAGTGGCAGAACGCGATGCTCACCCTCGCCCTCACGATCGTCGCCGTTCTGATCGCCACCGCGATCGCGATCCCCGTCGGCATCTGGGCGGCGCGGTCGCAGACCGTGTCGAACGTCGTCCGCCCCGTGCTCGACTTCCTGCAGACGATGCCGGCGTTCGTGTACCTGCTCCCGGCGATCTTCCTCTTCAGCGTCGGCGTGGTCCCGGGAATCGTCGCGACCATCATGTTCGCCGTCGCCCCGGGCGTGCGTCTCACGGAGCTCGGGATCCGCGGTGTCGACCCCGAGGTGGTCGAGGCCGGGCAGGCCTTCGGCGCCACTCCGGGCCGCGTGCTGCGCCAGATCCAGCTCCCCCTCGCGCTGCCGTCGATCATGGCGGGGATCAACCAGATCATCATGCTCTCGCTGTCGATGTCGGTCATCGCCTCGATGGTGGGGGCGCCGGGCCTCGGGCGCCCGATCGTCCAGGCGCTCAGTTCCGTCAACGTGCCCCTCGGATTCGAGGCCGGCCTCGCCGTCGTGATGATCGCGATGATCCTCGACCGTCTCACCGGCGCTCTCGGCACACGTCGCCGCCGCCCGCGCGCGGTCGCGACCGCTCCGGCGTCTGAGCCGGTCGCCGCCACGGCCTGAGAACCCCTCGACCCGACGCGTGAGCGTCGTCCGTCCGCGGTACCCCGCGGGCATCCCCAACACCCGTGACACAGCACACGGGAGGAAAGGAAAACCCATGAAGAAGCGACACCTCCTGAGCACCCTCGCCCTGGGGTCGGCCGCCGCGCTCGCGCTGGTCGGCTGCTCCGCCGACACCGGGAACGGCGGAAACGGCGGAGAGGCCGGCAAGGACATCACCATCGGTGTATTCAACGGCTGGCCGGAAGGTGAGGCCGTCTCGTACCTGTGGAAGCTCGCCCTCGAGGACAAGGGCTACAACGTCGACCTCGAGTACGCCGACGCCGGGCCCGTCTTCCAGGGCGTCGCGGGCGGCGACTACGACGTCGCCCTCGATGGCTGGCTGCCCCTGACCCACGCGGCCTACTTCGACGAGTTCGGCGACGACATCGTCGACCTCGGCTCTTGGAACGACGACGCCAAGCTCACCATCGCGGTGAACGCCGACGCGCCGGTGGACTCGCTCGCCGATCTCGCCGCGGCGTCGGACCAGTTCGGCGGACGCCTCATCGGCATCGAGCCCGGCGCGGGACTCACCAAGGCCACGCAGGAGAACGTCATCCCCACCTACGGACTGGAGGGCATGGACTACATCACCTCCTCGACCCCGGCGATGCTCGCCGAGCTCAGCAGCAAGCTGGATGCGGGCGAGAACGTCGCGGTGACGCTCTGGCGTCCGCACTGGGCGTATGACGCCTACGACATCAAGGACCTCGCCGACCCCGAGGGCACCCTGGGCGACGCCGAGTCGATCCACACCTTCACTCGTACCGGCTTCGACACGGACTTCCCCGAGGTGAGCGCGTGGCTGAAGGACTTCCGCATGGACTCAGACATGCTCTTCTCGCTCGAGAACGTGATGTACAACACCGATGAGGACGTCACGGACTACACCGACATCGTCCGCCAGTGGATGACCGAGAACAAGGAGTGGGTGGGCTCGCTGACCGCGTGAACCGATCTCTACCCGGGGGCCGGCCGTAGCGTCCGCTACGCGTCGGCCCTCGGCGTCTCCGGCGGAGTGTCGGACGGGGCGTCCGGGCCGCCCGAGGGGAGCTCCAGCGCCACCTTCTTCTCCAGCACCACGATCGCCTCGTCCGAGAGGGAGATGAGTCCGTCCAGTTCTGCCCGTGCGCGCCGGTAGGCGGTATGCCGCTCGGCCGGGGACGCCGAACCGTCGGTCGCGACGGCGAGGAGCTGCTTGGCGGTCGAGAGGCGCTTGCGCTCCGCGTCGCTCAGCCCGCTCGTGCGCTGCCGTCGCGCATCGCGCTCGGCGAGGTCGAACGCCACCTCGTAGTCGGTGACCGCGGTGCGGTACTCGGCCACCTGATCGGGCGTCACCTTGGCGGTCACCGAGGCGGGCCGTGCGGCATCGGCCACCTTCTTGGCCTTGAGGAAGGCCGCCGTGAGCGGCTGGCGTCCGTCGCTCATCGTCGGGAAGTCGATGAGCTTGGCGACGTCGAGCTCGTACTCGAGCCACCGCGCCGTGACGGCGTCGTGCGACGCGAACAGCTTCTCCAGCTGGTCGGGCATCGGCGAGGGGCGTGTGATCGGCTTGGGTTCCGAGGCGACCGCTACCGGGTTGGTGCGCGCGGCCACCTGAGCCGCCTTGAGCTCGCCCTTCGCGCGGATCATCTCGAGCCTGCGTTCGTGGCGCCGGGTCGCGAGCGTGTCGAGACGCTTGATCGCACCACCGGCCATGGCGGCGAGAGGGAACACGAGCCACCAGTAGTTCCCGGCGAACTGGAAGAACTCCTGCACCGCTCGACCCTACCGCTCTTCGTGCGGCTCGTCGGCGTCGTCGGGCCGTGGGCGGCGGTCGCGCGTGCGAGCCTCGAACGCGGCGGCGGCGCTCTCGGCCGCGCGGGTCACGGCCTCG
>NZ_JASGDO010000063.1:0-28345 GCF_047607225.1 Microbacterium sp. | reverse complement strand
CCGCGCGGGTCAGTCGTCGAGGACGATCGACCGGTAGGTGGGGTTTCCGACGGGCGAGGTGACGAGATCGGCCACCTTCTCCGAGGTCACGTACGAGTACTTCTCGAAGAAGAGCGGCACCGCCGGGAACTCGGCCTGGATGAGCTTCTGCACCTCGGCGTAGGCCGAGCCGTCGGTGGAGAGGTCGGCGTCGGCTGCGGCGATCGCGTCGGCGACCTCGTCGCTGTACCACGGGATGCAGTTGGTGCATCCGCCGCCCTCGATGAAGAACACCCGCAGCGTCGCCTGCTGGCTGGGGTACAGCGCACCCCAGCGCGAGAAGAACGGACCGTCGATGTTCTCGTCGTTGCGGTTCTGCAGGAACTCGGCCCAGTCGGCGCTCGGCTTGGCGGTCGCCTCGATCCCGAGGTTCTGACGCAGCTGGTTGGCGATCGCCTCGTAGAGCGGGTCGAGTCCGCCGCCGCCCGGGAAGTAGATCTCGAGCGAGCCGTCGAAGCCTCCGGCCTCGTCGAGCAGCGCCTTGGCGGCCTCGGGGTCGTACTCGCAGTATTCCCCGCAGATGCCGGTCGGCGTGCCCGGTTCGATGGCGGGGGTCCAGGCGGTCGCGGCGTCGTAGGTGCCGCCGTAGATCACGTCGATGATCGCCTCGCGGTCGATCGCCATCGAGATGGCCTGGCGCACGCGGATGTCGTCGTAGGCGTCGTTCCACAGAGGCAGGCCGAGGAAGGAGATGCCCGGCGCCTCGAAGGAGTACAGACGGTCGCCGAAGTCACCGGCGGCCTGGGTCAGTTTGGAGGCGGGGACACCGGCCACGTCGAGGTTGCCGGCGAGGACGTCCGTGTAGGCGGTCTCGCTGTCGGTGTACGGGACGAACGTGATGCGGTCGATCGTCGGCTTCTCGCCCTGGTAGTCGTCGTAGGCCTCGAGGACGATGGGCTCGTTCTCGACGTAGTCCTCGGCGAAGGCGAAGGGGCCGTTTCCGATGGGGTGGGCGTTGTAGGCGTCGAAGTCCGTCAGCGCCGACGCGGGCATCGGGAACATCGCGGTCTGCGCCTGGGTGACCTGCAGCGGGAACTGACTGTCGGGGCCGGTGAGCTCGACGGTGAAGGTGCGGTCGTCGACGACGGCCAGACCCGACATCTCCGTGGTCGACGGCTCTCCCTCGGCGGGGTTGAGGTCGGCGTACCCGACGATGTTGGCGAGCTGCCCGGAGTTCTCGAACGCGTTGGGGCCGTACGAGACGGCGTTCCAGCTGTCGACGTAGGACTGCGCGGTCACGGGCGTTCCGTCCTGGAAGGTCCAGCCCTCGCGGAGCGTGATGGTCCACGTGACGGCGTCGTCGGATTCGATCGACTCCGCCTGGACGTAATCGAGCGAGCCGTCGGAGTTCAGGAACGCGAGCGGTGCCCAGACGGCCATGTTGACGTCGTACGCCACCGACTGGCGTCCGGGGATGATGAGCTGCGGATCGGTGGCGGCGACGCGGATCTCGTCGACGGCGTCGTCTCCCTTCGGAGCGGTGCCGGCGCTGCACGCAGACAGCGCGAGGGTGGTGACGGCGACGGCTGCTGCCGCCGCGAGGAGCCTCTTGTTCATGGTTTCCTCACAGGGAATCGCTGAGACAGGAATGGTGCGGGACACGGTGCCAGGGTGAGAGCACGGTGCCGGGCTGCGCGGGCCACGGCGGCGGTACGGGGTGAGTACGTACGCTCACCATAGGGGCTGTGTTTTTCGAACTTTCAATACGAAATGAAACCTTTACATTCCGGAAACGCCGTCGGAGGACCTCCCTAAACTCGACGGGTGCCCGCCACACCCGGAGAATCACGCGCAACCTCGGCCATCAGCGAGGACTGGCAGGTCGGCATCGCCCTCTGGTTCGTGCCGACGATCGTCGTGCTGTTCACGATCTTCGGGACCAGCGGCATGCTCGCGGCCCCGGGCTCCGGTTTTCCCGGCGCGCTGGACGTCGTGGCGAGATGGACGCTGTCCTCCGCCGGGCACATCGACTGGACCGCACCGGTGCTGGTCACCGCGGCCTTCGCGCTCGCCGCGATCTGCGCGGCCCCCATCCAGGAGCGCGCCGGCTTCGCCTCCCCCGTTCCCGTATTCGCCCTCGCCGCCGCGGCGATCGCGACGGCGCTGACCGTCTGGGCGCTGTGCGCCCTCGTGACGATGACGCGGCTCGCGGATCTCCACCCGGAGAACCCCGACGTGTGGCAGCAGTTCGGCGCGGTCAGCGGCATCTTCCTCGTGGCGCCGCTGGGCGTCGTGGCGGGGATGTCGGCCGGGCGTTTCCAGCTCCTCCCCCTTCCCGCGCGCCTCGCCGCCGCTCGCGACGAGGTCGCCCGCCTCGAGGACGGCCTCGCCGAGCTCTCCGGCCCCCGCCCGACGGCGGAGGTGCTGCGGTACCGCGTCGCTCGTTACGGCGTGCCCTCGATCCTCGCGCTCATCCTCGTCGGCGTGGGACTGATCTCCACCGCTGCCGCGAACTGGCCCGGCGAGAACGTTCCTGCGCTCCTGGGCGCGACCGTGGGCGTCTTCGCGTTCTCGGCCTTCTGCTCGGCCGTCGGCGCCGGCCTGGTGGCCGCGCCGGCGGGTTACTTCAGTGTCCGCGCACCCGACGGCAGGCGCCCCACGACACTGGGGTGGATCGCCGGCGTCATCCTCCTCGGCGGCGCGCTCACGCCCCTCGCCGCCGCCGCGTACGTCACCGTCGGCCTCGAGCGCGACACGCCCCGCGGCACGGCCGCCGAGTTCGCCGTGGTGTGGCTCGGCGTCATCGGTCCGGTGCTCACCTCCGCCCTCTACGCCGTGGTGCTCCTCCTGCCGTCGTCGATCGCCGGGCACCGCGCGGCAGCGCGGCGGACGCAGGAGACGCAGCTCCGCATCGCACGCAGCACCGTCACGCGCCTGGAGGAGCGTCTGCGCGAGGCCACAGCGCCCCCTTCCCCCGCACCGCCCGAATCGGACACGAGCATCGATTCAGCCGCATCCACCTCCTAGACTTCTCCCCATGAGCACCCCCGGCGACGCCGCCTCCGCGCACGCGCACGCCGTGCCAGTGCACAAAGTGCTCAACAACAACGTCGTCATCGCGATCGACGAGTCGGGGCGCGAGCGCGTGCTCATGGGCCGCGGCTTGGGCTTCCAGTTGAAGCCCGACGACGTCATCGACCCGCGCAAGGTCGAGAAGACGTTCATCCTCGACGCGGGGGCTGCCGGGGAGCACGAGCGTCGCCTCCTCACCGACGTCCCGTACCCGATCGTGGAAGCGGTGACCCGCGCCGTCGACGCGGCCGAACGGCGCCTCGGCAGACATCTGGGCCGGCACCTGACGGTCGCTGTGATCGACCACGTGAACTACGTGATCGAACGCCTCGACCAGGGCCTGCGGATCCCCTCGACGGCGATGCCCGAGCTCCGCGTGCTCCACCCCCACGAGTTCGATGCCGCGCAGGCGATGGCCCGCGACATCGCCGCGTCACTGGATCGGGAGCTGCCTCCGGAGGAGGCGGTCTTCCTCACCATGCACCTGCTGAACGCGACGCGCGACGAGCCCAACGGCACCGCCGCGCTCCTGTTCCGCCGCGTGCAGCACGTGGTCGAGGTCGTCGAGCACGCGTTCGGCGTCAAGCTCGACACCGAGAGCCCCGACTACGCGCGCTTCATCCTCCACATCCAGTTCCTCCTGCAGCGTCTCGTGAACCGCACCATGCTCTCCAGCGGCGACACCTCGTTCTTCGAGTTCGCCAAGCACAGCTATCCGGTCTCGTACGAGATCGCTCGGCAGGTGAAGTCCTACGTGCACGGAGCCACCGGATCGGAGCTCACCGACGAGGAGCTGCTGTACGTCATCGTGCACGTCGAGAGACTGAAGTCTCAGGTCGCCCCTAGCACTCCCCCGCCGACCGTGGTACCGTGATCGCCGTAGGGCTGTGTCCCTGCCGAGATCTCCGGATCGTTACCGCGCAGCGGGCGAAACCTGAACTCACATCACCGAACCGGTGGTGAACGAGTTCAGGTTTTTTTGTTGCCCGGAAACGCCCCGGAGAGCCCGAAACCACGACAGTGCCGCAGTGGGGCGGCGAAAGGATGGCGGATCCCGATGGCGGATTACGCGAAGACCGCGGCCGGCGTACTTGCCGGCGTCGGCGGCGAAGAGAACGTGCAGTCACTCGTGCACTGCGCGACCCGGTTGCGCTTCGTCCTCAAGGACGAGGCCAAGGCGGATGGAGCCGCCATCAAGGCGGTTCCCGGGGTGATCACCACCGCCCAAGCGGGCGGTCAGTACCAGGTGGTCATCGGCAACGACGTTCCCGAGGTCTTCGCCGAGATCGGCAAGATCACGAAGCTCGGTGCCGGTGCCGACGGCTCATCGACGGAGGCGGGGCCGAAGGGGAACCTCTTCAACCGCTTCATCTCGATGATCTCCGCGATCTTCACCCCGGCCCTGTGGGCCCTGGCCGGCACCGGTCTGCTCAAAGCCTTCCTGGCCGCCGCGGTCACGTTCGGCTGGATCAGCACCGAGACGACCACCTACACGGTGCTCAACGCGCTCTCCGACGCGTTCATCAACTTCCTGCCGATGGCCCTCGCGATCACGGCCGCTCGCTACTTCAAGGCCAACGAGTGGACCTCGCTGGCCATCGCCGGCGCGCTCGTGTACCCGTCGATCACCGGCCTCGTCGGACAGCCCGACCTGACCTTCTTCGGCATCCCGTTCACGATGGTCAGCTACGTCTCCAGCGTGATCCCGATCATCGTGATCGTGTGGCTGCAGAGTCACGCAGAGAAGTTCCTCTACGCGAATCTGCCCGGCGCGATCCGCCGGTTCGTCACCCCGATGATCGTCGTGCTGGTCGCGGTTCCGCTCGTGTTCGTGGTGGTCGGCCCGATCTCCGACATCGTCGGTCGCGGACTCGGCGGCGGCATCGGCTGGGTCTTCACCACCGTCCCGTGGCTCGGCGGTGCCATCATGGGCGCCCTGTGGCAGGTCTTCGTGATCTTCGGTCTGCACTGGGGCTTCGTGCCGCTGTTCCAGGTCGAGTTCCAGACCACGGGCCAGATGCTGCTCATCGCCCCCCTGTTCGCCGCCGTTCTCGCTCAGGCCGCCGCTGTCGCCGGCGTCTGGGTGCGTGCGAAGAACAAGAACCTTAAGTCGCTCGCCGCTCCGGCCACGCTGTCGGGCTTCCTCGCCGGCATCACCGAGCCCGCGATCTACGGCATCAACCTGCCCCTCAAGCGGCCGTTCGCGTTCGGCATCGCCGGTGGCGCGCTCGGCGGGGCGATCATCGCCCTCGGCAACGTGTTCTCGACGGCGTTCGTCGTGCCCTCGGGCCTGGCGCTGCCGGCTCTCTTCGGCAACGGCAACATGGTCATGCTGGTCCTCGGCCTGGGCGTCGCCATCGTCGTCCCGTTCCTGCTGACCGCCATCGTCGGGTTCAAGGAGCCGGCCGAGGACGCGGCCGCCCCGGCTCCGGCTGCGGCCAACGACGTGCTGATCCTCGCGCCGGTCGACGGCACGGTCGTGCCCCTGTCGGAGGTGCCCGACGCGGCGTTCGCCGACGGATCCCTCGGACGCGGTGTGGCGATCACCCCGCGCTCGGGCGCCGTGTACGCACCGTTCGATGCGACGGTCGTCGCCGCGTTCCCCACGGGTCACGCGTTCGGGCTGCGCCACGCCGACGGCACAGAGGTGCTCATCCACATCGGCATCGACACCGTGAAGCTGGGCGGAGAGCACTTCACCACCAAGGTCACCGCCGGCCAGCAGGTGAAGGCGGGCGACCTCCTCGTGGAGTTCGACGGCGACGCCATCCTCCGCGCGGGATACGACCTCACCACCCCCGTGGTCGTCACCAACCCCGACCTCTACCCCGCGGTGCGGGACGAGGCCTCCGGGCCGATCGCGCACGGTGAGCCGCTGTTCACCGCCGTGTCGGTCGACTCCGTCGCCGGCGTGCGCTGAGCACCGACCGGCATCGCCGGGGCGCGGCACCCTCCGCGCCCCGGCTCCCCCTCTCCATCCGAGAAACACGAAGGACGCATCATGAGCACCACCCCGTTCCCCGACTCGTTCCTCTGGGGCGGCGCGACGGCAGCCAACCAGATCGAGGGCGCGTACGACCAGGGCGGCAAGGGCCTCTCGGTCCAGGACGTCATGCCCCGCGGGATCGTCGGCGCGCGCACCGCCGAGCCGACGCCCGACAACCTCAAGCTCGTCGGCATCGACCACTACCACCGCTACGCGGAGGACATCGCCCTGTTCGCCGAGATGGGCTTCAAGACCTACCGATTCTCGATCGCGTGGAGCCGCATCTTCCCGAACGGCGATGAGGAGCAGCCCAACGAGGAGGGGCTCGCCTTCTACGACCGCGTGCTCGACGAGCTCGAGAAGCACGGCATCGAACCGCTCGTCACGATCTCCCACTACGAGACGCCGCTCCACCTCGCCGAGACCTACGACGGCTGGACGGACCGCCGCCTCATCGGCTTCTACGAGCGGTACGCCCGCACGTTGTTCGAGCGCTACGGCTCGCGGGTCACCTACTGGCTGACCTTCAACGAGATCAACTCGCTCCTGCACGCCCCGTTCATGTCCGGTGGGATCAACACGCCCAAGGCAGAGCTCACCGAGCAGCAGCTCTACCAGGCGATGCACCACGAGCTCGTCGCTTCCGCCCGCGCCACCCGCATCGCGCGCGAGGTGGCACCGAAGGCACAGATCGGCTGCATGGTGCTGTCGATGCCGGTCTACCCGCTGTCACCCTCGCCCGCCGATGCGCTCGAGGTGATGGAGTTCGACCACTCCAACCTCGTCTACGGCGACGTCCACACGCGCGGGGCCTACCCCGGGTACTTCCTGCGGACACTCCGCGAGAAGGGCATCGAGCTCGACATCACCGACCAGGATCGCGACGACCTCCAGAACACGGTGGACTTCGTCTCCTTCAGCTACTACATGTCGGTGGCGGCGACCGCCGACCCCGCCCAGCGCGCGACCGGCGAGGGCAACATCATGGGCGGTGTGCCCAACCCGACCCTGGAGGCCAGCGAGTGGGGCTGGCAGATCGACCCGATCGGTCTCCGCCTCGTCCTCAACCAGTTCTGGGACCGGTGGCAGAAGCCGCTGTTCATCGTCGAGAACGGCCTGGGCGCGAAGGACCAGCTTGTCGAGGTCGACGGCGTCAAGACCGTCATCGACGACTACCGCATCGCCTACCTCAATGACCACCTCGTGCAGGTCGGCGAGGCACTGAAGGACGGCGTCGACGTGCTCGGGTACACCACGTGGGGCTGCATCGACATCGTCAGCGCCTCCACCGCCCAGCTCAGCAAGCGCTATGGCTTCATCTACGTCGACCGCAACGACGACGGCTCGGGCTCGCTCGAGCGCTACAAGAAGAAGTCGTTCGACTGGTACGCCGAGGTCATCCGCACGAACGGTGGTTCTCTCACCTCCTGACACCTCAGGTGGCGCATATGGTTGCCTCTCTCCCCTCGAGGCGACCGTATGCGCCACCTGTTCGTGCGCCCATCGTCCTTGCCTCACCGGAAAGCCCCGCCCCATGCCCTCCCCCTTCCGACGCCGCGCCGTCTTCCTCGATGTCGACGGAACCCTCATGCAGGACGGCCGGCACATCCCGCCGTCCGCGATCACGGCAGTCCGAGCGGCCCGCGCAGCCGGTCACCTCGTGTTCCTCAGCACGGGGCGCGGGATGAAGGAGTTGGAGGGACCGATCCTCGACATCGGCTTCGACGGCGCCGTCACCAACGGCGGCGGATTCGGGAGCATCGGTGACGACGTGATCGTCGCCGAGCTCCTCGGGCACGACTCGGTGCGGCATCTGGAGGAGCGCCTCGACGCCCACGGCGTGCACTGGTACTTCCAGACCTACGATCGGATGTTCGCGAGCGCGGAGCTTCCCGCCCTCATGCAGCGCTACGTCGACCGCGACCGGCGCGCGCACGAGGACCGGATGCGGGCCTCCGGGCGCGACGTCGACGAGGAGGAGTTCTTCAGCGTCGGCATGAAGATCTTCGATGCGGCCCACGAGTTCGTCCCCGCCGAGGCTGCCAAGGCCGTGATCCTCAGCGAAGATCCGGCCGCGGTCGCCGCGGCCGTGGCCGAGCTCGACGGAGCCTTCGCCGTCGTCGGAGGGACGATCCCCCTCCCCGTCGGAAGCTCCGGCGAGATCTCCGCGGTCGGGGTGAACAAGGGCGCCACGATCCTGCGGCTACTCGCGCACCTCGGCATCGACCCCGCCGATGCGATCGGGATCGGCGACAACTGGAACGATGCGGAGATGTTCGAGGTGTGCGGAGTGTCGATCGCGATGGGGAACGCGGCCCCGGGAGTCCAATCCCTCGCCGACCAGGTCACCTCGGCGATAGACGACGACGGCATCCGCAACGCCTTCGTCCGCAACGGCCTCATCTGATCCCGCCGGGCCTGCCGCCGTGCCACCGGGCGCGCGGCGGGCACCTGCCCGGGCTGAGGCGTGCGAAAAGCAGGCCGGGCAGGCCCTCGGCACCCGATGAGCCCCCGATCCCCCGCCTCAGCCTGCTTTTGGCCCGCCGCGCGGCGGGCACCGCTCGCGCACAGACTCCGGTCACACCGGTTTGAAAGGATGGATGCCGTGACTCCCACCGAATCCTCGCCCCGCATCCTGTTCATCGACGTCGACGGGACGATCCTGGAGCACGGCTCGGTCATCGCCCCCTCGACGGCCACCGCCATCCGCGCCGTGCGCGAGCGCGGCCACCTCGTCTACCTGTGCACCGGCCGCTCGGCGGGTGACATCCACCCCGACGTCGCCGCGATCGGCTTCGACGGCGCGATCACCAACGGCGGGGCCTACGCGACGCGAGGCGAAGAGGAGCTCTTCTTCCATCCCATGCCTCGAGCCGACGTCGACCGACTCACCTCGTACTTCGAGGAGAACGGTGTCCACTACTTCCTGCAGGCCAACCAGCAGGTGTACGCCAGCCCCGGCATCCTCGGGATGATGACGTCGTTCCTGCGGATGCGCGCCGCCCGACGGTCCGAGGACCTCGCCCACCTCGGGATCGACGAGGATCAGCAAGACCTCCTGAACGCGGTGCTCACCGAGGCCGCCGACCGCTATCTCCCCGTCTCGGAGGCCGACCGCGACCACATCGCGAAGGCGGTCTTCGTCAGCGATCGCTCCGACAGCGTCGACCAGGCGCAGCGGGCACTCGGCGAGCGCTTCCACGTGATCCCCGGGAGCATGCCGATGCCCGGTGGATCCAACGGCGAGATCTCGCTCCGAGGCACGAACAAGGGCGCCGCCATCGTCGAGGTCCTGAGCATCCTCGGGCTCGATGCGGCCGATGCGATCGGGATCGGCGACAGCTGGAACGACGTCGAGATGTTCCAGGTGTGCGGCACGGCGGTCGCCATGGGCGGAGCGGATCCGCAGCTGCGGGCCCTCGCCGACCACGTGACCACCGGCGTGCTCGACGACGGCGTGCACAACGCCCTCGCCACCCTCGGGCTCCTCTGACCCTCGCGTTCAGGGACCCCTGCGGGGGCCGAGCCCTCAGAGGAAGATGTCGGGGAAAAGGTCGCTGTCGGGCGTGCCGGGAGTCGCAGCGTAGCGGGAGAAGTCGGTGACCCCGGCCTCGCGGAGCACGTCCTCCACGATGAGGGTCTGACCGGTGTACTCGCGCGCCGGACGTGTGAGCACCTCGTAGGCGGCGTCCGCGTAGATCTCGGGGGTGCGGCTGACCTTCATCATCCGGTCGCCGCCGAGCGCGAACTGCACCGCGGCGGTGGCGATCGTCGTCTCCGGCCAGAGCGTGTTGGCGGCGACGCCGTCGGCCGCGAACTCCGCCGCGATCCCCAGAGTGGCCATCGTCATGCCGAACTTCGCGAGCGAGTACCCGGTGTGGGCGCCGAGCCATCGCGCCGTGGTGTTCAGAGGCGGCGACAGCGACAGGATGTGCGGGTTGTCGGCATCCTTCAGGATCGGGAGAGCAGCGCGGGAGAGCATGAACGTGCCGCGGACGTTGACGTCCTGCATGAGGTCGTACTTCTTCGTCGCCAGCTCCAGCGAGCCGGACAAGTCGATCACCGACGCGTTGTTGACGACGATGTCGATCCCGCCGAACTCGCCCTGCGTCTTCAGCACGGCTTCGGTGATGTCGTCGTCGTTGCGCACGTCACCCACGATCGGCAAGGCTTCACCGCCGGCGGCGCGGATCGCCTCGGCTGCCGAATGGACGGTCCCTTCGAGGCGAGGGTGCGGCGTGTCCGTCTTGGCGAGGAGGGCGATGCGTGCGCCGTCGCGCGCCGCCCGCAGCGCGATCGCGAGGCCGATGCCGCGGCTCCCGCCCGACATGAGGATCGTCTTGCCGGCCAGCGTCGGGTTTGCGTCGGACGTGCTCATCGGGTCTCCTTGGGGGTACGGGCGGCGAAGGCCGCGATCCGGGGGGTCGCCTCGGGGGTGTCGAAGCTGTCGCCGATCGTGCGGGCTTCGTCGTCGAGGTTCTCGGTGAACGGGCGGTGCGCGCCCACGCGCACGAGGCGCTTGGCCTGCCCGAACGCCTCGGTCGCGCCATCGAGCCAGAATCGCGCGACCTCCGCGGCCCGCGCGGCGGGGTCGTTGGCGAGCTCGGACACCAGCCCCCAGTCCAGGGCCGTCTCCGCGTCGATCGTCCGATCCTGCAGGAGCAGGGCGAGGGCCCGCCGCTGTCCGATCGCGGCGGGGAGCAGCGTCGAGACACCGAGGTCGGGCGTCAGGCCGATGTTGGCGTAGCGGCTGACGAACCGGGATGCCCTCGACGCGACGATGTAGTCCGCCGTCAGCATGAGACCGAGGCCGCCGCCGGCGACGGCTCCCTGGACGGCGGCCACGACGGGGGTGCTGGAGGTGACGAACGCACGGATCCCCTCGTGGATCACGTGTGCCGCGGCGGTGACCTCGGAACCGGCGGCACCGGAGGTCCCCATCTGCACCACGTCGCCCCCGGCACAGAACGCGGGTCCGTTCGCGTCGATCAGCACCGCACCCACCTCGGGGTCGCGGGTGACTTCGCGCGCGAGGTCGCGCCACCGCGCGCCCATCTCGAAGTCCATCGCGTTGAGCACGGCGGGGCGGTTGAAGGTGAGACGAGCGAGGGCGCCCTCACGCGTGTACAGGATCGAGTCGGTCATCGAGGGCTCCTCCGAGTGTGTGCTGCAGAACTCCTCCGTCGCGGTGCTGTGCTGCCGTGTGGGGCGCGTCGTACCGCCGCGACGGACACGGCGCCCCGCGTGTGTGGAGGAGTTACGCAGCGCGGGCGAACGAGCGACGGCACGGCCGCCCTCATTTCGGGGCCATCCGGATCGCGCCGTCGAGGCGGATGGTCTCGCCGTTGAGGTAGCCGTTCTCGACGATGCTCAGGACCAGTGCGGCGTACTCGTCCGGACGGCCCAATCGCGGCGGATACGGCACCTGCTGCCCGAGGGAGTCCTGCGCGGCCTGGGGAAGGCCGGCGAGCATCGGTGTCTCCATGATCCCCGGCGCGATCGTGCAGACGCGGATCGCGTGCCGGGCGAGCTCGCGCGCGATCGGTAGCGTCATGGCGTGCACACCTCCCTTGCTCGCCGCGTACGCGGGCTGTCCGATCTGGCCGTCGAAGGCCGCGACCGAGGCGGTGTTGACGATGACGCCCCGATCGCCGCCCCCGGTGGGCTCGGTGCGCGCCATGGCGGCTGCCGCGTGCGCCACCACCGTGTAGGTGCCGATCAGGTTGACACGAACGAGACGCTCGAAGTCGGCGATCGAGGTCGGGTTCCCCTCTCGGTCGAGAACCTTGGCCGGAGGGGCGATGCCGGCGCAGTTGACGACGACGCGCAGCGGCGCCTCGGCGGCGGCGACCCGGACCACGGCTTCCACCTGCGCCGCGTCGGTGACGTCTGCGGCGGCGAAGACGCCTCCCAGTTCCGTGGCGGCTGCCTCTCCCGGAGAGGAAGGCAGGTCGACGATGACGACGCGCGCGCCCGCCGCGGCCAGTCGGCGCGCCGTGGCCAGCCCGAGACCGCTCGCGCCGCCGGTGACGAGGGCGGTGGCTCCGACGATGTCCATGCGCTCTCCTTCGAACGAGTGGGGATCGCATACCACCATACGCGGGACTCAGTGTCACGTGAACTCCGCCCAGCGACGGCCCAGCGACCGCCGGGACCGCCTCGGACCGGCACGGAGCCGCCATGATGGAGAACATGTCGATCCCCGCCGAGACCGTCGATGTGCCCCCGCGCGTCCGGATGCTCGCCCGGGGAGCGACCCTCGTCCCCGTCTGGCGCAACGGCTACGGCGGACTCACGTTCCGCAGCGGTGCGGGCGAGTTCATCAAGTACGGCCCCGTCAATGCGGAATCCTCGATGTCCGACGAAGCCGAGCGCCTGGCGTGGGCGGCGCGATACACGAGGGTCCCGACCGTGCGCGAGACCGGCACGGACGGGCGGCACGAGTGGCTCGTCACGGTGGCCCTTCCCGGCCTCTCGGCCGTCGATCCCCACTGGCGGGAGCACCCCGCCGTCGCGGTGCGGGCGGTGGGTGAAGGACTCCGCGCGCTTCACGATGCGCTGCCGGTCGACGACTGCCCCTTCGACTGGTCGGTCGCCTCACGCCTCACCCGCGCTGAGGAGCGCGGCATCGTGGTCGACGCGCCGCTCCGCGAACCGCCGACGATCGACCGGCTCGTCGTCTGCCATGCCGACGCCTGCTGCCCGAACACCCTCCTCGGCGAGGACGGCCTGTGGCTCGGCCATGTCGACTTCGGCGTGCTCGGCGTCGCCGATCGGTGGGCCGACATCGCGGTCGCGGCGATGAGCACGGTCTGGAACTACGGGCCGGGCTGGGAGGAGGCCCTGCTCGACGCGTACGGGGTCGAGCCCGACGAGGAACGGATGGCGTACTACCGGAGTCTGTGGAACGCGACCTGATCGGCCGAGCCCGGGCGGCGCACCGACGAGACACCCGTCCCTGCCCGCGCCACGTCCGCGTGGGAGTCAGCCCCCGCCGAAGACCGGGCGGAATGACCCCGTCACCACCGCCGCCGCCAGAGCGATCGTCGGGATCGCCAGCGCGAGGACCATCAGGAGCACATCGGCCCCACCGAGTCGCGACGGGCGGGCCCACGTGCGCGGCCCGGGCGCTCCGAAGGCCCGCGCCTCCATGGCCGTGGCCAGCGCGGACCCGCGACGGATCGCGAGCACGAGCAGCGCGAACGCCATCCCCGCCACGCGGCGGATCCGCCCGGCATCGGCGACACCGCGTGCGCGGCGGGCCAGCGCGAGGGCACGCCAGTCCTCCACCAACAGGCCCAGCATCCTCATGCCCGCCAATCCCCCCAAGACGAATCGCGCCGGCAGCCGCAGCACTTGCGCGAGACCATCGGCGAGGTCGGTCGGATCGACGGTGACGAACAGGACCACGGCGGGAAGACCGATGGCGAGGACGCGCAGCATCGCGGAGAGCCCGAGGAGGATCGACCCCTCGCTGACGTGGACGAACAGCCACTCGAACAGCACTCGTCCGCTCGACTGCCCGTACAGCGCGATCGTCACCGCAGCGGCCGGGGCAGCGAGCCAGAGCGGCAGGGTCCGGAGCCAGAACTGCCGAGCGGTGAGACCGGCAGAAAAGAGCAACGGCACCTCGAGGCCGAGCGCGACTCCGGCCGAGACGGGATCGATCGTGACGACCAGCGGCAGCGCGATGAGGAGCGCCGCGACGAGCTTGGCGACGGGATGACGCCCCGCGACGACACCCCGCCGGGGCCCGGCGGGGGTGAGGGTCGTCATGAACCGGCCCTCGGGGGACCGGCCGCGACGGTGGGGCCGGCGAGGGGGAAACGGCGGGCGGCGAGAGCGTCGAGAACGGCGTCGTCGTGGGTGATCGCGGCGATCGCGAGAGGTCCCTGCTCATCCACCCCGTCGCGGAGGCCGGCGATGATCGCGACGAGCTCCGCCCAGGTCCGGGCGTCCTGACCGAACGTCGGTTCGTCGAGGACCAGCACGCGGGGGCGGGTCACGAGCATGGCCGCGACCGTCAGCCGGCGCTTCTCTCCCCCCGACAGCGTGTAGGGGTTCGCGGCCGCGAGCGGCGCCAGGCGCAGCCGGACGAGCGCATCATCGATGCGGGCGGCGACCGCCCCCTCGTCCAGACCGAGGGCCCGCGGCCCGACGGCCAGCTCGTCGCGGACGGTCGATCGCAGCAGTTGGTGCTCCGGTTCCTGCAGCACGGTGCCGATCCGGGTCAGGAGCGACGCGGAGGTCCAGGCCGCGGGGTTATCGGGGCGGGCCCCGACGGATCGGCCGGGGGTGCGGCGACTCAGGACGCGGCGGGCCTGGCGGGTGAGGGCGGCGCCCCGGGAGAGTGCGTCCGCCGCGCGCACTTCTCCCGCCACGGTCGGAAGGAGCCCCGCGAGGGTCAGTCCGAGGGTCGACTTGCCCGCGCCGTTCGCGCCCACGATCCCGACGACCTCCCCCTCCCGCACCTCGAGGTCGACGGGTCCGGCGACCGCCACGCCGGGCGAACGGCCCACGACGAGGCCTCGCGCAGAGACGAGCGAGGCGCCCGCCGAGGCCGCGGGGCGCTCGGGGACGGGCGGACGGACACCGGGCAACCAGACGCCCGCCTCGGCGAGCTCCGGCGCGCGGTCGACCAGGACGCGATCCGGCGGACCGTCGGCGATCACGCCCCCTTGGGCTCCCAGCACGATCACGCGATCGACGAGCGGGAGCCAGACGTCGACTCGATGCTCGATCACCACGAGGGTCGCTCCGGTGGCGGCGATCACCCGCGCGACGGCGTCACGGACCTCGGTCACCCCGACCGGATCGAGGTTCGCGGTCGGCTCATCCAGAAGCACGACGCCGGGTTGCATGGCGAGGACACCGGCGAGGGCCAACCGCTGCTTCTGTCCCCCCGAGAGCGCCGACGTGCTGCGGTCCCGAGCGACCTCGAGTCCCACGGCGTCCAGGGCCGCCGTCACCCGCCGCCAGATCTCGTCGCGTGCCACCCCGAGGTTCTCGCACCCGAACGCGACGTCGTCGCCCACCCGAGAGAGGATCGTCTGACTGTCCGGGTCTTGCAGCACCAGCCCGGCACGTCCGCGCGTCGCCGCCGCCGGCACACCGTCGATGAGTAGCGCACCGAGCTCTTCGCCCTCGTCGTGGCCGCCCAGCACACCGCCGATCCCCTGCAGCAACGTCGACTTCCCGGCGCCGGAGGCTCCCAGAAGCAGCACGCGCTCACCCGGCTCGATCCGGAAGTCGACGTCACGGACCGCCCAGGCCCGCCGGGTCGCGTAGCGCCATCCCCACCCGCGCGCCTCGACGGCGGCGGGCGACGGCGCGACGGTCGGCACGCTAGACGCGTCGGCCGGCGTCGCGGCCGGAGGCGAAGCGAGCCAGCGCTCCGGTCCGGGCGAGCGCACGGGTCACGAGCCACGCACCGAGACCGGCCACAACTGCGCCGGAGATCGTCGTGGCGGCGATGTACACCGAGGTGAACAGGGTGTCGGCCCCCGGGTACCAGAGCACGCGATCGTTGATCCCGCACGCGAGGCCCGCGCCCGCGCCCGCCAGGATCGCGACGGGCAGACGCCACGACGCGTAGAGGAACGCGAGGAACACGAGCTCGGCGCCGGCGCCCTGGACCAGACCCGAGACGATCGTGAGGGGACCCCACTGGTTGCCGACGAGGGCGGAGATGACGGCCGCGAGGAGCTCGGTGTACAGCGCCGCTCCGGGCTTGCGGATGACGAGAGCACCGAGCACCCCCGCAATGAGCCAAGGTCCTGCCAGCAGTCCCTGCACGCCCGGCAGAAGGGGCTTGAGGAGCGAGGCCGGCCCTTCGTAGCCGATGTTCCAGACGAGGAAGACGGCGGCACAGGCCACGCCGATGACGCTCGCCACGACGATGTCGACGATGCGCCACCGGAATCGCTCGCGACCGGTGCCTCCCGACGATGAACGGACGGTGGACGGGGACGTCACTGCATGCATTGCGCTCTCCTCCCTGCGCCGGCATGATCCGGATCAGGTTCGACGGTCGAAGCGTGGATCGCTTCCTCTCAGCCCGGCTCACCGGACTCCCGTGGTTCTGGCGACGAGTATAGCCCGCGGTACGTTGGCTATCGTGACCTCCCCCGACGCACCTCCCCCGTCCCGGCGCGCGCTGCGGAGGCAAGCGCAGGAGACGGAGCCGGAGTCGCGGAGCGGGCGGATCGCCCTGGCGTGGATCGATCCCGACGTCGTCGCCACCCGGGTCGCTCCCCGCGACCTCACGGCCGCCTCGGCGCCCTTCGTCCCCGTCCTTCCGGTGCTCATCCGTCGCCGGCGCTCGCGCGCACCCCTGCTGGTGACCGCCGCCATCCTGATGGCCCTGGCGGGCGGATACACCGTCGCGACCCAGACGTGGTCCCTCGATGCCGTCGCACCCACGATCGCCGCGGCCGACGCGCCGCGTGTGGAGGCTCCCACGTCCGCGTTGTCCTGGCCGGACGAGGGCGACGCCGCCGTCGGGGTCGCGGGCATCGACGCCGTCGCCGCGTCGTCGACGGACGCCGCACCGATGGCGAGCATCACCAAGCTCGTCTCGGCCCTCATGGTGCTCGACGAGGCGCCCCTGGCAGAGGGGGAGGCGGGGCCTGCCCGCACCATCACCGCCGCCGACCGCGCCACGTATTGGGCATACGTCTCGCGCGGCGAATCGGCGCTCCCGGTTCCCGTCGGCGGCACGCTGACGCAGTACCAACAGCTCCAGGGCGCCCTCATCGCGTCGGCCGGCAACTACATCGCGATGCTCACGGAGGAGCTCTGGCCGACGGAGGCGGAGTTCGCCGCCGCCGCGCGCGAATGGCTCGACGGCCACGACCTCTCGGGTATCCGGATCGTGGAGCCCACCGGCATCGATCGGGAGAACACCGCCGACGCGGCCTCGCTCATCCGACTCGCCGAGATCGCTGCGGATCAGCCGGTGATCGCCGAGATCGTGGCGACCGAGACGGCGGAGATCCCCGGCGTCGGTGAGATCGAGAACACCAATCCGCTGCTCGGCGACGACGGCGTGATCGGACTGAAGACCGGCGGACTCGTCGGGAACTACAACCTGCTCGCCGACGCCGAGGTGGAGGCGGCCGGCCAGACCGTGCGGGTGTCGGTGGCCGTGCTCGGCCAGCCGACCGAGGAACTCCGCGCGTCGGAGACGGCGGATCTCCTCCAGCAGGCCGTCGCCGAAGTCCAGACGCCGCACGCACTGCCGGCGGGCACAGTGGTGGGAACCGCCTCGACCGCGTGGGGAACGCGCGCCGAGGTCGCAACCACGACGGAGGCCTCCGTGCTGCTCTGGAACGGTGCGTCCGCGACCGGAAAGAGCACGCTCGACCTCGGTGACGCGCGCGACGCCGACCAGATCGTGGGCACCCTCACCCTCACCGGCCCCCTCGACTCGGCGAGCGTCGAGGTCGCCCTGACCGACGACCTCGGCGAGCCCGACGGCTGGTGGCGGTTCACTCATCCGCTCGAACTCTTCGGACTCGCCCGCTGACGCCCCCTCCCCCACGGACACCGCCGGCGGGTCGCCCCCGCGCCGTGGTCAGAAGGGCCAGATCAGCGGGACGTACAGCACGGAGGCGAGGAGGAAGACGACCATCAGCGGCAACCCCAGGCGCCAATAGTCCCCGAAGCGATACCCGCCCGGCTGCATCACCATGAGGTTCACCGGAGTGGCGATCGGGGTGAGGAAGGCGGCGGCTCCGGCGACGGTGAGGGCCATGAGGAACGGCAGCACGCTCGCGTCGAGCCCGTCGGCCACCGCCACGGCGATCGGCGCGACGACGAGCACGGTCGCGACGTTCGAGATGAACTGGCCGAGGATCATCGTGAGGACGCACAGGACGAGCAGGGCGACATGGGGTGACGAGTCGCCGATCACGCCGAGCACGACATCGGCGACCGAGCTGGCGGCACCCGTCGAGATGAAGGCCGAGGAGAGGGGGACCATCCCGGCGATGAGGATGACCGTGGTCCACGACACGGCGCGATAGGTCTGCGGAATGGTGAGGACGCCGCTCAGCACGAGCGCCCCCGCCGCCAGAAGACCGGCGACGACCGGCGGAACGAGTCCGGTCGCCAGCAACACCACCATGACCGCGAGCACGACGAGGGAGCGCCGCGCGCCCCGGCCGAGCGGCACCGCACGCTGGAGCGACCGTGGCGCGGTCACCGCGATGACATCGGGCGACGCGGCGTAGCGGTCCAGCGCGTCCCACGGCCCCTGCACGAGCACGGCGTCGCCGGCGCGGAGCGTCAGGGATCCGGCCACCGCCGCGCCCCGCGACGTGTTGGGGCCGTCCTCTTCCCCGCGACGCACCGCGAGGATCACGAGGTCTTCGCCTCTCGTGGTCATCCCGGCGCAGACCGTCCGTCCGATCAGGGGTGACCGCGGGGCGATGAGCACCTCCAGCACGCCCTCGGTGACGCTGAACAGCGAACCGGTGTCGAGGTCGACGTCGTACGCGTCGCGCAGCGTGCGGGCGTGGGAGCGGGGGTCGGGGGCGGCATCGGCGAAGTGCTCCGCCACCCGCTCCGGCAGGAGCCGGTCGCCCCAGGCGAGCACGATGAGCGTCGTCGCGATCACGAGGGGCGCCCCGACCAGAGCGAACTCGAAGAACCCGAAGGCGCGGCCGCCCGCTGCCTCGGCGGCCTCCGAGACGACGATGTTGACGGGGGTGCCCGCGAGCGTCAGAAGGGACCCGGCGCTGGCGGCGAAGGCGAGCGGGATCAGCAGCTTCGAGGGAACGATGCCCGCGCGAACCGCGACGACAACGACGACGGGGAGGAGAGCGGCGACGGCACCGTTGATGCTGATGAAGGCGGACAGGGCTGCAGCCAGGAGCGCGACGATCACGACGAGCCTGCCGCGCCCCGACCCCGCGCGGCGGATCACCTGATGTCCGAGCCACGCGGTGACCCCGGTCGAGTCCAGCGCTTCACTCACGATGAACAGCGTCGCGATGAAGATGACCGTGGGATCGCCGAAGCCCGACAACGCCTCGGGGAGGGTGAGGACGCCGGTGGCCCAGAGCGAGACGGCGACGCCGAGCGCGACGATCGCCAGGGGCACCCGGGAGCTGACGAACGCCACCACGGCGGCCACGAGGATGACGAAAGTCCAGGCGGCGGAGTCCATGGGATCGACTCTACGGCGGGGGTCCGCCGGACCGGGCGGCGCGGGTGCGGCCCGGGGCTCCGCTCGGGTCGCTCAGACGAAGCGCACGGTCTGCTGCAGCCGGGTGCGGATGTCGAAGAGCTCGTTGCCGCCGATCGCTCGCGCACCCGTGATCCCGCGGCGGAGCACGGTGGACAGCGCCGACCGTGCGACGACGACCGCGGGCAGACCGCGCACCCGCCCCAGCTCCTCGATCGCCGCCGGGGCGTCGTCGTCGGGGAGCACGACGATGACGCCGCTGAACTTCACCCGGGCCGAGCGACCGAGGCCACGGGCGCGCCCCACGGTCGCGGCGACAGGGGCACCGGAGACCGACTCACCGATGAGCTCTCCACGTCGTACCCGCGCCGGGCCGCCGAAGTCCTCCGAGAGCACGGCGTACAGGCCGCTCGGGCCGAGCACGACATGGTCGATCTTCGCGTCGGGATCCCGCGGGTCGGCGGCCACGTCGTGCCACACGGTGTAGCCCATGCCGAGGTCGGCCACGATCCTCGCCGTCGCCTCTTCGGCGAGCGCGTCGGCGAGGAGGCGGCGAAGCTCACGAGGAGCAGTCCGCACGAGAGCGGGGTCGTACGGGTCATCGAGGGCCACTCCGCGGCCCACCCATTCGCGTATCAGGGTGAGGTAGCGTTCCCGGCGCCACCCGCCCGGCTGACCGAAGGAGCGTGCGCGCGGCCGGGTGTCGGCGCGAGCGGACGGCGGACGCCAGACCGGACCGCCCTCTGCGGGAGAACCGGCCGGAGCGAACGAGGGCGCGGCCGACGCTCCGAAGCCGTGGCCGCGGTCATAGGCGGCGCGCGCCGAGGGTGTCCCGATCAGCTCCCAGGCACGCTGCACGTGGACGAAACGCGCGGCATCCCCACCGGTGTCGGGGTGCGTCTCTCGCAACCGCGCGCGGTACGCCCGACGCAGCGCCTCGTCGTCGACGTCGGGGGCCACGCCGAGCACATCGTAGGCAGAGGCCGAGAGCGGACTGTCGAACACGGATCCTCAGCTCCACAACGGAACGTCGGGGATGAACGCGAGCGCGTCGGCACCGATGCTGCCCGGCAGGTCGTCGAACGACGCCGGCTGCCACCGCGGGGAGCGGTCACGGTCGACGAGCTGCGCGCGGATCCCCTCTGCCAGATCGGGCTGCGTCGCCGCGAACCACATGACGAGGCCGTACTCCTGGGCGAGAGCGGCACGAAGGTCGGGAAGACGGCGCGCCGAGCGGACGGCCGCGAGGGTCACGGCGAGCGCCGTCGGTGAGAGCTCCTCCAGCGTGGCGACGGTCGCCGCGGCGTCGGGCTCGGGCCGGTCGCGGAGGCGGGCGAGGATCTCGGGCACCGTGTCCGCGGCGAAGGCGTCGTCGATCCAGCCGCGTGCAGCAGGCAGGCGCGAAGGATCGGGAGTCTCATCGAACAGGAGGACGAGCTCGGTCGGGGTGTGCGGATCGGCACGAGTGACGAACGCATCGTGGAGGTCGGCCAGGCGATCCGACGGGACGAAGTGGTCGGCGAACCCAGCGTAGATCGCGTCGGCGCCGTTCATCGATGCGCCGGTGAGGGCGAGGTACTCCCCCACCCGTCCGGGAGCGCGGCCGAGGAGCCAGGAACCCCCGACGTCGGGCGTGAAGCCGATGCGGGTCTCGGGCATCGCCAGCGCCGAGCGCTCCGTCACCACCCGCACGGCGGCGTGCCCGGCCAATCCGACGCCGCCGCCCATCGTGATCCCGTCGGCGATCGCGACGACGGGTTTCGGATACTCGGCGATTCGTGCGTTGAGCGCGTACTCGGCGCGGAAGAAGCGCGCCGTCTCGGCCGCCTGCCCCGCAACGATCTGGGAACGGAGGCCGCGGACGTCACCGCCGGCGCAGAAGCCCCGGTCACCGGCACCGTCGAGGAGCACCATCGCGATGTCGGAATGGTGCTCCCACTCATCGAGCGCAGCGCCCAGAGCTTCGATCATGCCGAGATCGAGGGCGTTGATCGCCTCCGGTCGGTCGAGCGTGGCATGCCCGACGCTCGCGTCCGCGACCGCACGGATCCGCGACGCGGACGCAGCCGGGGTCGGGGACGCGTCGCTCACACGTTCACGCTACCCGAGGCGCGTCGGAGGCCGGGTCTCCCTCCGTCGCACCTCGGGGCGCTCACCCGCCCTCGGCCCGCACCGCGATGTACGGGTCGACCGAGAGGGAACGGCGCGACGCGAGAGTCGCTGCTCCCGCACTGGCGAGGAGACTGATGAGCATCGCGCCCGCCGCGATCAGCACCGGCCGCCACACCAGGTCACCGAGCGCCGGTTCGGCTCCCACCTGCTCGGCCGCGACGACCGACAGGAACGGAACGAGCGCGATCGCGACGAGCGCCCCCGCCACGGCGCCCAGTCCGGTGACGAGCATGCTCTCCGTCGTGATGAGCGCGCGGATCTCCGACACTTGCCACCCGTGCACACGGAGGAGGGCGAGATCGCGCAGCTGCACCTTCGCCGAGGCCGCGACCCCGGTGAAGGTCGAGACGACCAACAGCAGAAGCCCCACGACGGCGACGATCGCGGTCGCGGCGGGAAGGAGTGAGAACACACCGGGGAGCAGACCGAGCCGGTCCGCCAGAGGGCTGGCGGCGAACCCCCGGGCACGGAGGTCGGCGGTCAGAGCGGGGACGGCCTCTCGGTCGCGGGCGACGACCAGCGCGGAGCGCACTCCGCGCTCATCGAGGTACGCGCGCGGCGACAGCCCCTCCCGCGCGGCGACGAGCTCCACCGCGGTGTCGACGTCGGTGAGGGCGACGGCCGGTCCATAGACCTGCCAGGAAGGGTCGTACGTGCCGCTCAGACGCAGTCGCCGCGACGCCGACTCTCCCTCATCCGCTCCGGTGCGGGTGGTGAACCCCACATCGAGCTCTTCGCCGACGAGGGCGGCGAAGTCGACCCCCTGCGTGGCGCTCGGCGCGAGGAACTCGCCCGGTCCGGGAGGAGCCGTGACGCCGGGCGGCGCCTGCGACGCCTGGAACGCCACGACGGGAAGCACCCAGCCCCCATCCGCCCCGTAGATCGACGCACCGTCGATGGCCGGCTCGACAGCGGCGACGTCGGGGAGCCCGGCGAGCAGATCCAGCGCGCTCCCGGTCAGGGGTCGCGCATCGGCGACGTCGGTGCGCAGCTCGAGCACCGCGAGGCTTCCGCCACCCACCTCGTCGGCGGTCACGGTCGACTGGACGTTCCAGAGCAGCGCACCGAGCGTCGCCGTCAACAGCACGGTCACAAAACCCGCGACGACGAGCGGAGCCGCGCGGTGCTCCCCTCGACGGACACGCAGCAGGGCCCATCCGAGTGTCGTGCGAAGCGTCTTCCTCGTGGTCACGGCGTGGTCCGTTCCTTCGTCAGCGTGAGGATGCGGTCGCACCGATCGCGCACCGCGTCGTCGTGGGTCGCGACCACCACCGCCGTGCCGCTCCGGGCTGCGGCTCGCAGCGCGCGGAGCACGACAGTGGTGCTCTCGGCATCGAGATTCCCCGTCGGCTCGTCGGCGACGATGACCGCGGCCTCGGAGGCGATCGCCCGACCGAGAGCGAGCCTCTGGCGCTGGCCGCCCGAGAGCGCACCGGCGGGTCGGTCAGCGACGTCATCGAGGTCGAGCAGGCTCAGCAACCGACGGGCGCGCGGGCGGTCGCTGCGGTGGGGGATGCCCCACGCCGCTGCCACGTTCTCCCACGCCGTCAGATACGGATGCACGGCATGCGTCTGAAGCACGAAGGCGGCACCGCTACACGCGCGAGAGAACTGCACGCGGCCGCGGGTCGGCGTGAGAAGCCCGCCGATCAGGCCCAGCAGAGTGCTCTTGCCGACCCCCGAGGGACCGACGATGCCGAGCATCTCGCCCGCCCGGACCTCCGCATCGAACGGCCCGAGTTCGCGCCCCGCCACGCCCGGATACGTGTAGCGGGCTGCCTCGACAGAGACGACCGGCTCGCGCTGCGTCACCATCACGAGGCTCCTCCCGCCGGGATCGGGCCGAGTCCGACGCTCAGGTCGAACGAGACCTGGCTGAGCCGGCGCGTCGTCTCGATGCGGCCCTGGGAACGATCCGCGCCGGCGTAGAGGCCGTCATCGGCGCGGGTGAAACCGGCGGCGACCGCCTCGTCGAACGGCTGCTGCAGCCAGTCCTCGTCGCGATCCGGTGTGGCGCCGGCGGTGGCGGCGACGATGCCGGAGAGGCAGTACGCCGTGTCGACGTCGCCGATGCGGAGGGCGGCGAGCACCTCGTCGGTGCGTGCGCGCGGGTCATCGACGACGCGGAGAGGCTCCTCGTCGTCGCGTCGAACGTGGAGGCGGATCACGGCACTGTCGACGCAGGGGTCATCGCTTCGCCTGGCCACCGCGGCGGCCAGGCTGCTCCCCGCACCCGCGGGAAGGAGCCCGAGATCGGCTGCCGTCTCGATCAGGAGCACGGCGCGCGCGGAGTCGCCGGGGCCGAGGGCGGCGGGGCTCTGCTGCAGGAGCTCGATCGCCCGACCGCGGACATCAGCGCACGCCGACGACGCCTGGGCGGCGAGCGCGCACGCGCGGGCTGCGCCGAGCACGGCATCGTGATCCCCACTGTCGGCGGCGGCCTGCGCCGCGGCATCGAGGGCCCGCGACATCTCCGTCGCGAGACGCACTTCTTCTCCCGCCAGGTTCCGCGTGCGGATCACCGCGGCTGTCGTCCACGTCCCCTCGGTCGCCGAGCCGTCCGTGAGCGCTCCGTCGATCCCCGCGACGTCTCGGTCATGAAACAGCCCGTCATCGCCGAGGAAGCCGGAGAAGTCGAAGGCGTCCACGGGGTTTCCCGGCGCGCACGCCGTCAGCGGACTCATCGCCCCCACGGCGAGCACGACACCGACCAGGAGCCAGCGCGGGCTACGCATGGAACCCCAAGTCAGCCGCCGCTGCCGCGATCGACAGCGGCGCCAGCTGCTCGTTCATCATCAGCAGTCCTTCCTGGGAGAAGCGCAAAGGGGGCACGTAACCGGCGGCTCCGTCGCGCCGCGGGGCATCGTCGGCGAGCCGCGAGATCCAGGAGAGGTCGCAGTAGTCGTCGAGGCGCCCGTCGATGACGGCGTCGGCGAAGCTGCGTCGGGCCTCCTGCCATACCTCGTCGTCGGGCCACCCACCGGCCGCCGCCGCGTCACGGAACAGGGAGACCTGCCGTCGCGCGCACGGCGCCGTCGCACCAGTGGCGAGGCCTTCGATGAGGCGATCGACCCCGTCCGGGTCGGCCGCGCGCGCCGTGGCGAGCGCGGTCAGCAGACCGTCGAGCGTCGTCGCCTCGGGCGTCACGGCCGCCGTGAGGACTTCCGCGTCGGCGAGCCCCGGGCCGGCGAGGTCGGCGCAGTCACCACGCACGAGAAGGCAGCCCTGCCACACGAGGAGGGCGTCGCCCGATCCCGGACGCGCCGTCTGCACTATGCGTTCGACGACGACCGCCGATGTCGACGGCGGCAGCTCGGTGCCCCGAGCGTGGAGCAGCCGGACACCGGCGACCGTGCCGCTGAGAGATCCCGTGACCAGCGGGCGTCGCAGGTAGCTGCCATCGGGCAGCCGCCTGCTCTCAAGACGGTCCTCGAGCACCGCGCGCGCGTCGGCGACCGCCTCGTCACCCTCCTCGGCTTCACGCTGAGCGACGACGCGAGCGGCCGTCACGAGCACCGAGAGGTCGGTCGCGTCGAGCGCGTCGTCGACCGCGCACCGGAAGAACGCGGGGGTGTCCTCCTCCGGCACTGCGTCGAGCAGGAGCAGGGCACCCGCCTCGATCGCCGCGCGATCGTCGCAGTCCGGCGGCGGGACCCCCGGCAAGAGTGCGCTGACGACGCGTCCCGCCGACGCCTCCGGAGACACCACCGCCGACCGGCGGACGTCGACCCACTGCAGCGCGAGCGCCGCGTTGGCGGAGACGGCGGACCGCATCCCCGCCGCCGAGAGGAGCCCGTCGGCGACGGGATCGACGCCGCTGAGGCACCACGAGACATGGGCAGCCGCCAACAGCTCGAGCGTGTCGCCGGGCTGCGACTGCGCCGTCGGCTCCGGCGCCGCCGCGAGCACGGTATCGGCGTCACGCGCGAGAGTCGCCGCCGTCGGCCCCGACAGGATCTGTCGAGCCTTCTCTGCGCCCGCGGAGCCACACACCAGGTGCGCTTTCCACAGCGCCTCTTCCTCGTCGGACTCCCAGAGCTCCCGCCAACGCGCGGCGTCGGGCGGAGGCGACACGACGCCGAGCGCCCGACCGACATCGATCCCGGCCGCGGTCTCGACGAGGGTCGCCGTCGAGAACGCGTCGATGGCCACGTTGGAGAGCAGGCCGTCGGCGCCCTCGAACGGCGTCAGGTCTCCCCAGACGCCGTCGAGGCCACCGTCGACCGGGGTGGGAGGCGCGCACGCGGTCAGCATGAGAGCCGCCACCGCCGCCACGGCACAGGGGAGGACACGAGTGCGGATCACACCCCCACGCACGCGCTGGAGCTCGCGCGAACGCCCGAGACTTCGGCATAGGCGCCGGAGCAGAGACCCAGCGCGACGATCGACCACGTCGCCGAGGCGCTGCCGGAGTGGTCGGAGATCCACGTCTTGTAGTTGGTCCAGACCAGGTTGCGCGCCGACCCGCTCGTACCGGCCACGGTGACCGCACCCACCGTCACGGTGCCGATGCCCCACGCGTTGAAGTCCGCGGTGTTGCGGATCTTGGACACCTTGTACGCCTTGCCCGACTTCAGCGCCTTCGCCGAGGTCTGGAAGCCGCACGACGTGAGCCAGGTGTTGCAGAGCCAGACGTTCGCCTGGATCACGGCTCCCGTGCCCGGCAGCTTCGCCGAGGACGAACTGCTTACCGCCGATGCCGGGAGGGCCACACCGCCGAGCGCCACGGCCGAGAGCACCACGGCTGCGATCGTGTTACGGATTCCACGTCTCATGTTTCGATCTCCTTCATCCGATGGGAGAGAGGGCTCCAGGCCCCCTCATATATGAGTACCAGATGCCCCACTGTAGCCACGCCGAGGACGCGTCCCGGGAGTTGTCCACACCCCGACGTCATCCGCCTCTCGAGGGCTCGCCGCCACGCTCCGCGCGGTCCCGCGCGGAATCCGACAGGATAAGAGGACACCCCCGCAACGAGAGGCCGCCCATGCCCGAAGGACATGTGCTCGAGTTCACCGATGTCACCAAGCGCTTCGGCGCCGTGAAGGCGGTCGACGGATTCACCGCCCGAGTGGAGCCGGGGGTGGTCACGGGCTTCCTCGGCCCGAACGGAGCCGGCAAGACCACGACCCTGCGGATCCTGCTCGGACTCATCTCGGCATCATCGGGGAGCGCGACGATCGACGGACGTCGCTACCGCGAGCTCTCGCACCCGCTGCAGACGGTCGGCGCCGCCCTGGAGGCGTCGAGCTTCCACCCCGGACGAAGCGCGGCGAACCACCTCGCGGTCTACGCCGATGCGGCCGGCATCCCCCGCTCCCGCGTCGACGACGCGCTCGGCACCGTCGGACTGGCCGACGTCGCCGGGCGCAAGGTCGGCGGTTTCTCCCTCGGCATGCGCCAGCGCCTCGGCCTCGCCTACACCCTGCTCGGCGATCCCGGCGTGCTCGTGCTCGACGAGCCCTCCAACGGGCTCGACCCCGAGGGCATCAAGTGGATGCGCGGCTTCCTCCGAGACCTCGCCGCGCAGGGACGCACCGTGCTGGTCTCCTCGCACATGCTCTCCGAGATCCAGCAGACGGCGCAGTCGCTGCTCATCATCGCCCGCGGCTCCCTCGTGTTCCAGGGCACGATCGACGAGCTCACCGCGCACGACGAGTACGCGACGATCGTCGACGCCCCCGACCGCGCAGCCCTCGGCGCCGCGCTCTCGGCGGAGGGGCTCTCCTTCGACACCCTCCGCACCGGTTTCACGGTGCGGGGCGCAGACCCCGTGCGGGTCGGTGCCGTCGCAGCCGCGGCGGGTGTCGCCCTCTCGGCCCTGCAGCGGCGCGGACCCGCGCTGGAAGAGGTCTTCCTCGACCTCGTCAACGGAGTGCGGGTGCACGAGCCCGCACCAGCTACGGCCCCCGTCGACCTCGACGCGCTGCCGGCCCCCGCCGTCGCCGCTCCCGTCGTGGACGCACCACCGCCGCCAGTCGAGGTCGACGCCGATCCCGAACCGACGGCTGCGCAGGAAGGCGGTGAGCAGCGATGAGCCTCGTCCGCGCTACACGCTCCGAGCTGACCAAGCAGTTCTCCACCTCGATGTGGTGGATCCTGGGGCTCGTCCTCGTCGCCTACGTCGGCAGCACGGCCGGCGGGCTCGCCGGGTTCTTCGGCGCCGTCGCCACCGGTGCGATCCCCGGCGGATCCACCGACATGTCCGCGATCCCCGGCGGCATGCTGCCGCCGCTCATCTATAGCCTGGCCACCGCGGTGGGGTACATCTTCCCGCTCCTCATCGGCACGCTCCTGGTCACGGGCGAGTTCCGACACAAGACCCTCACCCCGACGTTCCTCGCCACTCCGCGCCGCGCCACCGTGCTGGCGGGCAAGGTCGTCGCAGGCATCGTGATGGGCCTCGTGTACGCCCTCGCGGCACTGGTCTCCACCGTCGGGCCGGGTGCCGGGTTCCTCGCCGTCTTCGGCGTCGACACGCAGCTCGGCGACCTCGACACCTGGGCGATGTTCGGCCGGATCGCCATCGCGTTCGCCCTCTGGGTGCTGATCGGCATCGGCGTCGGCACGCTCGTGCGCAACCAGGTCGCCGCGGTCGTGGGAGTCATCGCCTTCACGCAGTTCGTCGAACCGATCCTCCGGACCGTCGGATCCTTCGTCGACGGCATCGCCGACGCCGCGCGGTTCCTCCCCGGGGCCGCCTCCGACGCACTCGTCGGCGCGAGTCTCTACTCCACCTTGGGCTCGGGAACGGGTGCGGGCAGCGAGCCTCTGGCGTGGTGGATCGGCGTCCTCGTGCTCCTCGCCTACGCGGCGGTCATCCTGGTGCTGGGCTACCTGACGAGCTGGCGGCGCGACGTGGGCTGACAGCCGCTCATCCGGCGCACGCGCCGCGGCGGCCCGGCTCGGCTCAGGTCGCCGGCGCCGCACCCGGACGCGGCCGCGCT
>NZ_JASGDO010000062.1:0-31845 GCF_047607225.1 Microbacterium sp. | reverse complement strand
CCCGTGACGCCCGCCGGACCGCGCTGGCCGCCGTGGCCCGCGAGGTCGGCGCGCACCGCGTGCTCCTCGCCCACACGCTCGACGACCAGGCCGAGACGGTGCTCCTGGGGCTCGCCCGCGGCTCGGGCGCCGCGAGCCTCGGCGGCATCTCGCCCGACAGAGAGGTCGATGGACTGCGGTGGCTCCGACCTCTGCTCGGCCTGCGCCGCACCACGACCCGCGCCGCCTGCGCGGCGCAGTCGCTCGAGCCGTGGGACGATCCGCACAACCTCGACCGCCGCTTCCTCCGCGTACGCGTGCGCCACGACGTCCTTCCGCTGCTGGAGACCGCGCTCGGTCCAGGGGTCGCCGAGGCCCTCGCCCGCACGGCCGACCAGTTGCGGGAGGATGCCGACGCCTTCGCGGCCATCATCGACGAGACGATCGAGGACATCGTGGAGCCCGCCGAGGCCGGGATCGCCGTGTCGATCGGGGCGCTCGCCGCGAATCCGCCCGCGCTCCGGCACCGCATCATCCGTCACGTCGTGGCGAGCGAGTTCGGCCAGAGCCTGACCCGCGCACAGACGCGGGAGGTCGCCCGACTCGTCACCGAGTGGACCGGCCAGGGGCCCATCGACCTCCCCGGATGCCGAGCCCTCCGCCGGGGCTCGCGCATCGAGTTCGTCGCCTCCGCGTAATAGAACGCACCTCTGCCCATCTCATCTATGGCGGGTGAGGCGATTCCTCCCCGCATATCGCACGTCGCCGGGGGGCGAGTGCGCTCGTACCTGGGGGAGGGACGAAATGATCAGATTCGCGCGTGCGCGAAAGCGCGTGAGCGCGGCGCTGGCGCTCGTGATCGGCGGCGTCATGGCGCTGACGGCGGTCACAGCGGCACAGGCCGCGCCGCCGTATGAGACCGAGGCCAACGTGACGTCGATCGCGTTCACGCAGTCGACGGTCGAGTCGGGCAAGAAGGCGGAGCTCACGGGGGCGTGGTCGCTCCCGAACAACCCGACGCCGCCCGCAGGCTTCGTCGTCGAGCTGCCGGAAGATCTCCAAGGGCTGTCCGACTCGTTCGCCCTGCGCGACGCTGCGGGTGAGGTGATGGGCACGTGCACCGTCGAGGCCACGCAGATCGTCTGCGACTTCGACGCCGACTACCTCGCCGAGCATCCGCGCAACCTCAAGGGGACGTTCGACTTCTGGGTCGAGGTCAAGACGGAGGTCACCGAGACCACCGAGGTGACCTACGACTTCGGCGACGTCGACGCGTCGGTCACGGTCACGCCGGGCTCGTCCACCTGCCCCGACTGCACGTTCGAGGGCATGCCGAACAAGAAGTCCGGCAAGTACGACCGTGAGACCGACACCATCGCGTGGGCCGTCGACATCAAGGCGCCGCGCCAGGGCATGGCCGACGACCAGCTCGTCACGGTGCGGGAGCGGCTGGGCGAGAACCAGGAGTGGGCGCGTACTGACTCGGGCGCGATCGACATCTTCGTCATCGGCACCAACAAGGTCGATGCCACCGGCAAGCCCACCGGCTGGACGCGCGTGACCTCCCAGGTCGGCGCCACCATCACGGAAGACGGCGACGCGGTGCTCGTCTCGTTCCGTTCGCAGGGCGGATGGTTCTACTCGGTGCACGGCAACGTGAAGGTCACCGACGGTGGCGCCGCGCGCACGTACACGAACGAGGCCGACATCACGATCGCCGGCGAGACCACTCGGACTGTGACCGGCACGGTCACCCGTCAGGGCGGTGGCGGCGTGGGCGGCGGCGACCGTGTGGGCGACTTCTCGATCACCAAGGAGGTCCGCTGGAGCGACGAGCCGATCGCGGGTCTGGCGTTCGAGGGCACCTACACCGTGACGGCCCCCGACGGCGAGGTCACCGAGGGGACCTTCCAGGTCGCCGAGGGTGACACGTGGAAGAGCCCGGAGTTCGACGCGGGATCGCGGGTGCACGTCGAGGAGATCGTCCCGACGGGCCCGGCGGGCATCGACTGGGCGGAGCCGCAGTTCTCGCAGAACGACTTCGTTCTCGGGGCCGACACCACCGTCGCGGTGACCCTCACCAACGAGGCGACCGTCGCGCGCGCACCGTTCTCGGCCTCGAAGGTCATCGAGGGCGACGGCGCCGACCTGGTCGCCCGCGACACCACCTTCACTCTCGCGTACGAGTACCCCGCCGGTGACGGTTTCGCCGCGGGATCCGGCACGCTCGTCCTGCCGGCCGACGGCACCGTCGTGACGTCGTCGCCGCTGCCCGTGGGGGCCGTGCTGTCGCTGTCGGAACTGGCGCCCGTGACCATCGACGGAGCCACCTGGGAGACCCCGCGGCTGTCGGCCACGTCGATCACGATCGGGCGGGGCGAAGTGGTTCAGGTCACCGTGACCAACACGCTCACCCGGACACCTCCGCCCACCCCGCCGGTCACGCCTCCGGCGACCCCGCCGGCGACGCCGCCCGTGACCCCGCCGGGGAGCGAGACGCCGCCGCCGACCGGCGTCGACCACCACCACGAGACCCCGCCGCCTCCGGGCCTGGCGATCACGGGTGGGGAGCCGGCGTACGGCATCCTCGCGATCGGAGCACTGCTGGTCGGCCTCGGAGTCTGGGCCCGCACCCGCCGCACCGCTCGCGCGGAGTGAGAGCGCTCGCGCGCTGACATGAGGAGGACCGGGAGTCACGTGCTCCCGGTCCTCCGCTCTGTTCCGCGCCCGGATCATCCGGCTCGCGGCGTTCGGGGAGCATCCCTCGAATGCCTACACTCGAAGGATGCGCGCGGCCGACATCGCAGACCAGCTCACCACCGTCCTCGTCACCGAGGAGCAGATCCAGGAACGACTCGACGCGCTCGCCGCCCAGGTCGTCGCCGACTACGAGGGCAAGGACCTGCTGCTCGTCGGCGTGCTCAAGGGGGCCGTCATGGTGATGGCCGACCTGGCCCGGGCGCTTCCCCGTGCGATCGCGATGGACTGGATGGCCGTCTCGTCCTACGGCGCCGGCACGAAGTCCAGCGGGGTCGTCCAGATCCGGAAAGACCTCGACACCGACCTCACCGGCAAGCACGTGCTCATCGTCGAGGACATCATCGACTCCGGTCTCACCCTGAGCTGGCTGCTCGAGAACTTCGCGTCTCGCGGCGCGGCATCGATCGAGGTGCTGGCACTCCTGCGCAAGCCCGAAGCCGCGAAGGTCGAGATCGACTGCCGCTACGTGGGGTTCGACATCCCCAACGAGTTCGTCGTCGGCTACGGGCTCGACTACGCCGAGGGCTACCGCAACCTGCGTGACGTCGCCGTGCTCGCGCCGCACGTCTACAGCTGAGGGTTCGCACGGCCCGTGGCGGGCGTGAACGCACGGTACGCCGTGGGCGAATGCACAGACCGCGCATAGTCGGCGCGCGATAGCCTGAGCGGATCATGGACTTCAAGAAGCTCACCCGCAACCCGTTCGTCTACGTGTTGCTCATCGGCGTGCTGTTCCTCATCGGCATGTCGCTGATCTCCGGGCTCACCGGCGCGAAGCGGATCACGACGCAGGAGGGCCTCGGCCTCCTCGACGGCGACACCGTCACCAAGGTCGTCATGACCGACGGTGACCAGCGGGTCGATCTCGCCCTGTCGAAGGACTTCCAGGGTTCGAAGAACGTCCAGTTCTACTACAACTCGGCGCGTGCCGATGAGGTCGTCACGGCCATCGATGCCGCCAAGCCGAAGGAGGGCTTCGACGACGTCGTGCCGCGGGCCACCTTCTGGGACGGCCTGCTGTCCCTCATGATCCCGCTCATCCTGCTGGGTCTGCTGTTCTGGTTCCTCCTCTCCAGCGCCCAGGGCGGCGGCAGCAAGGTCATGCAGTTCGGCAAGTCGCGGGCCAAGCTCGTGACCAAGGAGACGCCGACGGTCACCTTCGCCGACGTCGCCGGGGCCGACGAGGCCATCGAGGAGATGCAGGAGATCAAGGACTTCCTGAAGGATCCCGCGAAGTTCCAGGCAGTCGGCGCACGCATCCCCAAGGGTGTGCTCCTGTACGGCCCTCCCGGAACCGGAAAGACGCTGCTTGCCCGCGCCGTCGCCGGAGAGGCCGGCGTCCCCTTCTACTCGATTTCGGGCTCTGACTTCGTCGAGATGTTCGTCGGTGTCGGCGCGAGCCGCGTGCGCGACCTCTTCAACCAGGCGAAGGAGAACGCGCCCGCCATCATCTTCATCGACGAGATCGACGCCGTCGGTCGTCACCGTGGCGCCGGAATGGGCGGCGGTCACGACGAGCGGGAGCAGACGCTCAACCAGATGCTCGTCGAGATGGACGGCTTCGACCCGAAGGCGTCGGTGCTGGTGATCGCGGCCACCAACCGTCCCGACATCCTCGACCCGGCACTCTTGCGTCCGGGACGCTTCGACCGGCAGATCGGCGTCGACGCCCCCGACCTCAAGGGGCGGCAGCGGATCCTCGAGGTCCACGGTCGTGGCAAGCCGCTCTCGCCGTCGGTCGACCTCTCGGTCGTGGCGCGCAAGACCCCCGGCTTCACGGGTGCCGACCTCGCGAACGTCCTCAACGAGGCGGCCCTGCTCACCGCGCGCTCCAACGCCCAGCTGATCGACATGCGCGCGCTCGACGAGGCGATCGACCGCGTCATCGCCGGTCCGCAGCGTCGCACGCGCGTGATGAAGGACAAGGAGAAGCTCATCACCGCCTACCACGAGGGCGGCCACGCCCTGGCGGCGGCGGCGATGAACAACACCGACCCCGTCACGAAGGTGACGATCCTTCCGCGCGGCAAGGCGCTCGGCTACACGATGGTGCTGCCGCTGGAGGACAAGTACTCCGTCACCCGCAACGAACTGCAGGATCAGCTCACCTATGCGATGGGTGGCCGCGTGGCCGAGGAGATCGTCTTCCACGACCCCACCACGGGAGCCTCGAACGACATCGAGAAGGCCACCGGGATCGCCCGCAAGATGGTCACCGAGTACGGCATGACCGACGACATCGGTCCGGTCAAGCTCGGATCCTCGTCGGGTGAGGTCTTCATGGGGCGTGACATGGGGCACGGCCGTGACTTCAGCGAGCGGATCGCCGAGCGCGTCGACGCGCAGGTGCGCGAGCTGATCGAGCAGGCGCACAACGAGGCGTATCAGGTGATCAACGACAATCGCGACATCCTCGACAAGCTCGCGCTGGCGCTCCTGGAGAAGGAGACGCTCGACCACCTCGAGCTCGCCGAGATCTTCTCCGACGTCAAGAAGCTGCCGCCGCGTCCGCAGTGGCTCTCCAGCCAGGAGCGCCCCGTGTCCACGCTGCCGCCCGTCGAAGTGCCGCGCACGCGGGATGAGGCGAGCCTCGCTGCCAGCGTCGCGGCCGAGGACGATGCGGCGGCGCAGATGGCGCCGGCCCGGCGTCCGAGCGGGCAGGCGCGACCGGCGACCGCATAGGCTCGATCCGTGGCCGTCGATCGTGACCGCGTTGCCGCTCTGGTGCGCGACCTGCTCGAGGCGATCGGAGAGGATCCCGATCGTCCCGGCCTGCGACTGACCCCGCAGCGTGTGGCCGACGCCTACGCCGAGTTCTTCGCGGGCGTGGGGGAGGATCCCGCCGCCCCGCTCGCGCACACGATCTCGGTGACCCGCGGTCCCGCTCCCGACACGCTGCCCTCCGGAGCGGTGATGCTCCGCGACATCCGTTTCCGCTCCGTTTGCGAGCACCACCTGCTGCCCTTCGCCGGGCACGCGCACATCGCGTATCTGCCGGGGGAACAGGTCGTCGGGCTCGGCGCTCTGCCGCGCGTCGTCGACGTGCTGGCCGCTCGTCCCCAGGTGCAGGAGCGCCTCGGGGAGCAGATCGCCGACGTGATCGCGGGCTCCCTCGACACGCGGGGCGTCGTGGTGGTGCTGGATGCGACGCACGAGTGCGTGACGATGCGGGGCGGGCGACAGCCCGACGCGTCGACGGTGACCGTCGCAGCACGCGGTGAGCTCGCGGAACCGGCGGCACGGTCGGAGATCATGCTGCTCCTGAGCGGCCACGGGCCGTCGACATGACGGAGACGGCGTCATGACGCTCGTGATGGGGATCGTCAACGTCACCCCTGATTCGTTCAGCGATGGGGGGCGCCACCTCGATCCGGCGGCGGCGATCGCTCACGGCCGCCACCTGCGCGCCGCGGGTGCCGACATCCTCGACATCGGGGGCGAGTCCACACGACCGGGCGCCCAGCGCGTGGATCCCGCTGTCGAACGCGAGCGGGTGCTCCCGGTCGTTGCGGCGCTCGCCGAAGACGGCATCCCCATCAGCGTCGACACGATGAACGCCGCGACGGCCGTCGCTGCCGTCGAGGCGGGGGCGTCCTTCGTCAATGACGTCTCGGGTGGACTCGCCGACCCCGAGATGCTGGAGGCTGTCGCGTCACTGCGCGCCGACATCATCCTGCAGCACTGGCGCGGACACTCCGCCGACATGTATGCCGCAGCCGAGTACCGTGACCTCCCGCGCGAGTTGGTGGGCGAGCTGGAGGGGCGCGTGGTGGCTGCCGCAGCCGCGGGGATCCCCCCGGCGCGGATCGTGCTGGATCCGGGGATCGGATTCGGGAAGCGCGGCGCGCAGAACTGGGAGGCCCTGCGGGCGCTCGACCGTGTGTGCGCGATGGGGCCGCGCGTGCTCGTGGGAACCAGTCGCAAGCGGTTCCTCGCGGAGGCCCTCGCGGGTGAGGAGGCGCCGGGCCGCGTCGATGAGCGGCGCCGAGATCTCGCGACCGCCGTGACGAGTGTGCTTGCGGCGCAGGCGGGGGTGTGGGCCGTGCGGGTGCACGATGTCGGAGCGACCCGCGACGCGCTCACGGTCTGGCGCAGGTGGGAGGGCGGCAGATGACCGACCGCATTTCGATCACGGGCATCCGCGCCATCGGATACCACGGCGTCTACGCCCACGAGCGGCGTGACGGTCAGGAGTTCGTCGCCGACGTCGTGCTCGAGCTCTCGCTCCGGCCTGCCGCGGCCTCCGACGACGTCGCCGACACCGTCCATTACGGGGAGGTGGCCGAAGGCGTCGCCGCGGTGCTGTCGGGAGAGCCCGCCGACCTCATCGAGACCGTCGCCGAGCGCATCGCCGACGGGGTGCTCGGCTTCTCGAAGGTCGATGCCGTGACCGTCACCGTCCACAAGCCGCAGGCGCCGATCGCGGTGCCCTTCGGTGACGTCGCGATCACGATCCGCCGGAGCCGAGAGGAGCAGGGATGAACCGACGACTCGCGCAGGGGCTCGATGCCGATGTCGCCGCGTCGCACGCGGCCGCAACCGAGGCCGTGATCGCCCTGGGTGCGAACCTGGGCGATCGGTCTCAGACGCTCGCCGCGGCCCTCGCCGACCTCGACCGCACGCCCCTGACTCGCGTGAGGGTTGCTGCGGATCCGATCGAGACCGTCGCGCTGACCCCCGAAGGTCGCGATTCGTCGGCGCCGTCCTACCTGAACACGGTCGCGATCGTGGAGACGCGACTCGCTCCGACCGTCCTCCTGGATTATCTGCATGCCATCGAGGAGCGCCACGGGCGCGCCCCGCGCGTGGCCGGGGCGGCGCGGTGGCAGGACCGCACTCTGGATCTCGACCTCATCGCGTATGGCGACCTGCGCATCGACACCCCCCGCCTCACGGTGCCGCATCCTCGCGCGGCCGACCGTGACTTCGTGCTCCTGCCGTGGGCATCGATCGATCCGGAGGCCGTGCTGCCGGGTCGCGGTGCGGTCACCGACCTGATCCGCGCGCTGAGACCGGAGGGCACGGAATGAAGCGGACGAGTCCGGGTCTTCTCGCCGTCGTCGCGGTGGCGGGGCTGGCCGCCGGCTTCCTCCTCGACCAGATCCTCACGGCCATGGGCCGGCCGACGTTCACGCCGTCGCTGATGCTGCCGGTGCTCCTCGTGTTGCTGGGACTGGTGGCGGTAGCGCTCGCTCTGCCCATTCGCCGAGCCACGACAGGAACGAACACGCGCCCGGTCGATCCCTTCCGCGCGTTGCGCATCGCCATGCTGGCCCGCGCCTCGAGCATCGTGGGGGCGGCGGTCGCTGGAGCCGGAGGCGGCCTCGTGCTGTTTCTGGTCTCGCGACCGGTGGCGCCCTCGTTAGGCTCGATGAGTGCGGCCATCGCCGCGGCGATCGGCGGCGTGCTGCTGGTGGCTGCGGGCCTCGTGGCCGAGCACCTCTGCACGATTCGGAAGGACGATGATGACGACCAGCCCGAACCCGACGAACCCGACTTCGGACTCTCCCATCGGGACTGACGGCCTCGCCCACGTCGCCGCTCCGAGCGGCCGCGACGAGGTGATGGACGCCGGCACCTTCACACGGATCCCCGAACCCCGGAACGCGAACCGTCTCCCGCTGGGTGATGGGACGTGGCATCAGGTCTCCCCGAAGTACGTCGTCGTGCAGTTCATCTCCGGGGCGTTGTTCCTCGCTCTCATCGTGGTGGCGGGACTCGTGTTGTGGTTCGGGTTCGAGCAGGAATGGGTGTGGATCCCGGGGGTCGTCGCCGTCGTCATCACCCTCGCTTCGCTCGTCGTGCTCCCGAGGCAGGCACGGTCGATCGGCTTCCAGCTCCGGACCGATGATCTCGTCTTCCGTCGCGGGATCCTGTGGCAGCGCATGGTCGCGGTGCCGTACGGTCGCATGCAGCTCGTCGACATCACTCACGGCCCTCTCGATCGCGAATTCGGGATCGCCCAGCTCAAGCTCGTGACGGCGGCTGCCGCAACCGGCGTCACGATCCCGGGGCTGTCGCAGGCGGCTGCCGAACGACTGCGCGACACGCTCATCGACGTCGCAGAGACCCGGCGGACCGGGCTGTGAGCGACCAGCCGCACGCGTTCCCTCCGCCTGCGCCGGGGTCGCCCGGAGGCACGCCGCCGCCGTACGGGGGCGCAGTGTTCCCCGCGGGCGATGATGGGCCGGTTCGCCCCGCCGCTGTCGCCGAGGTCCGCTCGCCTCTCAGCGACGGCGAATGGCACCGTCTCCACCCGCTCACCCCGCTCTTGCGCGGCGGGCTGTTCCTCGTGGTCGTGATCGGCATCATCGTCGCCAATCTCCGCGATCGCCTGATCAACCTCTTCCTGCCGGGCGCAGACGAGTTCGACTACGAGTACACGGGTGACCCGATCGATTTCGTCGTCGCGAACAACCTGGTCTTGTGGGCGGCCCTCGCGGTGCTCGGCGTGGTGCTGGTGCTGATCGGGATCTTCTGGATGTCGTGGCGATTCCACACCTTCCGAATCACCGGTGACGACGTGGAGGTGCGCAGCGGCGTCCTCTTCCGCACGCACCGCCGAGCGCCGCTGGACCGGGTGCAGGGGGTCAACCTCACTCGCCCGATGATCGCGCGGTTGCTCGGCATGGCCAAGCTCGAGGTCGTGGGAGCCGGACTCGACTCCAACGTGAAGCTGGAGTACCTCTCGACGTCGAACGCCGAAGCCGTGCGTTGCGACATCCTGCGTCTCGCGTCGGGACGCCAGCTGGCCGATGCGCAGGCGCGCCAGGGCGGATCGGTGCGGTCGCGGGCGACCGCCGTCGTCGCGGCCGGGCTCACCGAGCTGATCGAGGGGGCGGAGGGCCCCGACGCCGAGCCGGAGTCTGTCGTCCACATTCCCGCCGGCCGCCTGATCGGCTCGCACGTGCTGTCGGGATCGACGATCTGGCTGTTGGCGCTCCTCACCGCGGTGATCGTCGGCTCCATCGTCGGCACGCCGTGGGTGTTGTTCTCGATCGTGCCGGCGATGATCGGTTTCGGTGCCTACTGGTTCCGCCAGATCACGCGGTCGCTGCGCTACTCGATCGCTCCGACGCCGTCGGGCGTGCGCGTCACGTTCGGTCTGTTCACGACCATCACGGAGACCCTCCCGCCCGGACGCATCCACGCGGTCGAGATTGCGCAGCCGCTGCTCTGGCGTTCGGTGGGGTGGTTCCGGATCCGCGTCAACCGGCTGTCCGGCCGGGCGGCCACCGACTCGTCGTCGCAGCAGTCCGCGGAGGTGCTGCCGGTGGGCACGCGCGCCGACGTGGAGCGTGTCATGCGCCTCCTCCTGCCGTCTCTCCCCGCCGACGCGTGGCCGGACGTGTTCGACCGTGGGATCCTCGGACCGACTGCGGAGGGCGACCCGTACACGACGACTCCTCGGCGTGCGTGGGTGCTGCGCCCGCTGTCGTGGCGGAGGAACGGATTCCTGCTGACGCCCGACGCGCTGCTGCTGCGCAGCGGCGTCTTCCGCCGCGCGCTGGTGCTTTTGCCACTGGCGCGGTTGCAGTCCATCAGGATCTCTCAGGGGCCCGTGGACCGCGCCTTGAACGTCGCGAACCTCACCGGCCACACCGTGCTCGGTCAGGTGTCGGGATCCCTCGGCATCCTGGACCGCGCTGCGGCCGTGACGGTATGGGATCAGACGGCGCACGGAATCGTGGAGGCGTCGTCCCGCGACCGTTCCCATCGATGGAGCGAAGCCGGCTCCGAGGACTCTCACCACGGTGCCGAGGAGTCTCATTCCGACTCCGCGGCGGTGGCGTTCGAGGTGCCCGCGACGCAGGCCAGCGCGACGGAGACCAGCGCGATGGAGGCTCCGCAAGCTTCCTCGGAATCCACGGGAGCCGGATCTCCCGTCGTACCTCCGCACGACGACGGTGCTGCGGAGCCCCGCGTATGACGCGATCGGGTCGCCTCGGTGTCGGAGTGATCGGCGCCGGTCGTGTCGGGCCGGTGATTGCGGCGGCACTGGCCGGAGCCGGACACGCGATCACCGGCATCACCCTCGGCTCCGACCCCGACCGGGTCGAGGCCGTGCTGCCTGGCGTCCCCACCCTCGACGCCGACGAGGTCGTCCGGCGTAGTGAACTGGTGATCGTCGCGGTGCCTCGCGACGAGCTCGGCCCGATCGTTGCGGGTCTCGCCGAGATCGGTGCCTGGCAGATGGGACAGCTCGTGCTCCACACGGACCCGTCGTATGGCATCGACGTCTTGGCGCCTGCGGTCGCGCGCGGCGCGATACCGCTGGCGGTGCACCCGGCCATCGCCTTCACGGGAACCTCGATCGACCTGCGCCAGTTGCACGACGCCTACGCCGCCGTGACCGCGCCGCCCGCGGTGCTGCCGATCGCTCAGGCACTCGCCGTAGAACTGGGGTGCGAGCCCGTCGTGGTCGCCGAGGCCGATCGCGCGGCCTATGGCGAGGCGATCGCCACCGCCACGGAGTTCTCGGCAGCGCTGTTGCGACAGTCGGCCGGGCTGCTCGCCGAGGCCGGCGTCGCCGACCCCGCCCGCTACCTCTCGGCGCTCGTCCACTCCACGATCGATTCCGCTCTGCAGGCGCTGCCGTCGTCCGAGGGGTGACGCCTTCCTCGCGGAGGGTCTGCGCCGCCGGGAGGGCGCCAGAGCCGCGGATAGTATGGAGGGTCGATTCCCGAGGAGCCTGACATGACCGCCGCGCCCGAGCCCACCGCTCCCCATGCCACCGCACCCACCGGCGGTGCGTCGGCGGAAGAGCCGTCTGCGGAAGAGGTGTTCGAGCAGAAGGCGGTGCGTCTCGCCAAGCGCGAGCGCCTGCTGACCGAGCGGGCGGACGCCGCCGGGGGGCCGTACCCCGTGAGCGTCCCTGTCACCGCGACGATCGCCGAGCTCCGCGAACGATACGCCGAGCTCGAGGCCGGTGAAGAGACGGGAGTCATGGCATCGGTGGCTGGCCGGGTGGTCTTCAGCCGCAACACCGGAAAGCTCTGCTTCGCGTCGCTCCAGGCCGGTGACGGCAGCCGCATCCAGGCCATGGTCTCCCTCGCCGAGGTGGGGGAGGAGTCGCTGCAGGCCTGGAAAGAGCTCGTCGACCTCGGCGACCACGTGTCGGTCACCGGCCAGGTGATCTCCAGCCGCCGCGGCGAGCTGTCGATCATGGTCTCGGCCTGGACGATCGCCTCCAAGGCGCTGCTGCCGCTTCCCAATCTCTACACCGAACTGAGCGAGGAGAGCCGGGTGCGCTCGCGCTTCCTCGACCTCATCGTCCGGGACCTCGCCCGAGAGACGGTCGTCGCCCGTGCGAAGGTCAACGCGAGTCTGCGTCGCACCTTCACCGAGCACGGCTTCCTCGAAGTGGAGACCCCGATGCTGCAGGTGCAGCACGGCGGCGCGGCCGCGCGCCCGTTCGTCACCCACTCCAACGCGTTCGACGCCGAGTTGTTCTTGCGCATCGCGCCCGAGCTGTTTCTCAAGCGCGCCGTCGTGGGCGGGATCGATCGCGTGTTCGAGATCAACCGCAACTTCCGGAACGAAGGCGCCGACTCGACGCACAGCCCGGAGTTCGCGATGCTCGAGGCCTACCAGGCCTACAGCGACTACAACGGCATCGCGGATCTGACGCAGGAGCTCGTGCAGAACGCGGCGATCGCCGTGGCCGGGTCGACGACGGTCACGTGGGCAGACGGCACGCAGTACGACTTGGGCGGTCAGTGGGACCGCATCTCGATGTACGGATCGCTGTCGGAGGCGGCGAACCGGGAGATCACCCCCGAGACCTCGCTCGCCGAGCTGCAGGCGTTGGCCGCCGAGGTAGGCGTCGAGGTCCCCGAGAAGATCGCGACCCACGGAAAGCTCGTGGAAGAGCTGTGGGAGCACTTCGTCAAGGGCGGCCTGCAGCGCCCGACCTTCGTCATGGACTTTCCCCTCGACACCAGTCCCCTCGTCCGGGAGCACCGGACGGTCGCCGGCGTGGTGGAGAAGTGGGATCTGTACGTGCGCGGGTTCGAGTTGGCGACGGGCTACTCGGAGCTCGTGGATCCCGTCATCCAGCGGGAGCGGTTCATCGCACAAGCCGCCCTCGCGGCGCGCGGAGATGACGAGGCCATGCGTGTCGACGAGGAGTTCCTGCGCGCCCTCGAACACGGCATGCCGCCCACCGGTGGAATGGGAATGGGTATCGATCGGCTCATGATGGCGATCACGGGTCTGGGGATCCGCGAGACGATCCTCTTCCCGCTCGTCAAGTAGCACCGCCCGCAGTGGACGCCGGCGCGTGGAGCGTCGGCGCATCAGTCGACCTCGCCGCGCCGGAAGGCCCAATCGGGCAGGTGGGTCGTGGCGACGAAAGACCGCACGATGTCGGCGAGACCGTGGTCGGCCTCGAGCGAGAGCGCCGCGTCGGCGTACACGCCCGCATGGGTGGAACCGCCGAGCGCCCACGACAGCCAGGCGCAGACGGCGAGAGCCCCCACTCGTCGACCATCGGAGGACAGCGCCGCGACGTGACGGCACAGCTCGCGTGCCCGCAGGAGCCGGTCGGAATCGGGCCGGATGCCCTCTCCCCACAGGACCGCGGCGAGTTCTGCAGGGTACTCCTCGCCACCCTCCCAGCGCCGCTGCGCCTCCATCGCGATCTCTCCTCCGAGGATGTCGCTGGCCCACTGGACCAAGGCGACGTCACGAAGCGCCGGGCGGGCGAGGCACCAACCGATCACCGCCGCCGATGAGGGCGGGAGTGCCGCCGGGTCCCAGCGAAGCGCGCGCTCGAAGAGCGCCGGGAGGTCGTCGAGGAGGCAGGCGGCCTCCAGAGCCACCGGGTCGAGGCGGGGCCCGTGCTCGGTTCCGGAGGGGATGCCGCAGAGCACCTCGAGGGCTGCCGCGAGAGAAGCGTGTGCGTTGTCCACCGCGGCGCGCTCGGTCGGGGTGTATCGAGGAAGCTCCGAACCCGTGGTCTGATCGCCCGTGACGGGATCCAGCGACGCCGGGCCTGCGTCCGTGCTTCCAGACGACGAGTCGGGCTCGGCGAGGGAAGGGGTCAGGATCAGATCCGACAGGGGAGACAGGCGCGGCACCGAATCGAGGTAGGAGCCCCAGCCGTCCGCGCCGACCATGAGGAGCTCGACCACCCGGAGGCCGCTGGCGTCAGCGGCGCGGCGAAGCGCCGTGGCGAGAGCCGCATGGGGCAAGCGGTGACCGCCGCACCGATCGGTGTAGACGACGGAGGCGAAGCCGTCAGCCCCTGTCACGCGGCACACCATGCCGATGATGGTCGCCGCGAGGCAGTCGAGGGTGGCGCCTTCGTCGAAGACGCGATCGCAGCGCGCCTCCTCGCCGGCCGTGACATCGTCGGGCGCCTCCGGCAGGTCGATCCGCATCGCTCCCAGGCTCCGGGCTCCCCCCATGGGAACGACGACGACGCTGCGTCGGGGGAGATAGCCGAGGATGCGGGGGACGAGGGAGAGGAACTGCGCGGCGTCGGCGGCTTTCACGATCGTTGTCATCCCTCGAGCGTGCCGACCCCGTGCACTCGAGCCGCCGTCATCCACAGAGAAGCGCGGCTGTGGCGAGGCGAGTGGCGCGGGGGAGGAGGGGGTGGCCGCGGAACGGTTGGCGGGACGCCTGGTCGCCGCCCCGCGACGCGTACGATGGAGTCATGCTGAACGACTACTGGGCTGCCGTGGTGTGGTCGCTCGCGCCCACCGTGGTCGTGCTGGGGCTGTTCATCTTCGTGCTGCGGTCGATCCTGCGGATGGATCGTTCCGAGCGCCGCGTGTACTCCCAGATCGAGGCGGAGGAACGGGCCAAGCGGGGGTTGGTCTCCGGAACCGGCGACGAACCCGCTTCCTGATCACGCAACCGCTGATAGCGAGCGGCGTTCATCCCGCTCGCGATGTCGGAGCACCCGATACGCTGAGGCCATCGGAACCCTGGGAGCGTGCCCGTGCTGAGCATCACCATCGACTGGACGTGGACCTGGTGGGTCCCGTTGGTGCTGCTCGTCGACATCATCATCCGCATCCTGGCGATCATCATCGTCCCGCGGAATCGCAGGCCCACAGCCGCCATGGCATGGCTGCTCGCGATCTACTTCATCCCCTTCATCGGCGTCCTGCTGTTCCTGCTGATCGGCAATCCGCGGCTACCCCGCAAGCGGCGGAAGAAGCAACGCGAGATCAATGACTACATCCGCGAGACGAGCCGCGGCCTCGACTTCGGGACGCTGCGGCCGAACGCCCCCGAGTGGTTCCGATCGCTCGTGCGCCTCAATCGCAACCTCGGTGCCCTTCCGCTGTCCGGCGACAACGGCGCGACCCTGATCTCGGGGTACCAGGAGAGTCTCGACGCGATGGCGGCGGCGATCCGCGAGGCGACCTCGTACGTCCACGTCGAGTTCTACATCCTGCAGGCTGACGCCTCCACCGACGGGTTCTTTCGAGCGCTGGAGGAGGTCGCGGCACGCGGGGTCACCGTCCGCGTGCTGATGGACCACTGGGCCAACCGCAACAAGCCCTTCTACAAGGAGACGGTTCGGCGTCTCGATGCGATGGGGGCGCTCTGGCACGTGATGCTCCCCGTGCAGCCGCTGAAGGGGAAGTATCAGCGTCCCGACCTGCGCAATCACCGCAAGCTGCTGGTGATCGACGGCGTCGTCGCCTTCACAGGTTCACAGAACGTGACCGACTCGACGTACAACCTTCGCAAGAACATCAAGCGCGGCTTGCACTGGGTGGACATGATGGCGCGGATCGACGGCCCTGTCGTCGCCTCCATCAACGCCGTCTTCCTGAGCGACTGGTTCAGCGAGACCGACCAGATCGTCGAGGGCATCGAGCTGTTCACGGTGCACGAGGGCTCGGGCGATCTGGACTGCCAGGTCATCCCGTCGGGGCCCGGGTTCGAGTTCCAGAACAACCTCAAGCTGTTCATGGGTCTGCTGTTCGCCGCGCAGCACAAGATCATCATCGTCAGCCCCTACTTCGTCCCCGATGAGGGTCTGCTCACCGCGATCCAGACCGCATGCCAGCGCGGGATCCACGTGGAGTTGTTCGTCTCCGAAGAGGGTGACCAAGCCATGGTCTATCACGCCCAGCGCAGCTACTACGAGGCTCTCCTGCGGGCGGGCGTGCGGATCTGGATGTACAAGCGGCCCTACATCCTCCACTCCAAGTCGATGTCGATCGACGACGAGGTGGCGGTGATCGGGTCCAGCAACATGGACATGCGCTCGTTCGGTCTGAACCTGGAGATGTCCATGCTGGTGCGCGGCGAGGAGTTCGTCTCCCAGCTGCGCGCCGTGGAGGATCAGTACCGCGCCGACTCCCGAGAGCTCACGCTCGAGGAATGGAAGCAGCAGCCCCTGCGCTCGACCGTGCTCGACAACCTCGCGCGATTGACCTCCGCGCTTCAGTGAGACGATCGTGTCGTCCGCGACACTGATCCAGTGACTGCTCCATCCGGCCGCGTCGAAAGGACCCCGATGCCCCTCCGTCGTCTTCCCGTGGTGAGCGGGATCCTCTTGGCCGCCGTTCTGCTGAGCGGGTGCGCGTCTGCCGCGCAACCGGGGGGCTCGGATCCGGGAAGCGGCGGCTCCTCGCCCTCCATGGCGCCACCGGCCGACGGCGACGCACTCGATGTGGGCGCGGCCTGGCTCTCGGGCGGGTCGGCGGTCGCCATCGTCACGCCGGGGAGCTCATCGCTCGCGTGCGCGCCGCTGGTGGACGAGGTCGTCCTCGACCAGGGAGTGCTGGTGGTGTCGTTGAGCACGGATCCTGCCGCGGCCTGCACCCGCGATCTGGTTCCGCGCGGCACGCTCGTCGGGCTTCCCGACGGGGTGGACCCGGCGAAGGCGCTTCCCGTGCAGGTCACGCTCGACGACGCCTTCGGTGAGGCCGAGCTCGCACCGTACGCGGGCGGACCGGTCGAGGAGTACTCGCCCTCGGCAGGCTGGGTCGATGACGGCGTGCTCGCGCTGCTGACCTGGGGATCATCGTCCTGCGCTCCGGTGGTCGAGTCCGCGCGCGCCGAGTCACCCACCGAGGTCGTGGTGACCTTTGCGAAGGTCGCCGCCGATCAGCCGTGCACGATGGACATGGCGCCGCGCGTCGCCGTGGCGACTGTCGAGGGAGAGGTCTCGCGTGACGCCACCCTCTCGTTCGTGGGAGGCGACCGGTTCGGAGGAGGCTCGATCGCCATCGGCTGACGGAGCCCAGCCCCTCAGTCGGCTCGCACCAGGAGTTCGCCGACTTCGCAGTCGAGGGCGCGGCAGATCGCCGACAACGTCGAGTAGCGGATCGCCCGTGCCCGGTCGTTCTTGAGGATCGAGAGGTTCACGACCGACACCCCGACGATCTCCGACAGTCGCGTGAGGGTCATGCCGCGCGAGGCCAGCAACTCGTCGAGGCGACAGTGGATGCCGGTGATCTCCTCGTCGTCGGCCGGGCTCATACGAGCCCCTCGGTGTCGCGCTGGAGACGAGAGCCGTACCGGAAGACCGCGGCCAACGCGGCCAGCCCGAGTCCCGCTCCGAGGGGCCAGAACGGGATCGTGATATCGAGACCCGGCTTCGGCCACCACGCGTCGATGCCGTCCTCGATCCCTGCGACCTCGTCGTAACGCCCGCTCTGCCACTGCAGCGCCTCGACCGCGGCGACGCTTCCCGCGACGTCACCGAGCACCTGCGCCGCGATACCACCGATGAGAACGACGAGAGCGGTGGCGAAGGTCACCCGCGCGAGCACGGGGGCGAAGGGGCGTCCCCGGCGCAGCTGGAAGCAGGCGACCGCGATGAGGCCCGCGACGGTGCCGGGGATGAGCCATCCCAGCGCCTGGGACACGGCCCAGGCGGCGCGCGGCCCCGCGCTGAGGCCGTTGAGCGACAGTTCCGCCGAGGTGAACCCGCCGCCCGCGATCGTTGCCGACATCCCCTCCAGCGCCGTCCCCGCAGGGAGCGCCGGCCAGAACTCGCGCACGGGGACCGTGATCAACACCTGGGGTTGGAGGTTCACAATCACCGAGAGACCCGCCCCGATGACGCTCAATCCGGCCCAGAGTGCGGCTGCGACGAGCGTGGCCGAGATCACCGTGGACTCCGTGGGACGGTCGGTACCTCGAGAGCGTGCGATGGCCACCGTCACGCCGATCAGGCCCGCGAGGAGGAAAGGGGCCACCGCAATCCAGGTGGTGAGGAACGCGTTCATGCGGATCACACCAGCCCTTCGGTGTCGCGTTGCAGGCGGTGTCCGGCATGGAAGGCGTAGGCCAGTGCCATGATCGCGAAGCCGATCAGGATGGGAAGCGGAGCGAGCTCGAACTGCACGAGCGCCATGCCACCGGTGGCCTCCTGCAGGTCGCCGGCCGCCATCATCTGCCCGAGGCCGCCGAGGCCTTGGGAGAGGAGGCTGCCGAACGCGATCGCACAACCGGAGACGAGGACCGCGGTCTGGGCGGCGCGGGGGAACGGGCGGCGCTGCGCCACCTGCCAGAGGAGATAGCCGAAGCTGAGGGTGACGGCGGCGACCATGAGAGCTCCGCATGCCTCCCCCGCAGCGATCAGCCAGAGGATGCCCGCGTCGAGCCGGTCGGCCACGACGACAAGACTGTCGCCGTGGGCCGCGACGATGCCCGCACCCGCCTCTACCGGGATGTCGGCGAGCAGCCGCACGGTCTGAGCGTCGGGCGACGCGACGCGGGAGATCGCGGAGATCAGCCCTGTCGCGGCGATCAAGGCGCCCGCCAGCGCGCCGACCACGAGGATGACGACGATCGTGACTCGATCGGCGCGGCGGGGAGCGGTCGATGTCTCGGAACTCACATCAGCCTCCATATCGAAAATCGTTGTTATCGAAAAACGATATGCACGTGCCCTGTGGGTGTCAAGGCGGGGCGGGACCACTGTCACGCCGACGGCGAACACGGGCATACCCGCCCCTCGCGGTCGTTATCGTCATTCGTAAGCGCCAGAAGACTCGGCGCGTGGAGGAGTGGACGATGTTCGAGAGATTCACGGACCGTGCCCGTCGCGTGGTTGTGCTCGCCCAAGAAGAGGCGAAGATGCTCAACCACAACTACATCGGGACGGAGCACATCCTGCTCGGTCTCATCCACGAGGGTGAGGGTGTCGCCGCAAAGGCGCTCGAGAGCCTCGGGATCTCGCTCGATGCCGTCCGCGAGCAGGTGCAGGACATCATCGGGCAGGGTCAGCAGCAGCCCACGGGTCACATCCCGTTCACGCCGCGCGCCAAGAAGGTGCTCGAGCTGTCTCTGCGCGAAGCGCTGCAGCTCGGCCACAACTACATCGGCACGGAGCACATCCTCCTCGGCCTGATCCGTGAGGGCGAGGGCGTCGCCGCCCAGGTGCTCGTCAAGCTCGGCGCCGACCTCAACAAGGTGCGCCAGCAGGTCATCCAGCTCCTGAGCGGCTACCAGGGCAAGGAGCCCGCGGGTGTCGCCGCCGGGGCGGGCGAGCAGAATCAGCCGGCCGCCCAGGGTGGTTCGGCCGTGCTCGACCAGTTCGGGCGCAACCTCACCCAGGCCGCGCGCGACAACAAGCTCGACCCGGTGATCGGCCGGGAGAAGGAGATCGAGCGGGTCATGCAGATCCTCTCGCGCCGCTCCAAGAACAACCCCGTCCTGATCGGTGAGCCCGGTGTCGGCAAGACCGCCGTCGTCGAGGGCCTCGCCCAGGCGATCGTCAAGGGCGATGTTCCTGAGACTCTCAAGGACAAGCAGGTCTACTCGCTCGACCTCGGCTCGCTCATCGCCGGATCGCGCTACCGCGGTGACTTCGAGGAGCGGCTGAAGAAGGTCACCAAGGAGATCCGCACCCGCGGCGACATCATCGTCTTCATCGACGAGATCCACACGCTCGTGGGTGCCGGTGCGGCCGAGGGTGCGATCGACGCGGCCTCGATCCTCAAGCCCCTCCTCGCCCGCGGCGAGCTCCAGACGATCGGCGCCACGACCCTCGACGAATACCGCAAGCACTTCGAGAAGGATGCCGCGCTCGAGCGTCGGTTCCAGCCGATTCAGGTCGCGGAACCGTCGCTGCCCCACGCGATCAACATCCTCAAGGGCCTGCGCGACCGCTACGAGGCGCACCACAAGGTCCAGATCACCGACGGCGCGATCGTCGCGGCGGCCAACCTCGCCGACCGCTACATCTCCGACCGCTTCCTGCCCGACAAGGCGATCGACCTGATCGACGAAGCGGGCGCCCGCCTGCGGCTGTCGATCCTGTCGAGCCCGCCCGAGCTGCGCGAGTTCGACGAGAAGATCGCCCGCGTCCGCGAGGACAAGGAGCGCGCCAGCGAGGACCAGGACTTCGAGAAGGCCGCTGCCCTCCGCGACGAGGAGAAGAGCCTTCTCGCGGAGCGTCTCCGCCTCGAGAAGCAGTGGCGCTCGGGAGACGTCGCCTCGCACGCCGTCGTCGACGAAGGTCTGATCGCCGAGGTCCTCGCCCAGGCGACCGGCATCCCGGTGTTCAAGCTCACCGAGGAAGAGACCAGCCGTCTCATGTTCATGGAGAAGGCGCTGCACCAGCGCGTCATCGGCCAGGAAGAGGCGATCGCCGCCTTGTCCAAGACCATCCGTCGCCAGCGCGCCGGCCTGAAGGACCCCAAGCGTCCGTCGGGCTCGTTCATCTTCGCCGGTCCCACCGGCGTCGGAAAGACCGAGCTGGCCAAGGCGCTCGCGGAGTTCCTGTTCGACGACGAAGGCGCGCTGATCTCGCTCGACATGAGCGAGTTCGGTGAGAAGCACACGGTGTCGCGACTGTTCGGCGCCCCTCCTGGCTTCGTCGGGTTCGAAGAGGGTGGCCAGCTCACCGAGAAGGTGCGCCGCAAGCCGTTCTCGGTGGTCCTGTTCGACGAGATCGAGAAGGCCCACCCCGACATCTTCAACTCGCTGCTGCAGATCCTCGAAGAGGGTCGACTGACCGATGGCCAGGGCCGCGTGGTGGACTTCAAGAACACCGTCATCATCATGACGACCAACCTGGGCTCCTCGGCGATCGCCGGCGGTCCGGTCGGGTTCCAGGTCGAGGGCAACGCGCAGACCAGCTACGAGCGGATGAAGGGCAAGGTGGACGAGGAACTGAAGCGGCACTTCAAGCCCGAGTTCCTCAACCGTGTCGACGACGTCATCGTCTTCCCGCAGCTGAGCAAGGTCGAGCTGCGTCAGATCGTGGGACTGTTCACCAAGCGACTGAGCGAGCGTCTGCTCGACCGCGACATGACCGTGGAGCTCTCCGACGCCGCCAAGGACAAGCTGATCGACATCGGCTTCGACCCCACGCTGGGTGCCCGGCCCCTCCGTCGCGCCATGCAGCGCGAGGTCGAGGACCGGCTCAGCGAGCAGATCCTCCACGGCGAGCTCAACAGCGGCGACCACGTGAAGGTCGACGTCCAGGACGGCCGCTTCACCTTCGAGAGCGCACCGCGCGGTGAGAAGGTCGCGATCGGTGTGGGAGTGGCGGGGGAGATCCCGGCGACCCCCGACATCGTCGCGGGCAGCTGACACGACACAGCGAGCACGAGGGGCGGGCACCGATGGGGTGTCCGCCCCTCGTCGTCGCTCCCGCGTCAGGGGATGTGGTAGATCCGCACCGTCGAGTCGGTGTGCTCGGTGTAGAGGGCTTCCCGGAGCTCGCGGTACTTGCCGTCGTGGTTGTGGCTCACGAACGACACCACGGGTCCATCGGCGGTGTACTCCACCTTCGAGACCGTCATGGTGTGGTCGTACCCCACGCCGGTCTCGCCCCAGTCGAAGAGGCCGACGTCACCGACACGGACACGGTCGAGGTCGTCCTGGGTGGAGTAAGACAGTCCGAGCGAGTCGAAGTAAGAGGCCATGGCCGCGGTCGCGATCCACGGCTTGGACGCCGTCCACATGCCGCCGTGAGAATACCAGCGGTCATCGATCTTCCACCCCCGGGCGAGAAGCCCCTGGCTCGCGAAGTTGGTGCAGTCGCCCCCGTACGGGTTGTAGTCGCCCCACGTGTCGCTGTTGTAGTCGAAGACGTACGTCATCAGGTAGTCGAGCTGGGCGTCGACGTCGCCGCCGGTCGGCTGCGTGTTCGAGGCGGCCGAGTCGGCGATGAGGCCGGCTCGGAAGGCCTTCGCGTCGTCGATCACCGCCGTCCGGGCGGCGCGCCACGCGGTCACGGCGTCGGGGAGGTCCCCCGTCTCGGCCGTCGACACGGCATCGCGAGCCGACACGAGCGCGGCCTCCGTCGTGTGTGCGGCGTCGGAGTAGTCGGCGAGCGTCCGGGTGGTCTGCGTGGCGATCTCGTCGCGGAAGTCATCGAGGGCCCCCGTGAGGGCCGAGGCACCCGCCGCTCCGCCACTGAGCGTCGCTGCGACCAGCGCGCGTGACAGTTCCTGCGCATGCGGTGCGCCGCCCGCGGCCGTGATCGTGGCGGTCACGTCGCCCGCGAGCGCCGCGAGCTCCGACCGCTCGGGGGCGCCACTTCCCGTCGTGGCCTCGGTGCCGCGCGCAGGTTCACCCGGATGGAGGAGTGCCATCGTGCCGACGACGGCGCCACCGACGACGACGAGGGCCACGACCGATGCCGTCAGGCGTCGACGGGCGAGTTGCCGGCGGCGCCGGGCGCGTCGACTCGCGCGCAGTTCGGGGGTGGGCACTCGTGACACTGTAGTGCGGGCCGCTGAGAGGACGCCGCTCGCAGCGCCTCGCCCCCGTCACCGGACGCGGCCGGGTCAGAGCGGCGCCACGTCGACCGACACGCGCAGGGTCGACGTCTTGGCCTTCGTGTAGATGATGCCGGTCACCGGCGCGACGTCGCCGTAGTCGCGCCCCCACGCCACCGTGACGTAGCGGTCGCCGGCCCATTGGTCGTTGGTGGGATCGATCGCGAGCCACTCATCCGTGCCGGGAAGCCAGACCGCCACCCACGCGTGCGACGCATCGGCGCCGAACACCCGTTCCTTCCCCGGGGGCGGCTGGGTGGCGAGGTACCCGGAGACGTACCGAGCGGCCACGCCGTGCGCACGCAGGCACGCGAGGGTGACGTGGGCGAAGTCCTGACAGACACCGGCCCGCGCCTTCATCGCGTCGGCGACCGTGCTCGTGACGGTGGTGGCCGTGGCGTCGTAGTCGAAGTCGCGGAAGATGCGGTGCATGAGGTCGGTCACCGCCTCGCCCAGGGGACGGCCGGGAGTGAGAGAGGCGCGCGCATACTCCGTGGCGTCGACGTCGTGACGGGCGCGCGGAGACTCCAGGGCGAACTCCGTCGCCTTCCAGGCCCCCTCCGTCTCCGGGTGCACGAGAGGGCGCGCCGCCTCCCAGGGCATCGCCAGCGCGTCGGAGTCGTACTCCGGCTCGTCGACCGCGACCTCGCTCGTCGATTCGATGGTCAGCGCGGAATGCGCCTCGGTCACATGGAAGTAGGTGGAGGAGTTGCCGAAGTAGTCCCGATCGGGGGAGAGGTCTCCGGGAACGGGATCCACCGTCACGCCGGCGGACTCCACGTGCTGCCACGCGAGCTCGCGCGGGAGGAGATGGAACTGGCCCACCGAGTCCTGCACGGGCTTCGCGTAGCTGTACGCGGTGCGATGCCACACGCGATACCGCTTCATGCGCGAGCCTCCATCAGCTCGATGAGCGAGAGCTCGGACAGGGGGACGGGTGGCGGACCGCTCTCGAAGTGGACGTCGTCGATCGCGCGGCTGAGCTTCTCCAGTTGCACGATCACGTCGTCGAGATAGGCCGCCAACTGCGGACGCCGCCCTCCCACGACACCCGAGAGCTCGGTGAGGTCCACGCGCGCCAGCTCGTTCTCGATCTGCTCGAGCAGCCGCTCCGGCCGCGTGGATCCGGTCGACCCCGGGAGGCGCCCGAGGTGGTGCCGCACCTCGGCGAGGGCGAAGCAGAGCGACCGCGGGTTGTCCGCGTCGCGCAGGAGCAGATCCAGCACGTCGGACGTCCGCGTCGACCCGCGGTAGCGCCGGCGATACGTGACGACGCTCTCAGAGGCGAGGAGGAGGGCTTCGAGCACCTCGCGATCGCTGCGAAGGTCTCGGCGCTCGGTGGCCACGACGCTGAGCATCTGACACACCTGCAGGCCTCGCTCCAGATGTCGTCCGGCCTCGATCATGTGCCACCCGGCGTCGCGCACCATGTTGGCCGTGACGCCGTACAGCGACAGCATGGCGGCGAGCATCCGACCGGCCGACTCCGCCGTGCGGTGCGGGTGCGGTGAACTACGCAGCGCGCGGGACGCCCGGTCGATGTTCGAGAACACCCGCCACGTGTCTCCGGAGAGCTGATCACGCACACCCTCCATGGCTTCCCGCAACCTCGAGATGGAGTGCGCCGCGGCGCCGGGCCTGCCCACATCCAGGAGCAGGGAGCGGAAATCGGCTTCGGGATCGTCGGGGTGTCGCGTTCCCGCCAAGCGGTCGAGCGCGACCAGCAGCACTCGAGCAGTGCGGTCGGCGCCCGCAGCGATGCCGGGCTGATCCAACGCGGCCTGCGCAGCCAGCAGCAGCCGGAGGAGATCCTCGGTGCGTTCCGCGTAGCGTCCGGTCCAGTAGAGGTCGGAGAGAGCGCGCGGCGACAGGGCCGGGATCGTCGGTGCGGTCTCCAGCGGCGCCACTTCGGTGAGCCCTTGGTCGGCGTCGGTCTCCGCCGTCTTGAGGACCCAGACGTCTTTCGTGATCGGGGCGGCATCGGTGCTCTCCCGCACCGTGGCGAGGCCCCCCACGAGCGGACGGTAGGTGGAGCCGTGGCGGAGGGTGAAGGCGCGGAGCGTCAACGGGTGCGCCGAGACCGACGCCGCCCCCCACGCGGGAGCCTGCGACAGTGCCAGCACCTCTTGTGCCGCGAACCGGTGCGGCGCAGCGTCGACGCGCGCGAGCAGCTCCGGGGGCGTGAGTCCTGCCAGGGATCGGCGCGACTCGTCGATGGGACGGACGAGGAGAGTGGGATCACCCTCGGCGAGACGAGGCCGCACCTCGGCGAGGGATTCGGGGTCTCCGCACCACCACGTGGACACCGACGGCATGCGCAGCTGCTCGCCGAGGAGGTGCTCGCTCGCGGCCGGAAGGTAGGGGAGCAGAGCCGCGTTCTCCAGCACGCCGGCGCCGAGGCCGTTGACCACGCGCACCCGTCCGCGTCGCACCGCTTCGGCGAGCCCTGCGACCCCCAGCCGAGATCCCGCGCGCAGTTCGAGCGGATCGCACCATTGCGCATCGACGCGGCGGAGGATGACATCGATGCGCTCGGTGGGCCGCGCAGCCGGCCACCCGGACGGCTTCATCCATATCCACCCGTCGGACACCACGAGGTCGCTGCCCTGCACCAGCGGGAACCCGAGGGCCCCGGCCAGGAAGGCCTGATCGAAGGCGGTCTCGGAGAGCGTGCCCGGCGAGAGCAGCACGATCCTCGGGTCCGGCGTCGCGGTGGTCGCCGACGACAGGAGCGCCGCGCGGACGGCCGCGAGGTACGGCTCGAAGCGGTGCAGGTCGCCCTCCTGGTAAAGGTCGGGGAGCACCTGCGAGACCACGCGTCGGTTCTCGGCCGCGAAGCCGAGACCGGAAGGCGCCTGCACGCGATCGGCGAGGACGTGCCACTCTCCTGCGGCGGATCGGCCGAGGTCGGTCGCCGTCAGGAGCAGGGGATGCGGATCGGTGGCGCGAGGACGGGCCACGGCGCGGACGAACCCGGAGTGGCCGAGGACGGCGCCGGCCGGGATCACCCTGTCGCGCAGGAGGGTCTGCGGTCCGTAGAGGTCGACGAGAACGGCGTTGAGGAGCTCTGCGCGCTGGGCGAGGGCGACCTCCACCCGAGACCAGGAGATCGCGTCGACGACGAGCGGGATCGGATCGAGCCGCCACGGCTGGGGACGCGAGTCTCCGCGACTGTAGGAGACACCGTCGTCGGCGAGGAACCGGGTGATCTCACCGTCGACGCGCGCCAGGTCGCGATCCGTCAGAGCGAGCGCGCGCGTCGCGAGCGATTTCCACGCCGGGCGCAGGTCGCCCGTCTCGTCGACCACCTCGTCGTAGCGCCCCGCGGCTCCCGACCCCGGCGGCGCGTCGTCGAAGGGCAGCGTCGGCTGCGCCACCGCCGCGGCGTATTCACGCAGCACACTCACGCCTGGTCCCCTCCCGATCTCCCAGCGTAGGGGGCAACGCGGGCGCTGTCGGTGCGGATGACGTCGACCGGCCTCGGCGATGCCCAGGCGGGACGGGAGAGAGGCAGGTCGGCGCGTTGCACGACGCTGCGGGACGCGGAGGCGCAATACAGTGGTGCGGTGACCACAGCGCCTCTCGAGTACACGGTGCGCGCCGCCCGGACCTCCGACGTCCGCGGCATCCTCGAACTCCTCGACCCCTGGGTGCAGCGGCGGATCCTCCTCGGCAAGGAGCTCGTCACGCTCTACGAGTCCGTCCAGGAGTTCGTGGTGGCCGAGTACGACGGCGTTCTCATCGGCTGCGGCGCCCTGCACGTGATGTGGGAGGACCTCGGCGAGATCCGGACCCTGATCGTCGACGAAGGCTGGCTCCACCGCGGCGTCGGAGGAGCCATCGTCGCGCAGCTGGAGCAGCACGCCCGTGAGCTGGGGCTGCAGCGCCTGTTCTGCCTGACGTTCGAGGTGGAGTTCTTCTCGCGGCGGGGGTTCGTCGCGATCGGCGAGCAGATCGTCGACGCCGACGTGTACTCGCAGCTGCTGCGCAGCCCCGACGAGGGCGTGGCCGAGTTCCTCGACCTCGCACACGTCAAGCCCAACACGCTCGGCAACACCCGCATGCTCAAGACCCTGTGATCCCCCTGCGCGACCGGGCGCCGTGGCGCGTCACCGCGGACCTCGGCGGCGCGCCGACATAGCCTGAAGGGGTGACGTCACCACCCGCCCGCCGGCACTCGCCCGCCGTCTATCGTCGCCGCCGTCTGGCCGTCGTCGTGGTGCTTCTGCTGATCGTGGGTGGGGCGGTCGCGCTCGCCGCCTGGCAGCCGTGGCGTGCCTGGGGTGGGGAAGATCCCGCCGGTGCGGGGCCGACCGCCGCACCCCGCGACACTCCCCGGGCCACCCCCACGGGAACCGCGTCCGCCGGTGTCCCCACACCCATCTCCCCTGCGCCGGCCTCGCCGAAGCCGTCATCGCCCTCACCCGATCCGTCGCCGAGTTCGATCGCGGTGTGCTCGCCGGGCGAGGTGACGGTGACCGCCCAGACGGACAAGGGCTCCTACGGCGGCGGGGAGAAGCCGGAGCTGACGATCGCCGTGGTCAACGAGAGTGACGCGCCGTGCGTCATGAATGTCGGGACGGCGACGCAGTCCTTCATCATCGAGAGCGGTTCCGACACCTGGTGGCGGTCGACCGACTGCCAGTCCGACTCGAGCGATCAGGTGGTGCAGCTCGACCCCGGCAAGGAGGTCGCGACGGTCACGCCGCTCGTGTGGGATCGGACGCGTTCGTCGGTCGACACATGCTCCAAGGACCGGCAGAAGGCGTTGCCGGGGTACTACACGCTCACGGTCTCCATCGGTGGCGTGGACTCGGAGGCTGCCCAGTTCCGACTCCGCTGAGGGCTCTCGGCCAGGAGGACACTCCGGGCGCTGAGAACATTCTCATGAATTGTCCCCCAAATGGTGGACACAAATGTGCTCCCATATGCGTACTCTGTAGTTAGCTCCCGCAGGGCTGGCCCCGGTGTCCCCAGCACCGGTTATCGAGATCAACCCCAGAGATCTCGTCTCAGGCTCCGGCCCGCGGTGAGCGTAGGGCCCTCTCGAGTTTCCCAGTCCCCAATGGGGGGATCGAGAGGGCCCACCTCTTTGCCCACCCTCGGTGGTGAGCGGCCTGGAGGACCGTAGGCTGGAGGAATGGCCGGCAAGAAGCGTTCCCGCGGCAACGATCCGATCGATTTCCGCAATCCGCAGCTGGCCGACGCGCTGCAGACGCAGGACATGGCCGCTCTCGCGTTCGCACTTCGTCACGGGCCCACCGTGGTCCCGTTGATGAAGCCGGGGGCCCGGGACAATCCGCTCGACACCGGCGAGGTCTGGACGTTCCGCGATCCGAAGACGGGCCAGGTGGCGCTTCTGCTGTTCAGTGACGCGGTCCACAAGCCCGCGGCCTTACCGCCGGCGGTAGCGCTGCAGTCGCCCGGATGGCTGCGCGCCTTCCTCGGTGTCCACGGCGACGAGATCACGACGGTGATCTTCGACGTCGCCGGTCCGCACCCGATGCAGGCCTCGCCCGCCGACATCATCGCGGCGCTCGACGCCTGAACCAGCGCCCCGCCGGTCTAGAAGCCCGGCTCGTCTCCCGGCTCGGGGCGGTGATGACGAGAGACGTCGGAGAGGGCGCCCGCCAGATCGCGGGACGACGTGTCGACCACCGTGCGGTAGCCGAGTCGGTCGGCCTCCGCCCGGCGCTGGGCGTGCTGGGTGACCGGACGGATCTCGCCCGACAGGCTCAGCTCTCCGACGGCGACGAGGCGCGGCGGATTGGGGCGATCGCGCACGGCGGAAGCCACCGCGAGGGCGATCGCGAGATCCGCGGCGGGCTCGGTGAGACGCACGCCGCCGACCGTCGACACGTACACGTCGTGCGTGGAGACGGCGATGCGGGCGCGCTTCTCGAGCACCGCGAGGATCATGGCCACTCGGGCCGAGTCGACGCCGCTGACGATTCGCCGGGGATTGGGGGCGGCGCTCGGGATGGTGAGGGCCTGCACTTCGACGGGAATCGCGCGGCGCCCCTCCAGCGCCACCGTGACGCACGAACCCGGCTGCCGGGAGCCGTGACCGAGGAAGAGGCTGCTCGGGTCTGGGACCTCCGTGATCCCGTCTCCGGTCATGTCGAAGCAGCCCACCTCGTCGGTGGCGCCGAAGCGGTTCTTGAGGGCGCGAACGAACCGCAGTGACGTCTGACGGTCGCCCTCGAAGTGGCAGACGACATCGACGAGGTGCTCCAGGATGCGTGGCCCGGCGATCGAGCCGTCTTTCGTGACGTGCCCGACGATGATCACCGGCAGATCACGTTCCTTCGCGATGCGGATCAGTGTCGAGGCGACCTCGCGCACCTGACTCGGGTGACCCGCGACACCGTCAGAGAGCGCCGACGACACGGTCTGCACGGAGTCGACGATGAGCAGCTCGGGAGCGACATCGTCGATATGGCCGAGGATCGTGGCGAGATCGGTCTCGCTCGCGAGGAACAGCTCATCGTGCAGTGCGCCGGTGCGCTCGGCGCGCAGGCGCACCTGACCGAGCGACTCCTCCGCGCTCGCGTAGAGCACGCGGCGCCCGGCCCGCGCACTCTGCGCCGCGACCTCGAGGAGCAGAGTGGACTTGCCGACGCCCGGCTCGCCCGACAGCAGGATGGCGGCGCCAGGCACGACACCGCCGCCGAGGACCCGGTCGAACTCGCCGACGCCACTCGTGCGCCGCGGGGTCTCGGACGTGTCGATCGACGTGATCGGCTGGGCCGCGCGCAGCGGAGTCGACGCCGTGACCGAGGTGACGATGCCCGTCTGTGCGGCGGCCTCCACGACCGTGCCCCACTGCTGGCACTCACCGCATCGACCGACCCACTTCGACGCCGTCCACCCGCACTCGGTGCAACGGAAGGCCGTCGTCGTCGCGGTTCGTCGGGAAGCCATGGCCTCAGCGTACGCGTCGCCGCCGACACCGCCGGCGGAGGCTGTGGAAGGTCAGCGCAACGAGTCCGCGACGTCGCGCAGCGCGCCCGCCGAGTGCTGCAGCAACTCCACCTCGTCGTCGGCGAACATCGTCTCCCGGATCGGCACCGCCCCCCGGCTGCTGACGATCGACGGCACCGAGAGAGCGACCCCCGAGACGCCGTGGAAGTCATGGAGCACCGTGGAGACGGGCATGACGGCGTGCTCGTCCTCCAGGATCGCTTCGACGATGCGGGCGCTCGACAGGCCGATCGCATAGTTCGTGGCGCCCTTGCCCTGGATCACCTTGTACGCCGCATCGCGGACGTCGACGGCGATCTGGTCGAGCTCCTCGACCGTGAACTTCGGCTGACCGTCCAGCGGCACCCAGTCCAAGATCGGGACGGTGCCGATCGTGGCGTGCGACCACAGCGGGAACTCGGTGTCGCCGTGCTCACCCACGATGTATGCGTGGACGCTCGAGATCGACACGCCCGCGCGCTGGGCGATCTTCCAGCGCAGACGCGACGTGTCCAGCACGGTGCCCGACGCGAAGATCCGCTCCGACGGGAGGCCCGTCGCCTCCTGCGCCAGCACCGTGAGGACGTCGCACGGGTTGGTCACGATGACGAAGACGGCATCGGGGGCCACCTCGAGCAGCTGCGGCATCATCGTCTTGAGGATGTGAGCGTTGACCCCCGCCAGCTCGGTGCGGGTCTGTCCCGGCTTCTGCTTCGCGCCGGCGGTGATCACGACGACGTGCGAGCCCTTCGCGACCGAGATGTCCGCCCCGCCGATGATGTCGCTCGACCCGGTGAACTGGGCGCCGTGGGCGAGGTCGAGCACCTCGGCCTCGGTCTTCTCGGCCGCGATGTCGTACAGGGCGACGTGCCGCGCAGAGCCCCGGATGAGGGCGGCGTAGGCGACGCTCGATCCGACAGCTCCGGCGCCGACGACGGTGAGTTTGGAGTTCTCGATCACGCTCATGCGTCAAGTCTGTCAGTCGCCGGGGCCTGCGGTAAGTCGCGGACCCCGGCGAAGGAGACGACGGCCCCGGCGACGAGCAGCACGGCCGTCGCGATCGCGGCGCGATGGAACCCGTCGAGGTCGAGCGCTCCGCCCACGATCGTGCCGACGAGGGCCACCGACAGCAACCCCGCGATGCGGGCGACGGCGTTGTTGACCGCGGACGCGATGCCGGAGCGCTCCGTGGCGACCGAGCCGAGGATCGCCGCCGTGAGGGGCGACACGGTGATGCCGAGGCCCACCCCCAGGACCACCATTCCGGGAAGCACCTGCCACCAGTAATCGAACGGGTCGGCGACGGCGAGGAGGAGGAGCGCGCCGCCGGCCATGACGAGAGGCCCCACCGTCATGAACCCGCGGGCGCCCCACCGCGCCGACAGCGCCCCCATCGACGGACTCATCGCGATGAGGAGCACCGTCGTCGGGAGACTCGCGAGACCGGCGAGAGTCGCAGAGAGTCCCGCGCCCTGTTGCAGGTAGACGCCGACCACGAAACCGTTCAGCGTCAGGGCGGCGTAGACGAACAGCGTCGCGAGGTTGCCCGTCCAGAACGTCCGGATGCGCAAGAGGGACAGGGGCAGGATCGGGTGGCGGGCCGTGCGCTGACGGAGGATGAAGACGACGAGCAGTGCGAGTCCGATCAGGAGGCTGGCCCAGACGCCCGGGTGCTGCCAGCCGAGGGTGGGCTGTTCGACCAGCGCGAACACCACGCCGCCCAAGCCCGCCGCGCACAGAACCGCGGCGAGGATGTCCACGCCGGCGTCGGGTTGACGGTGGTCGCGGCTGTCGAAGCGGGCGAGGAGCCACAGCGTGATCGCGATCGGGAGCACGTTGATGAGGAACGCCCACCGCCACGACAGGTAGTCGACGAAGACGCCGCCGAGGACCGGTCCCGCGAGCATCGCGCTGGTGGTGAGCGCCGTCCACAGTCCGATCGCCCGCGCCTGGCGCTCGTGCGGGATCTGCGAGGTGATGAGCGCGAGCGAGCTCGGGACGAGGAACGCCCCCGCGGCGCCCTGCAGGGCCCGGGCGATGATCAGGACGAGCGGGTCGGGGGCGAGTCCGACCCCGAGTGAGGCGATGCCGAACCCGATGAGGCCGATGCGGAGCACGAGCACGCGTCCATATGCGTCGCTGACGGAGCCGGCCACCAGGATGAGCGAGCCGAGGGTGAGGAGGTAGGCGTCGACCGTCCACTGCTGCACCGTGAGTCCGCCGCCGAGGTCACGCTCGATCGCGGGGAGGGCGACATTGACGATCGTGCCGTCGAGGAAAGCCACCGTCGACGCCAGCGCCGCGATCGCGACGACCAGGCGCTCGCGCGCCGGGGAGGATCCGGTCATGGCATCAACCTAGGTGACGGCGGGGGCGCCGTGGGTCGTTTGGCCGGGGCGGGGGCCGGGGCCGGGGGCGGTGGCCGGGG
>NZ_JASGDO010000061.1:0-81552 GCF_047607225.1 Microbacterium sp. | reverse complement strand
GTCGCGGCGGCGGGCGGCGCGCGCCGCCCCCTCCTCGCGTTCCGCCTCCGCGAGCTCCAGCGCGACGGCGAAGCCCACCGCCGCCGCGACGTTCTCGGTTCCGCTGCGGCGGTCGCGCTCCTGGCCCCCGCCGTGGAGCAGCGGTTCCAGCGGCAGACGGCCGCGCACGGCGAGCACACCGCTGCCGGGGGCCGCGCCGATCTTGTGTCCGGCGATGGAGAGGGCGTCGGCCCCCGTCGCCCGAAGGGGCAGCCAGCCGGCGGCCTGCACCGCGTCGAGGTGGAGCGGTGTGCGCGCAGCGGCGCACACGGCGGCGATGCGGGCGACGTCCTGAATCGTGCCGATCTCGTTGTTGGCATATCCGAGCGTCACGAGCGCCGTTTCCGGGCCGAGCGCCGCGGCGAGGTCGTCGGGGTCGACCCGACCGGTCGAGGACACCGGGAGGCGCGTCACGGTGAAGCCGTGAAACCGCTCCAGGTACTCGCAGGACGCGAGGACCGACTCGTGCTCGATCTGGGTCGTGACGATGTGCACCGGCCGAAGCACGGTGCGCCCCCGTCCGTCGGCGGGGGAGTCCCGCTCGGCGCGGGCGGCAGCGGCACCCAGAGCGAGTCCCTTGATCGCGAGGTTGTTCGCTTCGGTGCCTCCCGAGGTGAAGACGATGTCACCGGCGCGCATTCCCAGTATCGACGCGACGCGGCGACGTGCGTCGGAGAGGGCATCGGCGGCAGCCTCACCGACGGTGTGGTGGCTGGACGGATTGCCGAACCGCTCGCCGAGGAACGGCAGCATCGCCTCGCGTACCTCGGCCCGCACGGGGGTCGTGGCGGCGTGATCGAGATAGAGCATGCTCAGATCCCCGCGATCTCCACTCGCACGTCGAGCCCCAGATCCACCGCCGGTGCGGAATGGGTGAGCGCACCGACCGAGATGACATCCACGCCGGTCTCGGCGATGGCGCGGACGGTCTCCAGCGACACCCCGCCCGACGCCTCCACGGTCACTCGTCCCCCGATGCGCTCGACTCCCGCGCGGAGCTCGTCGAGGGTGAAGTTGTCGAGCATGATCGTGCCGACGCCGGCTGCCAGGACCGCGTCGATCTGGTCCAGGCGGTCGACCTCCACCTCGACGTGCGTCGTGTGGGGGAGACGCGCGATGGCCGCTTGCAGCGCTTGCGTGACGGCGGCGCCGGGTGTCGTCGTGGGAGCGAGGGCGCTGAGGACCGCGAGATGGTTGTCTTTGGCCATGACGGCGTCGGAGAGCGAGAACCGGTGATTGTGGCCGCCCCCGCACCGCACGGCATGTCGCTCCAGGGCGCGCAGTCCGGGTGTGGTCTTGCGGGTGTCCGCGATCCGCGCGCCGGTGTGGGCGACCTCGGCGACGTAGCGCGAGGTGAGCGTCGCGATGCCACTCATCCGTTGCGCGAAGTTCAGGCCGACCCGCTCCGCCGTCAGCACACTCCGGGCGTGGCCCGAGACGGTCGCCAGGACCTGCCCGGGCGCCATTGGGGAGCCATCGGGGATCGACACCTCGATCTCGATCCGCGGGTCGGTGAGCCGGAAGGCGGCGGCGAAGACGTCGCCGCCGCAGAACACGCCGTCTTCTCGCGCGACGAGGTCGGCCGTCGCGCGCGCGTCGGGCGGAAGCAGGTACTCACCGGTGAGGTCTCCCCAGGGGGCGTCTTCCTCCAGCGCGGCGACGACGACGCGGTCGATGTGGGCGGGGGTCAGCATCAGACGGTCACCTTTCCGGAGAGCGGCTCGCGGTCGCGTCGAGGGGCGGGCATCGCGTGAGGCGACGGCTCGGTGTCGTCGCTGCGGAAGTGCGCGCCGACCGACCGGGTTCGGGCACGCGCCGCCGTGACGATCTCGCGCGCCACGAGCAGGAGGTTGGCGTCTTCGTGTTCGCGGAAGGCCTGCGGCGCGGGGAGCGCTCGCTCCCAACGATCGATGACGGCCGCGGCGTGCCGCAGTCCGGTGTCGTCTCGGACGAGGCCGACGTGGGTCCACATGAGTTCCTGCAGGCCGCGCCGCGTGAAGCCGTCCGCGTCGACGCCGAGCCGGGCGGCCGACGGCACCCCGGCGCGGGACGGCGTCGGGGAGTCGACGGGCCACAGGCCGCCGGAGCGCGCGACGAGCGCATCGTCCGCGAGGCGATCTCCCGCGCGGGCACCGAACACGGCTCCCTCCAACAACGAGTTCGAGGCGAGCCGGTTGGCGCCGTGGACGCCGGTGCGGGCGACCTCGCCCACCGCGTACAGGCCCGGGACGCCGGTGCGTCCCCAGAGATCGGTCTCGACTCCGCCCATCACGTAGTGCGCGGCAGGAGTGACGGGGATCGGTGTGCGCGACCAGTCGAGACCGCGTGCGCGCACTGCGGCGTCGATCGTCGGGAAGCGATCGGCCAGGAATCGGGCCGTGGCCTCGTCGTCGGCACGGAGCCCGGTGGCGTCCAACAGCACGGGGGCGCCGTCCTGTCGTCGCATCTGGGCGGCGATGGCGCGGGCGACGACATCGCGCGGGGCGAGCTCCGCATCGGGATGGACGTCCGGCATGAAGCGTCGACCTTCGCGATCGCGGAGCACGGCGCCCTCCCCGCGAACGGCTTCGGAGACGAGGAAGGCCTCGGCGACGCCGACATCCGTGGCGCCGGCGGGAAGCACCGTCGGGTGGAACTGGACGAACTCGAGGTCGCGCACTCGTGCTCCGGCGCGCCGGGCGATAGCGATGCCGTCGCCGGTGGCGATGCGCGGGTTCGTCGTATGGGCGTACAACTCCCCCGCGCCACCGGTGGCGAGCACGAGCGCGTCGCAGCCGATCGTGCGCGGCGTGTCGTCTCGGTCGGAGCCTTCCTGCAGCACGGTGACGCCGGTGACACGACCTCCCTCCACGACGGCATCCACGACGAGCGCGTGCTCGAGGATCGCGACGTCGCTCTGGCGCACGCGTGCCACGAGGGCGGCCTCGATGACGGCGCCGGTCGCATCACCTCCCGCATGGAGCACGCGAGGCGCGGAGTGCGCTGCTTCGAGGCCCCGACGCAGGGCTCCCTCCGGCGACCGGTCGAAGGCGACCCCGCGCGCGATCAGCTCGCGCACGCGACCCGGGCCCTCGGATGTCAACACCGCGACCGCCTCGGGATCGCACAGCCCCGCGCCCGCGACGAGAGTGTCCTGCGCGTGTGCCTCCACGCGGTCGTCCTCGAACATCACTGCGGCGATACCGCCCTGTGCGTACCGGGTGTTGGCCTCCTCCAGAGCGTTCTTGGTCACGAGCGTCACGCGGCAGCCCGCGTCGGCGGCGTGGAGCGCTGCGGTGAGCCCCGCGATGCCGGATCCGGCGATGACGACGTGTGCGGTCCCGGCCGCACGCGACTGCGCGGGGAGGGAGTGGGTCACGGCTGGGCCGCCAGCATGCGTTCCAGGGCCACGCGGGCGGGGGCGGCCACGTCGCCCGGAACCGTGATGCGATTGCGCACCTCACCGGCGACGAGCCCTTCCAGGACCCAGGCGAGGTAGCCGGGATGGATGCGGTACATCGTCGAGCACGGGCACACGACCGGGTCGAGACAGAAGATCTCGTGCTGCGGGTACTGCGCGGCCAGGCGCTGGACGAGGTTGATCTCGGTTCCGACGGCGAAGGTGGTGGGCTCGGTCGCGGCGGCGATCGCCTTTCGGATGTAGTCGGTGGAGCCGGCCTCGTCGGCGGCGTCGACGACCTCCATCTGGCATTCCGGGTGCACGATGACGCGAACTCCGGAGTGCTCCTGGCGCGCCTGGGTGATCTGGTCCACCGTGAAGCGACGGTGGACGGAGCAGAAGCCGTGCCACAGGATCACGCGCGAGTCCTCGAGCTCCGACTCGGTGGAGCCGCCCAAGGGGCGCCGTGGGTTCCACATCGGCATCGCCTCCAGCGGTACGCCCATCGCCTTGGCGGTGTTGCGTCCGAGGTGCTGGTCGGGGAAGAACAGCACGCGCCTCCCGCGGGCGAACGCCCACTCCAGCACCGTGCGGGCGTTGGACGACGTGCACACGATCCCGCCATGGCGGCCCACGAATCCCTTGATGGCGGCGGAGGAGTTCATGTAGGTCACGGGGATGACGGGCAGGAGGCCGTCCTCGTCGGGGGTGTCGAGGTCGCCGAGCACGTCGGCCAGCTGCTCCCAGCACTCCTCGACCTGATCGATGTCGGCCATGTCGGCCATCGAGCACCCGGCGGCGAGGTTCGGCAGGATCACCGCCTGGTCCGCACCGGAGAGGAGATCGGCCGTCTCCGCCATGAAGTGCACGCCGCAGAACACGATGGCCTCGGCCTCGGGGCGCTCCGTGGCGGCGCGGGCGAGCTGGAACGAGTCACCGACGTAGTCGGCGTGCACCACGACCTCTTCGCGCTGGTAGAAGTGGCCGAGCACCACGACGCGGTCACCCAAGGTCGCCTTCGCGTGTCGGATGCGGTCGGCGAGTTCGGCTTCGTCGGCCGTGCGGTACTCCTCGGGGAGCGCGCCCTGGCGCGGTGCGCCGGTGGGGATGACATCGCCCATCGACGATCCCGGACCGTACCCGGGACGGGTGTCGAAGGTCCAGGGAGCGGCCGCCAGGTCGGTGTTGCAGGTCTCGGCCACGACCTCTCCGGCCACGATCGCCTGGATCTCGTGGTCGACGCTCGGGTCGAGCGGTCGGGGCTGGAGGGTCAGGGCGGTGGCGGCCATGGGGTTCCTTCGAGTGAGGGCGCGCGGTGCGTCTGCGGGTGGTCAGTGGTCGGCCGCCGGCCCCGGGAGAGGCCCGCGGTCGGCGAGTTCGACGGCATGGTTGTAGCGGTAGAGACGTGCGGGGCGGTGGCTTCCGGTGCGGAAGTGGTCGGTCGGGATGAGCGTGGCCGAGTTCTCGACCTGTCGGCGGAAGTTCGCCGGGTCGAGTCGGCGGCCGAAGATGGCCTCGTAGACCTCGCGGAGGTCGGCGAGGGTGAAGGTCTCGGCGAGCAGGCCGTGCGCGATCCGGCTGTAGCCGACCTTGTTGCGCAAGCGCCACAGCGCGTACTCGAGGATCTGCGCGTGGTCGAAGGCGAGGTCGGGCAACGTGTCGACGTCGAACCATGCGACGTTGTGGAGCTCGGAGTTGCGGGAGTCGTCCTCGCGCACCAAGGCCCAGTAGACGATCGAGACGACGCGACTGGGCGAGCGGTCGACGTCGCCGAACGCGTACAGCTGCTCGAGGTAGCTCGGGGCGAGCGTCGTGGTCTCGGCGAGGGTGCGCGACGCGGCGGCCTCGAGGTTCTCCGCCGCACCCAGCCACCCGCCGGGAAGCGCCCACTGGCCCGCGTGCGGGTCGCGTGTGCGCCGGACGAGGGGAACGATCACCCGCGGGATCTCGGCGTCGCGGTCGTGGCGCAAGCTGAAGATGACGGTGGAGACCGCTACGCGGATCTCCGTGCCGTCGATGGGGGAGGAGGATGTTTGTGTCATGGTGACTCTAAGTTCCTCGTCGATCTTAGGGTCTCTGTGACTCGAAGGGCAAATCCGCCGGGCCGGGGATATCTTGTCGGCCGGCCATGAGGAGCCGGTGCCCCGTGCAGGCCCGTGCCCGCGGTGCGCGTACCCGGTGCTCAGGCAAATCCGAGCCGCCCCTCGTTACGGTGGATGCCCGCAGCGGAAAGGGGATCGGCATGCTCGTCGTCGACATCGTGGTGCTGATCGTCTTGGCCGTGGCCCTCGTCTCCGGTTTCGCGCGCGGCTTCTTCGCCAGTCTCGGAGTCATCATCGGCATGGTGGGCGGGGCTCTGGCCGCCCTCTGGCTCGTGCCGTTGGCCACACCCGCTGTCTCGACGGTGGTGCCGACGGGGCTCTGGCGCAGCGTCGCGCTGGGCGCGCTCGCCGTCGCCATCGTGCTGGTGGCGGTCGCGGTCGGGGCGGGGATCGGCGCCGCCCTCCGCCGCGGAACGGACCGCACGCGCCTGCGTGCCGTGGAGCGGTTCTTCGGCGGAGTCGTCAGCATTCTCGCCACGACCCTCGTCGTCGTGACGCTCGCCGCAGGACTGAAGACCGCCGGGATTCCCGTCGTGTCCGCGGCGGTCGCCTCGTCCCGGGTGCTCACCGTCATCGACGATGCGACCCCGGCGCCCGTCGCGGACGTCATGGCGCAGTTGCGCTCGCTCGTCATCGACGACACCGTGCCGCGTCTGGCCGAGGTCATCGGCGTGACGGCGCCGGTGACGGGACCGCCCATCGCTCTCGATGACCCGCAGCTGCAACGCGCGGCGCAGTCGGTGGCGCGGATCAGCGGTACCGCCTACAGCTGCGGCCGGACGATGACCGGCTCCGGCTTCGTCGCGGCCTCCGGTCTCGTCGTCACCAACGCGCACGTCGTCGCCGGCGTCGACGCACCGATCGTGGAGCTTCCCGGTGGCATCGCCGCGGAGGGGCGGCTCGTGTACCTCGACCCCGTCGACGACCTCGCCGTGATCGCGGTGCGCGGACTGCCCACCGCGCCACTGGAGTTGGCCGCACCGGCCGAACCCGGCACTCGCGCCGCGGTGCAGGGGTATCCCCTCGGTGGCCCGTTCACGAGCGGGGCGGCCGCCGTGCTCAGCGTCGGACCGGTGCCCGTTCCCGACATCTATGACCAGTCCGTCGCACTGCGCGACATCTACGCCTTGGAGGCGGAGGTGCGTCCCGGGAACTCCGGCGGTCCGCTCCTGGACCCCGACGGCGAGGTGATCGGAGTCGTCTTCGCACGCGGCGTCGACGGTGACCGTCGCGGCTACGCCATGACCAGCGCCGAGGTGCGGCCGGCGCTCGACGGCCTCGACGCCTCGAGCCCCACCGTCGCGTCGGGGCGGTGCACGAGCTAGCCCACGCTATGCTGGGCCTGCAACTGAAGACAGGCCGCATGACGTGTGCGGGAGAGCTCCGGGCCCGAGGGTCCGGGCACCGAAGGAGCAAGCCTCCCCGCCAATCTCTCAGGTCCGCGTACCGCTCGCGTCCGGCCGCTCTGGAAAACGATCCGTTCACGGATCGTGCCGAAGGTGAAAGCCCGCCCGCCGTGCGCGAGGGGCGAAACTCTCAGGCCAATGACAGAGGGGGAGTTCACGGGCGCCGGTTCTCGGCGTCTGCCCGTCCGACCCGGGAGAACTCATGACCGACCCAGCTCTGCCCACCGGCGATCCGGTGCCCGCCACCGCGCTCGCCGAGACTCCGCTCGCCGACAGGCACCGCGCTCTCGGCGCCTCGTTCACCGACTTCGGCGGCTGGTCGATGCCCGTGCGCTACACGTCCGACCTCGCTGAGCACCACGCCGTCCGCACGGCAGCGGGCCTGTTCGACATCTCCCACATGGCCGAGTTCCGTATCGACGGACCCGATTCAGGCGCGTTTCTGGACTACGCGCTCGCGGGACGGCTGTCGGCCTTGCGAGAAGGCAAGGCGAAGTACTCCCTGCTGCTCAACGAGGCGGGCGGCGTCGTCGACGACGTGATCGTCTACCGGCAGGGCGAGGACTCGTACCTCGTGATCTCCAACGCCGGCAACCACGCGGTCGTTGCCGCGGCGTTCGCCGAGCGTGCGAGAGGCTTCGACGTCGCAGTCCGGGACATCTCCGCGGAGGTCTCCCTCATCGCGGTCCAGGGGCCGCGAGCCGCGGAGATCCTCGCCGCGACCGATTCCGTCGAGATCCCGGGACTGGATGAGCTGGGCTTCTACGCGTGGCGGAACGGCACGTTCGCGGGCGAGGAGCTCTTCGTCGCCCGGACGGGCTATACGGGCGAGGACGGGTTCGAGCTCCTCGTGACCAATGAGCGGGCCGGCGACCTGTGGGACGCCCTTCTCCGCGCGGGCGAGTCCCGCGGTCTCGTCCCCGCGGGGCTCGCCTCGCGCGACACGCTGCGACTGGAGGCGGGCATGCCGCTGCACGGCCACGAGCTCTCGGCCGACATCCTTCCGGCGCAAGCCGGGCTGGGCCGGGTGGTGGCCGCCGACAAAGACGACTTCGTCGGCAAGCAATCTCTCGCCGCCGTCGTCGCGGGCGACGCCCCGATCCTCGTCGGACTCGTCGCGGAGGGGCGCCGCGCGGGTCGCGCCGGCTACGCCGTCCTGGACGCCGAGGGCGCCCCCGTCGGCGAGGTCACCAGCGGTGCACTCAGCCCGACGCTGGGGCACCCCATCGCGATGGCCTTCGTCGCCCCGCGCGCCAGCGCGCTCGGAACCGAACTGTTCCTCGATGTCCGAGGCACCCGTATCCCCGCCACCGTCACCGCACTGCCGTTCTACCGGAGGACCACATGACCGACCTGCACGCTCTCGCCTACACCCAGGAACACGAGTGGATCGCCCTCGACGGCGACGTGGCCACGGTGGGGATCACCGACTACGCGGCCGACAAGCTCGGTGACGTCGTCTACGTCGACCTCCCGGCGGTCGGCGCGACCGTGACGGCCGGCGACGTGTGCGGCGAGATCGAGTCGACGAAGTCGGTCGGTGAGCTCTACGCCCCGTTGAGCGGCGAGATCGTCGAGATCAATGACGCCGTCTCCGATGATCCGTCCCTCGTCAACGGCGACGCCTTCGGCGCCTGGCTCATCAAGGTCAAGGTCGCCGACACGTCCGCTCTGGACGGACTGCTCGACCGAGAGGCCTACGTCGCCCTCACAGGTGGCGAGGAGTGAGCGTCCCCTTCGTCCGTCGTCACATCGGTACGGGGCCCGACGCGCAGGGCCAGATGCTCGCCGCGCTCGGATACGAGTCGGTCGATGCTCTGGTCCACCGTGCGGTGCCCTCGTCGATCCGCGTCGAGCCGGCGGCGGAGTCGGTCATCCCGGCGGCTGCGAGCGAGGCGGAGACCCTGGCGGAGCTGCGCGACCTCGCGGCACTGAACCGCCCGGCGCGGTCGATGATCGGGCTGGGCTACTACGACACGGTCACCCCGTCGGTGATCTCTCGGAACGTCCTGGAGAACCCGTCGTGGTACACGGCCTACACGCCCTACCAGCCGGAGATCTCGCAGGGCCGCCTCGAGGCGCTCATCAACTTCCAGACGATGGTCACCGATCTGACCGGGCTGCAGACCGCGAACGCGTCGATGCTCGACGAGGCCACGGCGGTCGTGGAGGGCATGCTCGTGGCGCGGCGCGCCTCGCGCAGCCGTTCGTCCACCTTCCTCGTCGACGCCGACGCCCTTCCGCAGACCAAAGCGCTGATCGCCCACCGCGCTGCCGCCCTCGGCATCGAGATCCGCGAGGCGGCTTTCGAAGCGGGCGAGCTCCCCGAAGACCTGGACGTCTTCGGAGTGTTCGTGCAGTACCCGGGCGCGAGCGGACGGGTGTGGGATCCCTCGGAGGTCATCGCCGCCGCCCAGGCGAACGGCGCGCTGGCGGTCGTCGCCGCGGATCTCCTCGCCCTGACTCTGCTGCGATCGCCGGGCTCGCTCGGGGCGGACATCGCGGTCGGGACGACGCAGCGGTTCGGCGTGCCGATGGGCTTCGGCGGCCCCCACGCGGGGTACATGGCCGTGCGGTCGGGGCTCGAGCGACAGCTCCCCGGCCGTCTGGTCGGCGTGTCCCAGGATGCGGCGGGCCACCCCGCCTATCGCTTGTCGCTGCAGACGCGGGAGCAGCACATCCGACGGGAGAAGGCCACCAGCAACATCTGCACGGCACAGGTGCTCCTGGCGGTGATGGCCTCGATGTACGCGGTGTACCACGGTCCCGACGGGCTGCGTGCGATCGCGGCGAAGATCGCCACCGATGCCGGGCTGCTCCGGGAGTGGCTCGTCGAGGCGGGGAACGAGGTGCTCCACGAGCACTACTTCGACACCCTCGTCGTACGGGTTCCCGGTCGTGCGGCAGAGGTACTGGACGCGGCGCGCGAACGCGGCTTCCAGCTGTGGTTCCGCGACAGCGACTCGGTCGGCATCTCGCTCGACGAGACCACGACCGTCTCCGACCTCCATGCGATCGCGCAGGTGTTCGGCGGTCCGTCGCAGCGCGCCTTCGCGTTCGTCGCCGGCTCGGGCGCGGCCTCCCACATCCCTGCGGGGCTGGTGCGTGAAGACGAGTACCTGACCCATCCCGTCTTCCACGTCCACCGGTCCGAGACGGCCATGATGCGTTACCTCGCCCAGCTCGCGGATCGCGACTACGCGCTGGATCGCGGAATGATCCCGCTCGGCTCGTGCACGATGAAGCTGAACGCCGCCACCGAGATGGCCGCCGTGTCCTGGCCCGAGTTCGCGCGGGTGCATCCGTTCGCCCCGGCCGACGACGTTGCGGGGTATCTCGTGATGATCGAGCAGCTCGAGGCGTGGCTGGCGGAAGTGACCGGCTACGACGCGGTGTCCCTGCAGCCCAATGCCGGCTCGCAGGGCGAGTTGGCAGGGCTCCTGGCGATCCGCGGCTATCACCACGCGAACGGCGACACGGAACGCACGGTGTGTTTGATCCCCTCGTCCGCCCACGGGACGAACGCCGCCTCCGCGGTTCTGGCGGGGATGCGCGTGGTCGTCGTGGCGTGCGACGAGGCGGGCAACGTCGACCTCGCCGACCTCCGCGAGAAGATCGCGGCGCATGCCGAGACGCTCGCCGCGCTCATGATCACGTATCCGTCCACGCACGGCGTATACGAGCAGGACGTCGTGGAGATCACCTCCGCCGTGCACGCGGCGGGCGGTCAGGTCTACGTCGATGGGGCGAACCTCAACGCGCTGTTGGGCTTCGCGCGCTTCGGCGATCTGGGCGGCGACGTCTCCCACCTCAACCTCCACAAGACGTTCGCGATCCCGCACGGTGGCGGCGGACCGGGCGTCGGCCCCGTTGCGGCGAAGGCGCACCTCGCCCCCTATCTGCCCTCGCACCCGCTGGCGCAGCGCGCCGAGCACGCGGGCGGCTTCGTCTTCGACGGCGGGCCGATCTCCGCGGCGCCGTACGGCTCTGCGTCGATCCTCCCGATCTCCTGGGCCTACGTGCGCATGATGGGGACGGCCGGGCTGCGTGAGGCGACCGGGGCGGCGGTCTTGGCGGCCAACTACGTCGCCCACCGGCTGAAGAACCACTATCCCGTGTTGTACGCAGGTGACGGCGACCTCGTCGCGCACGAGTGCATCCTCGATCTCCGCCCCCTCAAGGAGGAGACCGGGATCACCGTCGACGACGTGGCCAAACGCCTCATCGACTACGGATTCCACGCCCCGACGATGTCGTTCCCGGTGGCGGGGACCCTCATGGTGGAGCCGACCGAGTCCGAAGACCTCGGGGAGCTCGACCGGTTCGTGGAGGCGATGATCGCCATCCATGCCGAGGCTCGCCGCGTCCAGGCGGGCGAGTGGCCGGCCGACGACAATCCGCTCGTCGGCGCGCCCCACACGGCCGAATCGGTCATCGCCGGGGAGTGGCGCCACGCGTACAGCCGGGAGGAGGCGGTGTATCCGTTCCGGAGCCTGATCCGGACGAAGTACTGGCCGCCGGTACGCCGTATCGACAACGCCTACGGCGACCGCAACCTCGTCTGCGCCTGCCCGCCGATCGAGGCCTTCGCCTGAGCGGAGTGGTCCGGACTCGGGTCAGAAGAGTCCGGGCCACCAGGCGGCCGCCACGGGGTAGCCGATGAAGGCGATCACGTCGATGAGCGTGTGCGCGATGACGAGGGGCATGACGCGACCCCGCCGCTGATAGACCCATCCGAAGACGATGCCCATCGCGATGTTGCCGACGATCGCGCCGAACCCCTGGTACGCGTGGTACGCGCCCCGCAGGGCAGCCGTGGACAGGATGATCGTCCAGGTGTTCCAGCCGAGCCGGCGGAGGCGGTCGAACAGGTAACCGATGAAGACGATCTCCTCCGTGAGACCGGCGCGGACCGCAGCGAGCAGGAGCAGGGGGATCGTCCACCACGACGGGTCGAGCGGGGACGCGTCCACCTGCATAGTGATCCCCATCGCGCGCCCGGCGGCGTAAAGCCCGAGGCCGGGGATACCGATGACGGCGACCAGGAGCACTCCGCCGCCGAGGTTGCGGCCGAAGCGCCGGAAGTCGAGACCGATGCGCCGGAACGCGGAGCGTCCCGGCTCCCACAGGAAGTAGACCGCCAGCGCGATCGGAGCGAGCGCGAAGAGCTGCCCGAGGAACTGGTACAGCACGTCCCAGAAGTCCTGAGCATTGGCGCCCGGGTTCAGCGATGTCGACTGCTCACCGAGCGACTGCTCCCGCGTCAGCGCCTGCACCAGCGAGAGGACGGAGTAGAGCGCGGAGCGTCCGACCGACAGTGCGAGAACGAGCGCGATCTCCCACCACAGTCGGGCTGAGGGTACGCGGACGGTGCTCTCGCTCATGCGCCAGTCGTCCCTCCCGCATCGTCCTATCCGGCGATGCCCCGCTGCGCGGCCAGCTCTCGGAGGCCTTCCGCGAGCCGTCGCACGCCTTCCTCGAAGACGGCGTCGTCACCGTTGGTGCCGTACATCACTCGAATGTAGCCCTCCCCGGCCTGGGCGAACCAACTGCCGGGAGAGACGCCGAGAGCCTGGGTCGTCACGAGATGGCGGACGACCTCGACGGAGGTGCCGAGGGCGCGGACGTCGACCCAGTGATAGAAACCGCCCTGGGGCATGCGGCAGATCACGCCGTGAATACCCTGCAGGGCGTCGAACACGTGGCGGCGGCGGGCGTCGTAGCGGGCGAACCACTCGTCGGTGTAGGCGGGGTCCTCGTACGCGGCAGCGACGCCGTACTGCGCGAAGGTGTTGGTGGGTCCGACATAGTTGAACGTCGCGGTCTTGAGGATCGGCATGATCTCGGCGGGGGCGACGACGTATCCCACTCGGAACCCGGTGAGGCCCAGGTCCTTCGAGGTTCCGAACACGGTGATCGTCCGTTCCCGCATCCCGGGGAGCGTCGCGAAGGTGACGTACTCGCGGTCGTCGTAGACCTGGCGCTCGAAGTCCTGATCGACCACGACGCCCAGATCGAACTCCTCGGCCAGGGCGGCGAGAGCCTCGAGGGTCTCCCGGCGGTACACCGTGCCGGTCGGGTTGTTGGGGTTCGTGATGACGATGCAGCGCGTGCGGTCCGTGATCCGGGCGCGCACCTCGTCGATGTCCAGTTCGAAGTCATCGTCGGGGGAGGTCGGCACCTCGACGTTCACGGCACCGATCTGGTGGACATCGTTGAAGTTCTCGCTGAAGCCGGGGCCGGTCGTCAGCACTTCGTCGCCCTGGTTGGGGCGGACGCAGATGCGGATCGCGAGGTACAGCCCGAAGGCCGAGCTCGGACAGACCATGAGCTCGGTGTCCGGGTCCACCTCCATGCCGTTGAAGTCGCGCAGCTTGGCCACCAGCGCGTCGCGCAGCCGGGGCTCGGCGTATCCGTTCGCGAGGGAGTAGTGGGTCTTGCCCTCGTCGAGCGCGCGCTTGGTGGCCTCGATCACGTGCGAGGGGATGCAGGGATCCGGTGCGAACGGATCCGCGCCCATCATCATGATCTTGCGGCTCTCGTCGATGTCGGCGAAGAGGGAGAAGTCGGGGGAGGCGAGGGTTCGCCAGGAGTCGTCGATGCGCATCAGGAACGTCGCCTTCGGGTCGGGGTGGGGGAGGTCGGCGACGCATCGTCGAGCGCGAGGACGTGCCGGAGCGGGCTCTGGTCGGCCAGGCGTCCGATCGAGATCATCGCCTCGGAGTCCTCGATCCCCGGGATGGTCCAGACGTGCTCGATCAGGAGGCGCTGCAGGTCCGCGTGATCGCGCACGCGGAAGCGGGCCATGAGGTCGTAGCGCGACGCGAGGACGAGCACCTCGGTGAGCGACGGGATCTTCCGCAGCTCGGTGATGACGTCGAGAGCGTCGGCCGACGCCGTCAGCTTGATCGGCATGACCACGAGCAGCGGATAACCGAGCGCCGCCCAGTCGAGCTCGATCGTCCGACGCCGGATCACATGGCCGCGCTCGAGCCGCGCGATCCGTTCCGCGACCGCAGGGGCGGACATCCCCACCTCGGCCGCGAGGGTGCGGATCGGCTGCCGCGCGTCCTCGTGCAGGTGCTGCAGGAGCTGTCGGTCGACGTCATCGAGGTCGAGAGGCTCGCGGTCCGGCTCGAGGATCTGGCGGAGGCCCGGAGCCTCGTCGGGTGCTCCCTCGCCGGGGCGGGGGTTCGCGGTTTCACTCATGGCTGCGGGTCCCCGTCAGCGAAGCCGGCCGCGTCGAGTTCGCGCAGCACGTCGAGGGTGAACTGCACGTGCTGGAGGTAGTCCTCCACATAGCCGTGCTCGTCATACCCGTGCATGTTGCCTTCGGGGCGGAGCGTCCCCGTGGGGGAGATGATCGGTGCGCCGAGATGATCGAGGAAGATGGCACCCGGTCCCGCTCCGGTCATCACGTCGTAGACGACCGGCTCATCGCCGAAAGCGCGCCGCGCGGCGCGCTGGACCGCGACGCCGAAGGCGGAGTCCACGGGCGAGTAGGCGGGCTCCATCTCGCGGATCAGCGACACCTGCATCTCCGGAACCCGCGCCTGCAGGTGGCGGGTGACGGCGGCGAGAGCGGTACGCGGCTCCATGCCGGGGACGAGGCTGAACCGCACGCGCGCGGTGCAGGAGGCCGGAATGCTCTGGCGGACGGCGTCGTCGAGATCGAAGCCGGAGAGGCTCATCGACGGCTCGTAGATGAATCGGGTGCGCAGCTCGTCCTCCGCCACGCGCGGATGCGGATCGATACCGGGTCGAGCGATCGAGTCGCCCGGCACCGCGATGTCCTGGGTCCGGTGCCGCGCTTCGGCGTCCGGCCGGAGCGCCCCGTCGGCGAAGCCCTCGACGGCGATCCGCTGGTCGGGCGTCTGCAGCGATGCGATGGCGGCCATCATCTCCAGCGGAGCCGAGCGGAGAACGGACGCGTACGACGGATGCTGGTGCGCCGCCAAGAGGTCCAGGCGCAGCTCGATCTCGAGGGCACCGCGGCAGCCGAATCCGATCGCGGGACGCCCGCTCTCCTCCCGCAGGTAGCTCTCCCAGAGGCAGGCGTCGGATCGAAGGTCCGTCGCGTGGGCGGCCAGGACGTCGGCCAGCCCCGGGCTCCCGATCTCTTCGCACGGATCGGCGAGGTAGATGACGGAGTACGGCAGCTCGCCGTCGTTCTCCTCGATCCACAACTCGAGCGAGATCAGCCGCCCGGCCGCGTCGGCCTTGTCGTCGCAGGCACCGCGGGCGTACATCGCTCCGTCTCGGATCTCCGCCTCGAACGGCCCCGAGGTCCAGCGTTCCGGATCGCCCGCGGGCTGGACGTCGTAGTGGTTGTAGAGCAGCAGCGTGCGCTCGCTGCCGCCGGCACGGAACCCCACGACGACGGGGCCGTAGCCGGGGATCTCATAGCGATCCACTCGGTCCATGAGCGGCCTCAGCCGCTTCTCCAGCCAGTCGGCCGCCTCTCCGATCGCGGCAAGGTCGCCCGCCACCGTCGGGATGCGGCACAGGGCCTGCCACTCGGCGACGATCTCGGCCGCGCGTGCCTGGATACGGGCGTCCCGACCGGCGCCACCGGTCGGCATCACGCGCCCCGAGGGAGGGAGACCGGAGTGAGTTCGTACGGATAGTCCGTGATCAGCTCATAGCCGTCCTCGGTGACCCGCACGATGTCCTCCAGCCGCACGCCGCCGAAGCCCTGGCGGTAGCAACCCGGCTCGATCGCGATGACGTCGCCCACCACGAGCACGGCATCGTTCTGGTTGAGGCTCGGCGCTTCGTGGACTTCGAGGCCGATACCGTGCCCCAGGCTGTGGAAGTAGCCCTCATCGAGCACTTCGCCCGGCTTCTTGGAGAGTTGCGTGGGCTGCCCCGCCCGCTCGATCGGCTCGCACGAGATGCGGTGGAGCTCGGCGACCGGAAGACCCGGACGGATGGCCGCGAGCGTCGCGTCGAACGACTCCTTCACGATGCGGTAGTAGAAGGCGAGCTCCTCGTTGATCTCGCCTTTGACGAACGTCCGGGTCATGTCGGAGTTGCCGCCCGAGACCACATCTCGGGGGCAGATGTCCACCGTCACGGGCTCACCGGCGAAGATCTGACCCGAGCCGGCGTGGTGGCCGATGCAGGTCTGCGCCCCGTGGGCGACGATCATGCCGGCGTCCTCGCAGCCGTTGCGGAGATAGGCGGCGCGGATGCCCTCCTTGAGCCACTCGCACGTGAGCGGCTGACCATCGAGGAGCAGGCCTCCGTCGCTGCCGATCTCGGCGCGATCGAGTGATGCCGCCACGAAGGAGACGCCGGCTTCGGCGGCCACCTGGGCCCGCCGGATCCCGGCCAGCTCTTCGGGGGTCTTGACTCTCCGACGCATGACGAACAGCTCACGGTCCACGCGGAGCTCGATCCCGTGCTCACGCAGATGGTCGGCGACCTCGAGGGGGAACGTCGGGGGCACCGAAGCGCTCGTGACCCCGGTCCGTCGGCACGCCTCGACGAGGGCGTTGAGCTCTGCCGTATCGGGATCCTGACCCGCGGCGCGGAGGTCGTCGTAGCCCAGTTCCTCCAGCGGGAAGACGGTCATCCCCTCCACCTCGCGCATGCGCGCGGCCTCCAACGACTTGATCGCGGTGTACCGAGCACCGTGCGTCTCGATGTAGAGGAACGGGTCGTGCACCTCGTGAGGGATCACGTGCCGCATGTCGGCCGATTCGGTGCTCGCGTACATCAGAACGGTGTCGTTGCTCACCGTAACTCCTTCCCCGACCGCCGGAACCGGCGATACGAAGGGAACCGTATCATCCTGCCGTCACATGTAAGGCACAGGAGCGATCTGAAGAGAGCTCTGAAAGGCAAGGGCCACCCCTCGCCGAACAGGATGCGTAAGCCTCCACCCGCGATGTGACCATCGTGGACCGCCGGAATTGTGCAGATCCGATCACCCGCAGCTCCCAACATGGGGGATCTGCACAACCGAGGGGCGGGGATTGTTGCCGCCTTGTAACGGTTTGCCGTTCGACGCGGTCCGCGACGACGACGACGTTTATGGTCGACTCATCCACGTGACCGCAGCCCGGGCGCTCGCCCGGTAGTCACGCACGACTGCGGCACGTTCGACTGCACATGGAGGAAAAATGTCGAGACGACGCTGGGGCCTTGCCGGCCTCGCGCTCGCATCCGTGGTGTCGCTGACCCTCGTCGGTTGCTCTCCGAGCTCCACCGACCCGGGCACGTCGCCGAGCGCGGGTGCCAGCGACGCGATCATCACCACGAACGGTAACGAGCCGCAGGCTCCGCTCATCACCTTCGGAACGACCGAGGTCGGTGGTGGCAAGATCCTGACGTCGATCTACGCGGGTCTGGTCAGCTACTCCGCCAACGGTGAGCCCGTCAACGAGGTCGCCGACTCGATCGAGAGCGACGACAACATCACCTGGACCGTCAAGATCAAGGACGGCTGGACCTTCACCAACGGCGAGGCGATCACCGCCAAGACGTTCGTCGACACGTGGACCACTGCCGCGCAGGACGCCGCCGGCGCCTACTGGTACTCCAACGTCGAGGGCGTCTCCGAGGACGGGAGCACTGAGCCGACCGGCTTCGCCGTCGTCGACGACAGCACCTTCACGGTCAAGCTCAAGCAGGCCGAGGCCGACTGGCCGCTGCGTCTCGGGTACACGGCCTACATGCCGCTGCCCTCGGTCGCGTTCGAGGACATCGAGGCCTTCGGTGAGAACCCGATCGGCAACGGTCCCTACAAGCTCGAAGGTGAAGGCGCCTGGCGCCACGACGAGGGCATCAACCTCGTCAAGAACGAGGACTACAAGGGTGTTCGCGAGGTGAAGAACGCGGGACTGAACATCGTGTTCTACACGTCGCTCGACGCGGCCTACGCCGACGCGCGCACCGGAAACCTCGACGTCCTCGACGCCGTGCCCGACACGTCGTTCGCCTCGTTCGAGACCGACTTCCCGGACCGGAACGTCAACCAGCCCGCCGCGATCTACCAGGGCTTCAACATCCCGTTCTACATCGACCACTTCGCCAACGACGAAGAGGGCAAGCTCCGCCGCGCCGCGATCTCGATGTCGATCAACCGCGACGAGATCACCGACAAGATCTTCCTTGGCACCCGTACCCCGGCCACCGACTTCACGTCGCCGGTCGTGGACGGCTGGACCGACGATCTGGCCGGCTCCGAGGTGCTCGCCTACAACCCCGAGGAGGCCAAGAAGCTCTGGGCCGAGGCGGATGCCATCTCCCCGTACGACGGCACGTTCACGCTCGCGTACAACTCGGATGGTGGACACCAGGGCTGGGTGGACGCGGTGACCAACTCCATCGCCAACACGCTCGGCATCAAGGCGGAGGGACTGCCCTTCCCGACCTTCGCTGCAGCGCTCGACAAGCGCACCAGCGGCACGCTGGAAGGCGCCACTCGCGCCGGCTGGCAGGCGGACTACCCGTCGCAGTACAACTTCCTCTCGGCGCAGTACTCGACCGGCGGAAGCTCCAACTACGAGGGCTACTCGAGCAAGGACTTCGACGCCAAGCTCGCCGAGGCCACGGCTGCCGGGTCGCTGGACGAGTCGACGGCGCTCTACAAGCAGGCGCAGGAGATCCTGATGAAGGACCTCCCGAGCGTGCCGCTCTGGTACTCCAACGCCGTGGGCGTGTGGGCCGAAGGCGTGCAGAACGTCGTCTTCGGGTGGGACTCCGTCCCGCTGTACCACGAGATCACCAAGGGCTGAGCCCTCACTGATGGCGTGAACCGGTGCCCGGGGTGCGCGACACCCCGGGCACCGGTTCCGTCATGTGAGGGCATATGCTCTTTGAGTCCATGTCCGCCGAGAACCGCCGAGAGTAGGAATCGTCGATGCTGTGGTTCATCGGTCGACGGCTGTTGCAGCTGATCCCCGTCTTCTTCGGGGCGACCTTCCTCATCTACTTCATGGTGTTCTCCCTTCCGGGGGACCCCATCGCCGCGCTGTTCGGCGACCGCCAGCCCTCCCAGGCCGCGATCGATGCGATCCGTGCGCAGTACAACCTCGATCAGCCGCTGATCGTGCAGTACGTGCTCTACATCGGCGACCTCCTGCAGGGCAACTGGGGGACGACGTTCTCCGGCCAGCCCGTCGCCGAGGTCATGGCTCGCGCCTTCCCGATCACCGCGCGGCTGGCCATTCTCGCCCTGGCCATCGAGGCCGTCTTCGGGATCGTCGTCGGCCTCGTCGCCGGACTGCGCAAGGGCAAGATCTTCGACGCCAGCGTGCTCGTGATCAGCCTCCTGCTCATCTCCGTGCCGACGTTCGTCATCGGCTTCGTTCTGCAACTCGTCGTCGGTGTGCAGCTCGGGTGGGCTCGTCCCACCGTGAGCCCCGCCGCCCCCTGGAACGAGCTGATCCTTCCCGCCATCGTCCTGGCCTCGGTCTCCTTCGCCTACATCGTGCGTCTGACCCGGTCCAGCGTCGCCGAGAACCTCTCAGCCGACTACGTCCGCACGGCCACGGCCAAGGGGCTCAGCCGCCCCCGTGTTGTCACGGTCCACGTGCTCCGCAACTCCCTCGTCCCCGTCGTGACTTTCCTCGGCGTGGACCTGGGTTCGCTCATGGTCGGGGCGATCGTCACCGAGGGCATCTTCAACATCAACGGCGTCGGGGGAACGATCTACCGGGCGATCATCATCGGAGAAGGCCCGACGGTCGTCTCTTTCGTGGCGATCATGGTCGTCGTCATCATGATGGCGAACCTCCTGGTCGATCTCCTCTACGCCTGGCTCGACCCGAGGATCCGCTATGCCAAGTGATCACCGCCCCGCCCCGCAGACGCACATCGTCGCACCCCTGGACGAGACACCGATCGCGCCGGTCGATGCCGTCGACGTCGATTCCAAGCCCCGCACCGTCTGGGGCGATGCGTGGGAGCTGATGCGGCGTCGACCGCTGTTCTGGGTCTCCTCGGTGCTGATCGTCCTCATCCTGCTCGTCGCGATCTTCCCCAGCTTCTTCGCGCCCTTCCCGCCCAACGCGCAGTGCTTCCTCGCCAACAGCGACGGCGGCCCGCAGCCCGGCCACCCCTTCGGATTCACGCGTCAGGGATGCGACGTGTACTCGCGTGTCGTCCACGGCGCGCAGGCGTCGGTGCTGGTGGGCGTGCTCGCCACCCTGATCGTCACGATCTTCGGCGGCGTCGTGGGTGCCATCGCCGGCTACTACGGCGGCTGGCTGGACGCCGTCCTCTCCCGCATCGGCGACGTGTTCTTCGCCATCCCGACCATCCTCGGTGCGATCGTGCTGATGTCGGTGTTCCCCGAGCGAAACGCACTGCTGGTCGCCCTCGTGATCGCGGTCTTCGCCTGGCCGCAGATCGCGAGGATCATGCGCGGCGCGGTCCTCAGCGCCAAGCAGTCCGATTACGTCATCGCCTCCACCGCCGTCGGGGTCTCGCGCTTCCGCATCCTCGTGCGTCACGTGCTCCCCAACGCGATCGCGCCGGTCATCGCCGTGGCGACCGTCTCGCTCGGCACCTACATCGTCGCCGAGGCCACCCTGTCGTTCCTCGGTCTGGGGTTCCCGTCCAGCGTGATGTCGTGGGGCAACGACATCGGACAGGCGCGCGTCTCGATCCTCACCAACCCGATGACGATGATCTATCCCGCCGCGGCGCTGTCGCTGACGGTGCTGTCGTTCCTCATGCTGGGCGACGTCGTCCGGGATGCCCTCGACCCGAAGGAGCGTTCGCGCCGATGAGCGAGACCCCTGTCAGCGCCTCGAACGTGTCGCCGCTGCTCGAGATCCGTGACCTCCATGTCAGCTTCCACACGAAGTCCGGCCTCGTTCCTGCCGTGCGTGGCGTCGACCTCACGATCTATCCACGGCAGTCGGTCGCGATCGTCGGTGAGTCGGGTTCGGGCAAGTCGACGACCGCTCAGGCGATCATCCGTCTCCTGCCCGGCACGGGAGAGGTGACCCAGGGGTCCATCATGTTCGGCGGGCGCGACCTCGCCACCCTCTCGCCGCGCGAGCTCCAGCGCGTGCGCGGATCGCAGATCGGCTACGTGCCGCAGGACCCGATGTCCAACCTCAACCCCGTCCTGACCGTTGGCTATCAGGTGGAGGAGGCGGTCCGCAACAACGGCTCGGTGCGGGGCCGCCGGGCCGTGAAGGACCGCGCGATCGAGGTGCTCAACGAGGCCGGGCTCCCGAACGCCTCGGAGCGGATGCGGCAGTATCCGCACCAGTTCTCGGGAGGAATGCGCCAGCGCGCCCTCATCGGCATCGGGCTCGCCGCCCGCCCCCAGCTGCTCATCGCCGACGAGCCGACTTCGGCCCTCGACGTGACGGTGCAGCGGCAGATCCTCGACCATCTGGGGGAGCTCACGGAGGAGTTCGGCACGACCGTCCTCTTCATCACGCACGACCTGGGCCTTGCCGCCGAGCGTGCCGAGCACCTCGTCGTGATGTACCGGGGCCGCGTCGTGGAGTCGGGTCCGTCGCAGGAGATCCTCGCGGCGCCGCAGCACCCCTACACGCAGCGACTCGTCTCGGCCGCGCCGAGCCTCGCCTCGCGCCGCATTCAGGCCGTCCGCCACCACGACGAGGTCGACGTCTTCGGCGCCGGCGAGGAGTTCCTCGAGCGGGCCCAGGTGCGCGAGGCCGAGGCGGAGTCCGCCGCGACGACCGGGGCTCAGAACCTCATCGAGGTCGTCGGCGCCCGGAAGGTCTACAAGGTCCGCACCGGCGGACTGCGCACGAAGGACGTCGTCGCTGTCGACGACGTCAGCTTCTCCGTCGCCAAGGGCACCACGACCGCGGTCGTCGGCGAGTCCGGATCGGGCAAGTCCACGCTCGCGCGGATGATCCTGCAACTGGAGCAGCCCACGAGCGGCTCGATCCTCTTCGACGGCAAGAAGCAGGAGCGTCTCAGCAAGCGCGAGATGCTCGCGTTCCGTCGCCGCGTGCAGCCGGTCTTCCAGGACCCCTACGGCACGCTCGACCCGCAGTACAACGTGGGGGACACGATCTCCGAGCCCTTGCGCGTGCACGGCGTCGGCGACCGAGCGAGTCAGCGCGCGCGGGTGCGGGAACTGCTGGATCAGGTGGCTCTGCCCGCCGCCGCTCGCGACCGGTATCCCAGTGAGCTCTCCGGAGGCCAGCGGCAGCGCGTCGCGATCGCTCGCGCCCTCGCGCTCAAGCCCGAGGTGCTCGTGCTCGACGAGGCGGTCTCGGCGCTCGATGTGCTCGTACAGGGCCAGATCCTCACCCTCCTCACCGAGCTGCAGACCGAACTCGACCTCACCTACCTGTTCATCACGCACGACCTCGCGGTGGTGCGTCTGGTGGCCGACAACGTGTGCGTCATGCGCGCGGGTCGCCTGGTGGAGTCGGCGACGACCGACGAGGTGTTCGACCAGTCGCAGGACCCCTACACGCGGGAACTGCTCGCAGCCATCCCGGGCGCGGGCTTCGAGTTCGCCCAGTGACCGATCGACCCGAGGCGCGGTCGCCGCGCCCGACGGTGTTGCGCGCGACCTCGTCGCTCGTGGCGTTCTGGGCCGTCGTCGGCCTCGTGGTCCTCCTCATGGCCGATGCGGCGTTGCGCGGCAGCCTCGACTTCCTGCTTCGCTGGTCGGCCCTCGTGGGTCTCGTGGTCTGGGGCTTCTGGGTGCTGCTCTACCACTCCAGCATCCGGATCGAGCGGGATCACCTCGTCGTGGTCAACCTGCTGCGCGTGCACCTGATCCCGTGGCGGCAGGTCCGGGCGATCGTTGAGAAACCCCAGATCAGAATCGAACTCGCCGACGGCACGCGACGGGACTGCTGGGGCGCTCCGTTCGCCTCCCGACCGGGTCTGCGGGGACGCGAGACCGGTCCGAGCCCAGCCGTGCAGCTCTTGGAGAGCGCGAGGGAATCCGCCCCGGAATCCGGTGCCGTCGCGTCGTCGGGGTGGGACCTGCGGGCCCTCGCCGTGGGGTGCATTCTGCTCGCTCTGGCCCTGCTTGCGCTGATGATTGTGCGTCCGTGATGTAAAGATCATGAAACGACATGTTCAACGCAGGGGTCCATTCCGTTCGACCTTTGTTACCGTTGACGAGGCTGCGGGGCAGCGAGCGCGAGGCAAGCGCTCGGTCGAATCCCCTCGGCGTGAGAAAGGACCCGACTCCGCGTGACGCTTTACCTCCTTCGTCGGGTCATCAACTACCTCATCCTGACGCTCGTGGCGACCTCCCTCGCCTACATGCTCGCCAGTATCGGCTTGAACCCCGCGCGGCAGTTCCAGCTGCGCAATCCTCCGGTGCCGAAAGAGACGGTCGACTCCATCCTCGATCGCCTGGGCGTCAATCGTGAGGTCCCGCTCATCGTCCGTCTCGGACGGTGGCTCTGGAATCTCTTCACTCAGGGCTCGCTCGGTCTCACCGTCGGCAACCAGCCCGTCATCGACCAGATCTGGGTGCGCGCCGGCGTCAGTCTTCAGCTCCTGTTGATCGGTTCCCTCATCGGCGCGATCCTCGGCGTCATCCTCGGTGTGTGGGGAGCGGTGCGCCAGTACCGGATGAGCGACCGCATCGTGACGATCGTGTCGTACCTCGTCTTCGCCACGCCGACCGTCGTCATGGCGATCCTGCTGATGATCGTGGCGACGAACTTCAACCAACTCGTCGGGTCACAAGTCATCCGGTTCAGCGGTCAGTACTCCCCGGGCATACCCGACGAGTTCTGGCCGCAACTGGGCGATCGCCTCTCCCACCTGCTGCTGCCGACGCTCGTGCTGGTCCTCGCGGCCGCCGCCTCGTACAGCCGCTATCAGCGCAACGCCATGCTCGACGTCCTCGGCGCGGACTACATCCGCACCGCCCGCTCCAAGGGGCGCACCCGCGGCTCGGCACTCGTGCGTCACGGCGTCCGTGTCGCGCTGATCCCGATGTCCACCTTCTTCGCGTACAGCTTCGGAACCCTCGTCGCCGGATCCACGATGCTCGAAGTCATCTTCAGCTGGCACGGCATGGGGGAGTGGGCCATCCAGGCCGTGCGGCAGGAGGACATCAACGCCCTCGCCGGTTCCACCATGTTCGTCGCGGTACTCATCCTGTGCTCGTCGACGCTGTCCGAAGTGCTGTACGCAGCCCTGGACCCGAGAGTGAGGCGCTGACGTGTCGTTCTCCCCCCAACAGGTCGAGCAGAGCCAGGAACTCATCGAGGTCCGGCGTCCGCTTTCCCGCGCCCGCGTGGTGTGGCGCCGACTGCGCTCGTCCAAGCAGTTCTGGATCGGCGGCGTGGTCCTCACCGCGATCGTCCTCTGGGCGATCTTCGGACCCATGCTGTGGCCGATCAGCCACACCGAGCGCGACTACTTCGCCCTCAACCAGGCGCCGAGCCTGGCCCACCCGTTCGGCACCGACACGCTGGGATACGACATCTTCGCCCGAGTGATGGCGGGTCTTCGCATCTCCCTCATCGTGGGGTTCGTCGCGGGTCTGCTCGCCACGGCGATCGCGGCGATCGTCGGGTCGATCGCCGGCTACCTGGGCGGCTGGGCGGACAAGGTCATCGCCTGGTTCATCGACCTGCTGCTGGTGCTGCCGTCGTTCTTCATCCTCGTGCTGCTGTGGCCGTTCTTCCGCAGCGCCAGCTGGATCGTCATGACCTTCTTCCTCGCGCTGTTCGGCTGGATGATCATGGGCCAGGTCATCCGTTCACAGACGCGGTCGCTGCGCGAGCGCGAGTTCGTCAAGGCGGCCCGCTACATGGGCTTCGGGTCGTGGTCGGTCGTCACGCGGCACATCGTCCCCAACGTCGCGTCGCTCCTCATCATCGACGCGGCCCTCGGGGTCGGTGCCATGATTCTCGCCGAGACGAGCCTCAGCTACTTCGGCTTCGGTGTTCCGGCACCTGACGTGTCGCTCGGTGTGCTCATCGCCGACGGCAACACCGCGGCAGCGACCCGTCCGTGGCTGTTCGCGTTCCCTGCCAGCGTCCTCGTGCTGCTGCTGCTGAGCCTGAGCCTGCTCGGCGACGCCCTTCGCGATGCCATCGATCCGACCTCGGGAGTCAACCGTGGCTGAAAACCTCAACGCTCCGCTCCTGGAGGTCAAGAACCTCACGGTGACCTTCCCGCAACGAGACGGGTCCCCCGTGCGCGCCGTGCGCGACGTCAGCTACACGATCCACGAGGGCGAGTTCCTCGGCATCGTCGGCGAGTCCGGCTCGGGCAAGTCGGTCTCGTCGCTGGCCATCATGGGCCTTCTTCCCGACACCGCCCAGATCGAGGGCGAGATCCTCTTCCGCGGCAGGAACCTGCTCGATCTCGACGATCGCCGGTTCTCGAAGATCCGCGGTTCCGAGCTCGCCATCATCTTCCAGGATCCGCTCTCCGCCCTCACTCCGGTGTACACGGTCGGCGACCAGATCGCGGAGGGCCTGCGGCTGCACGACCGGCGCCTGAGCGCGCAGGCGGCGCAGAAGCGGGCGATCGAACTGCTGAAGATCGTCGGGATCCCCGACCCCGAACGTCGCGTCCGGGCCTTCCCGCACGAGTTCTCCGGGGGAATGCGCCAGCGCGCCATGATCGCCATCGCGATCGCGAACAACCCGCGCCTCATCATCGCCGACGAGCCGACGACGGCGCTCGACGTCACGATCCAGGCGCAGATCATGGAAGTGCTCGAGGAGGCCAAGCGCCTCACCGGCGCCGCGGTGTCGCTGATCACGCACGACCTCGGTGTCGTGGCGGGTCACGCCGACCGGGTGGGCGTCATGTACGCGGGGAAGCTCGTCGAGATCGCCGACGTCGACACCCTCTTCAGCCAGCCGGCGATGCCCTACACCGTGGGCCTCCTGCGCTCCGTGCCCAACATCCGCACCGCCGGGACCGAACGCCTCGTGCCGCTGGAGGGTCGTCCGCCGCAGTTGTCCGCCCTCCCGCAGGGATGTCCGTTCGCCGACCGCTGTCCTGCCGCCATCGCCGTGTGCCGCGAGATCGAGCCCGAGCTCGTGCACCCCACCGGCGTCGAAGGTCACCAGGCCGCGTGCCACCGGGCGGGCGAGATCGCGGCGGGCACACTGCCCCGTGCCGAGATCTTCCCGCGACCGCCGGCGCTGCCGGAGGCCGTGAAGGCGGAGACGAGCGACGAGCCCATCGTCGAGGTGGATGATCTCGTGAAGCACTTTCCGCTCACGCGGGGAGGGGTCTTCCGGCGGCAGGTCGGAACCGTCCGCGCCGTCGACGGTGTGTCCTTCGACCTCAAGCCCGGTCGGGTGCTCGCGCTCGTCGGAGAGTCCGGGTGCGGGAAGACCACGACGATCCTCGAGCTCATGGAGCTGATGGCGCCGCAGGGCGGCAACATCCGCTTCGAGGGACGCGACGTGGGCAGCCTCACCGCATCCAGCCGTCGCGCGCTGCGCAAGGACATCCAGATCGTCTTCCAGGACCCCGCCGCCGCCGTCGATCCGCGACTGCCCGTCAGTGAAGTGATCGCCGAGCCGCTGCTGGCCCACAAGGTCCCGCCGCGTCAGCGCGAGGCCCGAGTGATGGAGCTGTTGAACCTCGTGGGGCTCGACCCGGCGATGGCAGACCGCTACCCGCACGAGTTCTCCGGAGGCCAGCGGCAGCGGATCGGCATCGCGCGTGCGCTCGCGACCAACCCGAAGGTGCTCGTCCTCGACGAACCCGTCTCCGCTCTGGACGTTTCGATCCAGGCAGGCATCATTAACCTCCTGCAGGACCTGCGCGACCGGCTGGGGCTCTCGATGATCTTCGTCGCGCACGACCTCGCCGTCGTGCGTCAGCTGGCCGATGACGTGGCGGTCATGTATCTCGGACGCGTGATCGAGGCCGGGCCGATCGCGGAGGTCTTCATGAACCCGCGGCACCCCTACACGCAGGCCCTCATGTCGGCGGCACCGATCCCGGACCCCCGGATCGAGCGCACTCGCGAGCGGGTCCTGCTCGACGGGGACCTCCCCAGCCCCGCCGTTCAGATCGACGGTTGCCGCTTCCGCACGCGATGCCCCCTCTACAAGATCCTGGATGAGGCGTCGCAGCAGAAGTGTCGTACCGAGTACCCCGCTTTCGACGTGCGCGGCGATGTCGAGATAGCCTGCCACCACGTCGACAAGAACACCCTCGTCGCGGTCTGACGAGGATTCACAGACTTCCGTCGCGTGCGACGGGACACCAGAGAGGAAAAACGCACATGAACCGCAAGACAGCAGTTGCGGCCCTCGCCGTGCTCAGTGCCGGAGCGCTCTTGCTCTCGGCCTGCGCCGGCGGAGGGACGCCGACCAACACGTCTCCTGCGCCGTCCGAGCAGCCCACGTTGGCGACCGTCGCTTACGAGCAGGTGCCGGGTTCGGACGTGAAGCAGGGCGGCACGCTCAACCTGTCGATCCTGAGCACGCCGACCGACGAAGGAAACTGGAACCCCAACCACGCCAAGGCCGCCAACGTCGAGGTGCAGAACCTCCTCGCCCCGACGCTCGGCAACCTCGGTGAGGTGACCGAGGACGGCAAGGTCGTCGCGAACCCGAACTACGCCACGTCGGTCGAGCTCACCAGTGAGTCGCCGCAGGTCGTCACGGTCAAACTGAACGACAAGGCGGTCTGGGAAGACGGCTCGCCGATCACGGCAGACGACTGGAAGGCCACGCTCGACTCCGCCGGTAACACCGACGACGGCTACGAGGTCATCCCGTCCTCCGTCTTCGCGCAGATCGACAAGGTCGAGGTCGTCAGCGACGCCGAGTTCACGGTGAGCTTCAAGGCGACCTTCGCCGACTGGGCGAACCTCATGCTCGTCCCCGTCATCCCGGCCTCGATCGCCAACGACAAGGACGCGTTCAACACGGGCTACACCAACAAGCCCATCCCCACGGCGGGCCCGTACAAGGTCGACAAGGTCGACAACGACGCCGCCATCTACACGATGGTCCCGAACCCCAACTGGTGGGGCGAGGACAAGCCGAAGCTCGACTCGATCACGTGGAAGCGCATCGCGCAGGAGGCTCTGCCCCAGTCGTTCGCGAACGATGAGATCGACTACCTCGAGATCCAGACCCCGGACGCTCTGGCCACGGCCGAGTCGAAGTCGGGCGCGGTCATCCAGCGCTCGGGTGGTCTGACCTGGTCGCACCTCACGTTCAACGGCAAGTCGGCTCCGTTCGACGACGCCAACGTCCGCAAGGCCGTCGCCTCGGCGATCGACCGCGAGCTCATCGCGCAGGTGGCCAACACGCCGCTCGGCGCGCCGGCCGCGACGCTGGGTGACTGGATCTTCATGCCCGGTCAGGACGGCTACATCGACGCGTTCGGTGAGAAGTACCAGCGCAGCGAGGAGAAGGTCAAGGAGTACCTCGAGGCCTCGGGCTACACCAAGAACGGCCAGAACTGGGAGAAGGACGGTCAGAAGCTGACCTTCGCGATCATCGTTCCCGCCGGCACGCAGTCGAACATCAACCGCGCTCTGGGCATCCAGGACGCGCTGAAGGAGTTCGGCATCGAGGTCACGATCGACGAGTCGCCCGCCGAGGACTACTTCGTCAACATCTCCGAGGGCAAGTACCAGGCCGCCACGTTCGGCTGGCAGGGTACGCCGTTCCCGATCTCGTCGTCCGAGACGATCTACTACCCGGAGCAGGAGTTCGGTGACCAGAACGGTCAGAACTACTCCTTCTTCACGGACGACCGCCTCAAGCCGCTGTTCGACAAGGCGAACGCCGAGCTCGACCCGGCCGCGCGCATCAAGATCGCGAACGAGATCAGCGGCGTGATCGCTGACTACCTGCCGAGCATCCCGATCTACCCCTACCCGGAGGTCGCTGCGACCGACGAGGGTCTGGTCAACTTCGGCAAGGCGACGTTCAAGTCGACCGACTGGTCGATCGTGGGCTACAAGGGCTGACGCCCTTCGCGCCCGAACGGGGCGGGATTCTACGGAATCCCGCCCCGTTCCGCGTCCCGTCCGGGCTCACGATCGGCGGATCGCGCGGTCCGGGGCGCCGCACAGGGTATCCTGGAACGTCGGCCGCGCACAGATCTGCTGCGCGGGCTCTCCGACATCGACCTCATCGACACCCTCCGCAAGGACCACCTCTATGGCGCATGCCCTCCGTCCGGATCTCCGAAACGTCGCGATCGTCGCACACGTCGACCACGGCAAGACGACGCTCGTCGATGCGATGCTGCGCCAGACAGGCTCCTTCGGCGAGCACGCGCACGTCGAGGAGCGGGCGATGGACTCGAACGACCTGGAGCGTGAGAAGGGGATCACGATCCTCGCCAAGAACACCGCGATCACCTACAACGGCGCGCACACCGACGTGCCCGTCACGATCAACGTGATCGACACCCCGGGCCACGCCGACTTCGGTGGCGAGGTCGAGCGCGGGCTGTCGATGGTCGACGGTGTCGTCCTTCTCGTCGACGCCAGCGAGGGGCCGCTGCCGCAGACGCGCTTCGTTCTCCGCAAGGCGCTGGAGGCGAAGCTCCCCGTCATCCTGCTCGTCAACAAGACCGACCGCCCCGACGCGCGGATCGCCGAGGTCGAGGAAGAGGCGCACGATCTCCTGCTCGGTCTCGCGTCCGACCTCGTCGATGACGTTCCCGACCTCGACGTCGACGCCCTCCTGGACGTGCCGATCGTCTACGCCTCCGGCCGCGCCGGCGCCGCGTCGCGCAATCGCCCCGAGAACGGGTCGCTGCCCGACAACGACGATCTCGAGCCGCTGTTCGAGGCGATCCTCGCCCACGTCCCGGCTCCCTCCTATGACGACGAGGCCCCGCTGCAGGCGTGGGTGACCAACCTCGACTCCTCACCGTTCCTGGGTCGTCTCGCGCTCCTGCGCGTCTTCAACGGCACCCTCAAGAAGGGCCAGACGGTCGCGTGGGTGCGTCACGACGGGTCGCACACCACCGCGCGGATCACCGAGCTCTTGAAGACCCGCGCGCTCGAGCGTTACCCAGCCGAGTCCGCCGGCCCCGGCGACATCGTCGCCATCGCCGGCATCGAGGAGATCACGATCGGTGAGACGATCGCCGATCCCGAGGATGTCCGCCCGCTTCCCGCGATCACGGTCGACGACCCGGCCATCTCGATGACGATCGGCACCAACACCTCGCCGCTCGTGGGCAAGGTCAAGGGTCACAAGCTCACGGCGCGAATGGTGAAGGACCGCCTCGACCGCGAGCTGATCGGAAACGTGTCGCTCAAGGTCGTCGACATCGGACGTCCGGACGCGTGGGAGGTGCAGGGTCGCGGCGAGCTCGCGCTCGCGATCCTCGTCGAGAACATGCGGCGCGAGGGCTTCGAGCTCACCGTCGGCAAGCCGCAGGTGGTCACCAAGAAGATCGACGGAAAGACCTACGAGCCCTTCGAGCACCTGACGATCGATGCTCCGGAGGAGTACCTCGGCGCGATCACGCAGCTCCTGGCGACGCGTAAGGGTCGCATGGAGACGATGACGAACCACGGCACCGGTTGGGTCCGGATGGAGTTCGTCGTCCCCTCGCGTGGGCTGATCGGCTTCCGCACCGAGTTCCTCACCACGACCCGCGGCACCGGCATCGCCAACGCGATCTCGCACGGCTACGAACCGTGGGCCGGTCACATCTCCACCCGTCAGAACGGGTCGATCGTCGCCGACCGATCCGGCGTCGTCACTCCGTTCGCGATCATCGCCCTGCAAGAGCGCATGTCGTTCTTCGTCCAGCCGACCGAAGAGGTCTACGAGGGCATGGTCATCGGCGAGAACTCCCGCGCCGACGACATGGATGTGAACATCACGAAGGAGAAGAAGCTGACGAACATGCGCTCGTCGACGGCCGACTCCTTCGAGTCGATGACGCCGCCGCGAACGCTGTCGCTGGAGGAGTCGTTGGAGTTCGCCCGAGACGACGAGTGCGTCGAGGTGACGCCGGAGAAGGTGCGAATCCGAAAGGTCGTGCTCGATGCGACCGAGCGTGGTCGCGCCGCCGCGCGGCTCAAGCGCCAGGACGCGAACGCCTGATCCCGCGGGCGGCGCCCGCCGTCGCCATGGCACCGTCGCTCAGCGCCGGATGATCCGATCGACGGCCTTGCCGCGGGCGAGTTCATCGACGACCTTGTCCAGCAGGCGGATGTTCCGCAGGAGCGGGTCTTCGACCTCCTCGACGCGCACGCCGCACACGACCCCGGTGATCGACGCGATCGTCGCCGGCGGCCTCGCGTCATCGAAGAAGACCCGGAACGTCGACTGCGCGTCGAGGTGCCGGTGGATCTCGTCATCGTCGAGGCCGGTGATCCAGCGGATCACCTCATCCAGCTCGTCGCGGGTGCGTCCCTTCCGTTCGACCTTGGACACATAGAGCGGATACACCGACGCGAAGGTCATACGTTCGATGCGACTGTTCATGAGGGCAGTCTGCCGTCAGCGCACTTCGGACACCAACACCGCCGTGGTGTCGTGCTCCCACGCTTCGAACACGTGCGGGGCATCACCGCGATATCGCATGTAGTCGCCCGGATGGAGCACGACGGGTTCGCCGGCGGGGCCCACCGAGGCGCTGCCGCTGATCAAGACGACGTGTTCCGTGGTTCCCGATGAGTGGGGGAGTGAACGGCGGGGCTCTCCCGGCTGTGCTCGAAGGAAGTAGAGGTCGCTGCGCGCGTGCGGAGCGCCGGCAGCGAGGAGGAACGCCTCGTAGGGGGCGTCGCTCGCGCGGATACCCGGTCGGTCCGCTGCCCGCACGACGTGAGTCTGCGCGCTCGGGGCATCGACGAAGACGGAAAAGGGCACGTCGAGCGCCGTGGCGATCGCCCAGAGGGTCTCGACACTGGGGTTCCCGGCGCCGGACTCCAGCTGCGACACGGTGGCCTTCGCCACCCCTGCCCGGCGCGCGAGCTCTGCGGCACCCAGCCCGGCGCGCTCCCGTTCCCGCCGGAGGGCGCGAGCGATCCGCGCGCCGAGCGTGACTGCCGAGTTCCCGTTGGTGTCCTCCGGGGCTGTCTCATCCATTCGTTCATTATGGCGAACGATCGGATGATTTGACGAACAATGCTCGACCGAGCATCATGCTGACCATGCCTTCGTCCTCCCCACCGGCCGACTCCGACGTGCGCCGCGCCCGGCGGGAGGGTGCCGGCGTCGCGATCGCGACGAGCGCGTACGGGGTCTCGTTCGGAGCGCTGTCGGTCGCGTCGGGACTCGATGTCTGGCAGACCTGCGTTCTCAGTCTTCTGATGTTCACGGGCGGATCGCAGTTCGCCTTCGTCGGTGTGATCTCTGCGGGTGGACTCGCCGCGGCACCGGCGGCGATCGCCTCCGCGGGCCTCCTCGGCGCGCGCAACATCGCGTATGGGCTGCGGATGTCGCCGGTGATCGGGCCGGGCGCCGCGCGTCGCACAGTCGCCGCCCAGCTCACGATCGACGAGTCCACCGCGGTTGCCTTGGCCCAGCCGACGCCGCGTGCCCGCGTCGTCGGTTTCTGGGTGACGGGCATCGGCATCTGGATCGGCTGGAATCTGTCGACCCTCGCGGGGGCCCTTCTGGGGGACGTGCTCGGGGATCCCCGGACCTATGGACTGGATGCCGCCGCTGCGGCGGCATTCCTCGCTCTCCTGTGGCCGCGACTCCGGCGACGTCAGGCCGTTGCCGTCGGCGTCGCCGCCGCGGTCGTGGCCGCGGCGCTGACGCCCATCGTGATGCCGGGCCTGCCCGTGCTCGTGGCTGCGGGGGTCGCCGTCGTCGTCGGCTGGTTCAACTGGTTCAGCAACGGCCGTGCCGAAGAGGTCCCGACCCGTGGGAGGGCCTCGTGACGATGTGGACGGCCGTTCTCGTGGCCGCGATCCTGTGCGTGACGCTGAAGGGCGTCGGGTACCTGGTGCCCGCCCGGTGGTTCGATGCTCCCGCTCCCTCCCGGATCACCGACCTCCTCACCGTCGCGTTGCTGTCGGCGCTGGTGGTCGTGCAGGCCCTCGGCCTCGGACAGAGCATCGTGGTGGATGCGCGGGTGCCGGCACTCCTCGTGGCCGGAGGGCTGCTCGCGATGCGGGCTCCCTTCCTGGTCGTCGTGGTGGCGGCCGCGGCCGTGGCGGCAGGACTGCGTGCCATGGGCTGGGCGGCGTGATCGTCCGCGCCGACGCCTAGACTGACCGGGTGAGTACGCGTCTGTCCCGCTGGGGGTCCTGGATCGTGGCCCTCGTCGTCGGCGTCGTCTTCGGCGTCGCCGGGACGATTGGGCAAGGCTCGATGTGGGGCAGCGTGCCGATCGGCCTCATCGTCGCCCTCATCGGCACGACGGCCATCCTCCTCGGGGTTCGGCTGCTCACCGGTGACCGATGGGCCGCGCTGGCGACCGGAATGGGCGCGATGATCGCGACGCTCGTCTTCTCGGGCCGGGGCCCCGGGGGATCCGTGGTGGTTCCGGCGCCGGCCGAGGGCGCCCTGTCCACCGGCATCATCTGGACGATCGGGGTGCCGATCATCGTCGCCCTGGTCGTCGCCTGGCCGTCGCCTGCGAGGCTGCACCGGCGCGACTGACCTCTGTCAGTGCCGCGCATCGAGAGCGGTGGCGGAGGCGGACGCGCACCCGTGGCATGGGCCGACCGTCGATGCTGACGAACTAGACTTGAGGCGTGACGTATGTGATCGCCCTGCCCTGCGTGGATGTGAAGGACCGTGCGTGCATCGACGAGTGTCCCGTCGACTGCATCTACGAGGGTGAGCGTTCCCTGTACATCCACCCCGACGAGTGCGTGGATTGCGGCGCCTGCGAGCCGGTGTGTCCCGTCGAGGCGATCTACTACGAGGACGATCTGCCCGAGGAGTGGCAGGACTACTACACCGCCAACGTCGAGTTCTTCGAGGACATCGGGTCTCCCGGCGGCGCGGCCAAGGTGGGCGTGATCGCCAAGGACCATCCCGTCATCTCTGCCCTCCCGCCCCAGTCGCACTGATGGGCGTCGCAGATCTCGACGAGTATCCCTGGGACGCTGTCGCCCCTTTCGCCGCACGTGCCCGTTCACACCCGGACGGCATCGTCGACCTGTCGATCGGCTCGCCCGTCGATCCCACGCCGGAACTGGTCGCCCGCGCGCTACGAGAGGCCACCGACGCCCACGCCTACCCGCAGACGACCGGCACCCCGGCTCTTCGCGAGGCGATCGTCGACTGGTACGCCCGACGCCGGGGCGTTCCCGGACTGACGCCCGCGCACGTTCTCCCCACCGTCGGCTCGAAGGAACTCGTCGCGCTGCTGCCGCTCCTGCTCGGCCTCGAGTCCGGTGACACCGTCGTGCATCCCCGTGCCGCCTATCCGACCTACGCGGTCGGAGCGAAGCTCGTGGGGGCGCGTGCCGTCGCGTCCGATGATCCGGGCGAGTGGCCGGAGGGAACGAGACTCGTCTGGATCAACTCACCCGGAAACCCCGACGGGCGCGTCCTCGGGGTCGACGAACTGCGTGTCGCTGTCGCGCGTGCGCGCGACCTCGGTGCCGTCCTTGCATCGGATGAGTGCTACGCCGAGCTGGGCTGGGACGGCCCGTGGGCGCGGGAGCGGGTGCCGAGCGTGCTCGATCCGGCCGTCACGGATGGTGACCTCACCGGCCTGCTGTCGGTCTACTCCCTCAGCAAGCAGTCGAACCTCGCCGGTTACCGTGCCGCGTTCCTCGGCGGCGACGAGTCCCTGGTGTCCCGTTTGCTCACCGCGCGCAAACACCTCGGCCTCATGCTTCCGGCGCCGGTGCAGGCGGCGATGACGGCTGCACTGGCCGACGACGTGCACGTCGCCCGGCAGAAGGAGCTGTACCGAGCGCGACGGAGCGTGCTGAGGCCCGCCCTGGAAGCGGCAGGATTCCGGATCGATCACAGCGAGGGCGGTCTCTACCTCTGGGCGACGGCGGGCGAGGACGCATGGGAGTCGCTCGGTGCTCTCGCCGATCGAGGGATCCTGGCCGGCCCCGGTCACTTCTACGGAACCCACTTCCCCGATCACGTGCGCTTCTCGCTCACCGCGAGCGACGAGCGGATCGAGGCTGCGGCGCGGCGCCTGCGCGCTTAGAGGAATCCTCCCGTGCTGGGGCCGTTCCTTTGGTGACGATCTGAGTAGGCCGCAGAGCCCACTAGGCTGTAATGACGCCCAGTTCGACCGCAAGGAGGCTTCGTGAGCGAGTCGGGAACCCCCCAGCAGGCCACCGTCACCATCGGTGACCGCACCGCCGAACTTCCCGTCCTGACGGGGACCGAGGGCACTCCCGCCGTCGACTTCTCGACGTTCACGAGACAGACCGGCCATACAGCCCTGGACTACGGGTTCGTCAACACGGCCGCCACCAAGTCGGCGATCACCTTCATCGACGGCGACGAGGGGATCCTGCGCTACCGCGGCTACCCGATCGAGCAGCTCGCTCAGAACAGCACGTACCTCGAAGTGGCGTGGCTCCTCCTCTACGGCGATCTCCCCACGGCCGACCAGCTCGCCGAGTGGGACGAGAAGATCCGTCGGCACACACTGCTTCACGAAGACCTCAAGCGGTTCTTCTCGGCGCTCCCGCACACCGCTCACCCCATGTCGATGCTCTCGGCGGCCACGGCGGCCCTCTCGACCTACTACGAAGGCCAGTCCGACCCGAACGATCCCGACCACGTCGAGCTCAACACGATCCGGCTGCTCGCCAAGCTCCCGGTGATCGCCGCCTACGCGCACAAGAAGAGCATCGGTCAGGCCTTCCTGTACCCGGACAACTCGTTGAGCTTCGTCGACAACTTCCTCAAGCTGAACTTCGGGGTCCTTGCCGAGATCTACGACGTCAACCCGGTCACCTCCCGTGCGCTCGAGCGTCTGCTGATCCTGCACGAGGACCACGAGCAGAACGCCTCCACCTCGACGGTGCGATTGGTGGGGTCGACGGGCGCCAATCAGTTCTCCTCGGTGTCGGCCGGCATCAACGCGTTGTACGGCCCCCTCCACGGCGGCGCGAACGAAGCCGTGCTCGACATGCTGGCGCGCATCCGCGATTCGGGCGAGACCGTGCAGCGTTTCGTTGAGCGGGTCAAGAACAAGGAAGACGGGGTGAAGCTCATGGGCTTCGGACACCGCGTCTACAAGAACTACGATCCGCGCGCGAAGCTCGTCAAGGAGTCGGCCGACGAGGTGCTGGCCGAACTCGGCGTGCACGATCCGTTGCTGGATCTGGCGAAGGAGCTCGAGGAGATCGCGCTCAACGACGACTACTTCAAAGAGCGCCGCCTCTACCCGAACGTGGACTTCTACACGGGTGTCATCTACAAGGCGATGGGATTCCCCACCCGGATGTTCACCGTCTTGTTCGCGATCGGTCGGCTCCCGGGTTGGCTCGCACACTGGCGTGAGATGCAGCTGGATCCGCAGACCAAGATCGGTCGCCCGCAGCAGCTGTACACCGGCTCCGCCGCGAGGAACTATCCCGGACTCGGCTGAGACCGCCTCGCGCAGGCGGGGAGGGATGGGCGGTCGTGGCCGGCGCCGCACGCACAGTCGGATGACGCGAGTGACGGTGGCCTCAGCGGCGCGGTAGGGTGAGCGCATGGGCCCCGACGATCTCCCCGATGTCGACGTCATCGACCCGGGCGTAGGGGATCCCGTCGCCGGAGTCGCCGGCGGAATGGCCGGGCTCATGGGCCTGTTCGCCTTCATCGCCGTCGTCGTCATCGTGTTCGGCGTCTTCGTCGCCGTGCGAAAGTACCGCATCCTCAAGGATGCGGGCATCGACCCGCTCGCCGTGGATGCGGAGATCGCGGCGAAGGTGATCAAGAGCGGCGCGTTGGCCCCGTCGCCCGCGGCCGCGCCGATCAAGACCCTGGAGGAGCGGCTGCGCGAACTCGACGACCTGCTCGCTCGCGGTGTGATCACCGAGGCCGAGCATCGTGACGCCCGCGCCGCCGCGCTTCGAGGCTGAGCTCAGCTCGACGTCGCGCGCGTCATGACCTCGGCCGCGTAGTCGGGCACGTAGTTCTGGAGCTCGCGCGGCGGACGTTCGTAGCCTCCCGGCGCGGGACGCTCCGGGATCTCGATGGGGTCGCGCTCCACCTGCCGGTAGGGGATCTGGGAGAGCAGGTGGTGGATCATGTTGAGCCGGCCCCGACGCTTGTCCTCGTTGTCGACCTCGTGCCAGGGGGACTCGGGAATGTCGGTGTGCACGAACATCGTGTCCTTCGCACGCGAGTAGTCCTCCCACTTCGTGATCGACAGGACGTCGTTGGGGGAGAGCTTCCAGCGGCGCATCGGGTCTTCGTTGCGCGAACGGAATCGCGCCTCCTGCTCGACGTCGGACACACTGAACCAGTACTTCAACAGGAGGATCCCGTCTTCGACCAGCATGCGCTCGAAGATCGGCGTCTGGTGGAGGAAGCGGTGATATTCCGCGTTCGTGCAGTACCCCATGACGTGCTCCACGCCGGCGCGGTTGTACCACGACCGGTCCATCAGGACGATCTCTCCTGCCGCCGGCAGATGAGCGATGTAGCGCTGGAAGTACCACTGCGACTTCTCCCGCTCGGTGGGCGTCGGAAGGGCGACCACACGCGTGACGCGGGGATTGAGGTACTGGGAGACCCGGCTGATCGTCGAGCCCTTGCCCGCGGCGTCGCGGCCCTCGAAGATCACCACGATGCGGGCGCCGGTCGCCTGCACCCACGCCTGCACGTCGACCAGCTGTGCTTGAAGCGCCTTGAGCTCGCGTTCGTAGATCTTCTTCGGCACCCGTGTCGTCATGGCACGAGCCTAGGCCGTCGCGTCACCGCGTGGGGTTCGGAGTGGTCAGGCGTGGAGCGCCTCGTTGAGCGTGACGCCGACGCCCGCGCGCTGTACGGCCTCGATGGCTCCGGTGACCGAGTTGCGGCGGAAGAGGAGGCCGTTCCGACCCGAGAGCTCGGCCCCCTTGACGATGGGTCTGCTGCCGTCGGCGCGCGGCGGCTCACCGGCGAGCGTGATCTTCGAGCCCGCGGTCACGTAGAGACCGGCCTCGACGACGCAGTCGTCTCCCAGCGAGATGCCGATCCCGGCGTTGGCGCCCAGCAGCGTCCGTGCTCCGATGGACACGCGGTGGCTCCCACCGCCGGAGAGTGTCCCCATGATCGACGCACCGCCGCCGATGTCGCTGCCGTCGCCCACGACGACGCCCTGCGAGATGCGCCCCTCCACCATGGAACTGCCGAGCGTCCCCGCGTTGAAATTGACGAAGCCCTCGTGCATCACCGTCGTCCCCGGCGCGAGGTGAGCGCCCAAGCGCACTCGGGAGGCGTCGGCGATGCGTACGCCGGCCGGCACCACGTAGTCGGTCAGACGCGGAAACTTGTCGAGGCTCTGCAGCTGGATTCCGGAGCGCACGAAGCCCGGCCGCAGGCGGGTGACGTCGTCGGGATGCACCGGCCCGGCGTTGGTCCACGCGACGTTCGGAAGGTGTCCGAAGATGCCGGTGAGGTCGAGGTCGTTGGGTGCCACGAGCAGATGCGACAGAGCGTGCAGGCGGAGGTAGGCGTCGGAGGTTCCTGCCGGGGGTGCGTCCAGGTCGATCTCGACGACGACGACCTCGATCGTCACCCCACGCCGCTCATCTGCTCCGGCACCGCCGACGACCGCGTCGAGGTCGGGGTTCTCGGGCGCCCGTCCGCGCGCGGGTGACGGGAACCAGGTGTCCAGCACTGTTCCATCTCCACTCCTCGTGGCAAGACCGGCACCCCACACCCAACGCGCGTCACTCATCGTTCCAGCGTATCGGCAGCGCGCCGAGGATCCCGTCGGCGGCGGGCGTGAGGAGGGTGTGACGTGGAACGCACTCACTAGACTCGTCGTCATGCCCACGCTCGATCTGACCGCCTCCTCGGTGGAGCTCACCCGCGCTCTTTGCGACATTCCGAGCGTGTCCGATGACGAGACCTCGCTGGCGGATGCGATCTACGCGGCGGTGTCTGCCTACCCCCATCTCGACGTCGAGCGCGACGGCGACACCATCATCGCGCGCACGTCACTCGGGCGTGCGCAGCGGGTGGCGATCGCCGGTCACATCGACACCGTCCCGATCAACGACAACCTGCCCACTCGAGAAGTCGAGGAGGACGGCCAGGCGTACCTGTGGGGCCGAGGCACGGTCGACATGAAGGGGGGAGTGGCCGTGCAGCTCAAGCTCGCCGCCGAACTGAACGACCCCCGCGTCGACCTCACCTGGATCTGGTACGACCACGAAGAAGTGGATTCCGCGCGCAACGCTCTGACGCGTCTCGTCGCGAGCCGGCCGGAGGTGTTCCAGGCCGACTTCGCCATCCTCGGTGAGCCCTCCAACGGCCACATAGAGGGCGGGTGCAACGGCACACTCCGCGCGGTCGTTCGCACCCACGGGGTGAGGGCGCACAGCGCGCGTTCCTGGATCGGAGAGAACGCGATCCACAAGGCCGCTCCGATCCTGACCCGCCTCGCGGAGTACCGCCCCCGCAACATCGAGGTCGACGGCCTCGTCTACCGCGAGGGGCTCAACGCGGTCGCCATCCGCGGAGGCGTCGCGGGCAATGTCATCCCGGATCTCTGCGCGGTCGAGGTCAACTACCGGTTCGCCCCCAAGCGCTCCGGCGAGGAGGCCGCCGCCCACGTGCGGGAGGTCTTCGCGGGATTCGACGTGGAGATCGTCGACATCGCGCCCGGAGCTCGCCCGGGCCTTGACGCGCCGTTGGCCCAAGAGTTCCTCGCGGCCGTCGGCGCCGAGCCGCGGCCCAAGTACGGGTGGACCGACGTGGCGCGGTTCTCCGAGCTCGGCGTGCCCGCCGTGAACTTCGGACCGGGCGATCCTCACCTCGCCCATCACGACAACGAGCGCGTTGCGGTGGCGCAGATCCTGGCCGTCGAAGAGGGCCTTCGGGCGTGGCTGACGGCGCGCTGAGCGCGCTCGCGTGGGGACGGCTGCGCGCTGCGCCCGCGGCCGCGCGCATCGCGCTGGTCTACCTCGCCGCGCGGCTGATCACCACCGGCTTCCTGCTGCTGGCGGCGGAACTCTCCGGCCCCGGCTCCCGCTTCGGCGAGCAGGCCACGCTCGGATCGTTCGTCATGGGCTGGGACGCAGAGTGGTACGGCTTCATCGCCGCCCACGGGTACCCGAGCGATCTGCCCCGCGACGACGGTGGGAACGTGGCCACCAACCAGTGGGCGTTCATGCCGCTGTTCCCCTTGATCGCCCGGATCGTGGGTGCTCCCTTCGGCAACTACGGAGCGGGTGCCCTCATCGTCGCGCTCGTCGCGGGCTACCTCGCGGCGCTGGTGCTCCACGCGACCCTCCGGGAACGAATCGGTGAAGGCGCCTCGATGTGGGCCGTCGTGTTCTTCGTCAGCGGCCCCCTTGCGGCGCTCTTCCAGGTCGGATACGCCGAGTCGCTCTTTCTGCTCTGGCTGTTCTGTGCATTGTGGTGCATCCAGCAGCGCCGGTTCGGATGGCTCTATCTGCTCATTCCCCTCATGGGATACACGCGCCCCGGGGTCCTCGCCTTCTCGCTCTTCCTGGCGCTTTTCGGAATCTGGAGATGGTGGCGGCGGCGCACAGAGCCGCTTGCCGTGCGGGAGATCATCCACATCGTGACGCTGGGCCTCTGGGCCGCTGTCATCGGGTTCTCGTGGCAGTGGATCGTGGGGGCGGTGACCGGCGACCCCAACGGATACCTGGAGACGGAGCTGAGCTGGCGGCGCGCGTGGACGGGGGAGTCGGGCGGGTTCGTCCCGTTCGACGGGTTCGTCCGGGCCGCCGGGATCTGGTTCCCGCTGTGGGGTCTCCCGGCGGAGTGGGGCTACGTCGCTCTCGGGCTCGGAGTCGTGGCGGTCGCGGCGCTGTTGATGTTCGCGCCGCACGTGAGGCGGCTGGGTGTCGAGCTACGCCTGTGGTCGGCGAGCTACGTCGTCTATCTCCTGGCCGTGTTCTTTCCGCAGTCGAGCATTTTCCGGCTCCTCCTGCCGCTGTCTCCGCTGCTGGGCGCCCTCGCTGTTCCCCCGTCGCGACTGTGGCGTGTGGGTGTTCTCGGTGCCTGCCTGTGCGGCCAGTGGTGGTGGATCTACAACATGTATGCCATCGCGTCCACGTATTACCAGATTCCGTGAACACGCGGAAGCGGGACAATTCGCGTGTCGATGACCGCCCGAACCGAGGTGTCGGTCGGGACGGGTAAACTTGTCGGGTACACGACGAAAAGGAGCCGCAATGGCAGCCATGAAGCCGCGAACCGGTGACGGACCTATGGAGGCCGTGAAGGAGGGACGCCTGATCATCGTGCGCGTTCCTCTCGAAGGCGGCGGACGTCTCGTCGTCTCGGTGAACGACGACGAGGCGAAGGAACTCCACAGCGTTCTCGGTGAGGTCGTCGGCGCCGCCTGACCTCCCCCGCAGACGAGAGGCCGGTCTTCGGACCGGCCTCTCGTCGTGTCTCCGCCGCGTTTCCGGGAACCGGCGCGGCTGCTCAGGCTAGCGGGCCTCGGCGGAGGTCGTCGTCAGCTGCAACAGACCCTCCCCGACGATCGACAGTGCGCCGAGCACCGCAGGCGACGATTGCGTCTCTTGGATCAATGACCGATACGCGCCGGTGACGCTGTCGCGACGCACGGGGTCGGCGACTGCGCCGCCGTTGAGAACGCGGGGCACGAGCACGGTGCCACCGGCACGGACGAGCCGGAGCCCGTGCTCCACGTACTCGATCACCCCGTCGGGGTCTGCGTCGACCAGAACGATGTCGTACGACGCCTCGTTCATGCGGGGGAGGACGTCAGCAGCGCGACCCGCGATGAAGCGGGCACGCGCAGGCGGGATCTTGGCGTCAGAGAAGGCGGAGCGCGCCGCGGCGAGATGCTCGGGCTCGACGTCGATCGTCGTCAGCGTCGCTCGTGGCGACCCGCGCAGGAGCCAGAGGCCCGAGACGCCGCCTCCGGTCCCGATCTCGACGATGTTCAAGGCGGCCGTGGCGGCCGAGATGACGGCGCACTGCGCCCCGACGGCGGCGCTCACGGGGTCGGCACCGAGTTCGAGGGCGTGCGAGCGCGCGCGGGCGATGGTCTCGGGCTCCATCGTCACCTCGTCCGAGAACCGTCGGACCGCTTCAGCATCGTTGTCGCGCATTGCCTGCACCTCCACTGCAAGCGTACGGTCCGGGGCGGCGCGGGGCGGCGAGGCGCACGGGTAACCTTGACCCATGTTCTTCGGGATCGACATGGAGAAGATCGTCATCATCGCGGTGGTGGCTGCCCTTCTTCTCGGTCCCGAGAAGCTGCCGCATTACGCCGAGTTGCTCGCGAAGTTCACGGTCCGTGCACGCGACTGGCTCAACGGAGCCCGCTCGCGCGTCCGCGACGAGATGGGCGAGGACTTCGACGAGATCGAGTGGCGAAAGCTCGACCCGCGGCAGTACGATCCGCGCCGGATCATCCGCGATGCACTCCTGGAAGACTCTCCGGCCGCCCCTGCGGCGACCTCGACCGCTGTGGCCGCCCCCGTCAGCTCCGCGTCGACACCCGCCGTCGATGTGCCGTCGCCGGCGGATACCGCGCGTGACCCGGCACGCACGTTCCAGCCGGGCTCGGCGAGCCGTGTTCCGTTCGACTCGGAGGCGACCTGAGCGGAGCCCTGAGCGGAGCCCCAGGGCGCTTCACCGGGGGGAACGGCTTCGCCGCGTATGCGCGCTCAGGTCACGGTGAGGGGAAGCTGCCGCGCGCCCAGGCCTCGGGGTCGAGAGGAGAGGCGCGTCGCGATGTCCTCGAGGACGCGTGCCGCCGGGTCGTCGGGATCGCTCACGACAAGGGGAACGCCGCTGTCGCCCCCTGATCGCACAGCAGCGCTCAGGGGGACAGATCCCCATACCTCCACGGGCCCCGGGATCGCCCCCGCCGGTGCGTCGGCATTCGGGGAGCGCTCCGCGGAGGAGGCGTTGAGTGCCCTGGCGACCGTCTCCCCGCCTCCGTGCCCGAAGAGGTCCAGTCTCGTGCCGTCGGGGAGGGTGAGCGGGCCCATGTTCTCGATCACGCCGACAACTCGCTGGCCGGTCTGGCGGGCGAGCAGCCCGCTGCGCACCGCGACCTCGGCAGCGGCGGCCTGCGGCGTGGTGACGACCACCACCTCGGCGTGCGGCAGCAGCTGTCCCACGGTGATCGCGATGTCCCCCGTCCCGGGTGGCATGTCGATCAACAGCACGTCGAGGTCGCCGAAGAAGACCTCGGTGAGGAACTGCTGGATCGTGCGGTGGAGCATCGGTCCGCGCCAGGCGACGGCGGCGGGGGCGCCGGGAGGAAGGAACATGCCGATCGAGATGGCTTTGACACCGAACGCGACCGGCGGGAGCATGAGGTCCCCCACGCGGGTGGGCTGCGGAGGGAGGCCATCGTCGCCCACGAGGCCGAGGAGCGCGGGGATCGAGAACCCGTGCACGTCCGCGTCGATCACTCCGACGGCGAGCCCACGCGCGGCCAGGGCCACTGCCAGGTTCGCTGTCACGGTGGACTTTCCGACGCCGCCCTTGCCGCTGGTGATCGCGATCACCCGCGTGAGCGAGTCGGGTCCGAACGGCATCCGTCGGGTGCCGCCGCGCAGGCGCTCGACGAGGGCCGTGCGCTCCGCGGGGCTCATCACACCGACCTCGACATCGACCTCTTCGATGCCCGGAATGCTGGAGGCCGCGGCGCGCACCTCGCGTTCGATGCGGTCGGCGGCCGGGCAACCGACGATCGTCAGGGCGATCGAGACGGTCGCCCGTTCCGCCGACACGGCGACCGCTCGGACCATGTCCAGCTCGCCGATCGGCCGGCGCAACTCCGGATCCATCACGGCGGCGACAGCGGCGCGTACCGCGGCGACCTGCTGGTCGTGCGGAGAGGTGGACGTCGGGTCGGTGCTCATGCCCGCGCGTCACCGGTCGGCGCGTCGATTTGCGCGTCGGCCGCCGCCCGGGCGTCGAGGTGCTCGATGAGCCGAGCGAGCTCCTGGCGGAGGGTGTCTTTGCTGACGAGTTCGTCGGTCAGGTGGGTCAGGCTCATCCGCAGCGCGACGACCTCGCGTGCCAGATACTCGGTGTCGGCGAGGTTCCGCTCCGCGCGCTGCCGGTCCTGCTCGATCTGAACACGGTCGCGGTCGTCCTGTCGGTTCTGCGCCAACAGGATCAGCGGGGCGGCGTACGACGCCTGCAGCGACAGGATGAGCGTCAGAGCCGTGAACCCCAGCGCTGCCGAATCGAACCTCCACCAGCCGTTGGCTTCGGCGACCACGGTGTAGGTCATCCACAGCGCGCAGAACAGGGTGAGCAGCAGGAGGAACGTCGGGGTTCCCATCGCGCGCGCGATCCACTCCGTGAATCGGCCGAATCGGTCACGGGAGGGCTGCGGCGGCCGAGCCCGCAGGGTGGTGCGGCCCAACGGGGCGTCGAGGGAGGCCTGGCGTGTCGTGCGAGCCATCATCGCCTCCCCGCCGTCGCCGGTGCCTGCTCACCGTCGTTCGAGCGCCAGTCCTCCGGCAACAGGTAGTCCAGCACGTCGTCGACGCTCACCACGCCGACGAGCCGGTGTGCCGCGTCGACCACGGGCAGTGACACGAGGTTGTAGCTGGCGAGGAGTCGCGCGACCTCGGCGGCGGAACCGGTCACCGGCACCGCGTCGGCGGTGTCGTCGATGATCGCACCGAGCCGCTCGTGCGGGGGATAGCGGAGCATCCGCTGGAAGTGGACGGTTCCGAGGAGCCTGCCCGTCGGTGTCTCGTACGGCGGGAGCGTGACGAAGACGGCGGCGGCCAGGGCGGGATGCAACTCGTGCCGCCGGATGAGTGCCAGGGCCTCGGCGACGGTCGCGTCTGCCGACAGAACGATCGGCTCGCTCGTCATGAGTCCACCAGCGGTGTCGGGCCCGTACTTCAGCAGTTCGCGGACGTCCTCGGCCTCCTCGGGCTCCATCAGCTCCAGCAGCTCTTCGCGCTGCTGCTCGGGCAGCTGGGCCAGGACGTCGGCGGCGTCGTCGGGCTCCATCTGATCGAGGATGTCGGCCGCGCGCTCATCGCCGAGCGCTTCGAGGATGTGCACCTGATCGTCCTCGGGCATCTCCTCGAGGGCGTCGGCGAGACGTCCGTCCGGTAGCTCTTCGGCCACTTCGAGGAGACGCTCCTCCGGCAGGTCGAGGAGTGTGTTCGCGAGATCGGCGGGCTTCAGCTCCGAGTAGCTCGCCACGAGCTGCTCCGCTGACTGGGCCTCGCCGGGCGTCTGCTGCTCGCGCACGTCTCGCCACTGTGCGAACGTCGTCGGGCCCTTCGCGAAGGGGGACGCGCTGGTCTTCGGCCTGCGGAGGAACAGCTGACCGATGTCCCACTCGCCGAGGCGATTGCGTTCGATGGCGACGTCTTCGATGACGCCCTCGCCGGAACCGTCGCGGAAGTACACCTTGCGCCCGAGGAGCTCCGCCATCACGCGCACCTCGCCGCCGCGCTGCTGGAACCGACGCACGTTGATGAGTCCCGTCGTGATCACCTGACCGGTCGCGATCGAGGTGACCCGTCCGATCGAGAGGAAGACGTGACGGCGTCCGGGGATCTCCACCACGAGCCCGACGACTCGAGGCGGATCGTCTTTTCGGAAGATGACGACGACATCCCGGACCTTGCCGAGCCGGTCGCCGGCGGGGTCGAAGACGGCGCACCCGACCAGGCGCGCGACAAAAACCCGCTGCGTACTCACCCGTCCAGCGTAGCCCGCGCCCACGGTGAGCGGCCGGTCCCGCGCCGGCCGCGGGCGAGGGACGCGGGGGTGTGTGGTCCCGCTCCTCCGGCGGCGTGGCGTGCGAAGATGGGTGGTGTGAGCATGATGGGTGGCGCGCCGCAGGAGCACGGCGAGACGATCGCCGAGTTCTCCTCCTATGAGGGCGCGCAGAAAGCGGTGTCGCAGCTCATCGCGAGCGACGTTCCCGCGAAGGACATCGCGATCGTCGGCCGAGGTCTTCGTTCGGTGGAGACCGTGACGGGCCGGCTCGGGTACGCGGCTGCCGCCCGCACCGGCGCGATCAACGGCATCCTCCTGGGTCTGCTGTTCTCGGCGATCTTCGTCCTGGGGACGCCCAACGCCGCGATCCAGCTGTTCGTCGGAGTGATGTTCGTCGGCATCGCGATCGGCATGCTCATGAGCATCGTCACCTACTCGCTGCTGCGGCGTCGGCGCGACTTCACATCGATCACGCAGGTCGTCGCTGATCACTACGAGGTCACGGTGCTGCCCCGTTCGTTGCCGCGGTCGCGTGAGATCCTCGGAGCACGGGCCCGTTCCGCCGCGCCGGTGTCACCGCCCGCGGACGCTCCGCTTCCTCCGCCGAAGTACGGAGAACGCATCGATCTGCCGGCGCCGACGTCCGACGCCCCGGCGTCCGGGACCGACGACACCGGAACCGACCCCGCGCCGGAGCAGAAACCCGCGACGTGACCTCGGTCCTCGTCGAGCTGCCCTCGGGAGACGTCGAGGTCCGCACCGTGGCCGACCTCGCTCGCGGTCGTGACGGGAGCCCGCGGGGGACCATCGTCCTCGCTCACGGGGCCGGGGCAGGCATGGATCATCCCTTCCTGGCGGGCGTCGCCGACACCTTCGCCGGTGCAGGCTTCGATGTCGTCCGGTTCGCGTTCCCCTACGCGCAGCGGGGACGACGGATGCCGGGGCCGGCCGCTCACGCGGTCGCCGCCTGGGGCGCCGTGTTCGCTGACGTGGTGCGGCGTCGGCCCGATGTCCCGGTGATCGCGGCAGGTCGCTCTTACGGGGGACGCATGGCGTCGATGGCCGCCGCGGAAGGGGTGATCGCTCCGGCCGCACTGGTCTACCTCGGGTACCCGCTGCATCCCCCGGGAGCACCCGAGAAGGTTCGCGCCGACCACCTCCCTGCCATCGCGGCGCCGCAGCTCTTCGTCTCGGGAACCGTGGATCCCTTCCTCCAACCGCTCGAACAGTTCACTGCCGTCGTCGGCGGACTGCCGCGGGCGAGCATCCTCTGGGTGGAGGGTGCGCGGCACTCCTTCGAGGTGAGGGGCACGAAGCGCGAGTCCGCGGTGATCGGTGCGGACATCGCCCGGCAGGTCGACCCGTGGCTCGCCGAGGCGCTGGGCGTGTAGAAGGCCGCGATCTGGCCTGGGTCACGGTCCCCTCGGGCGGGACGTCGAGAGGGCAGCCTCGTCACCGTCCGGCGGCGTAGCCGGCCTGACCTCGCGGGTTCGCGGCGCCCCAGAGCCGCGGTGCGTCGTCGGCCGACCCGGGTTCACGACCGACGGCGCTGAGTCGGCCGAGGCTCCATCCGTCGACCACGGTCACGTCATGGCCGCGCGCCCGGAGTCCCTCGATCACATCGGTGCCGGTTCGCTCTTCGAGCATCACCCCGGCCGGTTCCCACTGCCGGGGCCAGAACGAGTCCACGAGCGCGGTCGTGTGAAGGGTCGGCGCGTCGATCGCCTCCTGGGCCTGGTATCCGCCGACCAGCATTCTGAGAAGCATCGGAAGCTGCCACTGCTCCTGCTGATCACCTCCCGGGGTACCCATCGCGATGACCGCCCCCCGGTCGGAGAGCACGAGCGTGGGGGTCAGAGTGGTGCGGGGGCGCCTTCCGGGGCGCAGTGCCGAGGGTGACGACTCATCGAGCCAGCACATCTGGAGCCGCGTCCCGAGGCAGAAGCCGAGCTCGGGCACCGCGGGGGAGGACTGCAGCCATCCACCGGACGGCGTGACCGAGACGATGTTCCCCCACCGGTCGACCACGTCGATGTGGCAGGTGTCGCCGCGGGTCGATCCCGACGCGTCGACGGTCGGCTCGCCGGCTCCCGGTGTCGCTCGCGTCGCCGCGGTCGGCGTTAGGGGTGGACGAAACGGTGTGAACCCTGCGGGGGAGCCGGGCCGCCATTGCCGTGAGGCGCGGTCGCCGATGAGCTCCCGCCGCTGTGCGACGTAGTCGTCGTCGAGCAGCGGAGCGACATCGACTCCGTCGCCGAAGTGCGCGTCGCGGTCGGCCAGCGCGAGTTTGAGGGCCTCGACGATCCTATGGGCGCCGTCGGGCGTGGCCGGATCGAGCGCGTCGTCGGGGAAGGGTTCGAGGATCTTCAGCGCCTGCAGGAGCGCGGGCCCCTGCGTCCAGCTCCCCGCCTTGAAAACCCTCGCGCCGCGGAACGAGGAACTGACGGGATCCTCGTACCCGGCCCGGAAGGCCTCGATGTCGTCCCGGCTGAGAACGCCCGCGTGGTCGCTTCCCGTGGAGTGCCGATGCGGCTGCGCGACCAGGTCGACGGCATGCCCGAGCAGTTCTCGCCAGGCGCGCCGGGCTGCGTCGATGCGATCGGCGCGCCGCGCCGCACCGCCTTCCTCTCCCCGGGCCGTGGAGGACGCGGCTGCGCCGAGGTGGTCGAGAACGTCGGCATAGGCGGGATTCCGGATGATCTCGCCGGGCGCCGGAGAGTGACCGTCCGTGAGCCACTGCGTGGCGGAGGTCGGCCAATGATGCTGGAACAGCTCGCGCACTCGGCCGATCGTCTCCGCGGCGGAGGGCAGGAGCGGGTGTCCGTCGCGTGCGTAGGCGATCGCCGGCGCCAGGACGTCGGCGATCTCCCACGTGCCGTGATCGCGAAGAAGGAGGAGCCAGGCATCAACGGCGCCGGGGACGGCTGCCGCCAGGCCTCCCGCGCCCGGTACGAGGTCCAGACCCTCCGCGCGGAAGCGCGTGATGGTCGCACCCGCCGGCGCCGGGCCCTGCCCCATGAGCACGCGCGTCGCGCCCGAGTCCGCGGCCGTGAACAGCCCCACCAGGTCCCCTCCGGGACCGTTGAGGTGCGGCTCGACCACGTGGAGCACGAATCCTCCCGCCACGACCGCGTCGAACGCGTTCCCCCCGCGCTCCAGCACCGATTGAGCGGCGCCCGTGGCGAGCCAGTGGGTGGAGGCGCTGAAACCGAACGATCCCTGGAGAAGCGGCCGGGTGGTGACGGCCGGCGGCGGCGTGAAGGTCACGACGACAGGCGCGCGATCCAGGCCTCGACCTCGTCGGCCGTCCGTGGGATTCCCGCCGACAGGTTCACCGGGCCGTCGGCCGTCATGACGATGTCGTCTTCGATCCGGACCCCGATTCCGCGGTACTCCTCCGGAACGGTGAGGTCATCGATCTGGAAGTAGAGGCCCGGTTCGATCGTGAACACCATCCCGGGCTCCAGGACGCCGTCGTAGTACATCTCGCGACGCGCCTGCGCGCAGTCGTGGACGTCGATCCCGAGGTGGTGGCTGGTGCCGTGGACCATGTACCGGCGGTGCTGGCCGCCGAGATCCGCGTCCAAGGCCTCCTCCGCGCTGACCGGGAGCAGCCCCCACTCCGCGACGCGCTGCGCGATGACCGACATCGCCGCCTCGTGGACGGCACGGAACTTCACTCCGGGGCGGGCAGCCGCGAATGCGGCGTCGGCTGCTTCGCGCACCGTCTCGTAGATGCGGCGCTGAATCGGCGTGAAGGTCCCGGAGACCGGGAGCGTCCGGGTGATGTCGGCGGTGTAGAGGCTGTCGACCTCGACGCCGGCATCGATCAGGATGAGATCCCCGGGCACGACCGGTCCGTCGTTGCGAGTCCAGTGGAGGTAGCAGGCGTGGGGGCCCGACGCCGCGATGGTGTCGTATCCCTCTCCGTTCCCGTCGGTCCGGGCCCGCAGGTGGAACACGCCTTCCACGACGCGTTCGCCGCGCTCGGTCGCGATGATGCGGGGCAGGTCGGCGACGATGTCATCGAAGCCTCGAGCCGTCGCGGCGACGGCCTCGCGGAGCTGGCCGAGCTCGTAGTCGTCTTTGACGAGACGGAGTTCGGAGAGGAACCTCGTCAGATCTGCATCGTCTTCCAGTCGCACATCATCGTCGCTGGGCTCGAAGGACGCAAGGTGGTCGGTGTCGATGCCGAGGTCCGCGGCGACGCCGGCCAGCGACGGTCGCGGACCGATCCAGAACTCGCCGACGGAGGCATCGGCGTAGAACTCCGCGGTCGTCCGATCGGCGCGCTCGCGAAGATACAGCGTGACCCGATGGCCGTCGTCGGTGGGGTCGAACACGAGGACCGAGTCGGGAACCGTGTCGGCGGCCCACCCCGTGAGGTGAGAGAACGCGGAATGCGCACGGAACGGATAATCGGTGTCGTTCGAGCGCTGCTTGGCCGATCCGGCCGGGATGACCAGTCGACGGCCCGCGAACGCCGCGGACACGGCGGCACGCCGGGCAGCGGTGAAGGCAGACTGTGCGCGGGCGGGCGAGGGAACCGTCTCGCGGTCCGCCCATCCCTCCGAGATCGTCTCCAGGAAGCCTCGCGGGAAGGGCTGCTTGCGGTTGGTGTTCTCCGCCGGCGCCGTCTCGGTGTCGACGGGGGTGTCCGCGATCGTGTCGCTGTCGCTCGTGCTCATCGCACCAGTCTCCCACCCCGTGTCGTGCAGCGGGGTGTTCAGCCCGCGGAGCGCTCGAACTGCACGACGACGGGACGATGGTCGCTGCCGGCTCCGTCGAGCGAGCCGATCACCACGGACGCGCGGGGCGTCCAGGCGTCTGTCGCCATGATGTGATCGATCGGGGCCCCCAGCAGTCCCGGCCAGTCGGTGGACCAGGTGCCGATACCGCCGGTGCCGGTGGCGGAGGTCGCATCGAGGCACTTGCCGAGCGTGCCGCCGTCGGCGCCGAGACGGTCCATGTGATCGACCGTCGCGTTGAAGTCGCCGGCGAGGATGACGTTGTCGGCGGCGCATTGATCGGCGATCCATTGCAGATCGCTGCGCCAGGCCTCCATCGCGTCCTCCCGAGGGGCGACGGCGTGGACGGCGACCACGATCGGGCCGTCTCCGTCGACGGGCATCGCGACGACGCTCGGGACTGCCGAGGTGTTGCTGGCGCCGCCCGCCGTCGACTCCACCAGCGCGTAGTCTCCGAGGTCGGGGGAGATGAGGAGCGTCGTGGAGTTCGCATCCCAATCGGGGTAGTCGTCACGGTCACCGAAGTTCTCGTGGTGGGCCCACATCGGGTGCCCCATCTCCCGCATCGCGACGGCGACCTCCTTGCCCGACTCGATCGTGGTCTCGGGGAGCGCGACGATATCGGCGCGCATGGCGACGGCGGTCTGCGCGATGATCGCGGGATCGGTCGCCGAGCCCGCGGTGTTCCAGGTCATCACCCGCAGGGAGTCCGCCGTCTTGTCCGGAAGCGAGGTCGTGCCGATGCCGCGCGAGATCAGGATGGCGGCGTTGGCGCCGCCGGCGGCCACCGCGATGACCAGGAGGGATGCGGCGAACGCCCTCGCGGAGCGGGCGAGCAGGAGCAGGAGCGAGAGCAGCGCGATCACCGCGAATGCGGCGACGAGGACGCCGCGCAGCGAGACGATCTGGGCGACCGGGAACGTGCGCTCGAGGCGGAAGAACTGCGGCCAGGTGATGATCGCGGCGGCGATGGCGAACAGCACTGTCACCAGGACTCCGAACGCACGCACCACGCGCCCGACTCTATGTCAGCAGGCTGGGAGTTCTCGGCATCGCGATACCCTCTGAGGATGCAGTGGCACGGCGAGGGGCGCGGGGAAACAGGCCTCCCGTTCGCCGGTCCGGGAGACCTGCACCTGCACTCCGACTGGTCCGACGGCACCGAGCCGCCGGCCGACGTGATGCTTGCCGCTCACCGCGAGGGACTGCGCTGTGTCGCCCTGACCGACCACGACACGACCGAGGGATGGGCCGAAGCGGCGGAAGCCGCCACCTCGCTCGGGATGACGTTCCTTCCGGGGATGGAGCTGTCCGCGCGTCACGAGTGGCGCAGCGTCCACGTGCTCGGGTACTTGTTCGATCCCGACGACGAGCGCATCCGGGCCCTGACGAGCCGGATCCGGGACTCTCGCCTCACGCGTGCCCGCACCATGACCGACCGGATCGCCCGCGACTACGACGTGGAGTGGGCCGACATCGTGGCCCAGACCGTTGACGGCGCGACGGTGGGGCGCCCGCACATCGCCGATGCGCTCGTGGCGAAGGGGCTCGTACGCGACCGCGGCGAGGCGTTCGCCGGCATCCTCCACCCCAGCAGCGACTACTACGTCGATCTGTACGCGCCTGACCCGGTGACCGCCGTCGCCGCGATCACGGGCGCGGGTGGCGTGCCGATCATCGCGCACCCCGCGGGCCGGGCCGGTCTGTTGCCGGCCGACCTGACCGCGCAGATGCTCGAGGCGGGCCTGGCCGGGTTCGAACTGGGCCATCGGGAGAACGTCGAGCCGGCGCTGGGCCGACTCCGACGCCTCGTCGAGCGTGAGGACCTGATCGTCACGGGCTCGAGCGACTACCACGGCGTCGGTAAGCCGAATGTGCCCGGCGAGAACACCACGAGCGTCGAGATGATCGCGCGGATCATCCAACAGGGACGCGGCAGCTCGCCGGTCTTCCCGTCCTGATCGGCTCAGGCTCCGGCGACCGGCGCACCCGATCCGCCGCGCCGCCGACGACGCCGCCGGGCCGGAGCGGGCTTGCCGTCATGGTGCTCCTTGCCGGCCCCGTCGTGCGTCCCGGCGCCGTCTTCGGACCGGGCGGCGGACGTCGACGCCTCCGATGCGGCGGAATCCCCGTCGACACTGGATCCGTCAGCGAAGGTGGAGCCGACGCGGCCTTCGTTCGCGCCGCTGCGCCGACGACGACGGCGACGAGTGCCGCCTTCGGCCGTTCCCTCCGCGGCGGCGTCCGCGGCGCGAGCAGGGGCAGCCGTCCGGACGGGCTGAGTCTTGGGCGCCGTCGTGATCCGTCCCTTGGTGCCGGCGGGGATGTCGAGCTCCTCGTAGAGGTGGGGGCTCGACGAGTAGGTCTCGACGGGCTCCGGCTGCCCGAACTCGAGCGCCCGGTTGATGAGCGCCCACTTGTGCAGGTCTTCCCAGTCGACGAAGGTGATCGCGATCCCCGTCTTGCCGGCGCGACCGGTGCGGCCGGCGCGGTGCAGGTAAGTCTTCTCGTCGTCGGGGATCGTGTGGTTGATGACGTGGGTGACATCGTCGACGTCGATCCCGCGGGCAGCGACATCGGTCGCGATGAGGATGTCCTTCTTGCCCGCCTTGAACCCCGCCATGGAACGCTCGCGCGCCTCCTGGCTCATGTCGCCGTGGACGGCACCCGCGTTGAATCCGCGGTCGTTGAGCTCGTCGACGAGGCGCTGCGCGGCGCGCTTGGTCCGGGTGAAGACGACCGTCTTGCCACGTCCCTCCGCCTGCAGGATGCGGGCGATGACCTCGTCCTTGTCCAGCGCGTGGGCGCGGTAAACCAGGTGACGGATGTTCGCCTGCGTCAGGCCCTCGTCGGGATCGGTGGCGCGGATGTGGATGGGGTTGGACATGAACCGCCGCGCGAGAGCGACGATCGGACCCGGCATCGTGGCCGAGAACAGCTGCGTGTGGCGGATCGCGGGGACCTTCGAGAAGATCTTCTCGATGTCGGCGAGGAAGCCGAGGTCGAGCATCTTGTCGGCCTCGTCGAGGACGACCTCGGTGGCGTGAGAGAGGTCCAGCAGTCGCTGATTGTTGAGGTCGATGAGGCGCCCAGGGGTGCCCACGACGATCTGCGCGCCGGCCTTGAGCTGATCGATCTGACCTTCGTAGGCCTTTCCGCCGTAGATCGCCACGACGCTCGTGGAGCGGTTCGAGGTGAGCATGTCCATGTCCTCGTACACCTGCACTGCGAGCTCGCGCGTCGGGACGACGATGAGGGCCTTGACGCCGGGAGCCGGGTCGAGGCCGAGACGCTGGACCACCGGGATGCCGAAGCCGAAGGTCTTGCCGGTTCCGGTCTTGGCCTGCCCGATGATGTCCTGGCCGGGAAGCCCCAGCGGGATCGTCTGCTCCTGGATCGGGAAGGCGTCCACGATGCCGCGCGCCGAGAGCGCGTCGACGATGTCGCTGTCCACCCCGAGTTCGACGAATGTCGTCACTTTTCCATGCCTGTCTGGCGGTGAGAAGCCGCCGGTGTTGAGGTCCACGCCCTTCACTCAGCCACAGGCGCGGGGTCCCGATCCGTCGCCGGGACCCGACCAGCCTACCGGAGCCGCCGTCGCCGCTCGGGGTGATGGGCCGTGTCGTCACGCGCCGTGCCTCTAGGCTGGTGCCCGTGGTGAGGTGGTTCTGGCAGCGCGGGCGCACGCCCGAACGGACGTTGCGCCTGCGGTCGCGCGGTGAACTGGGCGACGTCTCCCGCGTGGATTTCGAGGAGCTCGCTCCCGATATCGACACCTTCCTCGGGCAGGCCGCCTACCTCCAGCTCGGCTACTTCGAGACGCTCAGCGAGCTGATCGCGCCGACGCCCGACCTCAATCAGAAGGAGTCGCTGTCGCTCGCCGCCGGCGCCGCGCTCCTCAAGCACCGCGAGCTGGTCAGCGTGATCCGTGAGCGCGGCGACGATCCGCTCGACCTCATGCTGCCGTTCCGCGAGCCGCTCGACGCCTTTCGCCGCGCCACACACGGTGCGCGTCCTCTGGAGACGATGCTCTCGGTGCACATCACGGCCGGGATGCTGGACGACTTCTATCGGTCACTGTCGGCCAGTTACGCATCGACGGGTCGACGCGTCGCCGACATCCTCGACCGCGACGATGACCGAGACGCCCTCGTCGGGATCATCACGTCGGCCATCGCGAGCGACTCCGAGTGGCGCTCGCTGCTGGCGCTGTGGGGACGACGACTGGTCGGTGACACGCTGCTGATCGCGCGAGGCGCGCTGCGGCCCCAATCGCTCGACGCCGCGGAGGAGAAGCGCGTCGAGCCGGTGTTCACCGAACTCCTCGGTGCGCACTCGCGGCGGATGACCCAGCTGGGCCTCGACGCCTGAGGCGCATCGGGACTCAGGACGGGGCTCGGGAGGAGCCCGGGCGGTCGGTGAGCCCGCGGGTCGGGGCGTCAGGCGATACCGAGTCGGACGCGCTCACGGTCATCGTGAGCGGCTCGTGCGCGGGTGAGCGCCACAAGCGCCAGCGGCACGACGACGAGGGGCGCGGCGAGGGAGACGAGCCACAGCCACGGGTCGAGCGTCGTCTGGCCCACCCACGTGAGCGCGAGCCACACGATTCCGCCGGTGAACGCCCCCAGGATCGGAGCGAGAGCGACGCCGCGCAGGGCGCGTCCGGTCTGAAGGAAGTGGAGCAGCCCACCCACCGCGGCCCCGAAGACCAGGGCGATGACGATCTGCATGTCAGGCGACGAAGCCGACGCGACGCGACTGGTCGGTGCCGACCTCGACGAAGGTGATCGCGGTGGTGGGCACGACGTAGGAGTTGCCCTTGGCGTCGGTGAAGCTCAAGTGGCCGGTGCCCGCCTCGAGCGCGTCGGTGACGGTCTTCTTGACGGCCTCCGCCGTCTCGTCGGACTCAAAGCTGAGCTCGCGCGCGGTGTTCGCGAGGCCGATGCGGATCTCCACGATGATTGCCTTTCCGGCCCGGGCTTCCGGATACCTGCTTCGACTTTACGACACGCGAAGGGGTCGACGGCCCGGCGGCCGCGACGCCCTGCCGACGGCTGCGTCGAGCGTGCCGCGATGTCGGCGCAGAGCATTAGCGTGGGGGACATGTCGATCGCTCCGTCTCTGCGTGCAGAAGAGGCGGACGCGGTGCAGAGCGAGATCATCTCATTGCCTGCCGGCGCATCGGGTGTCGTCGGGGGAGCTCCCGGCACCGGCAAGACGGCGACGATCGTTGCGCGCGCCGCGACGCTGGTCGCCTCGGGCACGTCGCCGGACCGCATCCTCGTCCTCACGCCGACGCGACCGGCCGCGACGGCGCTTCGCGACCAGGTCGCGGTGGCGGTCGGGGCGGCCACCACAGGTGCGCTCGTCAGGTCGGTCGCCGCCTTCGCCTATCAGGTGGTCCGCGCCGTGTCGGTGCATCGACGGGCCGAGACGCCCCAGCTGTTGACGGGGCCGGACGAGGACCGACTGATCGAGGATCTCCTGGCGGGCGACGCCGAGGACGAGCGCGACGGCATCCATCGGTGGCCTGCCTCGCTCCCGGCCGAGGTCAGGGCGACCCGCGGTTTCCGCGCCGAGGTGCGCGCCTTCCTCGCCGAGATGACGAGCCTCGGACTGACCGCGGCGGAGCTCTCCCGCCGCGCCCGACGCGACGACGTCGAGGTGTGGGGGTCCATGGCGTCGTTCGCGCGGGAGTATCACGACGTCCGGTCGCGGATGCGGGGCGCGCACCGTGATGCGGCCGGTCTCGTGCGCGAAGCTGCGGAGCTCCTCGCCGACATCCCCGTCGGTGCGCCGGAGTGGGGTGCGCTGTCCGATCTCGAGGTCGTGATGGTCGACGACGCGCAGGAGCTGACGGCCGGCGGGATCGAGGTTCTCGAGGCCCTGCGTCGGCGAGGAGTGTCCGTGCTCGCCTTCGGCGATCCCGACGTCGGCTCGGGAGCGTTCCGCGGCGCGACGCCGCAGAACTTCGCCCGCCTCTCCGCGTCGGGCCCGGTCTATGTGCTCGGGCGACCGCACCGGGGGACGCCGCCGCAGCGCGACCTCGTGGCCGAGGTCACCTCGCGCATCGGCGCGGGTGGTGTGGTCGCGCATCGACAGCGGCCCACCGGCGCTGACCCTGATGGTTCCGTCGCTGTCTTCACGTTGCGCTCGGTCGCCGAGGAGTACGACACGATCGCGCGGCTGCTGCGGGAGCGTCACGTCTACGACGGCGTCCCGTGGGGAGAGTGCGCGGTCATCGCGCATGACACTCGTCAGGTGGCGGCGCTCGAAGACGAGCTCGCGGCGCGCGACGTGCCGACCGGTGTCACGGGCCCCGCGCGAACACTGGCGTCTTCGGCCACCGTGCGGGACCTGCTGCGCATGGTGGACATCGCCGCGACCGACCCCGACACGTGGGATCTCGATACGGTGCACGACGCTCTGCGCGCGGCCGGGATGGACATCGTCGAGGCACGACGGCTGCGCTCGGCGCTGCGTCACGCCGCCGTCCGCCGTGACGGAGAGGACGCGGCGACGGCGGCGGTACTGCTGGTGTCCGCCCTGCGGCACCCCCTGGAGTTCGAACTCATCGACACACGAGAGGGTCGCCGCGCGGCACGCGTCGCCGACACTCTGGTCCAGCTCGGCGCGGGACTGCGGGACGGGGCCACGGCGCATGAGCTGTTGTGGACGGCATGGGAACGCTCGGGGCGCGAGCGGCATCTGGTCGAAGCGGCGCGCGGCAGCGGCGTTCTGGCCGATCAGGCCGGTCGCGACCTCGACTCGGTCGTCGATCTGTTCCAGTCCGCGAAGCGGCACGGGGAGCGCGCCGACGGCACCTCTCCGATCGACTTCATCCGGGGGGTACTCCACTCCGACGTGGCCGAGGACCGGCTGAGCGTTGCAGCGCGCGACGGTGTCGTGCGCGTCATGACGCCCGCGGGGGCGCTTGCGACCGAGTTCGACACCGTCGTGGTCGCCGGGCTGCAGGACGGCGTCTGGCCCAATCTCCGCGTTCGCGGGGGGCTCCTGGAGACGTGGCGACTCGGGGCGGTCGAGGGCGTGACGGCCGACACGCTCGACCGTCGGCGCGACGTGCTCCACGATGAGTTGCGTCTCTTCGCACGCGCGATCTCGCGAGCGCGTTCCCACCTCGTGATCACGGCGGTCGACGACGACGACAACGGACCGAGCGTCCTGTTCGAGCTTCTTCCTTCGCCCTCGCCCGTGCCGGCGTCGGCCGATCACCCGCTGTCCTTGCGGGGTCTCGTGGCCGAGCATCGACGGACACTCACGGCGCTCCACGCCGCAGAGGCGGACAAGGCGCATGCCGCAGCCCAGCTCGTGCTCCTCGCGGAAGCCGGGGTCCCGGGCGCGGATCCCTCATCCTGGTACGGCATGGCCGGGCCCTCCTCGACGAGTCCTCTGTTCGATCTGGAGGTCGAGCAGGCCCGCCTCTCGCCCTCCAAGCTCCAGTCGATCGAGGACTGCCAGCTCAACTGGGTGATCGGTGAGCTCGGTGGCGACGGTGGTGGGGTGGTCGCCGGGGTGGGGACGCTCATCCATGCGGCGCTCGAGACCGCCGACGGACATGACGAAGAGTCGCTGTGGACCGCCGTGGAGCGCCGGTGGGGGGAGCTGGAGTTCGACGCCGACTGGATCGAACGCACAGAGCGGTCGCGTGCGCGTGACCTCATCTCCCGCCTGGCCCGCTATCTGCGTGATGTCGAGTCCGACGGCGTGCAGCTGGTCAGCGCCGAACCGCGATTCGAGTGCGAGGTTCCCGTCGAAGGCCTCGCCCGCCCGGCCATCCTCAGCGGCACGATCGACCGTGTCGAGCTCGCCCGCGACGGGTCGGTGGTGATCGTGGATCTCAAGACGGGTCGCAGTGAGTCGACGGGTCCGCGTGCGGCGATCGCCAATCCGCAGTTGAGCGCCTACCAGCTCGCGGTGGAGTCGGGAGCCATCGCAGCGGTGTCCGGACGGCCCTCCGGCGGCGCGAAGCTGCTGGTCCTCAAGCCGACGCGGGGAGCTCCCTACGCCACGCCGACGCAGCCACCCTTCGACGAGGAGACCCGCGCGGCGTTCCTCGCCCGTGTCCGCGACGCGGTGGAGGTGGTGGGGGGATCGCAGTTCCTGGCTCCCTACGAAGCGCACTGTCGCGACGACCACACCTTCGGACTGTGCCGTATCCACACCGTCGGCGCGGTGAGCGCCTCATGACGACCGCCGACGAACTGCTCGGGGTTCCCGAGTCCTCGTCCGCGCCCTCCCGGAGGCTGATCGGACCGCACGCCCTCGCGGCAGCGCTGGGGCAGTTCCCGCCGACCGACGAGCAGGCCGCAGTGATCGCCGCGCCGCTCACGCCGACGCTCGTGGTGGCCGGAGCCGGAAGCGGAAAGACCGAGACGATGGCGGGCCGGGTGGTCTGGCTGGTGGCGAACGGGCTCGTCCGCCGTGACCAGGTACTGGGGCTGACCTTCACCCGCAAAGCCGCGGGCGAGCTTGCCGAGCGCATCCAGAACCGCCTGGAGCGGTTGGCCGAGTTCGAGGCGCATGGTCTTCTGGATCGGTTGGAGGAGCTGCACCGCGCCGGCGCGCTCGACACCTTCCGCGTGCTCCAGCAGCGCGGGGCGTCCTCAGCCGAGCGACGTGCCGCCCTGCGGGCTCTCGGCGGGGAAAGCGGCCCCTCATCGTTGCCGGGCGATGTGATCCTCCATCGTCCGACGATCGCCACCTACAACGCGTTCGCCGACGGCATCGTGCGGGAGAACGCGATCCTGCTCGGCCGTGATGCGGACGCGGCTGTGCTGACCGAGTCGGCCGCGTGGCTCCTCATGCGTCGGGTCGTGCACGAGAGCGACGACCCCCGCCTGGAGACGGTGGAGTACCGACCGAGCACCATCATCGACGCCGCTCTCCAACTGGCACGCGACGCCGTCGACAACCTCGTCGACCTCGATGAGCTTGCGGCGTTCGCCGCGGACTTCTCCGATGTGCTGGAGCGGCCTTCGCGTGACAAGCGGACCACGGTCTACGCCGAGGTGCGAACCGCGGCGGCGCGGGTGGGGGGCCTCGATGTGCTGAGCGACCTCGCCCGTCGCTACGACGAGCAGAAGCGGCGCGCGGGCCTCATCGACTTCTCCGACCAGGTCGCGGGAGCACTGCGGGCCGTTCGTGCTCATCCTGGCATCGGCGCGTCGATGCGCGACCGCTTCCGGGTCGTGCTCCTCGACGAGTACCAGGACACCTCGGTCGTGCAGACCGACCTGCTCGCTGCTCTCTTCGCCGGCACGCCGGTGATGGCGGTCGGTGATCCGCATCAGTCGATCTACGGGTGGCGCGGCGCCAGCGCGGGCAACCTCGGCGGTTTCGCTCGCGCCTTCGCGGGAGGGGGGCCCGGTGACGGCGCCTCGGCCGCCGAGTACAGCCTCCTCACGAGCTGGCGCAACAGTGCGCGAGTGCTGGAGGCGGCCAACGCGATCCTCGCCCCGCTCGCCGAGACCGCGCCGGTTCCGGTCGGCCGACTGCGCGTGCGGCCGGGTGCCCCCGAGGGGGCGGTGGAGATCGCATTCGATCCGGACATCGACGCCGAGGCCGACCGTGTGGCGGGCTGGTTCGCGGGCGTGCGTGACGCGCGTGCAGCGCGCGGTGAGACGACCTCCGGGGCCCTGCTCTTTCGCGCCAAGAAGCACATGGTCCGCTTTGCCGACGCGCTCGCCCGGCGCGGCATCCCGCATCGGATCCTCGGCCTCGGGGGGCTGCTCAGCACGCCCGAAGTCGTGGACGTCGTGGCCGCCCTCCGGGTGATCAGCGATCCACAGGCGGGCTCTTCCTTGTTGCGGCTCCTCGCTGGCCCGCGATGGGAGCTGGGACTTGCCGATCTTCGCGCGCTCGCCGCGCTCGCGCGGCGGCTCACGCGTCACGACGCATCGCTCCAGGCGCTGGAGCCGCATGTGGTCGATCACCTCCGCCTATCGGGCGGAGAGGCGGGGTCGCTCGTCGATGCGCTCGACTTCCTCGCCCGCCAGAAACCCGACCACGGCTGGCTGAGCGGCTTCACACCCGAGGGCCTGGGTCGCCTGCGCGAGGCGGGCGCGGTGTTCGAAGGCTTGCGCCGCGCATCGACGCTCCCCGTCCCCGAACTCGTGCGCCTGATCGAGTCGGAGTTGCGTCTGGACATCGAGCTCGCAGCGAACGAGGCCCGCGGCCGGGCGCGCACCGCCGGCGATCAACTGCGCGCGTTCGTGGACGAAGTACAGAGCTTCCTCCAGACCGAGGAGAGCGGCTCCCTTCCGGCGCTGCTCGCGTGGCTCGACCGCGCCGAGCGGATCGACGAGTTCGCGCCGCGGACCGAACCGCCCGAGCCCGACGTCGTGCAGCTGTTGACGGTCCACGGGTCCAAGGGACTGGAATGGGACGCCGTCGCCGTCGTGCGGATGGTCACCGACGAGCTGCCCGCCAAGCCTCGCGACGGCCTGGGCTGGGTACGCTTCGGCGTCCTTCCCTATGACTTCCGCGGAGATCGGGAGTGGTTGCCCCGCCTGCGATGGCGGCGCGAAGACGCTCCGGCGCAGCAGGACCTGCGTGACGCGCTGGGGGCGTTCCGCACCGATGTCGCACGCCGCCAGCTCGACGAGGAACGCCGTCTCGCCTACGTCGCCGTCACCCGAGCGCGGGAGCACCTTCTCCTGAGTGGTTCGTCGTGGTCGGGAACCCTTGGGCCGCGCGATCCCAGCACGTTCCTGCGCGAAGCGGCGGAGGCGCTCGGTGAGCCGATGGGGGAGATCGAACCGGGCGAGAACCCCTATCAGGACGTCCGCCGGCTCTTGGCGTGGCCGCTGGATCCCCTCGGCATCCGTCGTACCCGAGTGGAGGAGGCCGCCGCCCGCGTGCGGAGGGCGGCCGAGGCGCGACGAGCAGAGCCCTCGCGCGACCTGCGCTTGCTCCTTGCCGAGCGCGAGGAGCGTTCGCGACGAACGTCACCGCGCGCGCCCACCCGGATCCCCGCGTCGCGCTTCAAGGACTTCGCCATCGACTACGCCGCGGCGGCCGCAGCCGCGGCGCGTCCTCTCCCGGAACGGCCCTACCGGCAGACGCGCGTGGGCACGCTGTTCCACGCCTGGGTGGAGCAGCGTTCGGGGGTCAGTGGGCTCGGTCCCTCGACAGATGACGGCCTGTGGGAGGAGGCGAGCGATCCGGCGGAGGATGCGGGTGCGGATCAGCGCACTCTCGACGAGCTCAAGCAACGCTTCCTCGCCTCCGAGTGGGCGCCGTTGCAGCCGATCGCCGTGGAGACGGAGATCGACTTCACCGCTGACGACCTGTTCCCCGAGGAGGCAGGCAGCGGCCGGCCGCACGTCGTGATCTGCAAACTGGACGCCGTGTACGAACGTGACGGTCGCATCGAGATCGTCGATTGGAAGACCGGCCGACCGCCGGGGACACCGCGGGAGCGTCGGGAACGGATGTTCCAGGTGGAACTGTACCGGCGGGCCTATCACGCGAAGTTCGGAACGCCGCTGGACCAGATCGACGTCGTCCTGTTCTACGTCGCGGACGGGGTCGTCCTCCGCGGGTGAGTCAGGCGCTCTCCGTCCACCGGCGAAGGGCGTTCCGAGCTGCCTCGTCGATGTCCTCGTCTCGCGGCTCGACGTCGTGTACGGATGGGTGCGTGTCGCCGCCGGCGGTCGCGCCAGCACTGCTCGTGCCGGCATCTGCCCACCCTTCCCACTCGAGGGGAGCGGTCTCTTCGTCGGCAGAGGTGCGTGCGGCAGGCTCTGCGTCGTCCGCCGTGTACTCGCCGAGCGCCTCTGCGTCGTAGGTGTCGGTCTGCATCGAGGTGTCGACGGCTGCGGTGTCGGAGGCGACGCGCCCGAGGGCGGCGATCGCGTCGTCGACCGTGATCGAGTCCTGTGCCAGCGGCGGGGCATCCCGCACGCTCTCGTCGAGAGCGTGCAACAGCCCGACCGCGTCGGCGACGACCGATTCGGCGCCGGCTTCGTGCCCTTGGACGAGCCACGCCGCGAACTCGAGCTCGGCGTGCAGCCGGGCCCGTTCCCACAGTGCGGCATCGGGCGCGTGCGACGCGGCGTCGGTGTAGGCGTCGAGCACCGCAGTCCGCGCGTCGGGCGCGGAAGCCAGCCAGCGCAGATCCTTCGCCGGGTCGCCCACGCTCAGTCCACCCCAGTGAAGGAGCCCGGTGACCCGGGGTACTCCCTCCGCGTCGTCCTCGAAGAGGAATGATGCGGGGTCGACGCCGCCGGCGGTCACGGTGCTCTCGAAGCGCCAGAGGGCGTCGGAGCCCAGCGCCGTGCTCCAGCGGCGGAGAAGCCCGAACGGGAGGAGTCCGGTCGCCTCGCAGCGGTCGAGGAGGCGCTCCGCCTCGTCGCGCACCTGAGCCGCCGTCAGCAGCGGAAGGCCCGCATCCCGCACGATCGACGCGGGCAACGCGTGGACGGCGGCGATCGCGGTGCCGAGGGCAGATGCGACGCCTGGACCGGATGGCACGTGTGCTGCATCGACGCGGTACCCGGGGGACCAGGTCTGGACGACAGCGTTGCGTCCGCCGACCGAGGTCTCACCCACGACGAAGGGGGCGTGGAACGGCAGGACGCTGCGAACGCCCTGCGTGAGGGCGCCCAGAGCGCGCGCGTCGCTGCGAAGGTCGTTCTCGGCTCCGGCATCGACCGGTACTCGGATGACGACCTTCGCGCCGTCGTGCAGAGTGGCCACGGCGGAGTCGTATCTTCCGCCCGCACCCTCCGACAGTGCGGCGACGCCGACGACCACCGCACCGGGCAGGGCCGAGGTCACCGACGCGGCTAGAGTGAGAGGTGAGCGTGCCATGCCCCCAGGGTAGGCGGGGCACGTCCGGGCGCTACGGCGCCACGCCCGCAAGAGAGGTCCTCGATGACGCCTCAGGACACACCTCAGCCGCCCGCTCTCTCGCGCGCGGCCCTCGACCGTGCCGCCGAGGAACGGGAGGACCCGACTCTCGTCCCGCGGCTGCGGGCAGACGCGGAGACTCGGGTCGTCGTCGTCAGCGGTGACCGCACTCCGGTCACCGCTGACCTGCGCCTGCGGACCTTCAGCCCGACCGAGGTGACGGCGGTGTCAGACTGGGCCTTCCTCGGGCGCGACACGGCAGGCCGCGCCCTACTCGTCGCCCCGTGCGAGGAGCCGGAGGCCGCCGCTCTTCCCGCACAGGAGTGGGCGTCGCTGCGCGAGATCGGCGCAGCGCTTCCGGGGGAGGACGCGGCAGCGCTCGTGGCTGCCGTCGCGCTCGGGCGCTGGCTGCGCGACGCACCGTTCTGCTCCCACTGCGGCGCGCGCACGGTGGTGCGTGCCTCCGGCTGGGCGAGATCGTGCCCCGCGTGCGGACGTGAGCACTTCCCGCGTACCGATCCCGCCGTCATCGTCGCGGTCTCCGACGCCGGGGGTGACCGGATTCTCCTGGGGCAGAACGCTCAGTGGCGCAGTCGAAACGTGTACTCGACCTTCGCCGGATTCGTCGAGGCCGGCGAGTCCCTGGAGGCGGCGATCGTGCGGGAGATCGAGGAGGAGGCGGGGGTCCGCGTCTCAGACATCCGATACCGCGGATCACAGCCCTGGCCCTATCCGAGATCGCTCATGATCGGCTTCCACGCGACGGTCAACGATGCGTCGGTGGCGCGTCCCGACGGGGACGAGATCGTCGATGTGCGCTGGTTCACGCGCGCCGAGATCGCCTCTGCTCTCGACGGTCGGGCGGACTTCGTCCTGCCCGGGGAGACCTCGATCGCACGCCGCCTGATCACGGATTGGGCCGCGGCGTGAGCGAAGACGCCCTGGCCGGACTCGACGACGCACAACGGGAGGCGGCGAGTGTGCTCCGCGGTCCCGTGTGCGTGCTGGCGGGCGCCGGAACCGGGAAGACCCGGGTCATCACTCACCGCATCGCCCACGGCGTGGACACGGGCGCCTACTCGCCCTCCCGAGTGATGGCGGTCACATTCACCGCCAAAGCCGCCGGCGAGATGCGGGGCCGTCTGCGGCGTCTCGGTGTGCCCGGGGTGTCAGCCCGGACGTTCCACGCCGCCGCTCTGGCGCAGGTCAACCATTTCTGGCCCCAGGTCGCCGGCGACACCGCGCCGACGATCGTGTCCGGCAAGGTCCGCCTCCTCGGACAGGCTGCAGACGGGCTGCGTCTCCGCCTGGACGGTGCGACGCTCCGGGACATCGCCGGCTACATCGAGTGGCGGAAGGTCACGATGCGCTCGATCGAGCAGGCCGCGCGCGAGCGGCCGAGATCGATCGGCGGTGTCGGCCCCGACGCGCTCGCGGAGCTGCAGCGGGAGTACGAGAAGCTCAAGGACGAGCGTCGGCAGCTCGACTTCGAAGACGTCCTCCTGGCCTGCGCCGGGATGCTCGAGTCGGAGCCACGCGTCGCTGCGCAGGTGCGCGAGCAGTACCGTCACTTCACGGTCGACGAGTTCCAGGACGTCTCGCCGCTGCAGTACCGGCTTCTCGAGCTGTGGGTGGGGGACCGGCGGGATCTGTGCGTGGTCGGAGATGCGAGTCAGACGATCTACTCCTTCGCCGGTGCGGACCCGTCCTACCTCCTCGACTTCGAGGCGCGCCACCCTGACGCCCGTCTGGTGCGGCTGGAGCGCAACTATCGATCCGCCCCCGCCGTTCTCGATGTCGCCAACGCGCTCATGCGCGGCCGGCCCGGGGCCCTTCGCCTGCAGAGTGCGGCGGGCCAGGACGGTGTGCGGTCGTCGGAGCCGTCTGCGCCCCGGGAGTACGCGTACTCCGACGATGCCGCGGAGGCATCTGGCGTTGCCGAGCGGATCGCTCGTCAATTGTCGGCCGGCGTCGCACCGCACGACATCGCGGTGCTCTATCGCGCGAACGCGCAGTCCGCGCCCCTGCTGTCGGCGCTGGCCGCGGCGGGGATACCGGCGACCGTGCTCGGGGGAACGCGCTTTTTCGATCTCCCCGAGGTGCGTCAAGCGCTGATGGCGCTGCGGGGCGCCGCCGTCGCGCCGATGGAGACCGGTTTCGTCCCCGCCGTCCGCGACGTGCTGCGCTCGCTCGGGCATACCGACGAGGCGCCGCCCGCCGGAGGAGCGTTACGGGAGACCTGGGAGGCGCGCGCGGCGCTGCTCCGTCTGGCCGAGGAAGCGCCGGCGGACATGACACTGCGACGTTTCGCGGACGAGCTGCACGCGCGCGCGAAGGATCAGCACGAGCCGTCGCTGCGGACGGTCACCCTGGCCACCCTGCACGCGGCGAAAGGTCTCGAGTGGGACCACGTGCACATCGTGGGGCTCGCCGAGGGGCTGCTTCCGATCTCGTACGCGACGGGGCTGGAGCAGATCGACGAAGAGCGACGGCTCGCCTACGTGGGAATCACGCGGGCCGCGCGAACCCTCGCTCTGTCCTGGGCTGGCGGGAGCGGAGGGCGGGAACGTCAGCGGTCGCGTTTCCTTCAGGAGATCGGCACAGACACGTTGCGTGCGGGTGATGCGCGCGCCACCGGCGACGCACGCTCGCGGCGCTGACCGCGACCGAGACCCCCGGACGCACGGCGCCGCGAAGGAACCGGCCGGCGAGTGTGGCAGCATCCACGAGAACTGCGCGCGACGTCGGCGGTGCGGGGCGTCCCAACAGCTGACTCACCAGCAGGGGCCACTGCGGGTCGCGATCGCGATGATGCGCGGCGATGCACGACAGGCATGCGGTGAGGCCGGGAAGGATGAGGGGGCCGACGATCGCTCTCGCTCCGGCGAGGACGATCGGCAGGTGCGGTACCCCATCGGCCATCAGCCTCGCGGCGTGCCCGGGTTCGACGAGGTGGTGGGCGACGATGACGAGCGGGGCGCGGCTGGTGTCCGGCCAGCGGCGGACGTCGGTGACGTCGACTCCGCAACCGTCGAGTGTCTCGTGGAAGAGGTCCGCATCTCCGGCCGGAAAGTCGGGCGGAAGCTCCAAGCTGGCCGGTCGATCCTCACCACGGTCCTGGGTCAAGGCCGGCTGAATCGCCCGCACGAACTCCTCCGCGTCGGACGGAGACGCCCCGAAACTGCTCGCGAGGCCGACGAGCCTCCCCTCCGGGACCCCGCTCTCCAGCGCGGCGAGCACGCGCTCCTGCCACGGTGCGACGTCGTGCAGGCGAGCCACGTCGTCGACGCCGAACTGCAGGTCGGAGGGCGTTCGCCACAGGGGCGGATGGGAGGGATCGAGCCGGAGCATGCGCTCGATTCTCGTGCGCGGCGGGGGCGCCGGTGATGCGCTGTCCACAAGCCGCCGGGCCGCGGCCGCTCAGACCGGCCGCGGACCCTCCGGCGGCAGCTCGTCGTCGGCGCCGGCGTCGGGACGGTCGTCGGTGGCTTCGGCCAGCAAGGCGTCCAGCGCGTCGTCCATCGCATCCCGCTCGGGAGTCTCGCCGCGCTGTCGCGCCTGCAGGCGTTCCACGAGCGCAGCCGGGTCATCGATGTCGCCTGCCGTGGGCATCAGATCGGGGTAGTCCCACAGCGAGTCGCGCGCCGTCGCGCCCACCGCGTCGGTGACAGCGCGCCACATCGCCGCCGCTTCCCGCAGACGCCTGGGGCGCAGCTCGAGTCCCACGAGGGATCCCATGGCGCGCTCGGCGGGGCCGCCCACGGCGCGCCGGCGACGCACGGCCTCGGCGATCCGCGGCGCGTCGGGGAGGCGGTGAGTGGCGTCGGCCGTGACGACATCCACCCAGCCCTCGATCGTCGCCAGCAGGTTCTCCAGACGAGACAATGCGGCGACCTGGGCCTCGGACCGTGTATCGAGGAGGGCTCCGCTCTGCAGCGCGTCGCGGAGCTCCTCGGGGGATGACGGGTCGAAGCGCGTCGCCATGTCCTCCAGCGCATCGGTGTCGACCCGCAGCCCGCGTGCGAACTCCGTCACCTGCGAGATCACGTGCAGGCGCAGCCAGCGAGCATGACGGAACAGCCGGGCGTGAGCGAGCTCACGCGTCGCGACGTAGAGGGCGAGCTGATCCTCATCGATCTCGAGATCCCTCCCGAAATCGGCGAAGTTCTGGGGGAGGAGTGCGGCCTCGCCGTCGGGCATCAGCGGGATCCCGACGTCGCCCCCCGAGATGACCTCGAGCGAGAGGGCGCCGACCACCGAACCGAGCTGCGCGGCGAACAGTGAACCGCCCACCGTCCGCATGACGCGTCCCGCGCTCGCCGCGGCGGCGCGCATCTCGTCGGGCAGCTGCGTTCCGATCGCCTCTGTCAGCGCGTCGGCGATCGAGGTGGCCACCGGCTCGGCAAGCTCCTGCCACACGGGAAGCGTGGACTCGACCCATTGCCCGCGCGTGACGGCGCGGGCGGGCGAGGGGAGCTCGGAGATCGCGGTCGCCTCGCTCAGCCAGAGGGTGGCCAGAGACACGGCGCGGTCGAAGTCTGCACGGACTCCGCTGTCGATGGCGTGACTGTCCTTGTTGGCGAGATGGAGCGCTTGTGTGCGCGCGGCCGACCAGTCGATCGACCCGTCCCCTCCCGCGGCGAACGCGCCCTGGAGCTGCCGCATCATCTGCTGCACCATCGCGGGATCGAGACCGAGCCCTCGCAACTGCTCCAGCTGCTCCGGATCCAGCCCCGCGAGGCCTCCTTGGCCCCCCAGCAGATTGCGGAGCATCTCGGCGAAGTCCTCGGGTTCGGGGCGGTCGTCGTCGCTCATGTCAGGGGCCTTTCAGCAGGATGATGACATCGCGTTCTACGCTAGTCGCACGCGTTCACGCCCCGTCCGGCGCGAGCCCGTCTCGTGTACGCCGGTCGCGAACGTCCGGCCAGGAAGGTCGTTGTGGCACTGTTCGAAGACCGCGACGTGGTCGCGCCCGCCCCCCGTCGTCGGCTGCCGCGCTCGGCGGTGGCCGGTATCTGGGCGGTCACGGTCGCCCTGGCGGCCCTTCTCGCGCTGACCGTGCTGCCGACCTCGTTCGTGATCCAGCAGGCCGGCCCCGTCTTCAACACTCTCGGAACGGCTCAGAACGCGGACAAAGAGGAAGTCCCGCTCATCTCGATCAAGGGCGCGGAGACGTATCCGACGGCGGGATCGCTCGATCTCCTCACCGTGCAGGTGGTCGGCAATCGCGAGCGCACTCCCTCGTGGTTCGAACTCGCCACCGCGTGGTTCGATCCCTCTCGCGCGGTGATCCCGATCGATCAGGTCTTCCCGGCAGGGGAGACCACGGAGCAGCGAAACGAGCAGAGCGCCGCGATGATGGTCGACTCGCAGAAGGAGGCGACGGCGGCGGCGTTGACGTCCCTCGGATACGACGTGAAGCCCGTGGTCCGGGTCTACGCCCTCACCGACGATTCCCCGTCCGAGGGCCTTCTGGAGCCCGACGACGTGATCCGTCGGGCCGACGGCAAAGAGATCACCGACGTCTCGGAGCTCCGCAAGGCGATCAACGACGCCGCCGGTGCTCCCGTCGCCTTGGATGTGGATCGAGACGGGAAGGCGGTCTCGGTGAAGGTCACGCCCGCCCACGCGAACGTGGACGGGGAGACCTCGTGGGTCGTCGGCATCACCGCGATGCACGACTACACCTTTCCCATCGACGTCACGATCCAGCTCGACAACGTCGGGGGACCGAGCGCCGGAATGATGTTCGCCCTCGGGATCATCGACACGCTCACGGAGGGGGAGCTCAACGGCGGGCTCGATGTCGCGGGCACCGGCACGATCGATGCGGCCGGTACCGTCGGCCCCATCGGCGGGATCCGCCAGAAGATGTACGGGGCGGTGCGAGCGGGAGCCGACTACTTCCTGGCCCCCGAGAAGAACTGCGGCGAGGTCGTCGGGCACGTGCCCTCCGGACTGCGGGTCTTTTCGGTCGCCACCCTTGACGACTCCCTCGCCGTGTTGTCGGCACTGCGCGATAACGGCGACCTGGACGCGCTCCCCACCTGTCGCTCCTGACGGCCTGGGGCGGCCACGGTGACCGCCGATCCACGGCGCTCACCCAGACGGCCCCCGCTTAGGATGGAGGGGTGACCACGACCTCAGCGCCGAACCAGGCCACGCCCAGTCCCCTCCGCCGAGCGATCGGCATCACGCTCGCGGTGATCGCCGCGCTCGTGGTGGCCTTCTTCACCTTCGCGAGCCTGTTCGCCGATTGGCTCTGGTACGAACAGCTCGGCTTCGACGGGGTGCTCGTCACGCAGTGGACTGCGCGGGTCGTCATGTTCCTCGTCGGATTCGCCGCGATGGCCGTTCCGGTGTTCGTCGCCATCCAGCTCGCCTACCGGCTACGCCCGGTCTACGCGCGTCTGAGTTCGCAGCTCGACCACTACCAGGAGGTCGTGGAGCCGCTGCGTCGGCTCGCCATGTGGGGCATTCCGGTCTTCTTCGGCGCGTTCGCAGGCTTCGCCGCCTCCGCACAGTGGGAGACGGCGTGGCTGTGGATGAACCGCGTTCCCACGGGTGACCTCGATCCCCAGTTCGGGCTGGACACGAGCTTCTATCTGTTCGAGCTCCCCTTCTACGGCTCGGTCGTCGGGTTCGCCTCCGCCGTGCTCCTGGTGTGCCTCGCCGTGACCGTGATCGTGGCGTACCTCTACGGTGCGATGCGGGTCGGCCAGCGCGAGCTGCGGATCTCCAAGTCGGCCCGCATCCAGCTCGCCGTCATCGCCGGCCTCTACCTCGCCGTGCAGGCGGTCAGCCTGTGGCTCGACCGCTACAAGACGCTGCTGTCGGAGGGCGACCGCATCACCGGCGCCGGCTACACCGACGTGCACGCGATCATCCCTGGCCTCACGATCCTCGCGGTCGTGGCGGCGATCGTGGCGGCCCTGTTCTTCGTCACCGCGGTGATCGGACGCTGGCGCTTCCCGCTCATCGCGACCGCGCTGCTGATCGTCTCATCGCTCGTCGTGGGCGTCGCCTATCCCTGGTTCGTCAACCAGTTCCAGGTGGTGCCGAACCAGGAGCGGCTGGAGAGCACGTACTACCAGCGCAACATCGACGCCACCAAGAAGGCGTACGGCATCAACGACCTGGAGAAGATCGACTACAACGCGGTGACGACCGCCGAGTCCGGGCAGCTGCGCGCCGACGCCGAGACCACGGCGTCGATCCGCATCATGGACCCGGCCATCATTCCGCCCACGGTGCGTCAGCTCGAGCAGTACCGCTCCTACTACAAGTTCGCCGATCCGCTGGACGTCGACCGCTACGAGATCGACGGCAAGACGCAGGACGCGGTCGTCTCGGTGCGCGAGCTCGACCTGCCGCAGCTCGGTCAGGCGGCGTCCTGGTACAACACCACGCTCGTCTACACGCACGGGTACGGCATGGTGGCGGCGAAAGGCAACGACCGGACGGCGGACGGCAACCCCGTCTTCATCGAGCGCGGCATCCCGACGTCGGGACAGCTGACCACCGAGGAGAAGTACGAGCCTCGTGTGTACTTCGGCGAGTCGTCGCCGACCTACTCGATCGTCGGCGCCCCGGAAGGCACTGACGACATCGAGCTGGACTACCCCCGCGGCACCGAGGACGGCGCGGCACAGACCAAGACCACCTTCACGGGTGACGGCGGGCCGGACATCGGGAACATCTTCAACCGGCTCATCTATGCGCTGAAGTTCCAGTCGACCGACATCCTCTTCTCGGACGCGGTCAACGAGAAGTCGCAGATCCTCTACGACCGTGACCCGCTCACGCGCGTGCAGAAGGCGGCGCCGTACCTCGAGCTCGACAACGACCCGTACCCGAGTGTCGTGGACGGGCGCATCGTGTGGATCGTCGACGGCTACACGCTGAGCGCCAACTATCCGTATTCGTCGATCGTGAGCCTGCGTCAGGCGATCAGCGACTCGACGACGAACGTGTCCCGGCTTGCGCTGGACAACGTCAACTACATCCGCAACTCGGTCAAGGCCACCGTCGATGCCTACGACGGCTCGGTCACGCTGTACGCGTGGGACGAGACCGACCCGCTGCTGAAGGCGTGGCAGAAGGTCTACCCGAACACGCTGCGGCCGATCTCGGACATGTCGGCACAGCTCATGAGCCACGTGCGCTACCCGAGCGACCTGTTCAAGGTGCAGCGGGCGATGCTCGGCACGTATCACGTTGACGACGCCGCGTCGTTCTACGCTCGCGACAACGCGTGGAAGACCCCCAACGACCCGGTCTCCAAGAACGACGTCCTCCAGCCGCCGTACTACCTCACGATGCAGATGCCCGGCCAAGACGAGCCGACGTACTCGATGTTCAGCTCCTTCATCCCTGCCTCCGAGGGCACGGGTGCGCGGAACGTCCTCATGGGATACCTGGGAGTGGACGCCGACGCCGGAAACCAGAAGGGCGTGCGCGGGGAGGGCTACGGCAAGCTCCGCATGCTCGAGATCAGCGCCGACCAACCGGTCCCCGGGCCCGGTCAGGTCCAGAGCCGCTTCAACTCCGACGAAACCATCTCCTCGCAGATCAACGTTCTCAAGATCGGCCAGTCCGAAGTCCTCAACGGTAACCTGCTGACACTCCCCGTCGGTGGTGGCTTCCTGTACGTGCAGCCGGTGTTCGTCCAGCCGGCCAGTGGGACACAGCTCCCGGCCCTCCGGAAGATCCTCGTCGCGTTCGGTGACGAGCTGGCCTTCGAAGACACCCTGCAGGAGGCGCTCGACTCCCTCTTCCAGGGTGATTCAGGGGCCAGCACCGGCGACGGCGACGTCACTCCGACGCCCAATCCGAGCCCCTCGCCTGGAGCGACCGAGACGCCCGGCGGGAGTACCCCCGGTGGCACCGACACCAACGTGGCCTACCAGGCGGCGCTCAACGATGCCCGACAGGCGATGCTCGACCGCGATGCGGCGCTCAAAGCGGGCGACCTCACGAAGTTCGCCGAGGCGGACGCGCGACTCACGAAGGCCGTCGAGACGCTTCTGGAGCTCAGCCCGAGCCAGGGCTGATCGCGTGGTTCGTGTGGGCCCGACCGCGGGCAGGCCGACACGAACCACCACCAGATCGCCAAGAGCGTCGTTCCGAAGCCGGCGATCTGGTTGAGCCACAGGAAGCGGTTCCACCCTGCTGTCGCCTGCGTGCAGTCTTGATCGCGCAAGCTCCGTGATGGCCACGCGTTCACGATGTAGGGGACGACGAGCACGGCCGCAAGGGGTCCGGGCCAGGCTGTGGCGAGAAGGGCGACCCCGGCCAGCACATAGGCTGCCAGAGCGATCCGGACCGTGGTCCGGGCGCCCAGGACGGTCGCGATGGAGGCGATCCCGGCCTCCCGATCGGCGATGATGTCCTGCACGGCCCCGAAGGCATGTGAGGCGATGCCCCAGAGCGCGAAGGCGACGAGGACGAGCACGAGGCCGCTGGTCCACGTCGCGTTCGCGAGGACGAGCCCGAAGACGGCCGGGGAGAAGAAGTGGATGCTGCTGGTCACAGAATCGGCGAACGGGCGCTCCTTCAGACGCAGCGGCGGCGCGGAGTAGAAGACGACGAAGAACAGGCTCAGCGCAAGGACGAGCGTCGACAGGGGCGATCCCCAGACGACGAGCAGCACCACGAACGGCGCAAGGCTCACGGCGGAAGCCCAGAGGGTGATGCGGTGGAAGCGTCGATCGAGGACCGAGCCGTGGGTCCCGCCCTTACGCGGATTGCGCAGGTCTGACTCGTAGTCGAAGACATCGTTGATCCCGTACATCGCGAGGTTGTAGGGGATCAAGAAGAAGAGCGTTCCGACGACGAGGGGCAGGTCGATCTGCCGAGCGGTGAGGAGGTAGGTCAGAGCGAAGGGGTAGGCCGTGTTGATCCAGCTCACCGGGCGGGAGGCGACGAACAGCTGCACGAGGATCTGCGTCATTCGGGTCGTCTTTCGGGCAGGAGGGCGAACACGGCGGGGACGAGGAAGGCGGCACAGACCGGGTAGGCGAAGTCCTCGATGGGTGCGAGTCCGATGCGGACACCGCTGATGAGCTCCTCCGGGTAGGTGAACAACCCCGCGGCGATCATCAGGTTGTCGAAGACGGCGGTCAACACGACGAGTACCGCCGCCGCGATGCCGGAGGCGAGAAGACGCTGCCGAGCGCCCGGTCTCCGCCCCGACCACGCGGTGACCGCGAGGGTCACGATCAGGAACGGCACGACGATGACGGGATAGCTCACGGCGCGCGCCTGTCATCGGTGCGCGGCGGAGGTGCGGTGTTCCCGTCGATGCCTCGGTGACGACGGAGGCGCCGGAGAGCTGCGTGCCAGACGACGAGCCCGAGATAGCAGAGGAACGCGAGGAAGACGGGCTCTTCGACGGGCAGATGCGGGGCGAGGTCCCAGCCAAGGAGGAGGGGGCTGGAGCCCTTGACGAACACGCCCGAGGCGATCCCGACGGCGTCCCACGCGAGGAAGAACACGGTTCCCACGGCAACGGTGATCGCCGTTCGTGCGCGGGCGGCGGGGAAGGCGAGGCGAAAGCGGACATCGAGCGCCGCGACGCCCGCGACGGAGAGCAGGAGGAAGAGGAGGTAGAGCCCGGGCATCTCAGCGCCGTGGTGCCAGTGGGGCGGCGATGCGGCCCGCGCCACGTTCCCCGCGCACACGCTTCAGGACGAGCTCGGCCGAGATGAGACACATCGGGAGTCCGATGCCCGGGAGCACTGAGCACCCGGCGTAGAGGAGGTTCTTCACCTTCTTGGAGGCGTTGCGGGGCCGGAAGACCGCGCTCTGACCCAGGGTGTGGGCAAGGCCCAGGGAGCTTCCGCGCCAGATGCCGAGGTCGGCTTCGAAGTCGGCGGGCATGATGGTCCGTCGCACCCGGATGCGCTCGGCGAGGTCGGGTGTCGCCGTCCACGCTGCGATCTGGGCGATCACGCGGTCGGCCAGCGCCTCGACGCGTGCGTCGCCCGATCGATCCTCGCCGCCTCGACCCAGGGAAGGGTCGGCGGGGATCGGCACCAGGACGAAGAGGTTCTCCGCGCCAGGGGGCGCGACGCTGGGGTCCGTCGCCGACGGGCGGCAGACGTAGAGCGAGGCCGGATCGGGAACCCGGGTCTCCTTGCCGAAGATCGCGCCGAAGTTCTCGTGCCAGTCCTCGGCGAACAGGAGCGTGTGGTGCGGTAGCCGGGGGAGTTCTCCGTCGACCCCGAGGAGGAGCAGGAGCGCACCGGGACTCGGCGTTCTCCGCCGCCACCAGCGTTCCGGATAGGAGCGCAGCGCAGGAGGCAGGAGACGGGTCTCGGTGTGGTGGAGGTCGGCACCCGACACCACGAGGTCGGCCGCATGGACCGTGCCGTCGGCGAGTCGGACGCCGGTGGCCCGGCCCTCCTCGACGAGGATCTCCTGGACGGCGCTGGAGGTTCGCACCTCCACTCCTCGTTCCCGCGCGAGTCTCTCGATCGCGCGGATGAGCTCGGTGAAGCCTCCCTGCGGGTACAGGACGCCGTCGTCGAGGTCGAGGTGACTCATGAGGTGGTAAAGACTCGGAGCACGGTAGGGCGACGCTCCCAGGAAGACCGCGGGGTAACCGAGGATCTGACGAAGCAGCGGATCGCGGAACGATCGAGCCGCGTGCCGGGCCAACGGGCGCAGCAGAAGCGGGACGAGCTCGGGGAGGCGCCGCAGCACACGACGGTCTCGAAGCCCTTCCGTGGTCTCGTAGGTGTCGTAGAGGAAGCGTGACACGGCGAGGTCGTAGGCGTCGGCGGCGGAGTCGAGGTAGGCGTCCAGTCTGGCGCCGGCGCCCGGCTCCCGCGACTCGAAGAGCGCTCGCGCATGGTCCCTGCCCGAGACGACGTCGACGGGCTCCGCAGGCCCCGCGGCTGTGGGTTCGCCGTACACGCGGTAGGCGGGATCGAGGCGGACGAGGTCGAGTTGCTCCTGGACGGTGGTTCCGAGGAGAGCGAAGAAGTGCTCGAAGACCTCGGGCATGAGGTACCAACTCGGACCGGTGTCGAACCGGAACCCGTCGCGCTCCCACGATCCTGCGCGTCCGCCGACCTCGTCTCGGGCCTCGAACACCGTGACCGTCGCGCCGTCCTGAGCGAGGAGCGCGGCGGTCGCGAGCCCGGCGATGCCGCCACCGACCACCGCGACCGTGTCGTTCATGATGTGCTCCGAGGGGAGAGGCGAATGAGGGAGCGTGCCGCGATCTGCGCCTTGACGCGCCCGGGGACGCTCACGCGGGTGTCGGGGTCGGCGGTCTGTAGTCGCTGGGCGAGCTCGGCGAACAGGCCGTGGGCCACGGTGACCGCCCGGCGACAGTCGCGGGGGAGACGGGGGATCACCGCCGCGGCGGCATCCAGGTCACCGCGAATGCGTTCGAGGACGCCTTCTCGGGTGTTCTCGCCCGTGGACAGTCCCAGATAGTCGCGGCCGAGGCGCTCCGCGTCGTCGGAGCGGTCGCGGAGGAAGTTGATGTCCTGGAAGGCCGCCCCGAGTCGGCGGGCGCCGTCGACGAGCTCTGGAGCGGGTGCGGCCGGGCGCCGGGAGCCGGCGTTCACGAAGATCTGCAGGCACATGAGGCCGATGACTTCCGCCGATCCATAGACGTACGCATCGTGAGAGGCCCCGTCGTGGAGTGAGGTGTCGAGATCGGTGCGCATCGACGCGAAGAACGGGACGATGAGGTCCGCGCCGATCCCGCACGCCCGTGCCGTGAGGGCGAACGCGTGCACGACGAGGTTCGTGCTGAACCCGTCCGCGACGGCGTGCAGGGTTTCTGCCTCCAGGGCATCCAGCATCGCGCGTTGCTGCTCAACAGCCACTCCGGCCGCGTCGGCCGTCCCGTCGACGACCTCATCGGCGATGCGGACGAGGGCGTAGACGCAGCGGACGTCCTGCCGGGTGCGCGTGCCCAGCAGGCGGCAGGCCAGAGCGAACGAGGTCGAGTAGGCGCCGATCACGACCGAGGCGGCCTCCCGCGCGCAGCGGTCGTAGAGGGTGGCGGCGCTCACGGGATCCGTGCCTCGATGGCGACGGCCAGGCGTTCGAGCAGATCGACCGCTGCCGCGGGGAGCGCCGGCGAACTCGCGTGCAGTCTCGCCCGGGCGAGGCTCTCCGACACCATGCGTTCCAGTTCACCGCGTGCGCCGCTGGCCTCGATCGCCTGCTGCGCGCGTCTGACGGCGATCGGTCCGGTGTGGGCGACCGCCAGGGCCGAGCTGACCCGCGGCCACTGGGGCGTCTCCCGGGCGAGCGCGATCAGAGGCGTGCGTTTGGACTCACGGAGATCCGCGCCCGGTTCGCGCCCCGCCTGCCGCCGAGTCCCGAACGTGCCGATGAGGTCGTCAACGAGTTGGAAGGCCAGGCCGAGCTCGGCGGCCGCTTCTGCGAGTGGTGCGTGGGAGGGCGCGCCGGCGAGAATCGCTCCCGCGCGCAGCGGGGCGCGGAACGAGTAGACCGCGGTCTTGTCGTGCGCAGCCGCGAGGAGGGCGTGGGCGTCGGGATAATCCGCACGCGACGCGTGCTCCGCGTCGGCGAGCTCGCCCACCGCGGAGACGAGTACCGCCTCGTCCAGCACATCCGTGAGCGCCGCGCGGGTGGCCTCGTCGACGGGCGCGGCGGCGATGATCCTCGCGGCCTCGAACAGCAGCAGGTCTCCGGCGAGCACCGACGCGGCGTCGGCGACGATCCGCGCCCCCCGCTCGTCAGCGCCCGCGGACATCGCGCGGGCGTGGAATCTTCCTGCCACGTTCGGCATCCCCCGTCGTTCGACGTCGCGATCGATGAGGTCGTCGTGGATGAGGAACGCGGTGTGCAGGATCTCGAAAGCCGCGGCGACCTGCCACAGCGACGGAACGTCCGACTCCGCCCCACCGAAAGCCCTGAACGCGGCCACGACCAGGGCAGGGCGGAATCGTTTACCGTCGGCCGTCGCGGCGGTCAACGCTTCGCCCAGAGCGTGAGCGCCCTCTCCGAGTGTGGCTGTCCGGGCGCGGAGCCTGTCGACGGACTGGTCGATCGCAGCATCGATCGCCGATCGCTGGTCGGGGGTGAGATCGATCACGAAGCCCTCTTGCGGGCGTCGCCGTCCTCGAACAGTCCCAGCTGCTCGGCCTGCAGCACGAGCCACGGGCTGAAGGCCCAGGGGGTCGCTGCGATCCCCGCGCCCAGCGCTTCCGGCGCCACCCAGCGCGCCTCCGCGACCTCGCGCGGGTTGAGGTCGGGCTCGTCATCGGTGACCGCGAGGTAGACGGGGCAGACCTCGTGCTCGACCACACCACTCGCGTCCACGGCACGGTAACGGAAGAGGGGGAGGGCCAGCCGAACGTCGCGCAGCACGAGCCCCAGTTCATGCTCCGCGCGACGATGAACGGCGGCGATCACGGGTTCGGCGGGGCGCGGATGGCCGCAGAACGAGTTGCTCCACACCCCCGGCCACGTACCCTTGTCGAGTGCTCTGCGTGTGACGAGTGTCTCTCCGCGGCGGTTGTACACGTGGCACGAGAAAGCGAGATGGAGCGCGGTGTCGGTGCCGTGCACACTCGATTTAGGAGCGGTACCGATCTCTTGGCCGTCGTCATCGAGGAGCACGACGAGATCGGTCACAGTCATGTCATCTCCTTATTGCTAGTTTAACTAGCGATTTTCAGCGATACTACATAAGTGACGAGAGGGTGTCCACATGGTTGACCAGCGCTGGGTTCCGCAGAACCCCCGTGAGGAACTGGTCCTCGATGTGATGCGCTCCCTGCGTGCCTTCTCCGACGCGATGGACCACATGCACGGCGGCATCCGCGGGGAGATGGACATGAATGCCAGCGACTTGGCGGCCCTGCGCATGCTCATCGTGCGCGAAGGTCGAGGAGAGCTCGTCTCGCCCCACGACATCGCCCGGCACCTCGCGATCTCGACGGCCTCGACGACCAAGCTGCTGGACCGGTTGACCGCCAGCGGTCACCTCGTGCGGCAGCCGCATCCGCACGACGGCCGTTCCCGCGTCGTGGTCCTGTCCGAGGGTGCGCGAGTGGACTTCTACCGCCACTTCGGTGAGCGCATGAGGCGGATGCGCGAAGCGATGGTGAGCTACACCGACGACGAACTCCGGACGATCGCTCGGTTCCTCGGAGACATGGAACTCGTGGTGGGGGACTCCTCCTCGCGGGATCGCGCAGAGGTCTGACGCGACGAGGGCGTGACCGCCCCGCGCGCGCCGGGAACGCGAAGAAGGCGCCCCGTGGAGGGACGCCTTCTTCTCTTTGTTGCGGGGACAGGATTTGAACCTGCGACCTCTGGGTTATGAGCCCAGCGAGCTACCGAGCTGCTCCACCCCGCGGCACAAGAAGATAGCCTAGCACGCTCTGGGGCAGGGGGCGAATCGGCGCGGATTCTTGCCTCGGCCAGACGCGGCGCAGGAGGATGAAGGCATGACGGAAGCGGCGATCAGAGGCGATGCGGCGGACGCTCGTCCCGGTGATGGACGTGCCGAGACGGTCAACGAGCGTGCCGACCGCAACTGGAACGAGGTACTGCAGGAGCTTCGCGTCCTGCAGACGGGCACCCAGATCCTCACGGGGTTCCTCCTGGCTCTCGCCTTCCAACCCGCCTTCGCCGATCTGAACCATCGCCAGCGCGTCTTCTACCTCGTCCTTGTCGTCCTCGCCGCCCTCAGCGCGATCGTCGCGCTCGCTCCCGTCGCTCTGCATCGCATGCTGTTTCGACGTGGCGCGAAACCCATGATCGTCGCCTTCGGACACGCGGCGCTGATCACCGCGCTCTTCACGGTCTCGCTCATGATGATGGGCGTCGTCGCGTTCGTCTTCGACGTGGTCGTGGGCTCGGGCGCCGCCTGGATCTCCGGCGGTGCCCTGGGCGTGGTCATCGGCATACTGTGGATCGTCGTGCCCGGGTTGATGGCGGCGGCTCGCGAATCGGCGGGCGCGCCGTGACCGCGTCGGTGGGGGTGGCGGTCGGACAATTCGCACCGTCGGCCGACCGCGGAGCCAATCTCGAGACCATCGGCGATCTCGCCCAGCGCGCGACCGAGCGCGGAGCCCACCTTCTCGTGCTCCCGGAGTACTCGAGCTACTTCGTGGATCCGTTCGATGGGTCACTCGCCGAGAACGCCGAACCGCTCGACGGGCCCTTCGTCACTGCGCTCACCGGTCTCGCCGGCGAGTATGGCCTCACCATCGTGGCGGGGCTCCTCGAGCAGGCCGGGCAGGGGAGGGTGCGCAACACCGTCGTCGCCGTCGACTCCCACGGCCTTCGCGCCCGCTACCGGAAGCTGCATCTCTTCGACGCCTTCGGACAGCGCGAGTCAGACTGGATCGAGCCGGGAGATCTGGAGGCGCCGCAGACCTTCGAGGTCGCCGGCGTGGTCTGCGGCCTGCTGACCTGTTACGACCTCCGCTTCCCGGAGGTGGGGCGGCTGCTGGCCGATGCCGGAGTCGAGCTCGCTCTCGTGCCGGCGCAGTGGGTGAGGGGGCCGTTGAAGGAGCATCAGTGGCGGACGCTCCTGCACGCGCGGGCCATCGAGAACACGTTCTTCGTGGCGGCGGCCGACCATCCGCCGCCACTGGGCGTCGGCGCCTCCATGATCGTCGATCCCCTCGGCGTCGAGGTCGCCGGTGTCGGCACCGCGACCGAGGTCGCCGTCGCTCATCTGGATCCTGCAGCCGTGCCGCGAGTGCGGCGCATCAACCCTGCACTTGCCCTGCGACGGTTCGCGGTGATCCCGAGGGGGAGCGAGACCGCGGGTTCGCACGAGTGATGCACGGCGCGCGCCGAGCTACGGGCGCGCGATCGCAGCCAGCCGTTCTGACGCGTCGGCAATGACGTCGAGGCGTTTGCACGCCGCGAAGCGCACGAGCGTGGAGTAGTCGTCGCGGTGCTCGGCCGTGACGAACGCCGTCACGGGGATCGCCACGACCCCCGCAGCGTCCGGAAGCCACCGGCACAGGTCGTCCGCGTCCCTTCGTCCGTGCGCCTTGCAGAGCTCCCGGGCATCGGCAACCGTGAAGTAGCCGGCCTGCGGCGCGATCACGGAGAACCCCGCGGCGTCGAGTCCCGTGGACAAGAGGGCGTGCTTGTCGTGGAGGGTCGCCGCCGCGCCGAGGAAGAACTCGTCGGGGAGGCGCAGTCCGACGGCGACCGCCGGCTGGAAGGGCGCGCCGTTGACGTACGTGAGCCACTGCTTCACGGCGATGACGGCGTCGATGAGATGCGCCGGGCCGGTGATCCAGCCGACCTTCCACCCGGTGACCGAGAACGTCTTGCCGGCGGAGGAGATCGACAGGGTACGCTCGCGCGCGCCCTCCAGGGTGGCCAGTGGCACGTGAGGGGAGCCGAAGACGAGGTGCTCGTACACTTCGTCGGTCACGATGATCGCGTCGTGCTTCTCCGCCAGGCGGACGATCTCGTCACGCACGTCGGTACCGAAGGTCGTTCCGGTGGGATTGTGGGGGTCGTTGACGAGGATGAGGCGAGTTCGATCCGTGACCGCGCGCCGCAGCTCCTCGACGTCCGGCTGAAAGAGAGGTGGCCGCAGTGGGACGGGCACAGGCGTCGCGCCGGCGAGGGCGATGAGTGCGGCGTAAGCGTCATAGGTCGGCTCGAAGACGACGACCTCGTCGCCGGGACCGTCGATGAGCCCGAGGAGGGTCGCGGCGAGGGCCTCCGTGGCGCCGGCCGTGATCAGCACTTCGCGATCGGGATCGACCGCGAGCCCGTAGAAGCGGCTCTGGTGTTCCGACACCGCCTGGCGGAGATCGGGTTCGCCGCGCCCAGGCGGATATTGGTTCCGCCCGGTCGAGATCGCCTCTCGCGCCGCGTCGAGCACCTCGGCGGGACCGTCTTCGTCCGGGAAGCCCTGCCCCAGGTTGATCGCGCCGGTCTGAACGGCGAGGGCGCTCATCTCGGCGAAGATCGTCGGCGCGCTCGTGCCGTCAGGCGCCAGGAGCCCCGCTCCCCGCGCGGCCCGCTGCCAGGCTCCGCGCGGTGGCGGCGTCGACGGAATGCGCTGCACCGGGTCAGGGTACACGCATAGGCTGATCGAGGCCTCGCCATAAGGAACGCACAGCATCGCGGGTCAAGCTGAGGGTGTCTCGAAAGGAACCGCCATGAGCACTTCATCACCGGAAGACCACACCCCCGTCCCCGACGCCGGGTCGTTCCCGAACGGTGCGAGCGACGCGGCATCCGACACCGCCGCCTCTCACACCGAGTCCGCGACCGCCGCGCCCGAACCTGCCCCTGCGGCACCCGAGCCCGCCGCGGCGGCGCCCGGAGCCGCCG
>NZ_JASGDO010000060.1:0-6370 GCF_047607225.1 Microbacterium sp. | reverse complement strand
GGCGCGGCCGCCGCGGCCGCCGCGGCGGTCGGGTCGGTCGCACTCGCGGCACCCGAACCCGTCGAGGCCTCCCCGTCGACGGACGCAGCTGCCGCGGCGTCGACGGCCGTCGCCTTCTCACCGCGCGGGGCATCGGCCTCCGACGATGCGCTCACCTCCGATGCGTCGTCCCCCTCGGACGCGGCGGAACTCCCCGCCGCCTGCGCTCGCGCCGCGGCAAGGGCGGCCTTGGCTCGGGCCAGCGCGAGAGCTGCCTCGGCAGCTTCGGCCTCCGCCTCCAAGCGGGCCAGTTCAGCGGCTGCGGCGTCGTCGGGCGCGGTCATGCGCTCAGCCTAGCGAGCGCTCCCGCATCAGCGGCAGGGTGAAGATCGCCGCCACGATGAGCGCCATCCCCGCCCCCACGAGCACGCCTCCGACCGTGTCGCTGAACCAGTGCGCGTGCACCTGGGTGCGGCTGAAAGCCATCAGGAGCGTCCACAGCACCGCGAGCAGGGCGACCCACGCACGGGGAAGAAGGATGAGCGCGACGACGGCGATCGTGGCGGCATTGGCGGTGTGTCCCGAGGGGAAGGACCCGTGGTCGGAGATCACGAGCATGTCTTCCGGGCGCACGCGACCGAAGACGTTCTTGAGCACCTGGACCATGCCGGCGCTCAGTCCCGACGCGACGAGGAAGAAGAGGCCCGCACGCCAGCGCCGGCAGGCGACGAGGGCAAGGCATCCGCCGATCGGCACGAGATACGTCGCGAACCACCCGCCGCCGAGGAAGTTGAGCGCGTAGGAGAGGCCGGTCAGCGAGGGAGACAGGGCGCCGACGGCGCCGTTCCACCACGTGTCGACATCGAAGGGGTCCACCTCGACGGCGATCATGATTCCCAGGACGATGGCCAGCACCACCAGCGCGACCCCGACGACGGCTCTGCGCAGTGCCACGGTGACATCGACGTCTGCGGCGGGAGGGGTCATCGCCTCAGCCTAGACGGCTCGGCCTGGCGGCTGAACTCGAGACCGTCGCCCGCGCGAACCGCGTCAGGGAGTCAGACGCTCGACCGTGCGGGGACGCACGATGACCCAGAGCGACAGGATGCCGACGACCGCGCAGCCCACCATCACCGATGCCATCGTCGTCGCCGTGATCCCCGCGCCGCGCGAGAGCCACCCCACGAGCGGGGAGATGATGCCGGCGACACCGAAGTTTGTGGCACCGATGATCGACTGCGCGGTCCCCGCCGCGTTCCCGTGGCGATCGAGGGCCAACACCTGGACGCACGGGAACGTGAACCCGCAGGCCGTCATGAAGAAGAAGAGCGGAACGACTGTTCCCCACAGCCCGAGCCCGAGCTGGTCGGTGACGACGATCGCCGTTCCGGCGGTGACGAGCACTCCCGTCGACCACGCCAGCACCCACTGCGGGCCGAACCGCGCGGCCAGCCGCGATGCGACCTGGACGCCCAGGACGACGCCGAGGGAGTTCACCGCGAACAGGATCCCGTACTGCTGTGCGTCGAAGCCGTAGGTCTTCTGGAAGAGGAAGGACGACGCGGAGAGGTAGCTGAACAGGCCCGAGAACGTCATCCCCCCGATGATGAGGACGCCGACGAAGACGCGATCGCCGAAGACGCTCCGGTAGCGCTGCCAGACGGTGGTCGAACCTCGTTCCTGACGGCGCGCGGGCGGAAGCGTCTCGGGGATGAAGACGATGGCCGAGACGAGCATCACGGCGCCGTACAGGGCCAGCACGACGAACACCCCGCGCCAGGGCACGATCAGCAGCAGCGCCGATCCCACGAGGGGCGCCAACACGGGCGCAACGCCCGACACGAGGGCGAGCCGGGAGAGCATGACCACGAGTCGTCGACCCCCGAAGAGATCCCGCACGATGGCCGCAGCGACGACGCCTCCCGCGGCGGCACCGGCTCCCATGAGCACGCGGGCCACCGAGAGCAGTTCCAGCGTCGGCGCGAAGGCCGCGCCGGTGCTGGCCACCACGTGCAGCGCCGTCACGAGCAGGAGCGGGAGCCGTCGACCCACCTTGTCGCTCAGCGGCCCGACGATCAGCTGGCCGAGCGCGAACCCGATCATGGTCCCGGTGAGGGTCAGCTGGATCGCCGCGGCGGAGGTCTGGAAGTCCTCTTCCAGCACCGGGAACGCCGGCAGGTAGAGGTCGATCGTGAACGGGCCGAGCGCGGTGAGCGCGCCGAGGAGGATGACGTACAGCACTCGTCGGCGCGTCGAGATGCGGTCGCCGGGGTGGAGCACGATCGGCGCCGTGGCGGGGTTGGTGCCGAGGGTACGGATGGCGCCGGTCGAGGTACCGGACGCCGATCGACGGGAAGAGGGCAACGGAATGGAGGCGGTGTCGCGCACGGGGTCCTGACGGGGCGATGACGGAGAGGATGAAACTCGAGAGGGCGTCGAATCGATTCGGAGCGCCGTCACGATCATAACGCTTTCCCAGCCTCCGGTCCCATTCCGGCGCATAGGATTGAACCCCCGCTCTGCGGTCGTCCTCACGGAACGACCTCGGCAGCCCGCGTCTCCGACGCATCCCCGTCCCCGAGCCGAGATCACTTCACATGACCCCGACTTCCTCTTCCGGCAAGCGCGCGAGCGGCAATCCTGCGACGCAGGCGCAGCTCAACCAGACCGCCAAGCAGCAACGCGAGGCGCAGAAGCAGCAGAAGCTGGCCGAGTACCAGCGGCAGCTCGAGAAGCGCCGACGCAGCAAGATCCTGTGGTGGGTCGTCGGCAGCACCGCGGCGTTGGCCGTCGTGGCGCTCGTGGCGGCCTCGATCATCTTCACGCCGCGCCCGGTGAGCATTCCTCGCGGCGACGGCAACGGCTCGGGCGTCGAGGGTGTCCAGACCTACACGAACACCGCCACCCACGTCGAGGGAGACGTGACCTACCCGCAGACCCCGCCCACGGGCGGCGACCACAACGCCATGTGGCTCAACTGCGGCGTCTACTCGGAGCCGGTCCCCAACGTGAACGCCGTCCACTCGCTCGAGCACGGCGCGGTGTGGATCACGTACGACCCGGCTGTCGTGGATCAGTCGCAAGTCGATGCCCTGCGCTCCCAGCTGCCCTCGACATACACGATCCTCTCGCCGTATCCGGGCATCCCCTCCCCCATCGTCGTGAGTGCGTGGAACGCGCAGCTCACCGTCGACAAGGCCGACGACCCTCGGATCGGCGAGTTCCTCCGCGCCTACTGGCGCAGCACCTCCGCGCCGGAGCCCAACGCGGCGTGCACCGGCGCGTTGGATGCGCCTGGAAAGCAGTCGTGACGACGAGCGACGACACACCGGTCCGCACCCTGCCGCCCTGGTGGGCGGTGCTGCTGGTCGTCATCGCCGTGGCGGCGAGCGCCTTCGCGATCGGCCGGTTCTCCACGTTCGGCATCGCCCCGACGACGCCCGCAGACACCTCCCCCGAGGCCGGGTTCGCGCGCGACATGCAGGTGCACCATGCACAGGCGATCGATATGGCCATGACGATCTACCGCAAGACAGAGGACGCGGACCTTCGCGCTCTGGCGTATGACATCGCCACGGGTCAGGCAGAGCAGAAGGGCGTCATGTACGGCTGGCTCGCCCAGTGGGGCCTGTCGCAGGCCGGCGACCCGCTCATGGCGTGGATGGCTGAGGCGCCCGGGGGCCACGCCCACGGCGTCGCCACGGCGGCACCGTCGAGCCCCGAGGAAGCCCAGGAGGCGATGGGGATGGCGAGCGCCGCCGAGCTCGCCGAGCTGTCGCAGGCGACCGGCCGCGCCGCCGACTGCCAGTTCCTCACGCTGATGATCCGCCACCACGAAGGGGCGATCCCCATGGCCTCTGCGGTGATCGAGCTCGGATCCGAGCCCAGCGTCCTCGCCGTCGCAGAACGGATGCGCACCGCGCAGGAGTTCGAGATCGACGCGATGACCTCGATGCAGCAGCGACTGGGCTGCTCGAGCTGAACGCGCTCCGCGCCTGGCGCTCGCCCCCGGCGCACCCGGCACTCCGGCCGTCGGCGCATCCGAGCACCACAGACTGTCGCACCTGCGTAACGCCGAACGGAGGCGGGGCCGCTCCCTCCCGAGCGACCCCGCCTCCGTGGTCGAGCCGATGCTCTTCTGCTCAGCCCTTCGTCGATCCGGCCAGCAGGCCTCGGACGAAGAAGCGTTGGAGCGAGAGGAACACGATCAACGGCACGATCAGGGCGATGAAGGCACCGGCGGTCAGCAGGTACCAGTCCTGACCGCGGCTTCCCGTCATCTCCGCCAGCAGCTTGGTGATCGGAGCGACGTTGCCGTCGGCGAAGATCAATGCCACGAGCAGGTCGTTCCACACCCAGAGGAACTGGAAGATGGCGACCGAAGCGATCGCGGGGGCCGTCAGCGGCAGGATGATCCGGAAGAAGATCTGCCCATGCCCGGCGCCGTCCACACGTGCCGCCTCGATGACCTCGCCCGGGATCTCCGACACGAAGTTGTGGAGCAGGTAGATCACCAGCGGCAGGCCGAAGATCGTGTGCGCGATCCACACCTGCGCGTAGCCGGCCGATCCGAAGGCCTCCACGACGGGAATGCCGAAGATCGTCCCCTGCGCGAAGAACTGCAGGAGCGGGATCAGCGCCATCTGCAACGGGACGATCTGCAGCGCGAAGATCCCGATGAACAGGATGTTGCGCCCGCGGAAGTTCATCCACGCGAAGGCGTAGGCCGCCAGCATGGCCACCGAGATGGGGAGGATCGTCGCCGGGACCGAGATCACGATCGAGTTGACGAACGCGCCCGCCATGTTCAGCTGGCTGTTGCCGGTCTGGAGCGCCGTCGCGTAGTTGTCGAGCGTGAAGCCCCAGTTCTGGAAGATCGTCCACCAACCACTGGTGTTGATCAGCTCCGGCGGCCGGAACGAGGTGAGGAAGAGCCCGAACGTGGGCACCGTCCACACGGCGGCGATGATGAGCGCCGCCGCGGTCGCCCACGGCGAGCTGAGGCGCTTCTTCGTGCCCGAGAGCATCTTCTTCTCGCCGCGCTTGATCCGGCGAGCAGCCTGGTCGTCGACGACGACGGCAGCGGATGTCGTGGTCATCAGCGGATCTCCCTCTGCTTCTTCAGTTGCACGGCGTTGTAGATCACGATCGGCAGCACCAGCACGAACAGGATGAGCGCGAAGGCGGCCGAACGCCCCGCCTCGAAGCTGCGGAACTGCGTGTACATCTCGTTCGCGAGGACGGAGGTGTTGTTCGCGCCCGCCGTCATGGTGCGGACGATGTCGAACACCTTCAGCGAGGCGATCGAGATCGTGGTGAGCACGACGATGAGCGCCGGACGGATGCCCGGCACCACGACGTTGCGGAACTTCTGCCACGCGTTCGTGCCGTCGAGCTCGGCAGCTTCCAGTTGCTCCGTCGGAACGCCCTTGATCGCGGCCGAGAGGATCACCATCGCGAAACCGGTCTGGATCCAGATGAACACGACGATCAGCCAGAAGGTGTTCCACGGGTCATCGGCGAGGAAGTTGTACGGCTGGCCGCCGAACCACACCACGACCTGGTTCAGGAAGCCGATCTGCTCCTGACCCGACGGGCGCTGCGTGTACATGAAGCGCCAGATGATCGAGGCGCCGACGAACGAGATCGCCATCGGCATGAACACGAAGATCTTGTAGTACTTCTCTCCGCGGATCTTGTCGATGAAGTACGCATAGGCGAGCCCCGCGATCGTCGAGAACACGGGCGCGATGAGCACCCAGAGGATCGTGTTGACGATGACCCGGACGTTCTGGGGCTGCGTGAAGATCCACGCGAAGTTCTCGAAGCCGACGAACTCCGTGCCGCGCGAGTTCATGAACGCCTGAACAGTGGTCTGGATGGTCGGGACCACGAGACCCACGGCCAGAAGACCGAGGGCGGGGGTGAGGAACCCCACGAGCTGGAACAACGACCCCGCGCCGTCTTTGGCGCGCTTGTCGAGGAAGAAGAACAGAAGGCCGAGGACGGCGGCAACGGCGGCCGCCTCATACCAGGAGCCCAGGAAGATCAGGACGAGCGCCGGCCCTACGACGCACGCCGCGAGGCGGATGACCGTGTAGAGCGTGCCCTTCCGAGGGGCGATCTCCACGAAGAACAGGATCAGACCGACCACGCCGACGAACAGACCGACGATGACGACGATCTCGAGCCAAGGATTGAGCGTGGACAGCCACTGGAAGAAGTGCTGGATGTTCATGGATGCCTTTCGAGTGCGACATCGGACTCAGAGCCGGCCGAGGCCCCCGGAGGCACGGCCGCAGGGAGGGAGTGGGGCCGCGCCTCCGGGGGCCTCGGCCGTCTCTGAGACCGATGTCGCACTCGAAAGGCATCCATGAACATCCAGATATCG
>NZ_JASGDO010000059.1:0-80095 GCF_047607225.1 Microbacterium sp. | reverse complement strand
CGCGGCCTCCGCTCCGGCGCCGGCCTCGCCCGCGCCTGCCGCGCCCGCCGCGCCGGCGACCTCCCCAGCCTCGGCGACACCGGCTCCCGCAGAGGCGGGAACGCCGGCTCCCGTCCCCGACACCGCTCCGCCGACGGTCGTCGAACCGTCCCCCGCTCCGGCGCCGCGGGGCCCCCTCTCACTCACCGACGTACTGGCGGCGTGGCCGCAGGTCCTCGCGCAGCTCGAACCGGTCAGCCGCTCGTCGTGGATGCTGGCATCGGGTGCCCGCCCCGTCGCGTATGCCGACGACGTGCTCACCCTGGTCTTCGAACGCGCCGCCGATCTCGCCGCCTTCAAGAAGCTCGCCGGGGGAAAGGGGCCGTCCGAAGACCTGCGTGGAGCGATCCTCGCGATCCTGGGCGTGCGCGTGAAGTACGTCGCCCGTCACGAACCGGCGCCCCCCGGATCCGGCGGGTCCGGTCTGGGAGGATCCCCGGCCCCCGATGCGTCGCCGTCCGCCGGCGACGGTCCCACGGGTGGATCGGGCGGCGCAGGCCCGGCTTCCTCCGGTGGCCCCGGTGGATCACCGATCCGCGGCGGCACCTCGGGGTCGGCAGGCGCGTCGCCCGCTTCCCGCGATCGCCCGGGTCCGGCGGCGCGGTCAGGCGTGCAGGCCTCGGCCGCCGCGCCCGTGACGGAGTGGGCCGTCGCGCCGATTCCGACCGATCCGCAGGACGCATCGCCCTCCGCATCGCTGCTCGCCGTCGACGACGAGCCGGAAGAGGCTTCGGCTGGTGCCCCGGCGCCGGTGCGTACACTCGCCCCGCCGCGCGAGGGCGAGGTCCTCGCCGACGAGGCACCCCTCACCGCGGAAGAGGAAGAAGAGCTGCCTCCTCCCACCCGCGCGGATGCGCCGCTGCCTCCGCGCGCTCCGGTGACGGTCGAACGACCTGCGCCCTCCCGGGCACCGCGTTCGGGGGGCATCGAACGCGTCGGCGAAGCCGTCGTGCGCCAGATGCTCGGAGCGACGTTCGTGCGTGAAGAGCCCTACACGCCCCCGACCAGGTTCAGCTGACGGGCGGATCATCCATGTACGACGGCATCGTCCAAGACCTGATCGACGAGTTCGGCCGACTGCCCGGAATCGGGCCCAAGTCGGCGCAGCGCATCGCGTTCCACATCCTCCAGACCCCGACCTTCGACGTCTCGCGGCTCTCGCAACTGCTCGGCGAGCTCCGCGAGCGCGTGCGCTTCTGCGAGATCTGCGGCAACGTGTCCGAGCAGGAGCGGTGCGCGATCTGTCGAGACCCGCGCCGCGACCAGACCTTGATCTGTGTCGTCGAAGACGCCAAGGACGTCTCCGCCATCGAGCGCACCCGAGAGTTCCGCGGGCTCTATCACGTCCTCGGTGGAGCGATCAGCCCCATCGCGGGCATCGGTCCCGACGACCTGCGAATCGCGCAGCTCATGCAGCGGCTGGCCGACGGCACGGTGCAGGAAGTGATCCTCGCCACCAACCCGAACCTCGAGGGCGAGGCCACCTCCACGTACCTCAGCAGGCTGCTGCACACCCTCGAGATCCGCGTGACCCGCCTGGCGTCGGGACTCCCTGTCGGCGGCGACCTCGAATACGCCGATGAGGTCACCCTCGGGCGCGCGTTCGAGGGCCGTCGCAGCGTGTGATGGGCTCCACTCCCGCGGTATCGGCGCGCGGATGGCTGCTCTACGGCGCCATGGCGCTGCTGTGGGGCGTTCCCTATCTCTTCATCAAGGAGGCCGTCGACTCGTACTCTCCGGCGGCGATCGTCGCGGGCCGGACGCTCCTCGGAGCGCTCGTGCTCTTGCCCTTGGCCCTGCACCGGCGCGCCCTGGGCCCTGCGCTGCGGGCGTGGCCGTGGGTGCTCGCGTTCGGGGCGATCGAGATGGCCGGCCCCTTCGTGCTCCTCGGGCACGCGGAGCAGACGCTCTCGTCCGGGCTGACGGGGCTGCTCGTGGCGACCGTGCCCCTGTTCGCGGCGCTCATCGCGCTTCTCCGCGGTGACCGAGGTGTCCTCTCACGCTGGCGCGCCGTCGGCCTCGGGGCCGGGTTCGTCGGGGTCGCGGTGATCGTCATGGGTCCGGGGCTCGCGGTGGCCGACCCGAGCCGCGCTCTCGTCGCGATCGCCGAAGTGCTGCTGGTGGCCGTCCTCTACGCGATCGCCCCGTTCATCATCGCCACGGCTCTGAAAGACGTCCCCTCGATCGGCACGATCACCCTGGCACTGCTGATGGTGGGCGCGGTGTACCTGCCGATCGGGCTCCTCACGCAGCACGAGGTGCCCACGCTCCGCTCCACCCTCTCGCTCGTCGCGCTCGGGATCCTGTGCACCGCGGTGGCGTTCCTCGGCTTCTTCGCCCTGATCCGGGAGGTGGGTCCGGTGCGGGCGCCGTTGTTCACCTACGTCAATCCGATCGTGGCGATCCTGCTGGGAGTCGTCCTGCTCGGGGAACCGCTGTCGGCAGGACTGGTCCTCGGGTTCCCGCTCGTGATCTTCGGCTGCTGGCTGGCCGCCACGGGCGGACGCCTGCGCCGCCGCCCGATCGCGGCCGATGCTCTTCCTCCGGGCTGAGCACTCATCCCGAGCGTCGCTCGCCCCGTCGACGCGTCAGTCCACGGGCGCGAAGTCGTCGCGGTCCTGGGTGACGGCGACGCTCACGGCGTCGCGGATGTCGTCCTCGCTGAGCGTGTACGTCTCGTCGATCCGTGCGGCGGCGTCCTCGCGGTCATCGTCGTCATCGGAGAGGTCGCGAAGCTCCAGCTCAGCGTTGTCGATCGCGGCGGCGGCGTCTTCGAGACCGAGGTACCGGTAGGCGTTGACGACGGCGTCGATGGGGTAGACATCGTCGTTGACGTGCAGGTCGACCGCCGCCAGCAGCCCGCCGTTGTTCGCCAGCCCGTGGAACGTCAAGACCGTCACCAGGGCGCGGTCACCGGGGCGGACCGCGTCGGTCGGAGAGGAGAGGTCCAGGGCGCGGTTCCAGATCGCATCGATGTCGTGAGCGCTCATGGGTCCACGCTACGCGTTCGCCCGGCGTCGTCACATGGCCGTGGCGGCATCCGGCTCTCCCTAAGATGGTTCCTCGGGGCCGCCGGCGCCCCGACCGGGCCCGTCGAGGCCGGTTCTCACCCGGGAGTTGTGCAGTGGCGCTGATCGTCCAGAAGTACGGCGGATCGTCCGTCGCTGACGCCGAGAGCATCAAGCGCGTCGCGAAGCGGATCGTCGATGCACGCCGCGCCGGGCACGACGTGGTGGTCGCCGTCAGCGCGATGGGCGACACGACCGACGAGCTCCTCGACCTCGCTCACGCCGTCGCGCCGATCCCGGCGCCGCGGGAACTGGACATGCTGTTGTCGTCGGGGGAGCGCATCTCCATGGCGCTGCTGGCGATGGCGATCCACTCCATGGGCTTCGAGGCGCGCTCGTTCACGGGCAGCCAGGCCGGCATGATCACCACGGCTCATCACGGTGCCGCGCGCATCGTCGACGTGACCCCCGTGCGCGTGCGCGAGGCGCTCGACGAGGGGGCGATCGTCATCGTCGCCGGTTTCCAGGGGTTCAACCGCGACACCCGCGACATCACGACCCTCGGCCGGGGCGGCTCGGACACGACGGCCGTGGCCTTGGCGGCGGCGCTGGACGCCGATGTGTGTGAGATCTACAGCGACGTTGACGGCATCTTCACCGCCGACCCCCGCGTCGTGCCCAACGCGCGGAAGCTGAGCGTCATCGGCGCCGAGGAGATGCTCGAGCTGGCCGCCAACGGTGCCAAAGTCCTGTACATCCGTGCCGTCGAGTACGCCCGCCGGCACGGCGTGATGATCCACGCCCGCTCCACGTTCAGTTCCGGGGTGGGGACGTTCGTCCTGGGCCCGGGGATGACCGTGCCGGCCGGAGTCGAGGGCGCAGAGGGAGAAGAGATGGAAGAGCCGATCGTCGCCGGAGTCGCGACCGATCTCAGCCAGGCGAAGATCACCGTGATCGGTGTGCCGGACGTTCCCGGCAAAGCGGCCGAGATCTTCAAGATCGTCGCGCGCAGCGGCGCCAACGTCGACATGATCGTCCAGAACGTCTCGGCGGCGGCCACCGGGCGCACCGACATCTCGTTCACGCTCCCCAAGGCCGACGCGTCGGCCGCGCTGCGCGCCCTCGCCGACGAGCAGTCGCAGGTGGGATTCGAGAGCCTCGTCCACGACGACCAGATCGGCAAGCTGTCGGTGGTGGGAGCGGGCATGCGTGCGCACTCCGGCGTCTCCGCGACGCTGTTCGAGGCGCTGTCGACCGCCGGCGTCAACATCGAGATGATCTCGACGTCGGAGATCCGCATCTCCGTCGTCGTCCGGGGCGACGAGCTGGCCGACGCCGCGCGCGTCGTGCACACCGCCTATGGCCTGGACGGCGACACCGAGGCCGTCGTGTACGCCGGCACCGGCCGCTGAACCCCGTCTCGACAGCTAGCTGAGGAGCTCCCGTGCAGTACATCTCCACCCGCGGCGGCTCCGAGCCGCTCTCGTACTGCGAGGCCCTCTTGGAGGGGCTCGCGACAGATGGAGGCCTGGCGGTCCCCGAGACCCTGCCGACCATCGATGTCGATCTCCTGGAGCGGTGGCGCGCGCTGACGTATCCCCAGTTGGCCACCGAGGTCCTCGCTCTCTTCGCGACCGACATCCCCCGCGCCGACCTGGCGCGGATGACGCACGCCGCGTACGCGGGCTTCCCCGAGGCCGTCGTGCCGTTGCGTCGCCTGGACGACGAGCTCACCCTCGTGGGGCTCTCGGAAGGGCCGACTCTGGCCTTCAAGGACATGGCCATGCAGTTCCTCGGCGAGGTCGTGGAGTACGCGCTCGAACAGCGCGGTGCCGTCATGAACGTCCTCGGTGCCACGTCGGGCGACACCGGCTCGGCGGCGGAGCATGCGTTGCGCGGCAAGGAGCGTATCTCCGTCTTCATGCTCTCGCCGCAGGGGCGGATGAGTCCCTTCCAGCGCGCGCAGATGTTCTCGATCGACGACCCTCGGGTGCACAACGTCGCCATCGACGGCGTGTTCGACGACTGCCAGAACCTCGTGAAGGAGCTCGCCGGCGACCTCGGGTTCAAGCGCGCACACTTCCTCGGCGCGGTCAACTCCATCAATCTGGCCCGCATCACGGCCCAGATCGTGTACTACGTGTGGGCCTGGCTGCGGGCGACCGACGGCGGCATCGTCGAGGTCTCGGTCACCGTGCCCTCCGGCAACTTCGGCAACATCCTCTCCGGCTTCTATGCCCGTCAGATGGGCGTTCCCCTCCGGCGCCTGGTGCTGGCAGCCAACGAGAACAACGTGCTCGACGAGTTCTTCCGCTCCGGCGTCTATCGTCCCCGCAGCGCCGCTGAGACCGTGGCCACCTCCAGCCCGTCGATGGACATCTCGAAGGCGTCGAACCTCGAGCGCTTCATCTTCGAGCTGGTGGACCGCGATCCCGAACGCGTCGTCGGAGCATGGCGTGACCTGGATGCACAGGGGTACATCGACTTCACGGCGGAGCGTGAGCGCTTCGCCGAGGAGTTCGGCATCGTCAGCGGCACCTCCACGCACGCCGATCGCGTCGGCACCATCCGGGCCGTCTACGAGCGCTCCGGAGACGTGATCGATCCCCACACCGCCGATGGCGTGCGCGTGGCGCGCGACCACGTCGAACCGGGTGTGACGATGCTCGTGCTGGAGACCGCCAAGCCGGAGAAGTTCGCCGAGACGATCCGCGAGGCGATCGGGGTGGATCTGGCCTACACGCCGGAACTGCGAGAGATGCTCGACGCGCCCCAGCACGTCGTCGATCTCCCCGACGACGCCGAGGCTCTCCGCGCCTTCATCGCCCAGCGCGCCCTGCACTGATCGGCTGGGCTGACAGCCACTGCTCGAACGACGGGCCGAGCATCTGCGCGTTCGCGTCGGGAAGAGCAAGACCCCGTCTCATTCCCCGCATCTGCGCACCGGGCAGGCTGACGGCGAACACCGGACGACGCTCGCCCCGATGGTGTCGCCACGCGCGGATCATCTCCGACAGCTCCTCCTCCCGCGGGCCGGCGATATCGGTGCCCCGGCCCACGGCACCCCCTTCGGCGACGGTGACGAGGTGTTCGGCCACCGCGCGCGCCGCGATGGGCTGGACGCGGGCGCGAGGGGCGAGCTGGAGCGGACCGAAGCGGGCCTGCTGCGCCACCTGCCCCGCGAACTCGTGGAACTGTGTGGCGCGCACGATCGTGAACGGTGCGTCGCCGGCCTGGTAGGCCGCCTCCTGCGCCACCTTGCCGGCGTAGTAGCCATGGGGGTTTCGATCGACGCCCACGATGGAGAGCGCGACGACGTGCCGCACGCCGCTCTGGCGAGCAGCGCCGATCAGCGTCTCGGCGCTCCGCCGGAAGAACCGAGTCGACGCCTCCGCATCCATCGTGGCGACGCTCACGGCGTCGATGACGACCTCGGCATCGCGCAGTGCGGCCGCTACCCCTTCGCCGGTCTGCAGATCCGCCCCGGTGGTGCGGGACATCCCCGCCGCCTCATGCCCTCGTTCGCGCGCGGCCGCGACGATCTCCCTGCCCACGACCCCGGTTCCTCCGGCGACGACGATTCTCATGCGGTGTCCTTTCTCGACGCTCACTCCATCGACGAAATGGCGAGTCAGAATGTGAGGGGACGGACGACCCGGACCGGAGACAGGAGCGACATGGATCGCGGCGGACATCGGCAGCCGCAGGATGCCGTCTCGAGCCCGGATGACCGGGACCGATGGCTGTGGGAAGCCGAGGGGCCGGTCCTCCGCGCCGCGGCTTTCCGAATGCTCGGTACGGTCGCGGACGCCGAGGACGCGGTGCAGGATGCCTTCCTACGCTGGGTCCGGCTCTCGGACGCCGAGCGGACGGCGATCGCCTCGCCCGGGGCGTGGCTCATGAGGGTGACGGGCCGCATCTGCCTCGACGTCCTCGGCTCTGCTCGTGCGCGGCGCGAGCAGTACGTGGGGGAGTGGCTCCCCGAACCGGTGCCGAGCACGTCCTCCATCGCCCGGCTCAGCGCCGATCCGCTGGAGCGCGTCGCCGAGGCCGAGGGGGTGTCCCAGGCGCTCCTGGTGGTCCTGGAGACACTGACTCCCGCCGAGCGGGTGACGTTCGTTCTCCATGAGGTGTTCGCGGTTCCCTTCACCGAGGTGGCCCGCATCCTCGACCGGTCACCGGCTGCCACGCGGCAGCTCGCGGTCTCGGCGCGTCGGCACATCGGCGAACGCAGCCGCGCCGCCGTTCCGAGGGAGCGGCACGACGCGCTCGTGGCGGCGTTCGTCGACGCGGCGGCGTCGGGCGACCTCGAGCGGCTGATCGTCGTGCTCGACCCCGCCGTGGTGCTGCGCTCGGACGGCGGCGGCCTCGTCTCGGCGGCACTGCGGCCGGTTCGCGGAGCCGATCACGTGGCCCGGTTCCTCCTCGGCATCGCCCGCAAGCAGCCCGATGCCCGCTATGAGGCCGTGCCCACGGGCGACGGCATCGCCCTTGTGGCCCGCGTCGCGGAGGAGGCGATCGCGGTCCTCTCGTTCGTGACCGACGGCGAGCGGATCACCGATGTCTGGGTCATGCGCAACCCCGCCAAGCTCGGTCAGTGGCAGTGAGTCGCAACATGGGACGAGGGCCTCGCCGCGGCCGGTACAATCGCCACAACGCCACGCCGATCGGCTCCCCGAGCCCCGGCTGTCGGCGCCACCTCCGTGCACGGGACCCGCCCCGACGGGCCGCTGCCCCGCACGATTCCGCACCCTCGAAGGACACCGCCATGACCCGCATCTCCGAATCCGGACTCTCCGTCGCCGTCGTCGGCGCCACCGGCCAGGTCGGGACGGTCATGCGCGAGATCCTGATCGAGCGCGACTTCCCGATTCGCGAGCTCCGACTGTTCGCGACCGCCCGCAGCGCCGGCACCGCCGTCGAGTTCGCGGGCCACGAGGTCATCGTCGAAGATGTCGCGACCGCCGACCCGTCCGGCATCGACATCGCCCTGTTCAGCGCCGGAGCCACCGGCTCGCGCGCCCACGCCCCGCGGTTCGCCGAGGCCGGTGCCGTGGTCATCGACAACTCGAGCGCGTGGCGCATGGACCCCGAGGTTCCGCTCGTGGTCAGTGAGGTCAATCCGCACGCGGCGGTCAACCCGCCCAAGGGGATCATCGCCAACCCCAACTGCACCACGATGGCGGCCATGCCGGTCCTGAAGCCCCTCGACGCCGAGGCCGGGCTCACGCGTCTCATCGTCAGCACCTACCAGGCGGTGTCGGGATCTGGTCTCGCCGGTGCGCAGGAACTGCTGGGCCAGGTCGAGGGGGTTCTCGCTCAGGGGCACACCCTGGATCTCGTGCACGATGGTTCCGCCGTCGACTTCCCGCAGCCGGAGAAGTACGTGGCGCCCATTGCGTTCGACGTCATTCCGCTCGCCGGGAACCTCGTCGACGACGGCGAGAACGAGACCGATGAGGAGAAGAAGCTCCGCAACGAGAGCCGCAAGATCCTCGAGCTGCCCGACCTCCTCGTCGCCGGGACGTGCGTGCGGGTGCCGGTCTTCACGGGCCACTCGCTGTCCATTCACGCCGAGTTCGACCGCGAGCTCACGCCGGAGCGGGCGCGCGAGGTCCTCGCCGCCGCACCAGGAGTGGTGCTCGACGAGGTCCCGACGCCCCTGCAGGCGGCGGGCAAGGACCCGAGCTTCGTCGGCCGTATCCGCGCCGACCAGTCGGCGCCGGCGGGCAAGGGGCTCGTGCTGTTCATCAGCAACGACAACCTGCGCAAGGGTGCGGCGCTGAACGCCGTCCAGATCGCCGAGCTGGTCGCGGCCCGCCTCGCGACCGCGGTGTAGCCAGCTCCCGGGCCTAGACTGGTCAATCGTGAGTGAACCAGTCGACGTCGTCCTGATCGGCGGTGGCATCATGAGCGCCACCCTCGGTACCCTCCTCAAGCAGCTGCAGCCGGAGTGGAAGATCGTCGTCTGCGAGCGGCTGTCCGAGGTGGCCCAGGAGTCGTCGAACGCCTGGAACAACGCCGGGACGGGGCACGCGGCCCTGTGTGAGCTCAACTACATGCCCGAGGCGCCTGACGGCTCGGTCGACCCGGCCAAGGCCGTCGGCATCAACGAGCAGTTCCAGCAGAGCCGCCAGCTGTGGGCGTCGCTCGTGGAGCGGGGCGTGCTCGATGAGCCGTCGACGTTCATCAACGCCACCCCGCACATGACGTTCGTCCGCGGCGAGAAAGACGTCGCCTACCTCAAGAAGCGCTACGAGGCGCTCAAGGACCAGCCGCTGTTCGCCGGGATCGAGTACTCCGAGGATTCACGGGTCATCCACCAGTGGGCGCCGCTGCTGATGAAGCAGCGCCGCAAGGGTGAGCCCTTCGCCGCGACGCGCGTGCCGGCCGGCACGGATGTGGACTTCGGTGCGCTCACCCGCCAGCTCTTCTCGCACCTTTCGGAGCAAGGCGTCGACGTCGTCACGAATCGTGAGGTGCGCGGCCTGAAGAAGCTCGCCGACGGCACCTGGAAGGTCTCCTACCGGCACTCGCTCGGCAAGACCCCCGGGAGCCTGCGCGCGCGCTTCGTCTTCGTCGGCGCCGGCGGTTGGGCCATCAAGCTCCTGCAGCGGTCCGGGATCCCCGAGATCAAGGGATACGGCGTGTTCCCGATCGGTGGTCAGTGGCTGAAGACGTCCAACCCGGAGCTGGTCGCCCAGCATCGGGCGAAGGTGTACTCGCAGGCCTCGGTGGGCGCGCCGCCCATGTCGGTGCCGCACCTGGACACCCGCGTCGTCGACGGTGAGGCATCGCTGCTGTTCGGTCCGTTCGCGACGTTCAGCCCCAAGTTCCTGAAGAACGGCCGCGTCACCGACATCGTCGCCCAGGTGCGTCCGGGCAATCTCTGGCCGATGCTGAAGGTCGCCGTCGACAACCCCGGGCTGATCAAGTACCTCGTCTCCGAACTGCTGAAGAACCACGCCAAGAAGGTGGAGTCGCTGCGCGACTTCATGCCGACGGCGCGCGACGAGGACTGGGAGCTCCTCCAGGCGGGCCAGCGCGCGCAGGTGATGAAGAAGGATCCGGAGAAGGGCGGTGTGCTGCAGTTCGGCACCGAGGTGGTCAGCTCCGCCGACGGATCGATCGCGGGGCTGCTGGGAGCATCGCCGGGGGCGTCCACCGCGGCGTCGATCATGCTGAACCTGCTGCGCACATGCTTCCCTGACCGGATGGGGGAGTGGGAGCCGACGCTGCGCGAGCTCATCCCCAGCTACGGAGACACCCTTAACACCCGACCGGAAGTGGCAGACGCGTCTCTGACCGAGACCGCCGCCGTGCTCCACATCAACCGCTGACGAAGATCTGACGCTCTCAGGCCCGGCCGGTGTCCGCCGGCCGCGACCTTTCGTCCGCCTCCCGGCCCAGAGCGGAACGGCGTCGAGGAGTGCCAATAGACTCGTGCGGTGGCCAAACTCTACTTCCGCTACGGAGCGATGAACTCGGGGAAGTCGACGGCTCTGCTGCAGGCCGCGTACAACTACGAGGAGCGCGGCCAGCACGTCTTGTTGGCCAAGCCCGAGATCGACACCAAGGGTGCCGACCAGATCTCCAGTCGCCTCGGAGTCGAGCGTCTCGTCGACTTCCTCATCACTCCCGACGACGATGTCCGCGCCGTGTTCGCCGAGCATCGCGCGCGCGTGAGGGAGCAGGCCGAGCAAGAAGCGCTCATCCCGGAGTCGTCGGCCACGGGCTCCCGCCCCGATGTTGCCTGCCTTCTCATCGATGAGGCGCAGTTCCTCACCCCCGACCAGGTCGACGACCTCCTGCGCATCGTCGTCGAGGATCGTATCCCGGTGCTCGCCTACGGCATCCGCACCGACTTCCAGACCCGGGCCTTTCCCGGGTCGGCGCGGCTGATGGAGCTGGCGCACAGCCTCGAGGAGCTCAAGACCATCTGCCGGTGCGGCCGGAAGGCCCTGTTCAACGCACGTCTGGTCGGCGGCCGATTCGTCTTCGATGGCGATCAGGTCGCGATCGACGAGCTGAGCGCCGCGCGGGTGACGTACGAGTCGATGTGCGCCGAGTGCTATCTGCGCGAGTCGGGTGGCCGGCTGAGCTGACCTCTGTCCGCACCCCGTAGCACGTTCGAGAGTCGAGCGCACCGGGTTTGCAAGGTCAGACCACCGGGACTAATGTGGTCTGACATTGCGGTTCCGACACGGTCCGAGGGGGATCAATGCCAGAGAGCACTCCGGCGCGCGCCTGGCGCGTGGTACTCGAGAAGATCGAGTCCGATCTGCTGGAGGGGCGGCTCGGTCCCGGCGATCGCATCCAGCCGGAACGGGAGCTCGCGACGACGCTCGGCGTGGGGCGCTCCAGTGTGCGCGAGGCGCTGCGTGTGCTCGAGGTCATGGGGCTGATCCGCACCGGCACGGGATCCGGGCCGACCGCCGGCGCGATCGTGACGGCGACGCCCCACGGCGGGCTCGCCCAGTTCCTGCGTTTGCAGGTCGCGGCGCAGGGCTTCCCGATCCCCGATGTCTACGAGACCCGGCTCCTCCTCGAGGAGTGGGCCGTTGCACACCTCGCCGATGGTGCGGACGTCGACCTCGCGGAAGCGCACGCCACTCTCGACGCGATGGAGGCCGAGGGGCTGACGGCGGAGGAGTTTCTCGCGCTCGACACCCAGTTCCACCTGCGCCTCACCGATGCGGCGGGAAACGTCGTGGTCGCGGCCACCATGGCGGGTCTGCGCACGACGATCGAGAGCTACATCCGCGCCGGCGCGGAGCGCATCCCCGATTGGGAGGCGACCTCGGCGCGACTGCGTCACGAGCACGCCGACATCCTCGCCGCGATCGAGGCGGGCGAGGCGGATCGGGCCCGCACGCTCGTGCGCGCGCACATCACCGGCTACTACGCCGACGCCGGCCTTCCGGCCCCGCCCGCCCTTCAGTGATCCCCGCCCACCCCGTTTCCTGACGAGAGAGATGTCACCCCGCATGGTTCAGCGCCAGCTGCCCAAGATCCCCGAACTGCTCGAGCTCATGCAGTTCAAGAAGCCGGAGCTCGACGCCACGAAGCGCCGACTGGATTCCGCCCTCACGATCGCGGATCTGCGCAGGATCGCCCAGAGGCGCACACCGAAGGCGGCCTTCGACTACACCGACGGCGCCGCGGAGGGCGAGCTCTCGCTGGCGCGCGCGCGTCAGGCGTTCGAGGACATCGAGTTCCACCCCGACATCCTTCGTCCCGCCGAGAACGTGGACACCTCGGTCGAGATCCTCGGTGGCCCCTCCGCGCTCCCCTTCGGAATCGCTCCGACCGGGTTCACGCGGCTCATGCAGACCGAGGGCGAGATCGCCGGGGCGTCCGCCGCCGCGGCGGCGGGCATTCCTTTCACGCTCTCGACGCTGGGCACCACCTCGATCGAGAACGTCCGGGCCGCCAATCCCGCGGGCCGCAACTGGTTCCAGCTGTATGTCATGCGGCAGCGAGAGATCTCCTACGGGCTCGTGAAGCGCGCGGCCGACGCCGGATTCGACACCTTGATGTTCACCGTCGACACCCCGGTCGCGGGGGCGCGCCTGCGCGACAAGCGCAACGGGTTCTCGATTCCTCCCCAGCTGACCGTCGGCACGATCGTCAACGCGATCCCGCGTCCGTGGTGGTGGATCGACTTCCTGACCACGCCCAAGCTCGAGTTCGCCTCGCTCACGACGACCGGTGGCACGGTCGGCGAGCTCTTGAACGCGGCCATGGACCCCACGATCAGCTACGAGGATCTGGCCGTGATCCGCGAGATGTGGCCCGGAAAGATCGTCGTCAAGGGCGTGCAGAACGTGGCCGACTCGGTGCGCCTGGTCGATCTCGGCGTCGACGGCATCGTCTTGTCCAACCACGGCGGCCGTCAGCTCGACCGTGCGCCGATCCCCTTCCATCTCCTCCCGCAGGTCGTGCGGGAAGTCGGCCCGGACGCGACGATCATGGTCGACACCGGGATCATGAACGGCGCGGACATCGTGGCCTCCATCGCCTTGGGCGCGAAGTTCACCCTCATCGGACGGGCGTATCTGTACGGACTCATGGCGGGCGGTCGGCGCGGTGTCGACCGCACCATCGCCATCCTCCGCAGCGAGATCGAGCGGACGATGCAGCTGCTCGGCGTCGCGACGCTGGCGGAGCTGGAACCCCGGCATGTCACGCAACTGCGGCGACTGGCTCCCGTGACGGCGTCGTCGGAGGCCCCTGTTCGCGCTCGCTGAGGAGTGCCGCTCGCGGGGCGGGCAGGGGCGGGGCGCCCGGTCGTCCCGCGAGGGTCAGCGGCGGGGGAGGGTCGGAATGAGCTCTTCGAGGTAGGCGGCGGTGTCTTCCCACCCGGTGACGGCGTGGCAGGCGACTCCCATCGCCAGAACCGGGTAGTCGTTGCCGTGCTCGTCGAGGCGGTCGCCGACGAAGAGCATGTCGTCCAGGGCGATCCCGGTCTGCTCCGAGAGGCGACGCATACCGTAGGCCTTGTCGATGCCGCGCCGCGTGATGTCGACCGACGTCGATCCTCCGGAGCGGACCTCCAGGTCGGGGATACGTGCGGCGACGGCGTCGCGGAGGGTGTTCTTCTTCGCGCCGGTGGGATCCCAGGCCGTCTTCGCCTCGACAGGAGCGGACTGTCCCAGCGCCGAGAAGGTGATCTGCGAACCGCGATCCTCGAGGATCTCGCCCCACGTCTCCGACTCCCACAGGCCGAGTCGGCGTGCCTCCTCCTCCACCGCTGCGAGGGCGCGCTGCTTCTCGTCGTCGGTGAGCGGGTGGGAGTACACCGTGCGGACGCCCTCGGGGGTCAGCCGGTAGTACTGCGTGCCACAGGTGGGCAGCAGGTGGAACGGCGTGAGCGAGTCGGCGTCGGCGTCGGGAAGTCGCTCGACGACCTGCGACTGGAACTGCTGGAGCTGGCCGCCGGAGATGATGGCCACCTCGACGCGCGTGGCGAGGTCGAGGAGCAGCTGGCCCATCCGCGGCGAGATCGCCGTCTTCGACGGGGCCAGCGTGTCGTCGAGGTCGAAGGCGACGAGGCGGGGCGTGGTCATGGCGCGAGCTCCGGATCCGTGGTGATGCGAAAAGCTCCGCCTGGGATCGGATCTCAGGCGGAGCCTCTTGCGGTCGGGGTGACAGGATTTGAACCTGCGGCCTCTTCGTCCCGAACGAAGCGCGCTACCAAGCTGCGCCACACCCCGTGGCAACCCTCCGAGTCTACCCTGTTCGTGCGCTCAGAACGAATCGGGTCTCACCCGCGCGGCAGCAGTCGAAGGACGGAGACCTCCGGCCGGCAGCCGAAGCGGATCGGCGTGTAGATGGAGTGGCCGAGGCCCGCGCTGACGTTGAGCGGGACCGAGCGACCGGCGTGCGACCAGGTGCTGAGCCCGCGCGCTTGGTCGAGCGGGATGTCGCAGTTCGCGACGAGCGCCTTGCGTGAGAACGGCACGCGCACCTGTCCGCCATGGGTGTGTCCGCCCGCGATGAGGTCGGCGCCGAGATCGACGAAACGGTCCAGCACGCGCCGATAGGGGGCGTGCGTGACGCCCAGGCTGAAGTCCGCTGCGGGGGCGCCCCGCCACCACGATCCCCGTCGGACGCGGTCGAGCGATGGCGGGAGCGCGTCGAGGTCGTCCCAGTCACGGTGCGCGTCATCGACGCCGAACGCGTCGATACGCACTCCGGCCACCGTCAGGCGTGCCGCGGAGTTGTGGAGGGGCGTCCAGCCGAGGTCATCCGTGAAGAACGCGTCCATCGCCTCGGTGTCGAGGCTCTGCACCTTCGGGGAGTGCCCCGAAGGGCCCATGAAGTAGCCGAAGGGGTTGCGCGGGGCAGGGCCGACGACGTCATTGGAGCCGTGCACGAAGACGCCCGGAACGCCACGCAACGGGGCGAAGGCGCGGCGAATCCCGCTCAGCCCGTCGGCGTGCCCGAGGTTGTCTCCGGTGTTGATCACGAAGTCCGGTTGCACGCTGTCGGCGATACGGGCGATCCAGCTCTGCTTGCGTCGCTGCCAGGGTGCCATGTGCGCGTCGGAGAGGTGGAGCACGGTCAGGGGCGACGCCCCCGGAGGAAGGACGGCCACGGTGTGTCGCCGCACGGTGAACAGGTAGCGCTCGATCCCGACGCCCCAGATCGCTGACCCTACGCCGACCGCCCCCACGACTCCGAGAGCCGTGAGGGCGGTGCGTTGCGGGTCGTACGCGCTCAGCCGTTGCCTCCGCGTCCGTTGCCGTTGCCGGGACCCTCATTGCCGGGGGCTCCGCCGTTGCCGCCGCACGAGGCCGCCTGGAACTTGATGGTGATCGTGTCGTCTCGTCCGACGACGCTGCCCGCGGCAGGGTCGGTCCCCGTGACGACGCCCTGCTCGGGCGCGCCGTCTGCCTCGCTGCACTGCTGGGCGAACCGGCTGAACCCGGCCCCTCGCAACTGGTTCTCGGCCTCGGCAGGGGTTCCTCCCACCGACGGCACCGTCACTCCCTGGCCGTTGCTGGGGGAGATGGTGACGTTCGTCCCACCCGCCACTCGGCCGGCGCCGGGGCTCTGCTCCACGATGGTGCCCGCGGTCTCGGTCGAGTTGACGGCGTCGCCCACGGTCACCGAGAACCCGGCCGCGCGCAGCGTGCGGGTGGCATCGTCGACGGTCATCCCGATCACACTCGGGAGGTCGACCAGCTGACGCTTGATGAGGTCCTGCGGAGGCTTCGGGAACGCCTCGCCGCCGTACTTGGCATTGGCGGCACGCTGCATGTTCGGCCAGATGCTGTTACGGATGCGGGAGAGTCGGTAGCCCGCCATGTAGTGGTTCTCAAGGCGCTCGTCGCCCTCGACGTTGCCCACCCAGACGACGGTCGTCACCTTGCTGCTGGATCCGTCCATCCACGTGTGGAGGAACTGGTGGATACCGGTCTTTCCGAAGATCGGCGTGCCGTCGAACGTCCGTGCTCCCGAGCCCGTTCCGTTGCCCTGCATGACGCCCTGGAGCGTGTAGGCAGCCGTTGCCGCGACGTCCTCGCTGATGGCCCGCTCGCACTTCGTGTCCGGGATGGGCTGCTCGTTGCCCTCGGCGTCGACGACGCGGTCGATCGACTTGGATTCGCACAGGGTGCCCTTCGCGGCGATCGCGGCGTAGGCCTGAGCCATGTCGATCGGCGCGACGGCGGAGGACCCGAGCACGTTGTACGGCGCGTTGGACGGGTCGTTCGACCACGAGGGAACGCTCGTCAGCGGTGTTCCGTCACCCCAGGTCACGCCCATCTGCCCGGCCACCTTGTTGGTGCTGCAGACCGAGATCTTCTCCGCCATCGCGATGAACCCGGAGTTGAGGGAGTCCTTCGTGAAGTTGTAGATGGTGCCCGTGTAGCCCCGGTTGCCTTCGAAGTTGCCGATCTTGTTCTGACCGAACCGGTCCTTGCCCGAGCCGGTCTCCACCGTCTGGGTGGCGCCGTCGCAGATCTCGACGGTCTTGGTTCCCACGCGGCCGTTCAGGTAGGCGTTGACGGAGTTGCCCTGCTGCAGCCAGTTGATGAGGCTGAACACCTTGTACGTCGATCCCGCGGAGTGACCCGCCCCACCGCCGTCCTTCGCGCGGACGTTGTAGTTGACGGCCGTGGTCTCGCCGTTCTTCTCGGTGGCCGCCGCGTCGTAGCCGCGGTTCTGCACCATCGAGAGGATGCGCCCCGTCCCGACTTCCACCTGGATGCCGGACGCGCCGAGGTTCATGTAGTCCACGCGCGGTTCCACGATCGAGATGGCGGAGGAGGCCGCCTTCTGCAGGTCGTAGTCCAGGGTCGTGTAGACCTTCAGGCCGCCGCGACGAAGGGCCGCGGCGCGCTCGTCGTCGGTCTCGCCGAAGGCGGGGTCGTTCTTGATGATGTGCGTCACGTAGTCGCAGAAGAACTCGGCGTCCTTGGCCTGCTTGCAGCCCTGCTGGGTCTTCTTGATCTTGGGCGTGATCGGCGACTCGACCGCCTCGGTGTACTCGGCCTCCGTGATCTTCCCGTCGATCTTCATCCGGTTGAGCACGTAGTCGCGGCGCTTCTTGGTGAGCGCGTAGCCGTCTTCCTCGCTGTTGACCTTGTCGCCCGATTTCGTCGTGACCGAGCCGCCCTTCATGTCGATGCGGAAGCTGTTGGGCTCCTGCACCATTCCGGCGATCGTGGCGGCCTGCGGCAACGTCAGCTTGGCGGCCGTCGTGTCGAAGTAGTAGCGGGCGGCCGCGCCCACACCGTAGACCTGACCGCCGAACGAGGCGATGTTCAGGTACCCGGTGAGGATGTCGTCCTTCTCGTTCTCCTTCTCGAGCTGGATCGCGTAGCGCATCTCCTGCAGCTTGCGCTGGTAGCCCTCCGGGCCGTCGTTGACGGTGGTCTCGAGGTAGCACTTCTTGACCTCCTCCTGGGAGGTGGCCTTGCGCTCGCAGTTCTGCTGCAGCACGTTCTTCACGTACTGCTGGGTGATGGTGGAGCCACCGCGCGTGCTGCTTCCGGAGGCGTTGCCCGCGAGCGCCTTGATCGTGCCGAAGAGGTCGACGCCGCCGTGTTCGTAGAAGTTCTTGTCCTCGCTGGAGAGGATCGCGTCCTTCATCACGCCGGCGATCTTGTCGGAGGTCACCGGGATGCGGTTCTGGTCGTAGAACTGTGCCATGAGGACGTACTTGTCCTCGTCGTTCTTCTTGTAGAGCTTGGTCGGAAGCATGAGCTTCTCGATCTTCAGATAGTTCGGCATGTTGTTGAACATCGTGATCGCGCTCGACGCCGCGTAGCCGGAGACGGCGATCGCGGGGGTCACGGTGGCGGTGATCAACACGCCGGCCACGGTGCTCAGTCCGATGAGACCGAGGAGACCTCCGAGCACGCCAGTGGCAGTCCGTTTCGCATGGGGCATAGGCTGATCGTAAGGGAGGTAGCTGGGCGAAGGCTCGGTGATCCCCGCATGCCGCGACGATCCGCGCCCTCGAACGGGAGTACCGATGACCACGTGGGAGTACCTCACCACTCCTCTTCTGATCCACAACACCGCCGCGATCCTCAACAACTGGGGCAAGCAGGGCTGGGAGCTCGTGCAGGTCGTGCCGGGCCCCGAGGGGGGACTGGTCGCCTACTTCAAGCGGCCGGTGGGCGGCGGTGCTGCCAACGCCGGACTGGGTGCCGCGGCCGTGGCAGCTCAGCAGTTCCCCACCGAGGAGGGACAGCGATGACGATCTCCGCACGCCTGTCCGAGCTCGGCATCGAGCTGCCGGCGGTCGTCCCGCCGGTGGCGGCGTACATCCCGGCCACCGTCCACGGCGACCTCGTCTACACCTCGGGCCAGCTTCCGATGATCGCCGGTGCGCTGCCGGCCACCGGAAAGGTCGGCGAGGGGCATGGGCTGGTGCCCGCAGCCGATGCCAAGGACTATGCGCGGCAGTGCGCGCTGAACGCCCTCGCCGCGGCAGCGGACGTCGCCGGGGGCGTCGATCGCCTGGCTCGGGTGGTCAAGGTCACCGGGTTCGTCTCGTCGGTTCCCGATTTCACGGGCCAGCCCGGGGTCATCAACGGCGCCAGCGAAGTGCTCGGCGAGATCTTCGGCGAGGCCGGACGGCACGCTCGCTCGGCCGTGGGCGTTCCCGTCCTCCCTCTCGACAGCCCGGTCGAGGTCGAGGTCATCTTCGCGCTGTCCTGAGCCCTTCGTCGTCCTGGGCGCTACGCCGGCCGACCGTCGATGCCGTCGGGCTCGCCGGGCAGTTCGCAGTCGTAGCGTGGCCGGTCGGGCCATCGGGGGTCGCGTCCCACGCGCGGTGAGATCGTGAACCCGAGTCGACGATAGAACCCCACGGCGTCGTCGTCCGTCTCGGCATGGACCGCGCTGCCGACGTTCCGGGTGCGGATCGACTGGATCAGCGCCCGTCCGATGCCATGACCTTCCGCACGCTCGGAGGTCGCGATGTACTCCAGGTGCACCGCGTCAGGCGTCTCGTCGTAGGCCGCGAAGGCCAGAATCGTGCCGTCGCGCCCGACAGCTCCCCACACGGCCATCCTCGTGAGCTCTTCGTCCACGATTCTCGCCCGCGCCTCGGCGTCGACCTCCGCCGCGCGCCACACGAGGGCGTCGAACTCGGCTCCCTCCCGCTCGTCTCGTCGCAGCGGGCGGATCTCGTAGGGCGCCGGGTCCATCCCTCCAGTCTGCCGCGCCCGCGACGGGAGCATCCACCTGCCTCGCCCCCGTCCGAGCTCGTGGCGCCATGGCGGACGCTGGGTCCGAGGCGTGACACAACGGCGGATCTCCGCGTCGACACACCGTGCTTCCCGCGCGGAGTGTCGGCGTGTCAGTCTCCGCGTCCGCTGTTGTGCTCGGCGGAGGAACGTGGTCGATGGGCGACGCGGGTCACTTCACCTGTGCGGAGATGACGCTCATCACCGCGGTGTCGGCGAGCGTCGTGGTGTCGCCCACCTCGCGGCCCTCGGCTACGTCACGCAGGAGGCGCCGCATGATCTTGCCCGACCGCGTCTTGGGAAGCTCGCCGACGATGTAAACGTCGCGTGGCCGCGCGATCGGCCCGATCTGTTCGCCGACCCACGCCCGGAGCGTGCCGGCAAGGCCCTCCGGCGAGTGCGCGTCGAGATAGCTCTGCTTGATGATGACGAACGCGACCACGGCCTGGCCGGTGGTCTCGTCCGAGGCTCCGACCACGGCTGCCTCGGCGACGGCCTCGTTGCCCACCAGCGCCGACTCGATCTCGGTCGTGGACAGTCGATGGCCCGACACGTTCATCACGTCGTCGACCCGGCCGAGGAACCAGACGTCGCCGTCATCGTCCAAGCGCGCTCCGTCGCCGGCGAAGTAGTAGCCCTGCTTCTCGAACTTCTCCCAGTACGTCTCGCGGAATCGGTCGGGGTCGCCCCAGATACCCCGGAGCATGCTCGGCCAGGGCTGGGTGAGAACGAGGAGCCCGCCGTTCCCGTTCCCGACGTGGGCGCCGTCCTCGTCCACGACGTCGACGGCGATGCCGGGAAGCGGTACCTGAGCCGATCCCGGCTTGGTCTCGGTGACGCCCGGAAGTGCCGACACCATGATCGCTCCGGTCTCGGTCTGCCACCAGGTGTCCACGATCGGGGCCGTCTTGCCGCCGATCACCTTGCGATACCACATCCAGGCCTCGGGGTTGATGGGCTCACCGACCGATCCGAGCAGGCGGAGGGATGAGAGGTCGAACTGCTGGGGGATGGCACGGCCGAGCTTCATGAACGAGCGGATCGCGGTGGGCGCTGTGTACAGGATCGTCACGCCGTACTTCTGAACGAGCTCCCACCAGCGGCCGGGGTGCGGGGTGTCGGGCGTTCCCTCGTAGAGAACCTGCGTCGCCGCGTTGGCGAGCGGGCCGTAGGTCACATACGAATGCCCTGTGATCCACCCGATGTCGGCGGTGCACCAGAAGACGTCGGACTCGGGGTGGAGATCGTGGACGACCTTGTTGGTGAAGGCCGCTTGGGTGAGGTAGCCGCCGCTGGTGTGGAGGATGCCCTTGGGTTTCCCGGTCGTCCCCGACGTGTAGAGGATGAAGAGGGGGTTCTCGGCGGGGAAGGGCTGTGCCTCGTGCTCTGCGGACGCGGCGGGGACGACGTCGTGCCACCAGAGGTCGCGGTCTGCGTTCCAGCCCACCTCGTTGCCCGTCCGACGGACGACGAGGACGTGTTCGACGGTCTCCTGCACACCCGCACCCCGGTCGGACAGCGCCTGGTCGACCGCCGGTTTGAGAGGCGACACGCGGCCCTTCCGATAGCCGCCATCGGCGGTGATCACCACGCGCGCTCCCGCATCGTCGATCCGCGTGCGGAGGCTATCGGCCGAGAATCCGCCGAAGATGACGGAGTGGATCGCACCGAGGCGGGCGACGGCGAGCATCGCCGCGATGGCCTCGGGGATCATCGGCATGTAGATCGCCACACGATCGCCCTGTCCGACACCGAGGCCGGCGAGGACGTTGGCGACTCTCTTGACCTCCTCGGTCAGCTCGCCATACGTGATCCGGCGCTCGTCTCCCGGCTCGCCTTCCCACAACAGGGCCACCCGATCGCCGAGACCCGCGTCCACGTGGCGGTCGAGGCAGTTGTACGCGACATTGATCTCGCCATCGGTGAACCACTGCGCGAACGGCGGATTCGACCAGTCGAGGACCTGGGTGAACGGCGTGTGCCAGTGCAGCTCTCTGGCCTGTCGGGCCCAGAACGCCTCGCGATCGGCTTCCGCCTCCGCGTACAGATCGGCCGTGGCCACGGCGTTGCGGGCGAACTCCTCGCTCGGCGCGAATCGACGGGACTCGGTCAGCAGGTGGTCGATCTGACTGCTCATGCTCGCTCCTTTGCGGCTGTGCGTGTTGCGGGACGGCGCGCTGACGCCGAGACGATCGGCACAATTTATCCGGGAATGCGGACCCCCGACTACCTCCGATAGTGGGGTACCGCGGCCGCGTGCAGGGCCCGGGATCAGGCCGATATATCGGGCCGCCACGCCCCGGGCTTGTTTGGACCTGAGCGAGGCGTTGCGTAAGCTCGGTCGCGGCCGAACTCAGATTCTGGCACAACAGCGGTCTGCCATCCCCCGTAGCGGCCGCTGTTTCGGGCGGTACCCTTCTCCCCCTAAGGGTGCCGCCCATCTCCTTGTCTACCGGTCGCCGCCCTCCGGCGCCGGCCCCAGTCCTCCCCAGCTGGGTCGTCGCCGTCGTCTGTCCACGGGGCGGGGGAAGAAGGGACGCGGCCGCGGCGGGCGATCTAGCGTCGGGGACATGCCCGAACCGTTCGTCGTCCGCCCCCGCGGGGAGCTTCGATCCTCGCCCGCCTCCCGGTCGGCGGGATCGACGACGCGGGCAGAGGCGGGTGGGCGTCGCGGTGACCGCGCGCGTGATCGGGGCCCGTCTCCCCAGGTGTCTCCCGCGGCCCGCCGGCTCCCGGACCACCCCGCCGTGGCGTCGCTCGCCGCGTACTTGGCCGATCCCGAGGTCACCGATGTGTTCGTCAACGGCACCGATGGGCTGTTCGTCGATCGCGGCCGCGGCGCCGAGCACATCTCCACGTGGCAGGCGGACGACCGCGCGGTGCGGGATCTCGCCGTGGCCCTGATCGGCATCGGCGGACGTCACCTCGACGACCTGACACCTCTCGTGGATGTCCGGTGGGAGGACGGGGTCCGCGTCCATGCCGTGCTCGCGCCGGTCTCATGCACGGGCGCCGCGATCTCCATCCGGCTTCCCTCGGCGGATCGTCCCACCCTTGCCGATCTCGGCTCGCGCGGCATGTTCGACGCCGACTCGGAGCTTCGGCTGAGGGAGCTCGTGGACGGGCGCGCCAATCTGCTCGTCACCGGCGCCACCGGTGCGGGAAAGACGACCTTGCTGGCGGCGCTCCTCGGCGTCGTTCCGCCGGGCGAGCGGATCGTCACGATCGAAGACGTCGCCGAGTTGCGGATCGATCATCCCCACCACGTCCGGTTGGAAGCGCGTCAGCCCAATCTCGAGGGCGCCGGTGCGGTGGGTCTCGACCGTCTTGTCCGGGAAGCCCTGCGCATGCGACCCGACCGCCTCGTAGTGGGCGAGTGTCGTGGGCCGGAGGTCCGCGAGCTCCTGACGGCGCTCAACACCGGCCACGACGGCGGCGCCGGCACGGTGCACGCGAGCGGCCTTGCAGATGTGCCCGCGCGACTGGAGGCGCTGGGGGCGGCTGCGGGAATGGACGACCATGCCGTCGCCCGGCAGGTGGTGAGCGCCATCGACGCGATCGTCCATGTCGAGCGCCACAGAGACGGCGTCCGGCGGATCACCGGCATCGCGCGTCCGGTCGTGCGTCAGGGACGGCTCGCCGTGGAAGACGTGCGATGAGGGGGTCGCATCGCCGCGCTCTCGCCCGACGTCGCCCCCGAACCGCGGCCGCCCATGGCACTGGGGAGGCTCCGGGCACCTCCGATGGTGCGTCCAGTGCCGGATCGTCGACGGCCTCGGTCGCCGCGCAGGTGCACCGACTGGCCGTGCTGCTGCAGGCGGGCGTGGCGCCCGCTCGCGCGTGGGAGCACGTGGGAGACCAGGGCATCGGGCCCGGCTCGGCGCAGGAGACGTGGAGTCGGCGGGACACGTCGGCCGCGGGAATCGCCGAGGTGATGGACCGGCGCGGCGGAGCGTGGCGTGACGTCGCCGTGGCGTGGCGCGTGGCCACCACCGTGGGGGCGCCGTTGTCCGACAGCCTGCGAGGTACGGCGGAGGCGCTGCGCGATGCGGATCAGGCGCGTGACGACGTGGCGGTGGCGCTCGCCGAGCCGGCGACGACCGCCCGAGTGATCTCCTGGCTCCCGCTCCTGGGGGTAGTGCTCGTCGTCGCGTTCGGCTTCGATCTCGCCGCCACAGTGACCCAGCCGGTCGGTATCGGCTGCGTCGTCGCGGGCGCCGTCTTGATGATCGCGGCGCGTCGATGGTCGACGCTTCTGGTACGCCGGGCGCAACCGGCTCCTGGCGCGCCCGGGTGGGAATGTGACCTGCTCGCCATCGCTTTGAGCGGAGGGGTGTCGATCGACCGCGCCCTCGAGGTCTGCGAGACGTCGGGCTGTACGACGGTGCGGGAGCGCGCGACGAGCGTCCTCGACCTCTCCCGCGCCTCCGGCGCTCCGGCCGCAGAACTGCTGCGCGCCGAGGCGGGGGACCAGCGGCGACTCGCTCGCACCGAGGGGCGATTGCAGGCGGCCAGGCTGGGGGCCCGGTTGCTCCTCCCGCTCGGTGTCTGCACGCTGCCGGCGTTTCTCCTCCTCGGAGTGGGGCCGATGATGCTGTCGGTGCTCTCCTCCGCGCCCGTCGTCTTCTAGGGCGTGCGCCTCCTCCCGCCTGCCGTGCTCATCACCATCGAAAGAGAGGAGTCACCATGACTCGAACCACCCGCCCCGCCCTCCCCCCGCTCACGCGTCGACGCGCCGCCGTGCTGTTCGCCGACGAGTCCGGCGCCGCCACGGCCGAGTACGCGATCGCGACGATGGCAACCCTGGCGCGCTGATGACATGTAACCCGAGGGTTGGGAACGCTCCAGTACTTGCGCTAGATCGATCAGGACGGTGTCTGCCAAGCTCGGAAGATGCTCGATTGGTTCCTTGGCCTGATGTCGCCGGAACAGTGGGATGCCTGGCGAAGCTGGCTTGCGACGCTGGGCGGACTGCTCGCGCTGTTGGTCGCGACCAGCACCTATCGGCGGAACGTCAAAGATAAGCGAGAGGAGCAGGCGCGCCTCGTCTATGCGACGGTGGCGAAGAGCGGCCAGTACCTCGCCGGCGAGCGGATTGGTCCGAATCAAGCACGCGAAATGATCCTCATCGACGACGGCCAGACGGTGCTTCAAAAGAGCACGCGGTTGGAATGCGATCATGCATGGTCGCGCGTCGTAGTCCGGAACGCGAGCAAGGAACTCATCTCAAGCGTCTTCGTGGACGTTGGGAGGCTGTCGGGAAAGGACCCATCTGCGGCGGTCACAGGGTTCGGCTTCGTCGAGCCAGACGGTGCTGTCGAAGTTGAGTTTATTTGGGAGCGTTCGCGCTGGTCTGCCCCACAAACGCTCTACCCGGACATTCAGTTCCACGACTCAAGAGGAGTCATCTGGTACCGAGCGAGCGGAAGACCAGTCAGGCGCACTCAAAGCGGTGTTTTGGTTCGCGTACGGACTGAGCGAGAGACTCGGCGGTTCCTGGAACAGAAGAGCTAGGTTGCGCGGATGCTCCGCCCGACGGCTCGTCCCGCCGAGTGTTGTCATTGCGTGAATCGTTAACCTGATCACCGCTCACCTTAGTTCGGACATCTGATACCTACTTGATCTGGTCTTTTCTTGGGGCGTATCGCACCGAGCTTGACACTCGATCCGACCGGCGCGATCATCGTCCCCACGGGACACCGTGGGGCCTGGCGTCGAGAGACGCCCCCAGCCTCTCCAGCGAGCGCCGCGAACCTCTAGCAAGGCCATCCGGCGCAGGGCCTCAGTCGGACGCAGAGCGCGGATGACGGAACCCCAAGCGGGAGGGCGTGGGTTCACCTCTCCCAGCGACTGGATTAGCTCGGACGCTTGGGGGTAGGGGGCCTATGCCCAGCATCCGCAGGGTTTCCTAGTCTCCGCAGCCCCAGAGCCTCAATCTCAATCTCATGAGCACCGGTCTGCCCACTTTCACTTCTAGGGACGATTCATGAATCTCGTCTCCACCCTGGCTGAGCGCATCGCATCGGCGTAGAACAAGTGGCCCCACTCTGGGCCAGACCAGGGGAGACATCATGAGCACCGAACACACCGCTGCCGAGGAGGGCCGCAGGACTCATTTTGCTCGGGCGATACGTTGAGTACCTCGGGCTGAGGCTGAAGCGACAGGCCCGACGTTTTGGGCACCGCGTCCCGGTGCAGCAGTCGCTACCGACGACAGCGACGGCTACAACGACGATGCCTACGTCCTGAAACGGGCGAGCCTCGCCGAAGTGGAAGCCTGGCTGGAGGAGCACGAGCATCGGCCTCCCGACGCTGGAGGAACGCGGCTATGAGTTCCACAGCGACCTGGAGCCGGAGGACGACGGCGAACGGTCGTAGCGGCACGACTTCTTGCGAATCGTCGCGATTTTGGGCCTGTTGGTCGATATCACAATGTATGAGCGCAGACCTGCAGCAGCAGCCCCGCACGGTGGGCCGTCGTTGCGTCGTGTGCTCGCATCCTGACCGCGCCCGCATCGAGGCTGACCTAGCAACGGGTGAGTACTCGATCCGGGGCATTGCGAGGCAGCACGCCGTTTCACCTGAGTCCATGCGCCGTCACGTTCGCGGCCACGTCGCCCCGCAGGTGCGCGAGGCCATGGAGGCAGTGACCGGCACTCCCGCTCTGGGCATCGCGGCTCGCTTGCTTGACATTGCGGACGCCGCCCGCGACATTCGCCGCGAGGCTGACGAGAGCAACGACGCACGGTTGGCTCTCGCAGCAGGCAAGGCGGAGGAGCAGACGCTTGCGATTCTGGCCGACCGGCTGGGCATCGTCCGTGCAGACGCGCTGGCCAACCTGCACGACGCCGACGACCTGACCGGGGCCGTCTTGCTGACCGTGCAGACCGACCTCAACGCCGCCGAGGCTTTCGCCTCTGCGTTCGAGCAGATGGGCCGTACGGCGTGGGCCGCGAACGTTCGAGACCGTGCCCGCAGGATTCATGATTCACCGCCACGACTGGAGACCACCGCATGACCGACCACGTACGCGCCTTGCTGGAGTGCGCAATCACAGACACGGACGACACAGAGGCCCGCGCACAGTACGAGGCGGCGCTTGCCTGGCACCTGTCCGCCGATGCCGAGGAGGAATCATGACTACCGAGAACACGACCCCGAAGCGGGTGACGACGCCGGGCGGCAAGCTCACACCGGGCGATGTGATCCACTTCCGCAAGGCCGTGACGGCCTTTGGCGATGTCCGCGTGCGTGGAGCGTCGCTGAAGCTGACCGCCGACATGATCGAGCGCAGCGTGAGTGCTGACGGCACGTCGTGGCTGGATCGCGTGGACGACCCCGACGGCAGGATTGGGCGCGGCGAGTGGCCCGCGACTGAGCCGCGATGGGTCTATGGCGATCCTGAGTGGCAGGCCGAGCGGGAGAGCGCCCGCCGCCGCGCGTGGGCAGTGTCAGACCCCGAGGAACGCGCCGCAGCTCGCGCCGAGGTTCAGCGGGTGTACGGAGACGGCCCCACGACCTCGCAGAGCGTGGACATCGCCGAGCACTACACCGAGCGCCAGGCCCGCGAGCAGGCCGAGCGCCGCGCCCGTGGCCTCGTGGATCGGACGCGCTGACCATGGCCGACAAGCGCAACGCCACGCGGCACGCCGCCCTCGCCGAGTCGGTCGCGCTCGTGCTCCGCCTCCACGGTCACGACGATGCACGCCCGACACCACGCACGCCCCGCCGCAAGCTCTCCGAGACGTTCGCTGCCCCTCAGACCACTCCAGCGCCCGACATCCTCGGCGTGCCCGAGGGCTGGTATGTGGACGTGACTAGCGCCGATCCGGGCCGCTGGGGGCCGAGCTTGGACAGCACGCGCCGCGCCGCAGGCATCGCGGGCGCACACCGCGGCGTTCTCGTCGCCTATCGCAACTCGAAGCCGATCAGCAAGGCATACGCCGTCATGACCCTGGCCGACCTCGCCGACCTCATCGCCGAGGCCTCGACATGACCGCCGCGCACGCTTGGGAGGCTCTCAGCGCCGCGCTGACGGTCTCTGCTCCGGCGTGCGCGGGCGATGACCGATTCGTGGATGATGGGCGCGCACACAGCGCGAACCAAGACCTTGTGCCGATCTGTGCCGGATGCCCCGTGTTCGCCGCATGCCGCGCCTACGCCCACGCCGAGGCTCGTCATCGCATTGTCGGATTCTGGGCAGGCCGACGCCGTGGGACGCGGCAGGGGGTGGCGGCATGAGCGCGCAGGCTGCCCCGGTCACGTTCGGCGGCCATGCCTTGCGCGTCCAGATCGAGCGCAGCCGCCACGACCTCCCCGCCTGGCTGGGTCGCACGCGTTATCCACGGCGACCACAAGCGAGCCGAGGCCGTCTACGGGCTGGAGTCGGGGGGCAGGTTGCCTCTGTTGACCGAGGCGCGGGAGATCCCGATCACGGCCCCGCTCATGTCCGGGTTGCGCGCTCGTTACTTCCCGGAATCTTCTTCGCGTCCGCGCTAATCAAGATTCGCTGACTGAAACTCAACAATGCTCCCTCACGCTCGGTCTGGTCCCTTGGTCTCGGGCGTGAGGGCCAAAAGCGACCTCGGCGCGGCGGCGCTGGGCGGAGATCCCCCCGCGCCGAGGTCGCACCCAAGACCCCCGGCCCGTCACCCCTCATCAGGTGGTAAGCCAACCGTCACGACGGGCCGGGGCACCCTCCCGCGGCTCTCTCAAAAACGATGCTCAGATGAGAAACGCCGCGAGGGCCGTTATCGACGCGATATCGACGCTTCGACTCGCTCAAAATTCATACGTTAGTGAGTTGCAAAAACGTACGAGTAGATGAGAGAATCGAGCCATGACCAAGACGACGGGCACCACGGGCGAGCGCCTCGGGTACATCCGAGTGAGCACGGGCAAGCAAGACGAGCAGATGCAGCACGACGCCCTCGACGGCGCGGGCGTGCTGAAGCGCAGCCGCTACGTTGACCACGGCGTGAGCGGGGCCAAGACGAGCCGCCCGGCGCTGGATGCGATGCTCGCCGACGTGCAGCCGGGAGACACCATCGTCGTCTACAAGCTCGACCGCATCGGGCGCTCGACGGCGCACGTTGCGACGCTCATTCAGGATCTGACTGAGCGCGGCATCCACATTCAGAGCGTCGGCGACGGCCTGGACTCAACCACGCCCACGGGCAAGGCCATGCTTCAGATGCTGGCGATCTTCGCCGAGCTGGAGCGCTCATTCATCCGCGAGCGCACGACGGCAGGCCTGGCCGCCGCCAAGGCTCAGGGTCGCGTGGGAGGTCGTCCCCGCGTCGCCGACTCGGCGACCGCCCGCAAGGCGCAGACGCTGAGGGACTCGGGCGAGAGTGTGCCCGAGATCGCGCGCACGCTGGGCGTCAGCGCCGCCACGGTATACCGGATCACCAAAGCAGCAGCGTGAGAGTCGCTAGCGCTGACAAAGCGTCCTACGGCAGGCCATTGTCGGTGGGCCATCGCCAGCGAGAGTATGGAAGCGCCAGCCCGCCGTTGCCGCGCGAGAACTCAGTCTCTCCAAACACCCAGTGCATGAGGTTGTTGAGCGCGTCGGGATAGAGCTTCACGCCAGCGCCCCCGATGTTACCCCGCCAGTTGGTGTGAAACAGCGGCTTAGTGAGCGGGATCAGGTCCTGTCCGTACCGATTGCCCACAAGCGCCGCTGTGGTGCTGCCAACTATCAGGTCTGCGAGCTGTAGGTGCGGGTGGTGGTGGGACGACGCGGTGAGCACGGGCAGAATGATGCCGTTGGGCTTTACATACTCGGTCCCCGCGTCGGTAAGAATCAGAGCGTCGTCAACCCAGGCGTCTTGTTCCTTGACTCCACCGCCCGGCCTGTCAAATATGAACGCGCCCAGGGCAGGGAGGTTCTGAAGCATCATCTCGACGCGTTCAAACAGGAAACGGAGAACGAGTCGCTCGGGAGTCTCGCCTTGAAAGCCTTGCGTTTCAGTATCCCAGGCCACCACGAACGCTTTCCCGCCCAGCGCGCAAGCCGCCGTCGCGATCTCTTCCCGTACCGGCGTAAGTTGCTCTTTGTTGCCCTCCTGAGACCACCAACTCGTCTTGCTGTCGGGAGACCACTTCAGCTCGGTGTCGTGAGGTACGCCGTGCTCGTCGTACACCCTCCAGAATTCATCCGCGAATGGCTTCACCTGTTCCTCGGGGAACGCGATCCCGCCCAGCGAGATCACCTTCCCGAGGTCCGAGCGGCGTCCCGACTGCTTGCTGTCGTCGATGAAGATGAGATACATGACGCTACAGAGCCGCCGCTGTGGCGGGGACCGCCTCGGCTCGCGTTCGATAGCCGTCGATCTCGGTTACCACTGCGGTGTGTTCCTCGCGCACCTCGCTCAAGGCCTTGCGGGCGGCGCTTGCCAGCGCCCGCGCCATCAGCGGCGGCACGGCATTACCAATCTGCTTTAGCATTTGCCACTCACTGGAGTGGAACACAAAGCCGTCATGGAACGACTGGAGGCGTGCAGCCTCGCGGACGGTGATCCAGCGCTCGTGCTTCGGATGCACCCACTCGGACAGGTCACGGTGCATCTGCGCGAGGATCGTATAGGCAGGCTTATCCACGGGAAGACGCCGCCATTTCTCGGGCCGCAGGCCGTTCCAGACCTCCTTGGGCAGACTGTCGCCCTTGGCTCCGGGCTTCAGGAGAGCGATGAGCGCCTTGCGGCGCTCCTGAATCTCCTTCGTGTGGTGATTGTGCAGGCGCGCCTTGCTGACACCGGACTGCGCGAGCTTGGCCTCGCTCGCGAACGTCTCGCCGTCGCGGTCGATCCGCATCTCATCCAGGATCGCGCTTGCCACCTTGGTGCGCGGGTAAGGGAGCGACTCATAGTGAATCGCCGTCGCTTCGGGAAGGTCACGGATCGCGTCCCACACGGTCGGCGTCGCCCGCTCTTCCTCGGCGAGCGCGTTCTCGAAGAACGCACCAACAGGGCCATCCAACACGAGGCCATCACGAACGCCGAAGAATATAGCTCGCCTTCGGACCTGAGGTACGCCGTAGTCCGAGGAGACCACAATACGCACGGCGCAGTTGCTGTACCCGGCTTCCGCGAGAGCTTCCAGCACCTGCCGCTTGAACGTCCCCTTGCCGATCAGCAGCATGTTGGGCACGTTCTCCATGAGGAACACGGCGGGGCGCAACTGCTTCAGCACCCGGATGAACTCCAGGTACAGCTTGTTGCGGTCGTCGTCCAGCATGCGGGGACCGATCTGACTGAAGCCCTGGCATGGTGGACCACCGAACAGAAGGTCGATCTCTCCCGGCTTGATCTGATCGAAGCGCGCCGCATCATCCGCCCAGGTGGGGGACTCGACGTTGAGAAAGTTCGTCACGTCGCCCTCGTAGAGCGGCGTTTCAGGGAAGTTGGCGCGGTACGTCTCAGCCGCGAACCGGTCAATCTCGACCGCCGCTTTCACGTCGAAGCCTGCGGCGCGCACGCCCTCGCAGAATCCCCCACAGCCTGAGAAGAGGGAGACGGCGGTTGGCTGGGCGGAGGTTCGGCGGGAGATCTCAGGCATGGTTGCGACGGTAGCAACGATCTCCGACGTTCCTGGGAATGACCGGCGGGTGTCGCCTATGAGGTACACCCGACCGCGCCTCCGAGAGTGACTGCCAGTCCTCGCCTAGGTTGCATCCGTGACCCCTGCAGCGACCCCGGCAACGTTCGGGCTGATCGTTCGCCGCCGCAGAGAGGCTCTCGGAATGACTCAAGCAGAACTCGGGCAGCGCAGCGCAGTCACGCGCACCTATGTGAGCGCACTGGAGAACGGTCACAAAAACCCCACGTTGGAGACCCAAACGCGAGTCGCGGAAGCGCTCGGTATCGATCTGAGCGAGCTTGTAAGAGAAGCCGAGGAGAAGCGTTAGTGCCGTTCCGTTTCAGCAGCGTTGCGACCCAAGCTCTGGCCCCTGAGTTGCGCTTGATCGCCGACTTGCGAAACGCGCCCGTTCGCGGTCGTGACACGCAGTTCCGGCTCGCCCAGCAAAACATGCTGGCGTACACGTTCGACGCGGGCGTTCCCGGATGGACTAGCCCGGGCCTCAACTCTATGCCGTTTCGCGAGGTCGTCTTGCAGGCGATCAGCAACGCGCATGACGAAGGTCACCTCCTATACGGCGCGGACTACACGAGCAACGCGAACGCGGTCTCGAAGGTGACCGGGGACATCTACGAAATCGTCACGTCCGCCGTGCTCTGGGACACTGCCGCCGCCTGGAACAGGTTCATGCGCGGCCAGCCGTGGCGCACCACGCCACGGTACGCCCGCCCGCAGGTGTCGCCTTCGCTGAATCGGCAGGTTGCTGTACTGAACCTCCCACGCCGGTACGACTGGGTGAAACTCCTCACCCCAAAGGCTCAGAAGAAGATTCGCAAGTTCCGAAACCGACTCGCCAAGAGCAATCTCGCGATGCCGACATCCACCCCGGACATCGCGATTGTCATACTCCCGACGAGCGAACAGGCCAATCCTGTTTGGGCGACCGATCTGGGCGACATCTCGCTCGCCAGTCAGCGGATCTTGGACAACGCGCATCGGACCCTGGAAGGAAAGATTGAGCCAGGCGAGCTGGTGCTCGCGATGGCGCTGAAGACGAGCCTTCGATCTGACCGGCTCTATCAGCCGCTCTACGAAGCCAATGTTATGGAGTTTCTCCTGGAGGGCCACCTTGGCGCGCCTCGCGTCGAGTTCGAGGTGCACACGCTGACTGCTGAGGGAACGGGAGCGGTTGTCACCTATTCGGCAGCAGCTCTCTCATCTGCCGGGAGTAAGGACCCGCATCGCGCCATCCGCGAGCTGTACGTGCCAGCCAACGCGGGCCAGGTCGTCCAGCGCTTCATTGGCTTCCTGAACGAGCGGACCGCTCTGGTCGCGCCCTGAAAACACCGCGCCAGGCCCGCCTAGGAATCCTTCAGCGCCGCGTACACGGTGGACTCACCGACACAACGGGTCGCGGCGACACGGCGCAACGTCATGCCGCCCCGTCGCAGTGCGCGGCTGATGTCGTCAGCGCTGAGCGCGAAGTGCGGGTGCGTTCCATCCGGGCATCCTCGGGGGCGATATCGACGGCGTAGACGTGGTCTGCGCGGAGCGCGGCGAGTGTTTCGGTCAGCCCCGAGGCCGCCAGGCGAGCCAATGCGGCGGCGGTCTCGCGTGTCGCGCGGCCCACTGCAGCCGGGCCTAGGCTCGTGCCCATGAACACTCGCGCCGAGCCGCTCGACCCGCTCGACGCGCCGCTCTGTGGCGGGTGCGACTCCCTGGAGCGGATGCGCCCTGTTGGAGTGCTTGAGCGGGCGCATTGGGCCTGCCCAGCATGCGGCGCAGTCCGCCTCGCCTGACGCCCGCTCACGCGCTCAGAGCGGTAGCGATGGCCTCACGTGCTTCCATGGGCACGAGAGGGCGACCGGTGCTGACCAGGCGCGCACGAGTGAGGCTCACGCGATGCTCGGTGCGCTTCCAACCCATCGAGACCGTGCCCTCTGCCGCCTCGACCGTCAGGACGCGAACGCCCTTGCCGACGCGTCCGACATGAACGTGGTGCACGAGCGCGCCGAGAATGGCTCGACGACGGGCGGGCGTAATGCGCTCCCACATCCCGCGCACGTCGTCAGAGGTCACGATCTCGGCGAGCGGGTCAGCCTGGAGCACGGCGGCGAGCGCGGCATCCACGGCCTGAATCTCGGGATCGAGCTTGCCCGTCTTGGCGCGCAGCGTGGCCGCTGAGATCGCGCCCTCGGCATAGAGTGTCTCGGCGTCGTCGCGGTCGCTCTGGAGGGCCACACGGCGAGCGCGCAGCGTGTCGATGTCCGCCCCGTCATCGGGCACCCACTGGAGCAGACCGGGGGTGCTCAGCAGCGTCACGACGGCCTCAGTCACGTACGCCTCGATGATCGCCGCCCCGCGCACGAAACACCCTTTCGTGCAGCGGTAGGCGCGCTGAGGGTCCGGGGTCGTCGTCTTGACCTGGGCCGAGCGGATCGGCCCGCCGCACACGGCACACCTGCCGATGCCCGAGAGCAGATGCTTGGCCCGCGTGTCGCCGTCGTGCGTCAGCCGCGACGGCTTCAGCAGGATGGCCCGCGCAGCCATCACGGCATCCTCGGTCAAGATCGGCTCCCACGCGCCCGGCGTACACCTGGACATGTCCACGCGGGCGGCGTTGTAGTGCTCACCCTCGGGCATCTTGGGCGGCAGCAGCGCGGCAGGGAACGGGGAGAGCAGCAGCCGCCGCGCCGTCGTCGTGATCCATCGCTTGCCCGCGCGCGTCGTGCGGCTGGACTCGCCGAGCAGCGCGCCGCGTTCGTCCCTAGCCTCGCCCGCGTTGAGCGCCGCGACGATGCCGCCGAGAGATGAGCCGCCGAGCAACTCGCGCGACATGAACCGCAGCACGGCAGCCTCGCCCGGCACGACCTCATAGCGCGTGCCCCTTGCGTCGCGCTGGAGCTTGGGAACCCACGAGTAGCCGAACGGCACGAGTCCGGGCGCAGGGTGGCCAGCTTCGCGGCGCGCAGCACGATAGGGGACCGTGCGCGCCTCTTTGCGCTGGATCTCTTGCTCAGCCACGAGCACGAACAGCCCGAGGATGAACGCGCCCATGCCGCCAGCATCGCCCGTGTCGATGCTCCCATTAGCGATGACCACACGCACGTCCCGGCGCGGCGGGCGGACCTCCAGCACATCCACGAGCCGCCGCATGAGGCGATCCACGGCGGCGACGATGACTACCTGAACATGACCGGCGTCGATGTCGGCGAGCATCCGCGCCCATTCGGTGCCCTCGCCCCGATCCTTGGTCGCGCTGGTCTGGTTGTCGTTGTAGATGCGATAGACCGTCCAGCCCTCGGCCTTGGCCTTGGCCTCGCACTCAGCGATCTGCTGGGCGATGCCCTGATCCTCGCGCACGCTCTGGCGCACGTAGATGGCGGCACACAGCTTGGTTCCCTTGCTCATGATGTCTCCAGTCCTGGCCCCGCTCACTACGGAGTCAGTTGTTATACGCCCCTGGACCTTCTTTGACCAAGGTTCGGGACGTATCTCGCTCACGAGCCGAATATGTCAAAACTCCGCCACGATGGCGGCGGTCGCCTTCGCCGGTTTGCTGGTGATCATCATGCGCAGCGATGAAGTGAGGGGCATTCTCACCGATCTCGTTCGGCGCGCCTTGACGGTCGAGTGAGCCTGCGGCGCGACCAGCGGGGTGCGGTGGCGGCGGAGTTCGCCGTCACCGTCCCCGCGGTGATCCTCGTCGTCCTCCTCTCTGTCTCGGTGTTGCTGACGGCGGGGAAGCTCGTCCGGCTGGAACAGGCTGTCGCGCAGGGTGCTCGGCTGGCCGCACGAGGTGAGAGCGACGAGCGGGTTCGGTCGACGGTCGCCCACCTCGTCGACGGCGCGACCGTCGTGATCCGGCTCCGAGGAGAGCTCGTGTGCATCGACAGCGCCGTGCCGCTGTCCACCGTGCTGCCGCTTCCTTCGGCCCGCGCTTCGTCCTGCGCCGTCGCGAGTACTCCCTGATGGCCGGTGCGGTGTTGTCGGTCGGGGTGCTGGCCGTGAGTGCGACGCTCGTCGTGGGGTGCGCCGCGGCGGGCGGAGTGTCGGTCGCGGCGACTCGTCTGGCCGGGGTGGCCGACGCAGCGGCGCTCGCGGCCGCGGATGCCGTCAGCGGCGCCATCCCGGGTGCGCCGTGCGAGCGAGCGCACGACCTCGCCGCGATCGCTGGATCCGTCCTCGCGGCGTGCACGGTGGAGGGCATGGTCGTCACGGTGACCGTGACGACGCGAATGGGGCCGTTCCCGATCGCCGCGCGGGCGCGAGCGGGCCCTCCGCTCTGAGCGGACAAGCCAGGGAGTGCAAGCCCTCCCAGCCAGTTCACGTCTCGCCGGTGTGTATGGTGTGCAACGGAGAAAGGAAGCCAGTGGCGGAGAGTACGAAGGGCACACGCGGCGCGCGAGCAACGAAGGCGTCGACGGGCAAGAAGCTCGTCATCGTCGAGTCGCCGACGAAGATGAAGTCGATCCAGGGGTACCTGGGCGACGGCTATGAGGTGCTCAGCTCGGTCGGACACATCCGCGACCTGGCCGACAAGAAAGACATCCCCGCCGAGTTGAAGAAGACCTCGGTGGGGAAGTACTCCATCGACATCGAGAACGACTTCACTCCTCTATATGTGGAGAGCGACCGGGGCAAGAAGACCGTCGCCGAGCTCAAGCGCGCGCTGAAGACGGCCGACGAACTCCTCCTCGCCACCGATGAGGATCGGGAAGGCGAAGCGATCGCCTGGCACCTGCTCGAGGCGCTCAAGCCCAAGGTCCCGGTCAAGCGCATGGTCTTCCACGAGATCACGAAAGACGCTATTCGCGCCGCCGTGGACAACACCCGTGAGCTCGACCTCGCCCTCGTCGACGCCCAGGAGACCCGCCGCATCCTCGACCGTCTCTACGGCTGGGACGTCTCCGACGTCACCCGTCGCAAAGTCGGCCAGGGCACGTCGGCCGGCCGCGTCCAGTCCGCCGCCACGCGTCTCGTCGTCGATCGCGAACGCGAGCGCATGGCCTTCGTCTCCGCGTCGTACTGGGATGTCGAGGCGCTCGCCGCGAAGACCGGGCAGTCCGCCGAGTCCTTCGCCACGCGACTGGCCCGTCTCGACGGTGCGCCGTTGGCCCGCGGAACCGACTTCGACGACCACGGCGAGCTGAAGAAGGCCGTCGTCGTCCTCACCGAGTCGCAGGTGCGCGAGCTCGCGGCCGCGATCGAGGCGGCGGGGAAGGCTGCCGTCACCTCCGTCGAAGCCAAGCCCGGCACCCGCAGCCCCAAGCCCCCCTTCACGACCTCGACCCTCCAGCAGGAGGCGGGGCGAAAGCTCTCGATGAGCGCCAAGCACGCCATGGGCGTCGCGCAGCGCCTCTATGAGAAGGGGTACATCACCTACATGCGCACCGACTCCACCGCCCTCTCGACGCAGGCGGTCTCGGCTGCGCGCGCGCAGGCGGTGGCCCTCTACGGTGACAAGGCGGTTCCGGCGAACCCCCGCAGCTACCGCAACAACAGCAAGAACGCACAGGAAGCCCATGAAGCGGTCCGTCCCTCGGGCGAGGACTTCCGGACTCCCGCGTCGGTGGCCTCCGCGCTCGACCGGGATGAGCTGCGTCTCTACGAGCTGATCTGGAAGCGCACCGTCGCGAGCCAGATGTCCGACGCCAAGTACGAGACCACGACCGTCACGCTGGAGGTAGACGCGGGCGGCAAGACGGCGGCGTTCACCGCGTCGGGCACCGTCTACACGTTCAAGGGGTTCCTCGAGGCGTACGAAGAGGGTCGCGACGAGAAGCGCAGCGACGCCGACAAGTCCGACGATCAGGCGCTTCCGGCTCTCGCTGTCGGAGACGAGGTCGCCCTCACCGAGATCGAGGCGAAGGGGCACACCACGAGCCCCAAGCCGCGGTACACCGAAGCATCGCTCGTCAAGGCTCTCGAAGAGAAGGGCATCGGCCGACCCTCGACCTTCGCGAGCATCATCGACGTCATCCTCAATCGCGGCTACGTCAGCAAGCGGGGCCAGGCCCTCGTTCCGAGCTGGCTCGCCTTCAGCATCGTCCGCCTCCTCGAGCAGCACTTCTCCGAGCTCGTCGACTACGACTTCACGGCGGCCCTCGAGGACGATCTTGATGCGATCGCCCGCGGGGAGCAGGACCGGGCCGAATGGCTGCGCAAGTTCTACTTCGGCGCAGAAGACCACGTCGGCCTGCGAAACGTCGTCGACAACCTCGGCGACATCGACGCGCGTGAGATCAACTCGACGCCCATCGGCGACGTCGCCACGCTCCGGTTCGGGCGCTACGGGCCTTACCTCGAGGTCGCCGGCGACGATCCGGAGAACCCGCGTCGCATCAACGTCCCCGACGACCTCGCCCCCGACGAGCTCACGCCCGAGAAGGCGCGCGAGTTGATCGAGGCGCCCGTCGGCGGCGACCGCGTGCTCGGGCAGAACCCGGAGAACGGCCGCGACATCGTGGTGAAGGACGGACGCTTCGGCCCGTACCTCGAAGAAGTGCTGCCCGAGACGGACGCACCGCCCGCGGACGCTCCGAAGAAGCGCGGCGCCAAGAAGGAAGAGGCTCCCAAGCCTCGTCGCGCGTCGCTGTTCAAGAGCATGTCGCCGGAGACGATCGATCTCGAGACCGCCCTGAAGCTCTTCAGTCTTCCCCGAGTCGTCGGTGAGGACCCGGAGTCCGGCGAGCCGATCACGGCGCAGAACGGACCATACGGCCCGTACATCAAGAAGGGCCGTGACTCTCGCAGCATCGGGAGCGAGGAGATGATCTTCGACATCACCCTCGAGCAGGCCCTGGAAATCTACGCCCAGCCAAAGTACGCCAACCGTGCAGCGACCTCGCTCAAGGAGTTCGAGCCCGACCCGGTGAGCGAGAAGCCCATCCGGATCAAGGACGGACGTTTCGGCGCCTACGTCACCGACGGCACGACGAACGTGACGATCCCGCGCGGCCAGACCGCCGACGACATCACGTACGAGATCGCGGTGCAGATGCTCGCCGAGAAGCGCGCCAAGGGCCCCGCGCCCAAGCGCACCACGCGGCGGACCACCACGCGCAAGGCGCCGGCGAAGAAGTGACGGGCGGTCTCTGGGTCACCTTCGAGGGCGGCGACGGCTCGGGGAAGACTACGCAGGCCGGCCTGCTCGAGGAGTGGCTCCGCGAGAGCGGCCGTTCCGTCGTGCGCACCCGCGAGCCGGGCGGCACCGAGGTCGGGAACCTCATCCGCGACATCGTGCTGCACCACCGGGGCGACATCGCCCCCCGTGCCGAAGCGCTGCTGTACGCGGCCGACCGCGCCCACCACGTCGCCTCACTCGTGCGACCCGCGTTGGAACGGGGAGAGGTGGTCATCCAAGACCGCTATCTGGACTCCTCGGTGGCTTATCAGGGGGCCGGCCGCGTGCTGGACTCCGATGAGATCCGGCGCCTGTCGCTCTGGGCGACCGGCGGGGCGCTGCCCGATCTCACCGTCCTTCTCGACCTCGATCCCGCCGCAGCCCGCCGTCGCCTCGACGCGGACGACAAGCCCTTCGATCGTCTGGAGGCCGAGAAGGCCGACTTCCACGCGCGCGTACGGTCGGCCTATCTGGGCTTGGCCGCGGCGGAGCCAGGCCGGTTCCTCGTGCTGGACGCGACCGCCCCCATCGCCGAGATCGCCGCTGAAATCCGGGGCCGGGTCACCTCCCTCCTGAGCTGAGATCCATCCGCGGGCGTGTCGGCCCGACACCGTAGGCTGGACCCCATGACTTCCGTGACGCCGGCGCCGACCCCGACGGGGGAGCAGCGGGGACCGGTCGCTCACGACAGCGTCCCCTGGGGCGCCGTCTGGGGGCAGGAAGATGCGATCGCTCAGCTCCGCGCCGCCACGGAGGATCCGAGCCAGCTCGCCCATGCCTGGCTCATCACCGGCCCCGCCGGCTCGGGGCGCTCCACTCTGGCCTACGCGTTCGCTGCCGCGCTGATCGCCGAGCCGGGAGACGAGGCCGCGATGCGCCAGGTGCTCGCCGGTACTCACCCCGACCTGGCCGCGCTGCGCACCGAGGGCGTGATCATCTCGATCAAGGACGCCCGAGCTCTCGTCGAACGCTCGTACTTCTCGCCGTCGCTCGGCCGTTATCGCGTCATCGTGATGGAAGACGCCGACCGTATGGTCGAGCGCACGAGCAACGTCCTTCTCAAGGCTCTCGAGGAGCCTCCGGAGCGCACGGTGTGGATCCTCTGCGCCCCGAGCGACGCCGATCTCCTCCCGACCATCCGCTCCCGTGTGCGCACGTTGCGCCTTCGGGAACCGGCCGTCGACGACGTCGCTCGCCTCATCGTCCAGCGCACCGGGGTCGACCCGGCCATTGCCGAGCAGTCGGCGCGGCTCGCACAGCGGCACATCGGAATGGCCCAGCGGCTCGCGACCGACGAAGCCGCGCGGGCCCGCCGCGAGGAGACGCTCCGCTCCGTGCTGGCGGTGCGCGGCGTCGGTGATGCCGTCGAGGTCGCGGCGCGGATCGTCCAGCTGGCGACGGACGACGCGAAGTCGCTCACCGCGGAGCGCGACGAGGCGGAGCGGGAGTCGCTCCTGCGCACTCTCGGCATCGCTCCCGGAGGCGCGGTGCCGCCCGCGGTGCGGGGGCAGCTGAGCGCTCTGGAAGACGACCAGAAGCGTCGTGCGACGCGGAGCCTGCGTGACGGGATCGACCGCGTGCTGACCGACCTGGAATCGATGTACCGCGACACGCTGATGCTCCAGTTCGGTCGCGATGCCGACCTCATCAATCGGGAGCTGTCCGACCAGATCGCCGCGCTCGCGTCCGCCTGGACGCCCGAACGCACTCTCGTCGTGCTCGACCAGATCGCCCTGACCCGAACCCACCTCGAAGGCAACGCCGCGCCGGTGCTCGCCCTCGAGAGCATGCTCGTGACCGTCGCGAGCGGAAGGACACCGTGAACCAGACTCGTCGCCTCTCCACCGTCGTCGCCGGACTCGTCGTCGCCACGCTCGCGCTGAGCGGCTGCGGGGTCCTGTGGGATCTCAAGACCGAGGGCGCGCAGCCCGTGCCGCGTCCCGGCACCAGTTCTTCCCCGAACCTCGAGGGCGTCCCGGCCGGGTTCGAGAAGTACTACGGACAGCGTCTGGACTGGACCGAGTGCGATGGTGCCGACGGCGGCGCCTACGACTGCACCACGGTGTCGGCGCCACTGGACTGGAACGATCCCGAGGGAGGCGAGATCGAACTGGCGGTGATCCGTCGCGCGGCGGATGACGGCGCTGCGCTCGGCTCTCTCCTCACCAACCCTGGCGGCCCCGGATCCAGCGGATACGACCTGATCGCCGACAGTGCCTCGTTCGCCGTCGGCGACGAACTGGCCAAGAAGTACGACGTCATCGGTTTCGACCCCCGCGGGGTCGGGCGCTCGACGGCGGTCACGTGCTTCGACGCCCGCGACATGGACGCGTACCTCTTCGACATCCCCGCAGACCCGCGAGGAAGCGACGGGTGGGAGGACGAACTGACCGCGCGCAACAAGGAGTTCGTCGACGCGTGCGTGAAGGGGAGCGACGGCATCCTCCCGTTCATCACGACCGACAACGCCGCGCGCGACCTCGACCTGTTGCGCGGCGTGCTCGGCGACGCGAAGCTGAACTACCTGGGCTACTCCTACGGCACCTTCCTCGGGGCGACCTACGCGAAGCTATTCCCCGAGCGCGTCGGGCGCCTGGTCCTCGACGGGGCGATCGACCCGTCGGTGTCGGGACTCGACGTGGGCACGACCCAGGCCGTCGGCTTCGAGTCGGCGCTGCGGGCCTACATGGCCGACTGCCTGGAAGGCCGCGACTGTCCGTTCCGCGGAACGGTCGACGAGGCGATGGCCGATCTCGGCACGCTCCTGGCCAGCGTCGATCGCACGGCGCTGCAGAACAGCGACGGCCGACGCCTCGGCGCCGACAGTCTGATGACCGCGATCATCGCTTCCCTCTATTCGCAGGAGACCTGGACCTACCTCACGATGGCCCTCGATCAGGCACTGTCCGGTGACCCCCAGACGGCGTTCCTCCTAGCCGACTTCTACTACGGGCGGAATGCGGACGGCACCTACTCCGACAACTCCGCCGAGGCGTTCCGCGCCTACAACTGCATGGACTACCCGGTCGACACCTCGCAGGCCGACCAAGACGCCGCCGACGCGCTGGTGAAGGAGAAGGCCCCGACGATCGCGCCGTATTGGCAGGGCGTCGACGTCTGCGAGCAGTGGCCCGCTCCTCCCACCGGGGTGCGCGAGCGCATCACGGCCGAGGGTGCGGAGCCCATCGTCGTGATCGGGACGACGAATGACCCCGCGACGCCGTACGAGTGGTCGGTCTCGCTCGCCGAGCAGCTGTCGTCGGGAGTGCTCGTCACGCGGGTCGGCGAAGGACACACCGGCTTCAACAAGGGAAGCGACTGCGTCGACGACGCGGTGGTGGACTACTTCGTGACGGGCACGGTTCCCGCCGACGGCCTGCGGTGCGAGTGAGCCCGTCGTTCGCCGCTCGTCGCGGCGGCGTCAGCGGCGCAGGACGCGGCGCGCCAGCCCGTTCCCGAGGAACTGCACCACCTGCACGATGACGACGATCACGAGGACGGCCGCCCAGGTCACCCACGGGTTGAACTGCTTGAAGCCGTAGACGATCGCGAACTCGCCCAGACCGCCCGCAGCGACGGCCCCGGCGATGGTCGTCATGTCGACGAGTGCGACGACCACGAACGTGTAGCCGAGGATCAGCGGGCCGAGAGCTTCCCGCGGAACGAGCCGGAAAAGGATGCGTGCGCGCGAGGCCCCGGCGGCGCGGGCGGCCTCGATGATCCCCGGCTGCACCGTGATGAGGTTCTGCTCGACGATGCGGCTGATGGCGAACAGCGACGCGATCGTGATGGCGAAGATCGCGAAGTTCGGACCGATGCCGGGGATGCCGATGCCGCGGGCGAGCGGCTGCACGGCCATCAACAGGATGACGAAGGGGATCGGACGGAACACGTTGACGATCACGTTCAGCACCGTGAACACGGGAGCGTTCGGGAAGAGGCTCCCCGGCCGGGTGGCGTAGAGCAGGATCCCGAGGAGAAGCCCCAGCAGGCCGCCGAACACGAGGGCGAAGGTGGCGACGTACAGCGTCTCGAAGGTCGCCGGCCACAGCTGCGGGAGGAGATCGATGAGCCTATCCATGGACGTCCTCCTCGATGAGCGGGGCGATGGCGTGGGCCGCGGCGACTCCCCGTTCGACCGCTTCGGCGTCGCCGGTGAGCGAGAGGGTGAGGTGGCCGAACACCCGGCCACCGATGTCGTTGATGCCGCCGTGAATGAGCTCGAAGCGCACGTCATTGCGCTGCAGCGCGGCGAAGACGTCGGCCTGTGACACGTCGCCGTCGCGGAGTGAGACGGTGACGATACGACCGGGATGGCGAGCGCGGAGCGCAGCGAGAGCGGCGCCGGTGGGGGTCTCCTCGATGATGCTCGCGACGAATCGCCGGGTCGCCGGCTCCCGGGGAGAGGACAGGACGTCGAAGACCGGTCCGTCTTCGATCACGCGCCCCGCCTCCATGACGACCACTCGATCGGCGATCGCTCGGATCACCTCCATCTCGTGAGTGATGACGAGGATCGTCACCCCGAGTTCGCTGTTCACTCGTCGGAGGAGGTCGAGCACCTCGTGGGTGGTCTGTGGATCGAGGGCGCTCGTCGCCTCGTCGGCGAGGAGGATGCGGGGGTTCGTGGCGAGGGCGCGGGCGATGCCGACGCGTTGCTTCTGACCTCCCGACAGCTGTTCGGGGTAGCTGCGCGCTTTGTCGGCGAGGCCGACGAAACGCAGCAGTTCATCCACGCGCTCGGCGATCTCGCGCTTTCGTCGTCCGGCGACTTCCAACGGGTACGCGACGTTGCCTGCCACCGTTCTCGACGTGAACAGGTTGAACTGCTGGAAGATCATGCCGATGTCGGTGCGGAGAGCGCGCAGCTCGCGCTCGCGCAACCCGGTGATGTCGCGTCCGTCGATCTCCACGGTGCCGGCGGTCGGCGTTTCCAGTGCGTTCACGAGCCGGAGGACGGTGGACTTGCCGGCGCCGGAGTAGCCGATGATGCCGGTGATGGATCCGGCCTCGACCTCCAGACTGACGTCGTCGACGGCGGTCGTCGGCGACGCTCCCGCGCGGGGCGGCGGGAACGTCTTGGTGACGCCGGAGAGGCGGATCACGCTCATGGGGAACTCCCGACGTGTGCGGCCCGCCCCGAGGAGCGGGCCGCACACGGTTGTGTCACTGGTTGTCGCGGATGTCGGCTTCGACGTCGTGCAGAGAGGTCACGAGGTCGGCGGCGGGCGTCTTGACGAACACCGCGGTGCCGCCGGAGGCCTCGTCGGCGCCGTCGAGGACGGCCTGGGTGTTCTGGTAGATCTCGACGAGCTTCGCGTAGGTGGGGTTGTCGGCGTCCTCCGCACGCGCCGCGAAGATGTTGATGTACGGGAAGGCGGAGGGGTCTGACGGGTCATCGGTGGCGATCGCGTCGTCGAAGCTGAGCCCCGCGTCCTTGACGAAGTCGTTGTTGATGATCGCGGCCGCCACGTCGGGCAGCGACGTCGCGGTGAACGCCGCGTCCATCGCCTCGACCTTGACCTTCGATCCGTCCAGCACGTCGGCGACGGTGGAGAGCGTCGAGCCGCCGTCCTTCAGCTTCACGAGTCCCGCGGACTGCAGCACGAGGAGCCCCCGTGCCTGGTTCGACTCGTCGTTGGGCACGGCGACCGTCTCGCCGGCGGGGATGTCGGCGACGGAATCGTACTTCTGCGAGTAGAGCCCGAGCGGGTAGATCGCGGTCGAGCCGATCGGGACGAGGTCGTCGCCCGCCTGCACGTTGTAGGTGGCGAGGTAGATGATGTGCTGGAACTGGTTGAGATCCAGTTCGCCGGCCGACAGGGCAGGGTTCGGCTGCGTGTACTCGCTGAAGTCCACGAGATCCACGGTGATGCCCGCATCGGCGGCCGCGTCGACGTACGTCTTCCAGTACGGGTCGCCCGCTCCCACGACGCCGATCTTGACCGTCTCCGGTGCGGCGTCGGCGCTGCCCGAACCGCCGGGCGCGGGGGAGCCGGTGGCGCAGGCGCTCAGCAGGAGTGCGAGCGGAAGGGTCAGTGCTGCGGTCTTCAGGATCTTGGCGGACATCGTGGTGCTCCTCGTGGGTCGGGGCAGCGCGGCGACGTCGAACGCGAGGGACCGCGCTCGCGTCATCGCGGTGCCTCGACGACCGTACGGGGGACCTCGCTCCCGCGGAGAATCGGTCGTAACACGCCGACACCGGAAGCCATGCGGGGGAGGTTCGCAGCATCACTGCGGACCCTGTAAGATCGTTGATCGTGCATGCGAGAGCAGAGCACGCGCCACCTTAGCTCAGACGGCAGAGCGATTCACTCGTAATGAATAGGTCAAGGGTTCGATTCCCTTAGGTGGCTCCGGTGAGAGGCTCCGTCTTCGGACGGGGCCTCTCCTTGGCTCCACTACTCCTCGGGAGGCGGCGTGAACGCGCTGGATGCCGTGGTCGAGATCTTCTCCTGGCTGGGCTTCGGTGCCGGCCTGCTCCTGCTGATCGTCGCCGTCATCCTGTGGGCCGCCGACGGCACCTGGCTTCCTGCCGAAGGCTGGGTCGATCACGACGAGTCCGGCGCGACCGTGCGCTGGTACGACGGCGACGGCGACGCCAACAGTGCGCAGCTGACCCCATCCGAGGCGTCGGCGATCGGCGGTCGCGACCGGGTTCCCCTCTGGTATCGGCACGGCTGGCGGGACCGGATGCGCCTCACTCGACGTCCTCCGGGTCTCATCCCTGTGCTGTGGGCGGCGGGTGCGGCCGTGGCTCTCGGCGTCGTGACTCTCGTCCTGTCCTGGGTGCTGATCTTCGTGCGTTGAGCTCGGCGGGCGTGACCTCGCCGCTCTTGCGTCGGAACGGGGTCGCGCGAGGATATTTTGCTAGATAAGCTAGCGATATGACTTCTTCGCGCGTCGACCGCATCCCGACTCGCTGGGTGCGGATCGGGATCCCGGTGTTGCTCGTGCTCATCTGGCTGGTCGGCGGCTCGGTCGGTGGACCGTACTTCGGCAAGGTCGACGAGGTCGCCACGAACGACCAATCGAGCTTCCTCCCTGCCAGCGCAGAGGCCACGCAGGTGCAGGAGCGCCTCGGCGAGTTCCTGGGCGACGACACGATCCCGGCGGTCGTGGTGTTCGCGTCCGATCAGAAGCTCGATGACGCGCAGCTCGCCGACCTCACCGGTATCGCCGATCAGATCGCGAAGATCCCCGGAGTGGGGGAGGTCTCACCCCCGATCGCGTCGGAAGATGGCGAAGCCGTGCAACTCTTCGTGCCCATCGACGCCGACGGCGAGGTGCGCGAGATCGTGGAAGAGATCCGTTCTCTCGTGCAGGAAGAGGTCGCCGCGGGCGTGGATGCGTGGGTGACGGGCCCGGCAGGATTCACCGCCGATCTCGTCAAGGGGTTCCTCGGCATCGACGGACTGCTCCTGATCGTGGCGCTCGCCGCCGTGTTCGTGATCCTGATCGTGGTCTACCGCTCGCCGCTTCTTCCCGTGCTCGTGCTGCTGACCTCGACCTTCGCTCTCTGCGTCGCGTTGCTCACCGTGTGGTGGCTCGCGAAGGCGGGCATCGTCGTACTGAACGGACAGGTTCAGGGGATCCTCTTCATCCTCGTGATCGGTGCCGCCACCGACTACGCGCTCCTGTACGTGGCCCGGTTCCGCGAGGCGATCGGAGCCGGGCTGCCGCGGTGGCCGGCGACCAAGACCGCGTGGAGGGGGGCGTTCGAGCCGATCCTGGCCTCGGGTGGAACCGTCATCGCGGGGCTTCTGTGCCTCCTGCTGAGCGATCTCGCCAGCAATCGGGCCCTCGGTCCCATCGCATCGATCGGGATCGCGTTCTCGGTCTTGTCGGCCCTCACCTTCCTCCCGGCGCTCCTGGCTCTCTTCGGCCGCGCGGCGTTCTGGCCGTTCATCCCGAAGAGCGGGGCGATCGACTTGCCCGATGACCTGACGCAGCCGGTGCGCGGCGTGTGGGCGCGGCAGGCGCGTTTCGTGGCGCGCCACGCGCGAGCGACGTGGATCATCTGCACCGTCGTCCTCTTGGCCGCTTCGGTCGGTGTCCTTCAGCTGAAGGCCGACGGGGTTCCTTCCAGCGATCTGGTGCTCGGCGCCAGCGAGGCCCGTGACGGGCAGGACGCCCTCGCCGAGCACTTCCCCGCCGGATCGGGAAGCCCCGCCTACGTCATCGTTCCCGAGGTGCGGGTCGCCGATGCCGTCGACCTGTTGACGAAGGCCGAGGGGATCGAGTCGATCGCGGCGGCCTCGACCGACTCCGCCGCCGGCCAGGTCGGCGTGACGGTGAGAGACGGCGAGCCCGTCTACGCCGCCGCCGGGCCTCCCGGAGGTGCGGCTCCCGCACCGACCGTGTCCGGCGGTGACGTCCTTCTGATCGCGACGCTCTCCGACGAAGCCGATTCGCTGCAGGCGGAGGAGACGATCCGGGACATCCGCGCCGACTTCGCCGAGGCGTGGGGCGCGGACATCGCCTTCGTCGGGGGCACGACGGCTGTCGACCTCGACACCAACGACACCTCTATCCGCGATCGCACGGTGATCATCCCCGTCATCCTCGTGGTGATCATGCTCATCCTGATGCTGCTGCTGCGTGCGATCCTCGCGCCCGTGCTGCTGATCCTGAGCGTCATCGTGTCGTTCGGTGCTGCCCTAGGAGTGAGCGCCCTCGTCTTCGATCACGTCTTCCAGTTCCCCGGTGCGGATCCCGCGGTGCCGCTCTACGGCTTCGTCTTCCTCGTCGCGCTCGGGGTGGACTACAACATCTTCCTGATGTCGAGGGTGCGGGAGGAGTCGCTCAGTCACGGCACGAGACCCGGAATCCTCCGGGGGCTCGTCGCGACCGGCGGCGTCATCACCTCGGCCGGATTGGTCCTCGCCGCCACATTCGCGGCCCTCGGCGTGATCCCGATCCTGTTCCTCGCGCAGATCGCGTTCATCGTGGCCTTCGGTGTGCTGCTCGACACGTTCGTGGTGCGCTCGCTCCTGGTGCCGGCGGTCTCGTATGACATCGGGCGAGCGATCTGGTGGCCCTCGCGCCTGGCCCGCGTCGATGCGCGTCCCGTCGCCGAGGCGGCGTCGGGCGCCCTCGATCCCGGAGACTCCGGAGCCGCGGTCGCCCCCGCGGCTACGCGGCGTTCGCTGCGCCGTCAACGCGAGCAGACCCCGGAGTCGTGAACCGCCCCGAGGGGATACGCTCGATGTATGACCAGGGCCCTGTTCATCGTCGACGTTCAGAACGACTTCACCGAGGGCGGAGCGCTCGGCGTCGACGGAGGTGACGCGGTCGCTGTCGGGGTCTCGCGCTTCCTGGAAGCGCACCGCGACGACTACGCCCTCGTGATCGCGTCACGCGACTGGCACGACGGCGACAACGACAACGGCGGTCACTTCGCCGATGGTCAGCCCGACTTCGTCGACTCCTGGCCCGTCCACTGCGTCGCCGGGACCGAGGGTGCGGAATACGACCCCGGGCTCGACACCTCGGCCGTCACTCATCATGTGAAGAAGGGTCAAGGCGTCCCCGCCTACTCCCTGTTCGAGGGCGTCACCGACGACGGCGAGACCGTCGCCGACCTGCTGACCGCCCACGGCGTGACCGAGGTGGATGTCACCGGGATCGCCACCGACTACTGCGTTCGCGCCTCGGCGCTGGACGCGATCGCCCACGGCCGGCACGTGAGAGTGCTGACCGATCTCGTCGCCGGAGTCGCCCCCGACTCCAGCGACGCCGCCCTTGCCGAACTCGCCCACTCGGGCGCCGAACTCCAGGAGAGCACGCCATGAGCACCCCCGCCGGATGGTACCCCGACCCCGCCGACGCGAGCCGCACCCGCTGGTGGGACGGCTCGCGGTGGACCGAGCACACGACGGACGCCCCCGCTGCTACGGCTTCCTCCACGCCGGCCACTCCTGTCGCCCCGGAGCGACCCCGCTTCGGTGAATACGCGCCCGTCGCGGAGCCGGGAGGCGCGGCACCGGCAGCCCCGGCGGCACCCGCAGCGCCCCCGTACGCCTCGACGCCCGCGTATCCGTCGTCCGGCGGCTACCCCTCCCAGGGCGGCTACCCCCAGGGCGGCTATCCCTCGCAGGGCTACGCGGCCGCCCCGGCCGTGGCGACGGGACCGTCGGCCCCGGGAGCGAACACGAACACCCTCTGGATCTACCTGTGCATCGTCGCGTCGACGCTGCCGGTGTTCACGCTGTTCTTCATCGACTGGAACGGCTACGTCGACGCGCTCGTCTCGATGGAGAGCGTCTCGCCCAACAGTGCGGCCGGCAGCGAGGCCGTGGCCGCGATGCTGCAGTGGACGGGCGGGGTTCTCGGCCTGTCGCTCCTGAGCTACGTGTTCCTGGCCGCCTCGATCGTCTTCGCCTACCTCGACTGGCGCGAACTCAAGAAGCGCGGCGTGGCACGTCCGTTCCACTGGGCCTTCGCGTTCATCGCCCTGGCGCTGTCGATCGGCGTCTACATCATCGGCCGCACGGTGGTGCTCAAGCGGGAGACCGGTTCGGGTATGGCGGCGCTGTGGGCGTGGATCGGCTCGATCGTCCTGTCGATCCTGATCGGCGTGTTCTGGTTCATGTGGTTCTGGCAGCAGATGGTCTCGGCGCTCTCTCTCAGCGTCACCTCCTGACGCGCCGGGGACGGAACCTCCTCGAGCGGTCTACTCCCGCAGAGCGTCGACACCCGCCGTTCACCTGGATGAGCATGATGGGAGGGTGCCGCGCGCCCTCTCCGTCTTCGTCGTGTTCCTCCGCCTGGGACTGACGTCGTTCGGCGGGCCGATCGCGCACTTTGGCTACTTCCGCGCCGAGTTCGTCGAACGTCGAAAGTGGCTGAACGAGAAGGAGTACGGCGAACTCGTCGCCCTGTGTCAGTTCCTCCCGGGGCCTGCATCGAGTCAGGTGGGCTTCGCGCTCGGACTCCTGCGGGCGGGGGCGCCGGGCGCCCTGCTCGCCTTCCTCGGGTTCACGCTACCGTCGGCGGCGCTCCTCACGGCGGTCGCTGCGGGGGCGACGGTCCTCTCTGGCGGCGCGGGAGGGGGAGCGGTTCGCGGGCTCATGATCGTCGCGGTCGCGGTGGTGGCCCAGGCGGTGTGGGGGATGTCGCGCACGCTCACCCCCGACCTCCCGCGCGCCCTGATCGCCGCGGGCGCGGCCGCGGTCGTCCTCGTCGTCGGTGGTCCGCTCAGTCAGATCGCGGTGCTGGTGCTGGGTGGCCTCGCCGGGCTGGTGTTCTGCCGCGGCGGGAACCGCGAGCCCTCACCGTCGCTGGCGCTGCGAGTTCCGGTCGCGGTCGGGGTGACGAGTCTCGTCGTGTTCGCGGCGCTGCTCTTCGGGCTTCCCGCCGCGGCTGCGGCAACGCGTGATCCGCTCCTCGCGCTCATCGACGGTCTCTACCGCTCGGGGGCGCTCGTCTTCGGTGGCGGTCACGTCGTGCTTCCGCTGCTCGACGCCGCGGTCGTCCAGTCGGGCTGGGTGACGCCGGATCAATTCCTCACCGGCTACGCCGCCGCGCAGGCGGTGCCGGGGCCGCTCTTCACCTTCGCGAGCTATCTGGGGGCGCTGGCGACGGTGGGGCCTGGAGGGATCGCGGGGGCCACGATCGCGACGCTCGCCATCTTCCTTCCCGGACTCCTTCTGCTGGTGGGTGTCCTCCCGTTCTGGACGCGAGTGCGCACGACCGCCGCGGCCGGTGCGATCATGCGGGGGGCGAGCGCCGCTGTGGTGGGTATCCTGGCCGCCGCGCTCTACGACCCGGTCTTCACCGAGGCGGTCACAGGCCCGGTGACCTTCGCCTGTGCGCTCGTCGCCTTCGTCGCCCTCGTCGCGGGCAGGCTGCCGCCCGTGGTGTTGGTGGTCGTCGGGGCGGTGGGGGGAGCGGTCGCCGGGGCGATCACCGGGTGATTTCGTGGCGCCGCGCCGGCGTCGCCGCGGCCGCTGACACGACGTGAGCAGCCGCGACCGGCGGAAGACCGGGGCGCACCGCGTCGACGCGCCGAGCGTCGCAGGTGACACAGCGGACGTAGACGATTCGTCCTTCGGAGGTGGTGTGCGACGACTCGGTGACCCATCCGTGTTCGTGCGCGTCGGTGGCGGCGGGGGTGAGGGCGGTGTCGAGGTCGGCGGCGTTCATAGCCGACAGCATGATGTAATGCCCTTATGCAACTCAACCCTTACGGTGAGTACGCCGTGCTGCTGGCGGCATCGCTCGCGAACGACTGGCCGGCAGACCGGGAGGGCATCGTGGCTCGAACGTACGAGCACGGGATGACAGCCGTCTACGCTCCCGCATCCGAGCACGACCATTCGCGCACGCGCGCCGTGATCGACGACTGGCTTGCTGTCGTCGACGCCCCCACCGACGAGGAGCGGGCGCGGCTCCTGAACCTGCAGATGGCGCGCGCGACGGCCTACCCCCGCCTCACCGATCACGACGGCGCGTGGCACCTCCACTACCGCGACGACGATCAGCGTCTGCCGCAAGTGCTGCGCGCCGTCATCGCGGTCGGCACGGCGCTGCACGTCACGACGCGGGGGATGCGTCGCCTCCGCCGGTGCGCGGCCGGGGAGGCTGCGGGAGACTCGTGCCGGAACGTCGTCGTAGACATCACACGCAACGGCCGCCAGCGCTACTGCTCCGTGCGATGCGCGAACCGCGACGGCGTTCGGCGTCACCGTGCCCGCCACGCGTCGGGCTGACGCGTGCGATCACGGATCCCGGGTCGAGGCCGTCAGGCCCGGCGGGCACCCTCGCCGAGAGAGGCGAGCTTGGCCCACGCGATGTCGGGATGCACGCGCCCGCCCAGGCCGCAGTCAGTCGAGGCGATCACGCGATCGGATCCCACGATGTCGGTGAACCGGCGGATTCGCTGAGCGACGAGTTCGGGGTGCTCGACGACGTTCGTGGCGTGGCTCACGACACCCGGCACCAGCACGAGGTCGTCGGGGAGGTCGACGTTCGCCCAATCGGCGAACTCGTGCTCGTGCCTGACGTTTCCCGCCTCGAACGAGATCGACCCGACGTTGGCCTTCAGGATCACCGGCAAAAGGTGGCGGAGCTCGATGTCGGTCGTGTGCGGGCCGTGCCAGGATCCCCAGCAGAGGTGAAGACGCACCTGCTCCTTGGGCAGTCCCGCGATCGCGTGATTGATCGCGTCCACCCGGATCTGGGTGAAGGCCTGGTAGTCGGCGATCGAGGGCTCGGGGGAGATCTGGTCGAAGTTCTCTGCGAGCGACGGGTCGTCGAGCTGCACGATGAGGCCGGCCTCGACGATCGCGCGGTACTCCTCGCGGAGCGCTTCCGCCCACGCCCAGATGTGCTCCTCGTCGGTGGCGTAGAAATCGTTGCGCACGCGCGCCGCCGACCCGGGAGCGATCGCGGTGAGAAACCCCTGCTCCCCCTCGCCGAGAGTCGCGGTGAGGTGGCGGATGTCGGCGGCGACCGCGTCGTGTCCGCGGTACGAGATCGGTCCGGTCGTGGTGGGGAAGGCGGTCGCCACCGCACCCACCTCGACCGCCTCCGCGTACACCGCCGGGAAGAGCTGGCGGTCGCGGCGATCGAGGAACGAGGTGAGGCGGATGTTGCCGGGCTCGGATCGCACCGGCGGCTCATTGAACGCATTGACGTCGGTGAGGGAGAGGCCGGCGGCACGCTGGAAGGAGTATGACCACCAGGCGCCGTAATCCACCGGGTTCGACATCGCCTTGCCGAACTCTCCATCGCCGACGAGGGTGATTCCCGCCTCGCGCTGGCGGGCGACGACATCGGCGACGGCCTGCGCGGTGAGCTCTTCGAATTCGGGGGACGACTCGAGAGTGAATCCATCGGCGGCGAATGTGCGCGCCGCATTGGCTTCGATGAGTGAAGAGGTGCGGGGAAGGCTTCCCGAGGTGGTGGTGGCGACGGACATGGGAAAAGGAACCTCCGGGGGACGGCCGCGACGGCGAGATGTCTGCTCTTGCACCGCGTCGGATCGCGGTGCTCAAGGCGGAGGCTTCCGGTTTCCGAGCTGAGCACAGTCTATCGAGCGGCACGTCGGTGTCCCCTCGCATGACGTTGGATGACATGGCTCGAGAGCGTGGAGGAATGCGGCATGATGAGGGAGGCGTGTGTTCGATCTGCGCCGACAACCCCGGCGGGACACCCCTGTCTCGACGACGGCGGAGCGGAGGACGTTGTGCCCGCTCAGCTGTTTGTCGCTGTCGTCATCGTGATCCTGACGGTGATCGCCGCCTTTGCGGGACGCGTGCTGAAGGCGACGCGACCCGCGGCGGAACGCAACGGCAAATGGCGGACGCGATGTGTGCTGATTCTCCTCTCGTGCGCCGTCGCCGTGCCGATCCTCCTCGTCGCGATCGTCTGGTTTATGTGATCCCGGCGGCGTGGGAGCGCTCCTCAAAGCCGTTTCTCCTATCGTGCGGCGAGTCGTCTGCGCAACCTCCCTGTTTTTCCCGGCGGAATTGCGTACGATCTATCCGGCGCCTCTATCCGGATGCGCATTCGAAGCCGAAACAGAGCAGGAGCCAGTAATGGCAAAGAAGGTCACTGTGGAACTCGTCGACGATGTCGATGGCACCCCGATCGCGGACGGCGACGGCGGGACTGTCACGTTCTCTCTCGAAGGCAAGGCGTACGAGGTCGACCTGACCTCGGCGAACGCCGACAAGCTCCGTGAGGCTCTCGCCCCCTTCATCACGGCAGGGCGTTCGGTGAGTGCGGCCGCAGCGGCGCAGGCGCGCCCGTCGCGTCGCCGTTCCGGTGGCAACTCCGACCTCGCTGCGATTCGCAGCTGGGCGAAGGCCAACGGGCACACCGTGAACGAGCGCGGGCGCATCCCGAAGAACGTCCTGGACGCCTACGCCGCCGCACACTGAGGTCGATCTCGACAAGCTGATCGGGTCGTCGCTGCGCATCACCCGCGCCGCGTGACCTGACGAGGTGGCCATCCCGCACGGGGTGGCCACCTTTTGTCGTTCCGGTACGCGGTGGTCGCGTGCGGCAGGCTCCTATCGATGAGTGATCGGAATGCGGCGGTCGCCGAAGTCGTGGATCGTGTATCGGCCGCAGGAGAGCGTTGATGCGTCCGACTCGCTCACTCCGTCCGGGTACTCGAAGGGCGAGGACATGCCGTCCGTGATGACGAATGTCACCCGTGGCGACGCGCTATCGGCACGATTGGTCAGCCACTCGTAGACGGCGAACTGATGGTCAACTTGGATGAGCGACGCGGGGTCTCTCGCATAGGCCTGGGGGGCTCGGACGGTCCAGAACTGCCCCGCACCCACTCTGTCGGAGGAGTCGACCCAGTCGACCACGCACGCGAGGTCGACATCGGTTGCACGGGCCTCGCTGATGGCCCGCGGCAGAGACCATCCGAGAGCGACGATGGCTGCCATTCCGATGGCGCCCGCTCGCCACCATTTTCTCGGCGAGTCGAGATTCCGCTCCTCCTGTCTCCGCAGGGTCGGAATCGTGACGAGGGCGAGTGGAGGCATGAAGGCGACAGGCTGAAGATATCGAATCCCGTCGGTGCCGAGGGTGACCATCCCGATCACGACCACCACCGGAACGAGCGCGGCACTCCCGGTCACGAACGCGGGAGCAGTCATTCCTCGGCGGAAGAACCGGGCGGTGAGAGCACACGAGATGCCCCACATCGCCGCGGTCAGGAGAAGGAATCCCGCGCCGGGGAGACTCGCGGCAGACTCCACCGCGAGTCCGGCATAGCGCACGAATGACGCCGCCCAGTGGCCGGCGCGCACATACAGCCGGGCATCCGCAACGATCCACGGTGAAAGCGGCACCCGAGCGGCCATTCCGAGCGCCGTGCCGGCGACCGTGGCCACTGCGAGGAAGAGCACCGGGCGCCAGGCCGAGATGCCGCCGGCGCGCAAGAGCAACAGCACCACGACCAGCGGCACCGTGCCCCACGCCGCGAAGAGGGGATTGGTCAGTGTGGAGACCGCCGATGCCAGGGTGATCCCTGTGAGAGCGAGCACAGGGATCCGCCGCGACGACGGAGCACGGTCCAGCACGCGCCGCGTGATTCCCGACGTGAGGATCACGCCGACCACCGTTGCCGAGTAGTACGTCGTCAACCCGAACGCCGATGCGAGATGAAAGCCATCTCGTCCCTCCCCGCTGTTCAGCACCGCCAACAGGCAGAACGCCGAGAAGGCGAGGAGCGCGCCCCGCACCGGGTGTGAGACACGCCGGCGGCTGCCGCTGACGACGCGGATCGCGGCATAGAGAGCGACGAAGTTCACCCAGGCGTTCAGCATGAGCGTGGCGCGTACGCCGAGCCCGAGCGTGGAGAGCGCGGCATAGACGGCCGTCTCCGGAATGAAGAGCACGGGCGACATCGCCCAGTCCTGCGCATGCCCGGCTACGAGCGACTTCGTCAGCAGCACGGTGATGAGCGAGTCGCCGTCGGCGAACATCATCCATGCCTGCGTCGTCGCCAGCTGCGCGGTGACGACCAGCGCTAGCACCGCGGCGAGGGCGTAGCCGCCCGCCTCGTGGAGGATCGCGCGGCGCCGCGCCTGGCGGGATGGCGACGACGACGTGGTGGGGGCTCGGGTGTGGGTCGTCGTCACGAGACGTACGTTATCCGAGGTGGCGTGAAGGGGCCCGTTGGATGGACGTGAGGGGCTCGCTGCTGTCCGGCGTCACGCCGACACCCTCGCGATCCGCGCGCTTGACTGGTGGGCCCCGTGGGGCTCGAACCCACGACCCGCGGATTAAAAGTCCGATGCTCTACCGACTGAGCTAGAGGCCCTCGATCCCTAGCCTACCCAGGACGCGGGCCCCTCACGCGCTCCTCGGTTGGTCCACGAGGATCTCCCCCTCGCGACGGAGGCGCGTCCTCCGCCCGCCTCGTACCGTAGCGACATGGCCGAGAACTCGAACAGTCCACAGAACTGGATCGCGATCGGAATCGCCCTCGGCGCGGGGCTCGGCGTCCTCCTGGGGTCGCTCTTCGGCAATCCTCCGATGGGCGTCGGTATCGGGATGGCGCTCGGCGTCGCCATCGGCGCCGGTCTCGATGCGCGGAACAAGAAGAAGGACTAACCCCGGCGACGCGCACGCCACCCCACACACGCGCCCCCGCACACGGCAAACTGCCGCCGCCGGAGCGCGAAGCATCCGGCGGCGGCAGGCCTCTCAGCGTGGGTACCGCTCCCTCGCTGGAGTCGTGATCACTCGGCCGGCGGGAGGAGCACCGAGTCGATCAGGTAGACGGTGGCGTTGGCAGTCTGGACGCCGCCGCAGATCACCTTGGCGTCGTCGTTGACCATGATGTCGTCACCGGATCCGGTCACGGTCAGGTCGGCGCCGTTGACGGTCGTGTGGGTGCCGTCGATGGCGTCGGGCTCGATCTGGCCGGGAACCACGTGGTAGGTGAGGATCGAGGTGAGCATCTTGCTGTCGGTCTTCAGCGTCTCGATCGTGTCGGCGTCGATCTTCGCGAAGGCCTCATCCACCGGCGCGAAGACGGTGAACTCGCTGCCGTTGAGGGTGTCGACGAGGTTCACGTCGGGGTTGAGCTGACCGCTGACGGCTGCGACGAGCGTCTTCAGCAGCGGGTTGTTCGACGCCGCGACGGCGACGGGGTCCTGCGACATGCCCTGGACCGAGCCGGGGCCGTCCGGGACCTGCTCGGCGTAGGCGGCGCAGCCCGATCCGACCAGGTTGGCGGCCGGGTCCATGGCCGGCGCCGACTCGCTCATCGACGGCTGCGGTGCCATCGAGCTCTCGGACGGTGCGGTCGTGGTGCTGCCCATCGAACATCCGGCCAGCGCGAACATGCCGGCGACGGTCAGGGCGAGTGCGCTGCCGAGCTTCTTCTTGGTGCTGAGCATGATGGCTCCATTCCTCGTGGTGTGCTGTCGTGCCGCGCTCCGTCGGCGGCTTTGGCAGTTCTTCGGAGTGGTGTCGGAATCGGATGGGAGGAAAACTGAAAAGAGTTCCGCGCGGCTGATCGACGCCGCGTTTCCCCCTCTTCGCGGGCCCTCCGCGTGGCGCCTCCTTCCTTCAGTGAACTGCGCCCCCAAGCACCCCGAGCGCCCCGAGCCAATCCGATTCGCCGCGCCCGCCGAATGGCTCTCAACACCGAGGGAGAATCGTGGACCTGATCATCATCGGCCTGCTGGGCGGGCTCATCACCGGCATATCGCCGTGCATCCTGCCGGTGCTGCCAGTCATCTTCCTCACGGGAGGCGCGCAGTCCGCCCGCTTCGAGGGCGACGCGAAGACGAAGCCCGCTCGCCGCAGTCGCCCCTACTTGGTGATCCTCGGGCTCGTCATCAGCTTCACTCTCGTGACACTCGTCGGCTCGCTCGTGCTCGGCCTCCTGAACCTTCCGCAAGACGTGATCCGCTGGGTCGGCATCGGCGTGCTGATCCTCATCGGTGTCGGCCTGCTGATCCCGCGGTTCGAACAGCTCCTCGAGAAGCCCTTCCAGTGGCTGCCCCGTCGCGAGGTGCAGAACCGGGGGAGCGGGTTCGGCGTGGGTCTCGCTCTCGGCGCGGTGTTCGTGCCGTGTGCCGGGCCCGTCCTCGCCGCGATCATCGTGGCCGGGGCAACGGGTCGCATCGGCGTCGACACCGTGCTCCTCACGGCGTCGTTCGCGATCGGCGTCGCCATCCCTCTGCTCGTGTTCGCCCTCGCCGGGCGCGGCCTCGTCGAGCGCATCCGTGCGTTCCGGAGTCGTGAGCGTGGCCTGCGGATCGCGGCGGGCGTCGCGATGCTCGCCCTCGCGGTGGGACTCGCGTTCAACGTGCCGCAGGCGCTCCAGCGGCTCGTTCCGGACTACACGGCCCAGCTGCAGCGCGACCTCACCGACAACGACCAGGCCGCTCGGGCGCTCGGTCTCGGTGGCATCGTCACCGACGAGAATCGCGACCTCGACAAGTGCACCAATGGGGCGGACCAGCTGGAGTCGTGCGGCACGGCGCCGTCGATCAAGGGCATCGAGAAGTGGTTCAACACCCCGGGCGGTGAGGCGATCGATCTGAAGGAGCTGCGCGGCAAGGTCGTGCTGATCGACTTCTGGGCGTACTCCTGCATCAACTGCCAGCGTTCGATCCCTCACGTCGTGGCGTGGGACAAGGCCTACCGCGATGCGGGGCTCCAAGTGATCGGCATCCACTCTCCGGAGTATGCGTTCGAGAAAGACGCGGCCAACGTCGAGGCCGGCGCGCGCGACTTCGGGATCACCTATCCGGTGGCGCTCGACAACAACCTCGCCACCTGGACCAACTACCGCAACCGGTACTGGCCCGCGCACTACCTGATCGACGCGCAGGGCACGGTGCGCCACATCGCCTTCGGCGAGGGGAACTACGCCGCCACCGAGAAGATGATCCGCGAGCTGCTGACCGATGCCAACCCGTCGGTGAGTCTCCCCGCGGCCACGAACGTCACCGATGAGACCCCCGAGCTGGGATCGACGACGCCGGAGACCTTCCTCGGGTCGTCGAAGGACGTCAACTTCGCCGGCCCCGGGCAGTACCGGGCGGGCGAGGGACAGTTCACCGCGCCCGCCGATCAGGCCGCCGACACCTTCGCCCTCGACGGCGCGTGGAACGTGCAGACGCAGTTCGTCACTCCCACCGCCGACACCGGGCGCATCGTGCTGACCTATCGCGCCTCCGAGGTGCGGATCGTCGCGGCCGGTGAGGGAACGATTCAGGTCGACGTGGACGGGAAGAAGTCCTCGATCGACGTCGGAGGCACGCCGCGCTCCTACGCCGTGATCGAGCGCGGAGCGGCTCGGCAGGGAACGATCACGCTCGAGGTTCCGAAGGGCGTGGAGGCCTACTCCTTCACCTTCGGGTGATCACGGGATACGACGATGGAGCGGGAGATGGTGCATGCTTGTCGAGATGGTCATCGACGGTGTGGAAGTGGGCGAGGACGGCGAGAGCGCCGATCGCGTCGCGGAGCTTCTGATGCGTATCGCAGCCGGTGACGACACCGCCTTCGGGACGCTGTACGACATGATGTCGTCGCGCGTGTTCGGACTGATCCTGCGTGTGCTGGTCGACCGCGCTCAGAGCGAAGAGGTCCTCCAAGAGGTCTTCCTCGAGATCTGGCAATCCGCTGGCTCGTTCGCTCCGAATAGAGGACAGGGAAGGTCGTGGGTTCTCACGATCGCACACCGACGGGCCGTCGACCGGGTCCGGTCTGCACAGGCAGCCGGAGAACGAGACGTCCGTGCCGGCATGCGGGAACTGAACACCCCGGCCGTCGCCGTCGAAGAACAAGTCGAGTTGCGGATCGAGAGCAGGCGCGTGGCGCGGGCCCTCGAAGCGCTCCCCGAAGCACAGCGTGAAGCACTGACTCTGGCCTACTTCGGCGGCTACTCTCAAAGCGAGATCGCCGCGCTGAGCGGAACGCCGCTGGGAACGATCAAGACGAGAATGCGCGACGGCCTGTCGCGCCTACGCACCGAATTGGGGGTGGCCGTATGAACGAGCAGGAATTCGCCGAGCTCTCCGCCGGTCACGCCCTCGGAGCGCTGTCTCCCGACGACGAGCGTCGCTACCACGACGCACTCGCCGCCCACCCGGAGTGGCAGGAGATCGTTCGCCTCGACCTGGACACCGTCGGGGCGCTGGGCGACAGCGTGACCCCCGTCGCCCCGCCGCTGAACGTGCGGTCGCGGCTGCTGTCGCAGATCCGTGGCGGTGCCGCAGAGACACCGGAGGCTTCGGTCGTCGGTGGCGCTGCTCCGCTCGACCCGTCCGCCTCCGCCGACGACACGGTCGCTCTCGATCGAGGCACGTCCTCGGCGTCATTCGCGGAGCCGTCCGCCTCGGATGCCCCGTCGCCGGAGGCGCCGTCCGCAGATGCCGCTCCTCCCACCGAGGTGGTGCAGGCGATCCAGCGCCGCAACTGGACCCGTGGACTGTTCGCGCTCGTCGCGTCCGTCGCGCTCTTGGTCGGAATCGGCTGGGGCGTCGGGGCGATCTCCGATTCACTGCGCACGCCTCCGGCCGTTCAGCTGCTCGCGCAGATCGAGTCCCAGCCCGACGCACAGTCCGTGACCACCCGGATGGGTGAGGACGGGCAGGCGTCGCTCCATTGGTCGGAGTCGCTCGGCGAAGCCGTCTTCGTGGCGAAGGGGATGCCAGAGATCGCCGAAGACCGCACGTTCGAGCTGTGGTTCGTCCGTGACGACACCCCGATCGCCGCGGGCACCTTCGATGCCAGCGACGGCGAGGCCACCGCGCAGCTCGTGGGCTCGATGAAGCCGGGCGACACCATCGCCGTGACGGTGGAGCAGCGCGGCGGATCTCCGGACGGGAAGCCGACCACCGACCCGATCGTCGCGGTACCGTCCGAGACCAGCTGACCGGTCCTGCGGAGCCGGGCCACCCGGCCGCCGGTACCCTGGAACGCGATGTCTGACGACCCGCGTTCGTTCCACAAGCCCGTCCGCCGCCCCGCCGAGATGCTCGACCGCCTCTTCAGCGCCGAGGACCCGGCGGAGGTGTCGCGCGTCGCTCACGCCACGGCCGTGGCGTTGTTGTCGCGCGTGCGGGAGCAGCCGGCCGATGGCGCCGTGGACAGGCTCGTGAGCTTCACCGATCAGCACGGGATCGACACGATCGCCGAGCTCTGGTCGCGCTCGCCGGCGAAGTCGTTGCCGGGAACGCTGTGGCGGATCTACCTGCTCCAGCTCATGGTCCACGACGATGCGCGTACCGCCGCCCTGTTGTACGAGCGGGGCCGGGTGCGGCTCGCGTCGGCCGACGACGTGGTGGCCGGCGCCCCCACGCCCGCAGGGCCGGATGAGCTCGTCTCGTTGAGCGATGAGATCCTGCGCGGCGTGTTCAGCGGGGATTTCGCCGTCGCTCTGGAGCGCGCCGCCTCGTTCTGTCGCGTCGAGGCGGCCGGTGCCGCCGACCTCGCCGATGACCACGATCACACCGAGCCCGACCGTGCGACGGCGTTCACCGCCCGCGCGCTCCGGCTGACGACGTTCGCGGAGGACCTCGGGGCGGCGGCCGCGCTGTGGCGCCGCGATGCGCTGACCTGACGGTTGTGGCCTCGCTGTCGTGAGCGGCGACGCAGCGTCTCCACCCGCCCGCAGCGGGAAAAAGAAGTGCCGGACCGCAGGAACGCCTCTCGGCGCGAGGCCGCTCGCAGCGGCAGAAGTTGGAGCCCGGGGTTACTGCGGCCCGGCTGTTCCATTGTAACGGAGGGGCCGCGCAGGCTATTCCTGGCCTCTCCCTCGGGCGACGCCCCGTGAGGCCGATGAGCCTGAGTCCGCGGTGTGTGGCGCGTAGGCTCAGGGAATGGCCTGGCGCTTCGCTCTTCTCCTGGTCCCGGCGTCGGAAACCGACGCGCGCAGCGACTTTCGCGAGACCTTCACCGAGGTCGATCCGCTCGCTCCGGGCCTCAGCGTCGGTGATCTTGCTGCCCAGCGCGGCGACGGGGTGTTCGAGTCGATCGGCGTGATCGGCGGTCATGCCCAGGAAGTCGAGGCGCATCTCGCTCGCCTCGAGCACTCGGCGGAGTTGTGCGAGCTGCCCCGCCCACACCTCGCGCAGTGGCGGCAGGCGGTCGAACTCGCCGTGGCCCATGCGGGCTCGGGGGAGGCCGTGGTCAAGCTGATCCTCAGTCGCGGTGTGGAACACGGATCCGGCCCGACCGCCTGGGTCACGGTCGCCGACGCGGCTGACTTCGCCACCGCGCGCACGTCCGGCGTCCGGGTGGCCACGCTCGACCGCGGCTTTGCGAGCGACGTGCCCGCGCGGGCGCCTTGGCTCCTCCTTGGCGCGAAGACCCTCTCGTACGCGGTGAACATGGCCGCGATCCGTGAGGCGAAGCGACGTGGCGCCGACGACGCCGTGTTCGTCACCACTGACGGCTATGTTCTGGAGGCCCCGACCGCGTCGGTCGTCGTGCGCCGAGGGGCCACCTTCGTCACCCCGGAACCGCACGCCGGTATCCTCCACGGCACCACGCAGCGGAGCCTCTTCGGCTTCCTCCAGAGCGAGGGCTACGAGACGGCGTACGAGCCGATTCCCGTCGCCGACCTGCTCGCCGCCGATGCCGCGTGGCTTCTGTCCAGCGTGCGGTTGGCCGCTCCGATCACGGCGGTGGACGGACGAGCGATTCCCCACGACCCGGCGATCACCTCGACGCTCAACCACTACCTCCTCGGCCGCCGGGACTGACGCGGCCGGGTGTCGTGCCCGTGCCGTGATGCCGAGCCGGTGCCGAGGCCGAGGCCGGGGCCGAGCGGGTGTCGTTCCGTGCCGTGCCGTGATGCACAACGGCGGACGGCCGGGCCGGCACGCCGATGCTTCGTGGCCCGCGCCCGGCGTGTCGGCTCTCCCATCCGCCGATGTGTCGCTGATCGGCGGCCGCCTCGCTTCCCGGGCGGACCCACCTAGGCGGACCCACCGAGGCGGACTCATCGACCGGGCACGAGATGGTGCCCGGAGGCCACGGACGCGAGAATCGCGGACTCCACCAGATCCCACTCGTGAACGATCATCGCGTAGTCGAATCTCAGAGTGACGTAGCCCCAGAGCGCCGCGTGCGCATCACGCAGGAGATCTTTGTGGCGCAGGGAAGGGCTGTCGTGATTTGCCTTGCCATCGGTCTCCACGATGAGCCGGTCGCCGACGAGGACGTCGACCACTCCGACGCCGACGATACGAACCTGGGTGCGAACGGTCAGGCCGTGATGCCGCAGGCGCCAGCGGAAGAGCGATTCCAGCCCGCTGTCGGCATCGTCACGGGACAACGCAACTGCTTCACGACCTTCGCCGCCGATGTGACTGGTCAGCCAGCGAAGGGCGGCCGGCCCGACGATTCCCGTGCGTCGTGCGGACTCCAGCGCCACAAAGAATGCCTCCACACCTGCGCATGCCAGGATCTGACGCAGGACACGGGCGGCGGACGGGAGGGCGAAGGCATCGCGAGTGCCCTCGTCCCAGTGCTCGACGCAGGTGCACGGGTCCTCCGCATGCCGACGATGTCCGTCGCGATGGAGCCAGACGTGGACGTTGCCGGGCTCTTCGAGCACCCACAACCCCCAGTGCCGTGCCGCCGACACGCAGGCGAGCGCTCCACCATGCGTCGCAGCGATCATGACCTCCGCGCACGCGTCTGCCGAGGCGTACACGCCGCGGCGCAAATGGTGCAGGTCGCCCGCGGCGACGGCTCTGCGGATGGCTGAGCGCGAGAGGCCTGCCGCGCGCAGCTCGCGGTAGCGCTGGACGGCGATCGACGGCACACACATGCGTCCACCATGTCCCTGCGGCGGAGAGGGCCCAGTGCCGCGTCGGGCTCACCGTGCACATCGCATGTCGAATCATGGCGGGGGAGGAGCCGGGGCACCCGGGGAGGAACCGACGCACCCGGGGTACCCACATCCGCGCGGGAGCTGGCGTGTGCACAACGGCGGATCGAGCGAGCGACACGCCGGCCTCCGCGGCGGTGAGGGCGGCGTGTTGGCCCGGTCGTCCGCCGTTGTGTCCCGGAAGCAGGAAACAGGAAGCAGGAAGCAGGAAGCAGGATTGCGGGCCGCGATCAGCCGAAGCGGCCGGAGACGTAGTCCTCGGTGGCCTGGACCGACGGTGTGGTGAAGATCGTGCCGGTCTCGTCGTACTCGATGAGCTTGCCGGGCTTGCCGGTGCCGGCGATGTTGAAGAAGGCGGTCTTGTCGCTCACGCGGGAGGCCTGCTGCATGTTGTGGGTCACGATGACGATCGTGTACTCCTTCTTCAACTCCTGTATGAGCTCCTCGATCGCGAAGGTCGAGATCGGGTCGAGGGCGGAGCACGGCTCGTCCATCAGCAGGACGTCGGGCGACACGGCGATCGCCCGTGCGATGCACAGACGCTGCTGCTGTCCGCCGGAGAGCCCCGAGCCGGGCTTGTCGAGGCGGTCCTTGACCTCGTTCCAGAGGTTTGCCCCCCGCAGCGACTGCTCGACGAGAGCATCGGCGTCGCTCCTGGAGATCTTCTTGTTGTTGAGCTTCACGCCCGCCAGCACGTTCTCCTTGATGCTCATCGTGGGGAACGGGTTGGGGCGCTGGAAGACCATCCCGATCTGACGCCGCACGAGCACGGGATCCACGCCCGCGCCGTACAGGTCTTCGCCGTCGAGCAGCACCTCGCCCTCCACTCGGGCACCGGGGATCACCTCGTGCATGCGGTTGAGGGTGCGCAGGAACGTGGACTTGCCGCACCCCGACGGGCCGATGAAGGCCGTCACACTCCGCGGTTCGATCTCGAGGGACACGCCCTCGACGGCGAGGAAGTCGCCGTAGTACACGTTGAGGTCGTTGACTTCGATGCTCTTGGACACGTCGGTTCTTTCTCGAGGGGCCGTCAGCGGCCGAACTTGGGGGCGAACTTCTTCGCGACGAAGCGTGCGATGAGGTTGAGCGCCATGACGATGAGAATGAGGGTGAGGGCGGCGCCCCACGCTCGGGCCAGCGCGGCGTCGACGTTGGTCCCTGGGTTCTGGAACTGCGTGTAGACGAAGACCGGAAGGGTCATCATGGGCTGATCGAGCAGGTTGGTGTTCAGCGACGTCGTGAATCCGGCGGTCAGCAGCAGCGGCGCCGTCTCGCCGATCACCCGCGAGATCGACAGCATCACGCCCGTCGTGATGCCGGCGATCGCGGTCGGCAGGACGACCTTGGCGATCGTCAGCCACTTCGGCACGCCCAGGGCGTACGAGGCTTCGCGCAGCTCGTTCGGAACGAGTCGCAACATCTCCTCGCTGGAGCGCACGACGACAGGGATCATCAAGACCGTCAGGGCCAGGGCTCCCATGATCCCCATGTAGCGACCGGGTCCGATCAGCAACGTGAACAGTGCGACGATGAACAGACCAGCGACGATGGAGGGGATACCTGTCATCACGTCGACGAAGAAGGTGATGGCCCGCGCGAGTCGACCGCGACCGTACTCGACGAGGTAGATCGAGGTCAGCAGGCCGATCGGCACCGAGATGATCGTGGCGGCGAGGGTGATCAGCAGGGTCCCCCAGATGGCGTGGAGCGCGCCTCCGCCTTCGCCGACGACGTTGCGCATCGTCCAGGTGAAGAAGGTCACGTCGAAGCGTGCTATTCCGTCGACCACGACGGTGTAGAGCAGCGAGATCAGCGGGATCAGGGCGACCGCGAAGGCGAAGCTGACGAGCACCGTAGCCAGGCGGTCTACGGCCCGACGCCGACTCTCGACGATCGTCGAGAAGACCACGAGCCCGATCGCGAAGATGAGGAAGCCGAAGAAGATGGTCCCTGCGACATTGAAGTCGCGGGGCTCCCCGCGGAAGTTGAGAATGGCGAAGAACGTGCCCGCGAGGGCGAGACCCAGAACGAGGAGAACCCACGGCAGCCAGGCGGGCAGCTGCCCTGCGGTCAGCGTGTTCGGGCCCTTGGTGCGCTCGACCGAGGGTGTGGAGGTGAGGGTGGCCATCAGTTTGCTCCAGAGAACTCGGCGCGACGGCTGACGATCCAGCGGGCAAGCGCGTTGACGGCGAAGGTCACGATGAAGAGGATGAGGCCGGTCGCGATGAGGGCGTTCACGCCGGTGCCGTGCGCCTCACCGAACTTGAGGGCGATGTTCGCAGGGATCGGAGTGGGGTTGGTCGATGTCAGTACCTCGAACGTGACCACGCCGGACGCCGACAGCACCATCGTGACGGCCATCGTCTCGCCGAGGGCGCGGCCGAGGGCGAGCATTGCTGCGGAGACCATGCCGCCGCGGGCGAAGGGGAAGACCGCCATCCGGATCATCTCCCAGCGAGTCGATCCGAGGGCGAGTGCCGCCTCCTCGTGGAGCTTCGGGGTCTGCAGGAACACCTCACGGCAGATGGCCGTCATGATCGGGATCACCATCACAGCCAGCACGATCGCCGCCGTCAGGATGGTGCGCCCCGTTTTGGACGGGTCGCCGCTGAAGAGGGGGAACCAACCGACGTTCGCATTCAGCCACACGTAGAGCGGTTGAACGAAGCCGGCGAGGACCGAGTAGCCCCACAATCCGAAAACGACCGAGGGGATCGCGGCCAGAAGGTCGATGACATAGCCCAGCAGAGCCGCCATTCGCCGTGGTGCGTAATGCGAGATGAACAGAGCGATGCCGATGCTCAGCGGGGCAGCCAACAGGAGGGCGAGAAAGGCGGCCCAGATCGTGCCGAACACGAGCGGGCCGACGTAGGCGAGGAAGCTCTGGCCCTTGAGGATCGGGTTGTCGGCAGGATCCTCGGTCAGCGCGGGGATCGACTGGGCCACGAGGAACACCGTGACCGCGACCAGGATGCCGAGGATCAGCACCCCGGCGCCGAGAGCGGTGCCGGAGAACAACACGTCTCCGAGTCGCCGTTTGGCGGTGGGGGTGGCGGGCCGCGCACTCGGGGGCGCCGGGGTGGTGGTTGTCATCTTCTCCTCAGACCTGCGGTGTTCCGGGGTGATGCCCCGGCCCGTCCGTGCGGGCCGGGGCATCACGCATCGGCGGGTGGTGTCAGCCGATCAGATCGATCGCGGCCGAGATCTTCTCGCGGAGGCCGTCCGAAAGGGGCGCCGAGCCTGCGGCATCGGCGGCGACCTTCTGGCCGTCTGCGCTCGTCACGTAATCGAAGTAGGCCTTGACGACCGCGGCGGTGTTGGCGTCGTCGTACTTCTCGCACGCGATCAGGTAGCTGACCAGTGCGATCGGATAGGAGCCTGCCGGAGCGGCCGAGGGGTCGACATCGAACACGAGGTCACCGGCACTGCGGCCTTCGACCAGCGGGGATGCGTCGACCAGAGCGGCAGCGGCCTCAGACGAATAGGGAACGAACTCGTCGCCCACCTTGACAGCGACGGTGCCGAGGCCGCCAGCCTGCGACGCGTCGGCGTACCCGATGGTTCCCGCGCCGGCCTTGACGGCGGCGACGACGCCCGAGGTGCCCTGTGCGGCCTCGCCCGATGACAGCGGCCACTCGTCCGAGGCCTCGTGGGGCCAGGCGTCCGGCGCGACCGACGCCAGGTAGCCGGTGAAGATGTCGCTCGTGCCCGACGGGTCGGAGCGGTGGACGGGAGCGATCGCCTCGTCGGGCAGCGTGACACCCTCGTTGTCGGCGGCGATGGCCGGGTCGTTCCACTTGGTGATGTCGCCGTTGAAGATCTTCGCGACGGTGGTGGCGTCGAGGTTGAGCGAGTCGATTCCCTCGAGGTTGAAGATGATCGCGACCGGCGAGATGTAGACCGGAACCTCGACGATGGCGTCGGAGGCGCAAGAGCCGAAGCCGCCTGCGGCGATCTCACTGTCGTCGAAAGCGCGGTCCGAGCCGATGTACGACTGTCCGCCGGCGAGGAAGTTGTCGCGACCCACTCCGGATCCCGTGGCTTGGTAGTTGATCGTGACGCCGCTGTTGGCGGTCTGGAAGGCAGCGATCCACGCCTGCTGCGCAGCATCCTGCGACGAGGCTCCGGTCGCGTTCAGCGTTCCCGACAGTGCCGACGACGACCCGCCGGGGGAGTTGGTCGAGCCGTTGCCCGCCGGCTCGTTGGCGGCGCATCCGGTGAGTGCGAGAGCCGCGACGGCGGCAACAGCGCCCAGCTGGGCGATGCGGTTGAGCTTCACTGTGAATCCTCACGTTGTCAGGTAGTAGCCCGGTGCAGGGCTCGTCCGTGACGGTAGACATCGACTCTTAAGAGAGTGCGCTGTGCCGGTAAACGGGAGGTGAACGGATGCCGGTCGGCCGGCAACGTCGCCGCGGGAGTCTCGGGCCGGCGGCCGATCGACGTCGATGACGCCGCGCTTCCACAGGTGTCGACGGGGCGACGACTAGGTGAACACCTCGAATCTCCTCACCATGGAAGCTCTGTCGCCCCTACTCTCGGGCCCAAAGTCGAGCATCGTGTTCGCACACACTCGAGTTTTTTTCGCGCAGGCCCGAGATTCCCGCGTCAAAGGACTCGCCGCTCTGACCGTCGTCATCACACTCTTGCTCGTTATCCTGCCGACCCAGCGGTCGGCTGCCGCGACGGGCGACTGGCGGAGCGGATGCACATCAGGGGGAGGCTGTGAGATCGTGGTCGGCACGAACAGGTGCACGAGTGGCGGATCCTTCTGGGTGTCGCCCTGGGAATCCCTGGGCACCCGATATCAGCCTTGGGTCAACGCGCCGAAGGACTGCCGAGTGCGCATCCAGCATCGGATGATCACAAAGGTCGGGGGATCCGAATATGACACGTCGTGGGCGTATGTCGCGGCAGGGTCGGGCACAGTCGGCGCAGGCCCGATGATCGACGCCGGCTTGCGGTGCTTCACTCGAGTGTCGGTGCAGCGCAAGGACGGAACGTGGAACGTCGGAATCCACTACAACACCCGGTATTGGAAGGACGCCTCTTTCCGAGACTGGTGCACGAGCGGCGACTGAGCCACGGATGCCGGTCGGCCGGTGATTCGCGTCAGACCTTGGGCGCGTGCGTCTCGATCGCCACGATCCCTGAGCCCGGATTGGTCGCGGAGAGGTGCGCGACGGAGAACGCGCCCACTTCGAGAGACGACGCGCTCCCGAGGTACGAGCCACGCAGGGTTCCGGTCGCCAGGGCGAGCTCGGTGAGGATGTCGGGGAGCACGGGGCCGTGGCTGCAGAGCACCGCGGGCTTGCGTGCGCGGACGCGCTTGCCGATGACCGCGCGGGCATCCGCGGCGCCCTCCTCCCACGCGTCTTGACTGATGAGGGGAGTGCGTTCGATCGGCCTGCCGAGGGCCGCCGCGAGCGGAGTCACGGTGGTGACGCACCGCACCGCATCGCTCGAGACGATCTTGCGGACCCCGAAGGCCCGCAGGGGGCCGACGATCGCCGAGGACTGCTTCGTTCCCCGGGCTGTGAGGGGGCGGGCCGCGTCCGCACCGTCCCATTCCTCGCGGGGAGTGGCCTTCGCGTGCCGGAGCACCACGATCGGAAAGGTCGCGAGGATGCCGTCGTCGACGAACCTGAGGAAGTTCTCCAGGATCTCGACGTCGACCGGGTAGCTCAAGTGCTTGAGGGCCCGCTTGGGGCCCACCCACTCGATCGCGGCGATCTCCTTGTTCGGAACGAACGCCGACTCTCGGATGGCCTTGTCGGTGGCCTCCGCGGACCAGTAGTGGACGATCTTCTGCCGTTTGTTGGGCATGCGGTACCGCGACACCCCCACCGGGATGCCGAGGGAGACCCGGATCCCGGTCTCCTCGAAGATCTCCCGAGCCGCCGTCTCGGCGAGCATCTCGCCGGGATCCACCTTTCCCTTGGGTAGGGTGACATCCGCGTAGGCGGTGCGGTGGATGACGAGCACCTTGAGCTTGCCCTCGACCAGGCGCCAGACCACGCCTCCGGCCGCGTAGACCGCCGTATCGGTCATCGCACCGCGCGAGCGCGGCGACGGCGCTGGATCTGGGTCATCGTCTTCTCCTGCAGGTCGGTCAGCGGGGTGCCGTCGGCATCGGTGCTGTGGCGAGTCCACGCGCCACCGTCACCGAGGTGCCATGAGCTGGTGGTGTCGGCCATGGCACTGTCGAACAGATCGATGAGCTCCTTGACGTGGGCCGGCGCGGTCACCCGGACGAGCGCCTCCACCCGGCGATCCAGGTTCCGGTGCATCATGTCGGCGCTGCCGATGTACACCTGAGGGTCGCCGTCGTTGGCGAAGGCGAAGATCCGCGAGTGCTCCAGATAGCGGCCGAGGATCGAGCGCACCGTGATGTTGTCGCTGACCCCGTCGAGATCGGTGCGGAGGGAGCAGATGCCGCGCACCCACACGTCGACGCGGACGCCGGCCTGACTCGCGCGATACAGGGCGTCGATGATCTGCTCGTCGACCATCGAGTTGACCTTGATGCGGATATGGGCGGGCTTGCCGGCGATCGCGTTGCGTCGTTCCTTGTCGATCTGGCGAAGCAGTCCCTTGCGCAAGTGGAGGGGCGCCACCAGCAGTCGCTTGAACTTCTTCTCGATCGCATATCCCGACAGCTCGTTGAACAGGCGCGTGAGGTCGCGACCCACCTGCTCGTCGGAGGTGAACAGCCCGAAGTCCTCGTACAGGCGACTGGTCTTGGGGTTGTAGTTCCCGGTGCCGATGTGGCTGTAGCTGCGGAGCATCCCGTCTTCCTCGCGGATGACGTGGAGGAGCTTGCAATGGGTCTTCAGCCCCACGAGCCCGTAGACCACGTGGACGCCCGCTTTCTCGAGCTTGCGCGCCCACACGATGTTGGCCGCTTCGTCGAACCGTGCCTTGACCTCGACGAGGGCGAGCACCTGCTTGCCGTTCTCGGCGGCATCGATGAGCGCTTCGACGATCGGGCTGTCACCCGACGTGCGGTAGAGCGTCTGCTTGATCGCGAGCACGTGCTTGTCGCGCGCAGCCTGTTCGAGGAAGGCGACCACGCTCGTGTTGAACGACTCGTAGGGGTGGTGCACCAGCACGTCGCCCTTGCGGATGGCGGCGAACAGGTCTGCTCGGCCGTTCTGCTCCGCCGGCTGGAACGCCATGGCTGTCGTCGGCACGTGCGCGGGGTAGCGCAGCTCCGGCCGATCGATGCGGGCGAGGTCGAACAGCCCCCGCAGGTCGAGGTGGCCGGGGAGGCGATAGACCTCTTGCTCCGTGATCGTGAGCTCGTTCAGGAGCAGGTCGAGGGTGACGTCGTCCATCGAGTCGGTGACCTCGAGCCGGATGGGCGGCCCGAAGCGACGGCGGAGCAGCTCCGCCTCCAGCGCCTGGATGAGGTTCTCGGTCTCGTCTTCCTCGATGACGACGTCCTCGTTGCGGGTGAGTCGGAACGCGTGGTGCTCGAGGATCTCCATTCCGGGGAACAGATCTCCCAGGTTGTTGGAGATGAGCTCTTCCAGCGGCAGGTAGCGCGCACCGGACTCCGAACGGGGCAGGGCGACGAAGCGCGGCAGCATGGGCGGCACCTTGAGTCGCGCGAACTCCTGCCGCCCCGTGCGGGCGTTGCGGATGCGGATCGCGAGGTTGAGCGAGAGCCCTGAGATGTAGGGGAACGGGTGCGCGGGGTCGACGGCCAGCGGCATGAGGACGGGGAAGACCTGCGCCTGGAAGTAGTCGTAGAGGTCGGCGCGATCGTCGTCGGACAAGTCGTCCCACGACACGATGTCGATGCCGGCCTCCGACATCGCCGGCTTGACCAGCTCCTCCCACGCCGCGGCGTGCCGGAGCTGCAGCGCGTGGGCCTCGGCCGAGATGTCGGCGAGGACCTCTTGCGGTGAACGCCCGACGTTGGTCGGAACGGCCAGTCCCGTCATGATGCGGCGCTTGAGGCCGGCGACGCGGACCATGAAGAACTCGTCGAGGTTGCTCGCGAAGATGGCGAGGAAGTTCGCCCGCTCGAGCACCGGGAGGGTCGGGTCTTCGGCCAGTTCCAGCACGCGCTGGTTGAAGGCGAGCCAGCTCACCTCGCGGTCGAGGTACCGGTGGTCGGGGAGCTGGGAGTCGTCGACCTCGGCGGCGGTGTCGAAGTCGTCGTCGTCGGCGTCGCCCAGGCCGGAGTCGAGTACCTCGGTGTCGATCATTCCCTCATCCTTGCAGGAGCAGGTGACCGGCGCGTTAACCGTTCACGCGTCGGAACGCTCGCGGGGCGCGGGCAGCTGGTCGTCCTCGTACACGTTGAAGCGGTAGCCGACGTTGCGGACCGTGCCGATCAACTGCTCCATGTCGCCGAGCTTGGCCCGCAGGCGTCGTACATGCACGTCGACGGTGCGGGTGCCGCCGAAGTAGTCGTAGCCCCACACCTCGCTCAGCAACTGTTCCCGCGTGAACACCCGCGACGGATGCGTCGCGAAGAAGTGGAGGAGTTGAAACTCCTTGTACGTGAGGTCGAGGGGCTTTCCGTGGACCTTGGCCGAGTACGACGACTCGTCGATCGAGATTCCCGAGGTCTGGATGCGGGTGGAGACCGGGTCCTTCGTGAGGCGACCGATCACGAGACGGATCCGTGCGTCGACCTCCGCGGGCCCAGCGCCCACGAGGATCACGTCGTCGATGCCCCAATCGGGCGAGACCGCCGTGAGGCCGCCTTCGGTGACCACGAGCATCAGCGGGGCGTCGAGGCCGGTCGTGTTGAGGATCTTGCAGAGCGACTTGGCGCCGACGAGGTCGACGCGCGCATCGACGAAGATGACGTCGGCGCTGGGAGCGTTCACCAGTTGCGCCGGCTCGGCGGGGATCTGGCGGACGCGGTGACTCAGCAACTCGAGCGCGGGGAGCACCGCTCCGCCGTTCGCGGCGGAACTCAAGACGAGCAGCTGAGCCAAGGGCATCCCTCCCGGTCCGGATGCCGGAACCGTGAGTTCATCTTATGACCTCGCCGCAGGCGCGGAGTGCGTCACATCGGGCTCGAGTGCGTCACAATGGCGGAGTGACTTCGCCGCTGATCGCTCCCCGCCACACCTTGATCGGGGTGTTCGTGGTGTGGGGGATCGCGGCAGCGCTGGCGGTCCTGGTGGGCGCGCTCGCCGAACCCGACTGGCGAGCCGCGTGGATGGGGGTGGGGATGGGCCTCATCGTGCCGATCGCCTTCGCGGTGCACTTGTGGTCGGGGCGATCGCAGGGCTTCATCCAGCGCATGGCGCTGAGCATGATCGGCTCCCTCTTCGTCATGGGCCTGATCGGCGTGGGGCTGGGCCTCGCGACACTCTTCTCCGGATGAGCCGACGCCGCGCCGCTCCGCGGTGCGCCACGGCGTAGAGTGGACACATGGACCTCATCGCACTCGAACTGTTCTTCGTCGGGCTGCTCGGGCTCGCGTCGCTGGCGATCGTGTTCGTGTCGGCCGTCGTTCTGAAGAACCTGTACCGCGGCCAGCGCTGATCCCGTGATCGACCTGCCTACCGACCTTCCCGCCGACATCGTCCCGCTGTCGTGGCTGTTGGGAGTCTGGGAGGGCACCGGCGTCATCGATTACGAGGCGGCCGATCACCACTTCAGCGGCGAGTTCGCGCATCGCGTGAGTTTCAGTCACGATGGCGGCGACTACGTCAACTACGCGGCCAGCGCATGGCTGATCGGCGATGACGACCACCGCACCCCTCTCGTCGCCGAGCAGGGGTACTGGCGTCTGGCGCGTCCCGCTTCCGATGAAGACGCCGGACCGGCTCTGCTTCCCGCCCTCACGTCGCGGTCGGCCCCGCGCACCGTCGACGACGTCGAGGCGCTCCGAAACGCCAACGGCGGTTTCGATCTCGAAGTCGCCATCGTCCACTCCGACGGCGTGAGCGAGGTCTACGTCGGCCAGGTGCAGGGGCCCCGCATCGACCTCGCGACCGATGCCGTCGTGCGTCCCGAGAGCGCCAAGGCGTACGGTGCCGCGACGCGCATGTACGGCTATGTCGACGGTCACCTCCTCTGGGCGTGGGACATCGCGGCTCTCGGCGGCGGGCTCGCCTCGCATGCATCCGCGCGACTTGCGCGGGCCGAGTGATGTCCTCCCCGTTCGCCGAGCTTCCCGCGACCGTGTGGGACGGTGACGTCCTGCTGCACGTGGGAAACCCGCTGCGCGAGCAGCGCATGCTCGCCGGCGGCGAGGCGCTCGCGCCTCTCGGCGATCGCGCCGTGCTGACGGTCTCGGGTGAGGACCGGTTGAGCTGGCTCGACTCCCTGACGTCCCAGGCGCTCGCCGCCCTCGCACCCGGCACCAGCACCGAGTTGCTCGTGCTCGACCCCCAGGGCCATGTCGAGCACGCGGCGGCCGTCGTGGACGACTGCGAGCGGACGTGGCTCATCGTCGACCGCGACGACGCCGCGAGCCTCCTGGCGTGGCTCGTCCGGATGCGCTTTCGGCTGCGGGTCGATCCGCAAGAGGTCTCCGAGGCGTACGCCGTGATCGGCGGCACGGCGGCCGCCATCGCCGGGCTGCCGACCGAGGCCGGGGTCGTCACGACCTGGGCCGACCCGTGGCCGGCCGTCTCGGTCGGCGGCTGGGGATACGCGGCTGTCGAGCCGCATCCGGGAACCGAGCGCGACTGGGTCGAGGCGATCGTCCCCCGAGCCGGCGAGGTGCAACTGGCGCAGGCGGTGGCACGGGGCGAGATCGCGTTGGCGGGCACTCTCGCGGCCGATGCCTTGCGGGTTGCGGCATGGCGTCCGCGGCAGCGCGCCGAAGCCGACGGCCGGGCGCTCCCGCACGAGCTCGACTGGCTCCGCACCGCCGTCCACCTCTCCAAAGGGTGCTATCGCGGGCAGGAGACCGTCGCGAAGGTCCACAACCTGGGACACCCGCCGCGACGGCTCGTCGCTCTGCAGCTCGACGGCAGCGACGCCGTCCTTCCCGAGCCGGGCGCCGACGTGCGCGTCGGTGAAGACGTCGTCGGCGCGGTGACCTCGGTCGCGCGGCACTTCGAGGAGGGGCCGATCGCCCTGGCCCTCGTGAAGCGGACGACGCCGACGGACACTCCCGTCACCGTCGAGGTCGACGGAGGCGTGATCTCCGCCGCGCAGGAGCAGATCGTTCCGCCGGACGCCGGTCGCACCGCCGCGATCCCGCGTCTGCCGCGCTTGTCGCGCCGCCGGTAGCCGCGCGTGAGTGCGCCGCAGGCGTCCGAGCCCGCCCAGCCCTCCACCGGGTCCGTGCCCACGACATCGGTGCGGGTCGGATGGCGGACCCGTGTCGATGTGCGCCCGGGGCTGGCGCGGATCCGAGAGTCCGGGCCGGGGGTCCTCCAGATCATCGTGGCCGCCGGCGCAGCCTACGCTTTCGCGCATTTCGTCCTCGGTCACGCCGCTCCGCTCCTCGCGGTCACCGTCACGATCTCGAGCCTCGGGCTCGTCGGCGACGCGCGCCCGCGTCGCGTGCTGGAGACCGTGGTCGGCATGATCGTCGGGATCCTGATCGCCGAGCTCATCCTCGTCGCGGCGGGAACCGGCTGGTGGCAGCTCGTCGCGACGCTGGCCGCGAGCCTCCTCGTCGCCCGTTTCCTCTCCCCGCAGGCCGGGTTCGCCATCGCCGCCGCCATCCAGTCCGCGATCGTGATGGTGATCCCGGCCAATGCGCCCTTCCTGCGTCTCATCGACGGGGTCATCGGGGGCGTGGCCGCGCTCCTGGTCACCGCACTCGTGCCACGGCGCCCGCTGCGAACCGTCACCCGCGAAGGACGACTGCTGCTGAGCGCATTCGGCGACGCGAGCCGCACCCTCGTCCAGGCCCTCCACCGCGGAGACCGAGTGAGAGCGGAACGTGGACTGCAGAAGGCTCGAGCGCTGCAGGGGCTGATCGATCGTTGGTCGGTGGCGTTGGATTCCGGACGGGCGATCGCGCGCATCTCGCCGTTCCTGCACCGACAGCGCGCCGAGCTGCACCGCCACGAACGCATCCGCACGCATCTCGACCTCGCCGTGCGCAATCTCCGCGTCATCGCGCGGCGCTCCGTCTACGCATGCGACGACGGACGACCACGGCCCGTCGCAGCGGACCTCCTCAACGAACTGGCCGCCGGCGCCCGGCTGATCTCCGACTCCCTCGACGACATCTCCTTCGAGCCGCTCGCGCGCGAGGCGCTGCGAGCGGTGGCGGGCCGGCTCGACCCGGCGGCGCTGACGGCCGACGGCGGAACGGTCGACGTCACCCTCCTGGCAGCGCTGCGGCCCCTCGCCGTCGACCTGCTGACGGCCGCAGGAATGCCCGCCGCGGAAGCCCGTGCCGCCTTGCCGCGCACCTGAGGCCGCGATCGACGTCACGATCACAGCGCGCCACGGGGGTCACTCGGCGGGAGCGACGACCTCCCACGGCACAGTGAGCTCCCCGAGGCGCCAGCGCGACCGGGCTCCCACCGGCCATCCGCCGGCCACCAGAGCCTCGAGAGCCGTACGCCATCGCTGTGTCGGCCCGAACGCCGATGCGGCGACGGCCCGCGTCCATTCCTCGTCGAGCGCGGTGAGGAAGGCGTGCACGGGCTCGCCGGGGACGTTGCGATGGATGAGCGCCTTCGGGAGGCGTTCGGCGGCGACGGCAGGAGAGTCCAGCCCCGACAGACGCAGCGAGATCGTGAGGCTCCGAGGTGTGCCGTCTGCCCCGACCTCGATCCACGTGCAGATCCGGCCGAGCTCGTCGCACGTCCCCTCCACGAGGATGCCGCCGGGCTGGAGCCGTGCGCACATGCGCCCCCACGCGTCGGCGACGTCGGCCTCGTCGTACTGCCGCAGCACATTGAACGCGCGGATCACGACCGGCGCGCGCCCCTCCGGCGTGGGAACCTCGAACCCGCCGCGGCCGAACCCCACGCGCGCGTCCGGAGCGAAGACACCCCGGCCTGCCCGCACCTGCGCGAGCTGCGCGCGCGCCCGCTCCACGCGCGCCGGCTCGATCTCCAGCCCCCAGACCTCCACGTCGGGTCGCACCGATCGCACGCGCGCCTCCAGTTCGAAGGCGGTCACGCCGCTGGCGCCGTAGCCGAGGTCGACGACGAGGGGATCCGCCGTGCGACGCAGCGCCGGGTGCCGAGCGATCCAGCGATCGACGCGGCGGAGTCGGTTGGTGTTGGTCGTGCCGCGGGTGATCCGGCCGACCACTCGGCCGGGCACTTTCTCCGGCGGCATCCCTCCATGATGGCAGGGAGCCGCTCGATAGGATGGTCGACATGACCGCGCCGTACACGCTGATCCTCCTCCGCCACGGGCAGAGCGAGTGGAACAAGACGAACCAGTTCACCGGATGGGTGGACGTCCGCCTCACCGACCAGGGCAAGGCCGAGGCGAAGCGCGGCGGTGAGCTCTTGAAGGAGGCGGGGCTCCTGCCCGACGTCCTCCACACGTCGCTGCTGTCCCGCGCGATCCAGACAGCGAACATCGCCCTCGACGCCGCGGACCGCCTGTGGATCCCGGTCGCCCGTTCGTGGCGGCTCAACGAGCGTCACTACGGCGCTCTCCAGGGCAAGGACAAGGCCGAGACGCTCGAGGAGTTCGGCAACGAGCAGTTCATGCTGTGGCGGCGCTCGTTCGATGTCCCGCCGCCGGACCTCGACGACGACAGCCCCTACAGCCAGGTGCACGACCCTCGTTACGCGGGCATCGACGGCGAGGTCCCGCGAACCGAGTCGCTCAAGATCGTGATCGACCGCATGCTGCCGTACTGGGAGAGTGCGATCATCCCCGACCTCGCCGCCGGCAAGACGGTGCTCGTCACGGCGCACGGCAACTCGCTGCGGGGTCTCGTGAAGCACCTCGACGGGATCAGCGACGCCGACATCGCCGAGCTCAACATCCCCACCGGGATCCCGCTCGTCTACAAGCTGGGCGAGGACTTCATGCCCCTCGGGCCCGGCGAGTACCTCGACCCCGAGGCTGCCGCGGCGGGAGCCGCTGCCGTCGCCGCGCAGGGCAAGAAGTAGCCCCGCGTCGCGACATCAGTGCGTCCGCGCCCGGCGGCGTCATCGAGAGCACATGCTCTCATCGAGAGCACATGTTCCGTGCGTCCGAGACGTGTGCGCTCGGTGGGAGCATGTGCTCTCGGCGAAAGAGGGGGGGCGGTCAGCCCTCGGCGGCGATGATCGCGATCGAGTTGGTGTCGGGCGTCCAGTCGCCCGTCGCGAGGTAGGCGACCTTCTTCGCCACCGACACCGCGTGATCGGCGAAGCGCTCGTGGTACCGGCTGGCCAGGGTGGCATCGACGGTTGCCGCGGCCTCGCCCTTCCAGGTCTCGCCGAGCACCTTCTCGAAGATCGCGAGGTGCAGGTCGTCCAGTTCCTCTTCGAGCGAGCGCAGGCGCTCGACGAGCGAGAGATCCTCGGTGCGAAGCAGCTCCGTCAGGGTGCGCGCCACCTCGACGTCGAGCTCGCCCATCTTGATGAACGTGCTCTTCAGCCCCTTCGGGATCGCACGCTCGGGAAAGCGCATACGCGTCAGCTGAGCGATGTGCTCCGCGATGTCGCCCATGCGCTCCAGTGAGGCGCTCACCCGGAGGGCGGCGACGACGATCCGCAGATCGCGAGCGACCGGCTGCTGCCGGGCGAGGATCTCGATGGCCAGCTCGTCGAGGGCGATCGCCTTGTCGTCGATCACCTGGTCGTCGTCGATGACCTCTTCGGCCAGGGCGACGTCGCTCGCGCCGAATGCGCGCGTGGCCTTGTCCACGGCGACGGTCACGAGGTCACCGATCTCGACCAGGCGGGCCTGGACGTCTTCGAGCGACTGGTGGAACACTTCGCGCATCTGCGGAACCTCTCTCCTCGCGGGCGCGGCACGATGCCGGTCCGGCGACGCGGCGATCATCCCCTCCGAAGGTTAACGAATGGTGCCGCGTCGGTGAACTCTCATCGAGCGACCCCCGCCAGCACGGGCGGACGTCCCATTCGACGGTCTCTGCGACTCTACGCTGGGGGCATGGATTCAACGCAGCTGGCGCTAATCGCGCTCGCCGTGGGAACCCTCATCGGGGGAGCGCTGGCGGCACTGCTGCTCTTCTCGTTGCGCCTTCGCGACGCCGCGCGAGCCCGCGCCTCCACCGATCTGCCCGACGGGACCCGTGCCGTCCTCCAGGGGATGGACGATGTCGCGGTGGTCGTGGACTCCTCGCTCCGCGTCGTGGCCGCCTCGGCCCCGGCCGAGCTCTTCGGAATGACCGAGGGTGAGACCCTGGCAGGAGACGAGCTGCGCGACCTCGTCCGGTCGGCGCGCGCGACGGGGCGACCCGAGTCGCACACGCTGCGGTTGAGGCGGGGATCGGAGCTGCGTTCGGTCGCCGCGCGAGCCAGCGTCATCACGACCCGTCTGACGCTGGTGGTGATCCGCGACATCACCGAACGCGAGCGGGTTGAGGAGATGCGCCGCGACTTCGTGGCCAACACGAGCCACGAGCTGAAGACCCCGGTCGGTGCGGTCACCCTTCTCGCGGAGGCAATCGAGTCGGCGGCCGATGACCCCGAGCAGGTCCGGCACTTCGCCGGCCGCCTCACCGCGGAGGCCGGGCGTCTCGGCCAGTTGACGTCGCGGATCATGAACCTGTCGCGCCTGCAGGCGGCCGACGACCTCACCGAGCTCCGCGACGTGGCCGTCGACGAGGTGCTGACGGCGGCCATCGAGTCGCAGGCCGTCGCTGCCGACGCGGCGCGGATCGAGGTGGTGCGCGGCGGGGCGCGGGGGGTGTACGTCCGCGGCGACGTCCAGGTGCTCACCGAGGCGTTCGCGAACCTCGTCGCCAACGCGATCGCCTACTCGCCGCCGGGGTCGCCGGTGGGAGTCGGGGTCAAGCTCGTCGATGACGCCGTGGAGATCGCCGTGACCGACCGGGGCATCGGCATCCCGGAAGGCGAGCAGGCGCGGGTGTTCGAGAGGTTCTACCGGGCGGATCAGGCCCGCTCGCGGCGGACGGGCGGGACGGGCCTCGGCCTGTCGATCGTCAAGCACGCCATCCAGCGTCACGGCGGCGATATCGAACTGTGGTCCCGCCCAGGCCGAGGCTCCACGTTCACGGTCCGGTTGCAGACCGTCGCGGCTCCTCAGGACGTTCCGTCGAAGAAGCGGCGCCGGAGCAAGGCCGCCAAGGGCGCTTCCGGCAAGGGCGCCTCCGGCAAGGGAACGTCCGGCGCGACGAAGGAACGCGCGAAGGAACGCGCCCCGAAGGACAGCAAGTCCCAGACCACGGAATCCGCCCGCAGCGCCACGCGGGCGAAGGGAGACAAGAAATGACCCGCGTGCTGATCGTCGAGGACGAACCGGACCTCGCCGACCCCCTCGCCTACTTGTTGCGGCGGGAAGGGTTCGAGGTGGAGATCGCCGAGGACGGTCCCACGGCGCTCGACGCGTTCGCTGCGCGCGGCGCCGACATCGTCCTGCTCGACCTCATGCTGCCGGGCATGCCCGGCACGGAGGTCTGCCGGGTCATCCGGACCACGTCCAAGATCCCCATCATCATGCTCACGGCCAAGGACTCCGAGGTCGACATCGTCGTGGGCCTCGAGCTGGGCGCCGACGACTACGTCACGAAGCCCTACTCCTCACGTGAGCTCCTCGCGCGGATGCGGGCTGTCCTGCGCCGTGCGGAGGGCCCGGACCTCGACATGGACGAGAGGATCGTCGAGGGCGGCCGCGTGCGCATCGACATCGACCGTCACACCGTCTCCGTCGACGGAGCCGAGATCGCCATGCCGCTCAAGGAGTTCGAGCTCCTGGAAGTGCTCATGCGCAACGCGGGCCGTGTGCTCACCCGGGGGCAGCTGATCGATCGCGTGTGGGGGAGCGACTACTTCGGCGACACCAAGACGCTCGACGTGCACATCAAGCGCATCCGCTCGCGGATCGAGCAGAACCCCAGCGAACCGACGATGCTGCTCACCGTGCGCGGCCTCGGCTACCGCTTCGAGGCCTGAGCAGTCGGGCCCTGAGCGCTCAGCCCTGGGCAGTCGGGCCCTGAGCGGTCAGCCCTCGGGGACGAACGGAGCGTACTGGGGCAGCGTGCCGTCGAGGACGGGGACGGCGAGCTCCACACCCTCACCATCGCCGGACTGGAACGCGACCGACACGTCGGTGCCCGGAGCGCTGTCCAGGCCCTGGATGAGAAGGGGCTCGACACCGTCGACGCCGAGACTGACGGTGGTGCGTGCCGGCACGGTGACCGTGGCGCGCTGACCGTTCAGGCCGACGTTGAGGGTCTCGGTGGAGTCGGTGTCGTTGATGATCGCCGCGATGAAGTTGCCCGCCGATCCGGACTCGTCGGCGACGATGAGGGCGTTGCGCACCAGCAGCGGACCGGAGGAGGGAACGTTCACCCCGTCGGACGCCGAGTACTCGATCGTCGTGGCCTGGGGGGAGATCATGCTGCACCCGGTCGAGCCCAGTGCCACCGCGAGGCCGACCGCGACGGCGGCGACGAGTCGGGACGTCTTCGGGCGCAGCGCCGCAGCGCGGGGGGTGGTGTGCACGGTTCCTCCGTCGTGATCACGGCTCCATCTGCGGAACCGGGCGGGATTTCGCCACCAGTCTAGTGTCCGAGCAGGCCGGATCCCATCGGCGCTCACGCGCGCGCGAGAGTGAGGGAGGAGGGGTCAGGCGGCGAACCTTACCCTATCTGCGCTGTGGTATCCTTGAGGTTGCCGAAAGGACATAACTGCATGCTTTTTGAGGTTGGCGAGACGGTCGTCTATCCGCACCACGGCGCCGCGACGAT
>NZ_JASGDO010000058.1:0-74001 GCF_047607225.1 Microbacterium sp. | reverse complement strand
GTGCCGGGCAGAGGCGGACGCGGCGGAACCGGCATCGGGGACGGCCCGCCGATCCCGCCGGAGGGCGGCGACACGGGGGGCGCTGCTGTGGCGGGGCGCGCGCCCCGCCACGCCGCCGGACCGAACCCGAGGATGCTGGCCCACACGACGAAGAGGAACGCGGCGAGCACCGTCATGCCGGTGCCGTAGCCGAAGCCCGGATTGATGCGGTGTGCGCTGATGATCGTCAGCACGAGGATGGCCAACGCGCCCAGCCCGGGCACGAGCAGGAGCAGGATGAGCCACGGACTGAAGCCGCCCCACTTCAGCACGGTCGCCTGGTTGAGGAAGGGGACCCACCCCTTCCACGACTCCTCCCCGATCTTGCGGAACAGCGCCGAGAGCGCCAGCGCCGTCCAGACGTACAGGGCGATGCCGATGACGCCGCTCAGCAACCCGATGAGGGTCAGCAGCGACGTGTCGATCGTCGGGCTGGTCATGGAGTCCACCTTAGGGGCGGACGGCCATTGCCTCACAGATCGGGGATGCCGGTCTCCTGCCCCGGATCGAACGGCGCGTCCAGCGAGCGGGTCAGTTCCTCCAGCATCGCGGCGATCTGCGGTTCCACGTACTGCCCGATCGCCGCCTGGATCCGCAGCCGGTGATGCAGCAGCACACTGCAGACCTCCCTGCCGATCATGTTCGCGTAGTCGTCTGCCAGCCCCACCTCCTGCCGCAGCGCGGCCTTGGCCTCCTCGGAGAGCGGCGGCAGGGCGGGAACGTCGGAGTTGGCCTCATCGGCCAGGCCCGAGATGGTGAACAGGAACGGGGCGCCGGGGACGGGCTCCGGATCCATCGGCAGACCCTCGTACTCCGGGTCGAGCCCTTCGGCAGGGCGATAGCTGCGGGCGCGGTTACGGGCGGCCTGCTGGTCGAGCTCCGTCTGCAGCATCGGCAGGTTGAGGGAGGTGTACTCGGCGACGGCGTGATCGATGATCGTCTTGATACGGATCGACAGGCCGTGCTGAACGCCGTGCGGGACGTCGGCGCCGAGACCGGCCGCCGAGAGCACCGGCGACCCGAAGCAGCGGCGACACGGTGCGACGCGGCCGCGATGCGTCGCCGGCTCCCACCGCGGCAGCCAACGAAGCCAGGCGTCCACCGCCTGGCTGACCTGGGTCTCGATCGACCGCTCCACGGGCACCATTGTCCCCCGTCAGGCGGCCCGGCGTGCGGATTTCGGAGCAACCGGCCCCGCCGGCTCCCGCCGAGAGAGGGTCAGGACTCGTCCTCGTCGTGCTCCCAGCGCCACCTCGGCCGCCGCGCCCGTGTGCGGACGAGTGCCACCGCGGTCCACGCGCACACGAAGGTGGCAGCCACCAGCACCGGGAAGAACGGGCTCGTCACGAACCCGCCGACGGCCGCGCCAGCGCGGGCGAGATCGGCGCCGGTGATCAGCGCCCCGAGCCACAGCCCGGCCACGTACGCGACGAAGACCGAGACGATACAGGCGATGGTCGAACGGTACGTCGGCCGGGCGACGCGGGTCGCGAGCGCCGTGAGGACCGCGAAGGAGACACCCGCCACGATGACCGCCAGCGCACCGGGCAGGGATCCGAGTCCCGGCACGGAGACGACCTCGGCGTCGGCGAGAAGGCTCGTCACTCCGAAAGCGGCGATCACGAGGGCGAAGAAGCCCACCGTGGTCAGCGCCACCGCCAGCGGCGGCGACACAGGGCCGCGCTCGGGTGTGCTCACGTCACATCCGGTGCAGCTGGGGGCCCGCCTCGAGCGTGCGCTCGTACTCGCGCTGAGCCTCGATGTTGAGCTCGGTCACCCGTGCGCCGCGCGAGGCGACCCACGCTCCGAACCAGATCGTGATCTCACGGCCGAGGATGAAGGCGACGATCGCCAGCGGGGCGAGCACCTGACCCTCGATCAGTTCCGCTCCCTGGCTGGGAGTGAGGCTCCAGAACGGTGCCTCGAACAGCTGGCCCAGCAGATGACCGCCGTACGCGGCAGCCCCGACGAGCAGACCGAAGATCACCCAGCGGCCCCATCGACCGCGGTTGATGATCGCCCCCAGGAGCCAGAAGGCGAGGAAGAACACGACGACGGGCACCCAGAACCACCACGAGGTGACGGCGTCGAGCGCCTGCGAGCCGAGAGTCGCCACAGTCACGTCGCCGGAGGCGGCACCGAGCCCGAGGGCCGCGCCGAGGTACAAGAGGCCGAACACCACGGTGGCGAGGAGTCCGATGAGCCCGGCGGCGCCCCGATTGCCGCGCGGGCGGGGAGCCTCCGGCGCCTGCACGAAGATCGGCTGGGGCGCGGGAGCGGGCGCCACCACCGGTTCGACCCGCTCGGTCTCGGCCGCGGGCGGAGTCGGCTCGCTCGGCGTGATGACGGCGGTGCGGTCGTCTGCGACGACGGTCTCGCTGACCGCCGGCGCCACCGTGGTCGCGGCGCTGTCGGAAGTCGTCTCCGCGGTGGCGTCGGGTTCGGGGCCTGCAGCCTCGATGTAGGAAAGGTCGTGGTGCGCCGGCTCCTGCGGAGCGACGGCGTCACGCGAGGCCGCTTCGGCTTCCGCGAGGCCCTCGTTGGCGCGGCCGACCACGTCGTCCACGTTGGTCGCGGCGTCTGGCGACGTCGACGGCTCGACCGGCTCGCCGTGGTTGGGATCGCTCATTGCGGTGTGCTCCTCACGCGGAGGCGCGCGCCACCGCACAGCGAGCGTAACGTGCGGTGGCGCGAGCGCCCCGAAGGCATGCCGACGTGTCGGCACCCGCGTCGCCGGGCGGTCTGATTATCGTGGGCGCATGCCCTCGTCTCGCCCCGTCCGCACACCAACGTCGATGCGCTCGCGCCTGCGGGTCGGCGCGCTGGCGACGCTGGCCGGTGCCCTCCTCGTGGCGACGTCGGCGTGTACGGCAGAGCCAGCTCCGCCGGCCCCTTCGGCCCCGACGGCGTCCGCGGCCAGCCCGACCCCCTCCGCGGCGACCGGCCCCGTGCTGGCGGACTTTCCGTTCGGCCCCTCCGAGTCCACCACTCCCCTGCCCGACGACTGTCGCGCGATCCTCACCGACAGCGTTCTGAGCGAGCTCGAGGACGTCTCGTTGAACGCTCCCGGGATGGGAGGCGGCATCCGCCCCGACAGCACGCGGGTGTGCGCGTGGGGTGAGCCCGGCGCAGCGGGCACCTGGTTGGTCACGCGCATCGGCTTATCGCCGTTGCGGGCCGCCTCCGATGCCCTCTACGAGCTCGGCCGTGACGGATTCACCTGCTACGAGCCGGGTGGCGGCATCCGATGCGAGCGCACCTGGCCGCACGAGACGCTCCCCGTGACGCAGGGGCGGACGCTCTACTACCGCGACGGCGTCATCGTCGACACGCAGTACTCCAACCTCGCACCGGCCGGGTACACCAACGCGATCATCGCATCGTTGTGGCCCGCGGGAGGCGCTCCGCGTCCGAATCCGTCGCCGAGCGCCCCCTGACGGGCGCTGGGCGCACCTGCGGCCCCCGAGTCAGCGCGCTCCCCACACGCGGTCGGCGACGACGTCGACATATCCCGGCGGGCGCCACCCGCTCTCGAGCGTCGAGACCCAGAGACCCCCGACGATGTCGATCGTCTCCCGGTCGTCACCGTCCTCCCGGACGCACCGCGTGCGGCGCTCCCGCTCATCACACGTGTATCCCTGCACGCTCAGAGCCGTCCGGGCGATGGCCCCTGCATCGGCGGGGACGTCGGCGAGCGTCGTGGAGACCGAGCCCTCCGGCCCCGTCCACCCGCACGTGAGCCTCACGGCCGGCGCCAGGGCGTCGACCAGTGCCGGCGCCATCGTCGCGGGGGCGTCGGTCGAGGGTGTCAGGATCGAATCGTCGGACCACATGAGGCTCCGCCACACGGACGTGTCGTACAGCTCGCGACACTCCGTCGGGGTTCCGGCAGCCTCGGCCCCCGCGTCGTCCGCGACCGGGCCCGAGGTCGGGCCGCCCAGCTGGCCCCCGACGAACCCGACGAGCCCCGGAACGAGCGGCGCCGCGATCCAGACCAGGCCGCCGACGACGACGGCGCACGCGAGTCCGACCGTCCACGCGAGCGCCGAGTTCCTTCCGCCGACCCGTGCCACCTCTCCACGCTAACCGCGGAGAGGCCCGACGCCGGGGAGACGGGCCGAGAACCGTCGCGCGAAGACGCGAAAGAGCCCCAGGGGCGGACCCTGGGGCTCTTTCGACTCCTGCCTCGCCTCGATCAGTTGTGCTCGCGACGTCGCCGCTCCACAACCTCAATCGGCTCGGTCGGACGAGCAAGCTCGCCCGTCGCTCGCCTCAATCAGTTGTAGGTGCCTGGCGTGAAGTCGTCGGTCGAGAAGCTGTCGAAGTCGACGTAGCTCAGGTCGGCGTCGCTGTACGCGCCGTCCGAGGCGAAGATGCGGTTGGGGTACCGCTCGCTCTTGGCCTCGTCCGTCGCCTCGACGGCGACGTTGCGGTACTTCGCAAGTCCCGTTCCGGCGGGGATGAGCTTTCCGATGATGACGTTCTCCTTGAGGCCGACCAGCGGGTCGCTCTTACCCTCCATGGCCGCCTGCGTGAGCACGCGGGTGGTCTCCTGGAAGGACGCCGCCGACAGCCACGACTCGGTCGCAAGCGACGCCTTCGTGATACCCATCAGCTCGGGGCGACCCGAGGCCGGGCGCTTGCCGGCCGCGACCGCCTCGCGGTTGATCTGCTGGTAGCGCTTGAAGTCGACCAGCTCACCCGGCAGCAGCGTCGTGTCGCCGTGGTCGACCACGGTGACCTTCCGCAGCATCTGGCGGACGATGACCTCGATGTGCTTGTCATGGATCGGCACACCCTGCGAGCGGTAGACGCCCTGCACGCCGCCGACGAGGTACTTCTGCACCTCGCGGGCACCCTGCACGCGCATGACCTCCTTGGGGTCGAGCGTTCCGACGAGGATCGGCTGACCGACCGTGACGCGCTGGCCTTCCTCGACCAGGAGCGTCGCGCGCTTCAGGACGGGGTAGACGTGGGGCTCGTCGCCGTTGTCGGGCGTCAGGATGACCTTCTTGGCCTTGTCGGTCTCGTCGATCTTGATGACACCGTCGGCCTCGGCGATCGGGGACGCACCCTTGGGGGTACGGGCCTCGAACAGCTCCTGGACTCGCGGCAGACCCTGCGTGATGTCGTCGGCCGAAGCGGAACCACCCGTGTGGAAGGTCCGCATCGTGAGCTGCGTACCGGGCTCACCGATCGACTGGGCCGCGATGATCCCCACGGCCTCGCCGATGTCGACGAGCTTTCCGGTGGCCAGCGAACGGCCGTAGCACTTCGCGCAGACACCGACGGCGGAGTCACAGGTCAGCACCGAGCGGACCTTGATCGTCTCGATGCCGCCCTCGACGAGCTTGTCGATCAGCACGTCGCCCACGTCGTCGCCGGCCGCGGCCAGCACCGTGCCGGAGGCGTCGATGACGTCGGCGGCCAAGGTACGGGCGAAGACCGAGTTCTCGACGTTGGCGTCACGCACGAGCGTGCCGTCGCTGCCGGGAGCGGCGATCGTGAACTCGAGGCCCTTGGAGGTGCCGCAGTCGTCCTCGCGGATGATGACGTCCTGCGAGACGTCGACGAGTCGACGCGTCAGGTAGCCCGAGTCGGCAGTACGGAGGGCCGTGTCGGCCAGACCCTTACGGGCACCGTGCGTCGCGATGAAGTACTCCGCCACCGAAAGCCCCTCGCGGTACGAGGAGATGATCGGGCGGGGGATGATCTCACCCTTCGGGTTGTTCACGAGGCCTCGCATACCCGCGATGTTGCGGATCTGCAGCCAGTTACCACGGGCGCCCGAGCTGACCATGCGGTTGATGGTGTTGTCGGCCGGGAAGTTGTCCCGCATCGCCTTCTGGACGGCGTCGGTCGCCTCGGTCCAGATCTTGATGAGCTCCTGGCGACGCTCGGCGTCGGTCGTGAGGCCCTTCTCGAACTGCGCCTGGACCTTGGCGGCCTGCTTCTCGTAGCCGGCCACGATCTCCGCCTTGTTCGGCGGCGTTAGGATGTCCGACAGCGCCACGGTGACACCTGAGCGGGTGGCCCAGTGGAAGCCGGCGTCCTTGATCCGGTCGAGCGATGCGGCGACCTCGACCTTCGGGTACTCCTCGGCGAGCTTGTTGACGATCTGCGACAGCTTGCCCTTGTCGGCCTGCTCGCGAACGAACGGGTAGCCCTTGGGGAGCGTGTCGTTGAAGATCGCCTGACCGAGCGAGGCGTCGACGAGACCGTGCTGCTCGTAGCCCTCGGGCGCTTCGCCCTCGAGGAACGTCAGACCCGGGATGCGGATGCGGACCTTGGCCTGCAGGTCGAGAGTCCCCTCGTCCTTGGCGAGGATCGCCTCGCCAACCGAGCCGAAGACGCGTCCCTCACCGGCAGCGCCGTCCTTGACCGTGGTCAGGTGGTGCAGGCCGATGATCATGTCCTGCGAGGGCAGGGTGACCGGTCGACCGTCCGACGGCTTGAGGATGTTGTTCGACGCGAGCATCAGCACGCGGGCCTCGGCCTGGGCCTCGACCGACAGCGGCAGGTGCACGGCCATCTGGTCACCGTCGAAGTCGGCGTTGAACGCCGCACACACGAGCGGGTGGAGCTGGATGGCCTTGCCCTCGACGAGCTGCGGCTCGAACGCCTGGATGCCGAGGCGGTGCAGCGTGGGGGCGCGGTTGAGCAGCACCGGACGCTCGCGGATGATCTCCTCGAGCACGTCCCACACCTCGGGACGCGTGCGCTCGACGGCACGCTTGGCGGCCTTGATGTTCTGCGAGTGACCGAGGTCGATCAGACGCTTGATCACGAACGGCTTGAACAGCTCCAGCGCCATCTGCTTCGGAAGACCACACTGGTGGAGCTTGAGCTGCGGACCGACGATGATGACCGAACGGCCCGAGTAGTCCACGCGCTTTCCGAGCAGGTTCTGACGGAAGCGTCCCTGCTTGCCCTTGAGCATGTCGGACAGCGACTTCAGCGCACGGTTTCCCGTACCGGTGACGGGGCGACCGCGACGGCCGTTGTCGAACAGGGCGTCGACGGCCTCCTGCAGCATCCGCTTCTCGTTGTTGACGATGATCTCGGGGGCACCGAGGTCGATCAGGCGACGGAGACGGTTGTTGCGGTTGATCACGCGGCGGTAGAGGTCGTTCAGGTCGCTCGTCGCGAAACGGCCACCGTCGAGCTGCACCATCGGGCGCAGCTCCGGCGGGATCACCGGGACGACGTCGAGGACCATGGCGGCGGGGTTCATGCCCGTCGACAGGAACGAGTTGACGACCTTCAGGCGCTTGATCGCACGGATCTTGCGCTGACCCTTGCCCTCGGAGATCTGCAGGTGCAGGCTGTCGGCCTCGGCGGCCAGGTCGAAGGACTGCAGGCGACGCTGGATCGACTCGGCGCCCATGTAGGCCTCGAAGTACTGGCCGAAGCGGTCCTGGAGCTCGTGGAAGACGTCGTCCTCCTGCTTGAGCTGACCCACCTCGAGCGTGCGGAACTCCTCCCACATGCGCTCGAGCTTGGCGATCTGCTCGTCCGCGTTCTTGCGGATGCCGGCCATGTCCTTCTCGGCGGCGTCCTTGACCTTCTTCTTCTGGTCGGCCTTCGCGCCCTCTTCCTCGAGCGCCGCCAGCTCCTCCTCCAGCTTGGCCAGACGTGCCGCCACGCGGGCGTCACGGCGGTCGCCGAGGTTCTTGATCTCCAGGCGCAGGTTGGCCTCGTGGGTCGGGAGGTCGCGGTGACGCGCGTCCTCGTCGACCGAGATCACCATGTACGCGGCGAAGTAGATGACCTTCTCGAGGTCCTTCGGCGCCATGTCGAGCAGGTAGCCCAAGCGCGAGGGGACGCCCTTGAAGTACCAGATGTGGGTCACGGGAGCGGCGAGCTCGATGTGGCCCATGCGCTCGCGGCGGACGGAGGACTTGGTGACCTCCACGCCGCAGCGCTCACAGACGATGCCCTTGAAGCGGACACGCTTGTACTTGCCGCAGGCGCACTCCCAGTCGCGGGAGGGCCCGAAGATCTGCTCGCCGAAGAGGCCGTCCTTCTCCGGCTTCAGCGTGCGGTAGTTGATGGTCTCAGGCTTCTTGACCTCACCGTAGGACCAGCGACGGATGTCGTCGGCGGTGGCCAGGCCGATGCGAAGCTCATCGAAAGTTGTTGCGTCGAGCACGAGTTCTCCTGTGTCGAAATTCGTAAAAATGCCTGGCCGGGATCAGATCTCGTCGATGGACGAGGACTCGAACCGGGTGGAGATGTTGATGCCGAGCTCCTCCGCTGCGCGGAAGGCCTCGTCGTCGGTGTCGCGAAGGTTGACCGCCGTGCCGTCGGCCGAGAGCACCTCGACGTTCAGGCAGAGCGACTGCATCTCCTTCATGAGCACCTTGAAGGACTCGGGGATGCCGGGCTCCTGGATGTTCTCGCCCTTGACGATCGCCTCGTAGACCTTGACGCGGCCCACGATGTCGTCGGACTTGATCGTCAGGAGCTCCTGCAGCGCGTACGCGGCACCGTAGGCCTCGAGGGCCCACACCTCCATCTCACCGAAGCGCTGACCGCCGAACTGCGCCTTACCACCGAGCGGCTGCTGGGTGATCATCGAGTACGGCCCGGTCGAGCGCGCGTGGATCTTGTCGTCGACGAGGTGGTGCAGCTTCAGGATGTACATGTAGCCGACCGAGATGGGCGCGGGGAACGGCTCCCCGGAGCGCCCGTCGAACAGCTGGGTCTTGCCCGAGCTGTCGATCAGCCGCTCGCCGTCGCGCGTGGGGAGCGTCGAGTCGAGCAGACCCGCGATCTCCGCCTCGTACGCGCCGTCGAACACCGGCGTGGCGACCTTCGTGCCGGGAGCGGCCTCACGGGCCTCCTCCGGGAGGTGCGCCGCCCACTCCGGGTTGCCCTCGACCTTCCAGCCCTGCTTCGCGATCCACCCGAGGTGGGTCTCGAGCACCTGGCCGAAGTTCATGCGGCCGGGGATGCCGAGCGGGTTGAGCACGACGTCGACGGGGGTGCCGTCGGCGAGGAAGGGCATGTCCTCGACGGGGAGGATCTTGGCGATGACACCCTTGTTGCCGTGGCGGCCGGCGAGCTTGTCGCCCTCGGTGATCTTGCGCTTCTGGGCGATGTAGACCTCGACACGGCGGTTGACGCCCGAGCCGAGCTCGTCGTCGCCGTCTTCGGCGTTGAACTCCTTGACTGCGATGATCGTGCCCTGCTCACCGTGGGGCACCTTCAGCGAGGTGTCACGGACTTCGCGGCTCTTCTCGTTGAAGATCGCGCGGAGCAGGCGCTCCTCGGCCGAGAGCTCCGTCTCACCCTTGGGCGTGACCTTGCCGACGAGGATGTCGCCGGGACGCACCTCGGCGCCGATGCGGACGATGCCGCGCTCGTCGAGGTCCTTCAGCAGGTCGGGGCTGACGTTGGGGAGGTCACGGGTGATCTCCTCCTTGCCGAGCTTGGTGTCGCGAGCGTCGACCTCGTACTCCTCGATGTGGATCGAGGAGAGGGTGTCGTTCTTGACGAGGTCCTGGCTGAGGATGATCGCGTCCTCGAAGTTGTGACCCTCCCACGTCATGAACGCGACGAGGAGGTTCTTTCCGAGGGCGAGCTCGCCGTTCTCGGTCGCGGGACCGTCGGCGATGACCTCGCCGGCCTCGATGCGGTCGCCCGCCGAGACGATGACGCGCTGGTTGTAGGACGTGCCCTGGTTGGAGCGGTCGAACTTGCGCAGGAAGTAGTCCTGCGTGCCGCCCTCGTCGAGCTGGATCGTGACGACGTCGGCGGACACCTCGGCGACCACACCGGCCTTCTCGGCGGTGATGACGTCACCGGCGTCGATCGCGGCGTAGCCCTCCATACCGGTTCCGACCACGGGCGAGTCGCTGCGCAGCAGCGGCACGGCCTGACGCTGCATGTTGGCACCCATGAGGGCCCGGTTGGCGTCGTCGTGCTCGAGGAACGGGATGAGGGAGGTCGCCACCGACACCATCTGGCGCGGCGAGACATCCATGTAGCCGATCTCCTCGGCGTGGAACAGGTCGACCTCGCCACCCTGACCGCGACGGGCGAGCACGCGCTCCTCCGCGAACGATCCGTCGGCCTTCAGTTCGACACCGGCCTGCGCGACGATGTAGTCGCTCTCCTGCGAGGCGGTCAGGTAGTCGATCTGGTCGGTGACCTTGCCGTCGACGACGCGGCGGTACGGCGTCTCGATGAAGCCGAACGCGTTGATCCGCGCGAACGAGGCGAGCGAGCCGATGAGGCCGATGTTGGGGCCTTCCGGCGTCTCGATCGGGCACATGCGGCCGTAGTGCGAGGGGTGGACGTCGCGGACCTCGACACCGGCGCGCTCACGCGAGAGACCGCCGGGACCCAGGGCCGACAGGCGGCGCTTGTGGGTCAGACCCGCGAGCGGGTTGTTCTGGTCCATGAACTGCGACAGCTGCGAGGTTCCGAAGAACTCCTTGATCGCGGCCACGACCGGACGCACGTTGATGAGCGTCTGCGGCGTGATGGCCTCGATGTCCTGCGTCGTCATGCGCTCGCGCACCACGCGCTCCATGCGCGACAGACCCGTGCGGACCTGGTTCTGGATGAGCTCGCCGACCGCGCGGATGCGGCGGTTGCCGAAGTTGTCGATGTCGTCGACGTCGAGACGGATCTCGGCCGGCTTGCCGTCACGCACACCCGGGATGCTCGCGTCGCCACGGTGGAGGGCGACGAGGTACTTGATCGTCGCGACGATGTCGGCGACCGTGAGGACCGACTCGTTCGCCGCGGCGTCCAGGCCCAGCTTCTGGTTGATCTTGTAGCGACCCACCTTGGCCAGGTCGTAGCGCTTCGGGTTGAAGTAGAAGTTGTCGAGCAGCGCGCGGGCAGCCTCGGCGGCCACCTGCTCGCCCGGACGGAGCTTGCGGTAGATGTCGCGGAGCGCGTCCTCCTTGGTGAGGATCGTGTCCTTGCTGAGGGTGTCCTCGATCGACTCGAAGCCCGCGAACTCGGCCAGGATGTCCTCGCTGGACAGGCCGAGCGCCTTGAGGAAGACGGTGACCGACTGCTTGCGCTTGCGGTCGATGCGCACGCCGACCTGGTCGCGCTTGTCGATCTCGAACTCGAGCCACGCACCGCGGCTCGGGATGACGCGCGCCGAGACGATGTCCTTGTCGGAGGTCTTGTCGGGCGTCTTGTCGAAGTACACGCCCGGCGAGCGGACCAGCTGCGAGACGACGACGCGCTCGGTGCCGTTGATGATGAACGTGCCCTTGCCGGTCTGGAGCGGGAAGTCGCCCATGAAGACCGTCTGGGTCTTGATCTCACCGGTGAGGTGGTTCATGAACTCGGCCTCGACGTACAGCGGGGCGGCGTAGGTCTTGCCGCGCTCCTTGCACTCCTCGATCGAGTACTTCTCGGGCTCGAGGTACGGGTTCGTGAACGAGAGCTGCATGGTCTCGCCGAGGTCCTCGATGGGCGAGATCTCCTCGAAGATCTCCTCGAGCCCGCTCGTGGCGGGCACGTCGGTGCGACCGGCGGCCTGCGCCTCTGCGACACGGGCCTTCCAGGCGTCGTTGCCGACGAGCCAATCGAAGGACTCCGTCTGCAGCGCGAGAAGGTCGGGGACCGTCAGCGTGTCGGAGATCTTGGCGAACGAGAGGCGGGATGCTCCGCGGCCGTTCTTCGGGGTGGTGGTGGAATTGGTTGCGTTGCGCGCAGCAGCCAAGGGGATTACCTCCGTGAGCCCGGGCAGGGCGGGTGTTCCTTGTCGACAGGTGGAGTGCTCCCGGAACCGAAACCTGCCGCACGCGCTGCCGCGAAGCGACAGGGGCGCAGGCACAAGCCGACCACCATATGAGGGCAAGGGGAAGGGAGCGCAACTACCCACTATAGACCGGGCGACGCGCCGTGTCCAGTCGAATCCTTGACGAGTTTCTGTGACTGCGGTATAACCGCGCGGACGGCCTCAGCGTGCGTGCCGGAACCGCAGCCGCGTGCCGGGTCGCGCGCGGGCGAGCAGGTCGCGCGTGGCGTCGGTGACCACCGCGATCACGGGATAGCCGCCCGTGACGGGGGCGTCGGGCCCGAGGATGACCGGCCGCCCCGACGGCGGCACCTGGAGGGCACCGGGGACCATGCCCTCGCTGGGCAGCTCGGCGTCGTCGCGGCGTTCCAGCGCCGGACCGTCCAGCCGCAGGCCGACCCGGTCGACCTCGTGCGACACGGTCCACACGGCTTCGAACAGGAGCGGAAGGGCGGCCGGGACGAATCGATCGGCGCGCGGGCCGGCCGCCAGCGCCACCTCGACGACATCGTCGACCGGCGGGCCCCAGGGCGCCAGAGGCAGCGCCGGGACCGGTTGCCGGGCGTCCTCCCCCACCGGAACCACGTCACCGGCGCGCAACGGCTCCGGACCGACGCCGGCGAGGGTGTCCGTCGCGCGAGAGCCGGCCACGTCAGGCACCGCGATCCCGCCCCGCACGGCGAGGTAGGCGTAGGCGCCGTGATCGAGGCGGTCGATCCGCAGCTCGACCCCACCTCGCCACAGGTGCGCCTGATACGGGTCCACCGGCCGACCGTCGAGGAGCACCGGACCCCACCCTCCGGCGACGGCGAACCACAGGTCGTCCTCGGCGACGGCACGCCAGCCTCCGAGGGCGATCTCGACACCGGCCGCACGCTCGTCGTTGCCCACGAGACGATTCGCCGTCCGCAGGGCGGTCCGGTCGAACGCTCCCGAGGGGGCGATGCCGTCGGCGACGTGCCCCGTACGGCCCTGATCCTGGACCGTGGCACGCAGCCCTGGATCGCGCACCCGGAACGAGGCGACCGGTGGACGCCGTGCCGCCTCGCGCACGGTGACCGGAGCGGCCGCGGCCGAGAGCGCACGGGAGGGCACGAAGCGCACGCGGTCGCCGGGGGCCAGAAGCGTCGGAACGGGGGCGGCGGGGTCGAACAGGCGCGCCGAGGTCGTCCCGATCAGCCGCCAGCCGCCGGGGGTGTCACGCGGGTACGCGCCGGAGAACTCCCCCGCCACGGCGACCGAACCCGCCGGGACGCGCGTGCGCGGCGTGGATCGGCGGGAGATGCGAAACGGCCAGTCCGCGCTCACGAGGTAGCCGAAGCCGGGCGCGAACCCGGTGAAAGCGACCGTCCACGACGCCGCCGCGTGGCGGGCGGCGAGCGCGTCGGGGGTCGTGCCGAGTTCGGTCGCGAGCTCCACGAGGTCCTCCCCGTCGTACACGACGGGAAGATCCACCGGCGCGCCGGACCGCGGCAGGACGTGTGCCGGCGCTCCGGCGAGGGTCTCCTCGATCCATCGATGTGTCGCGGCGAGCGCGCTCGGACCCCCGTCAACGATCACGAGGACGGTCCGAGCCGCAGGCACGATGTCGAGGACGGGCGGCGGCTGAGACGCAGCGATCGCCTTCCGCGCCGCGAGCACCTGCTCCAACGAGGGGAGTTCCACCAGCAGCGCGCGGTCGCCCATCGGACGGATGAGCGGGACGAGCGGCGGGCTCACCACGGCGCGGCCACCACGATGCCGGCGGCGTCGAGCGCGGCACGCACGGCGCGCGCCATCTCGACGGCTCCGGGAGAGTCGCCGTGGACGCACAGCGACGAAGCCTCCACCGGCACGACCGTGCCGTCGACGGCGGTCACGGACCCCTCGGTCACCACGCGCACCGCCCGGGCGGCGACCACCTCGGGATCGTGGAGCAACGCGCCGGGCTCCGAGCGCGGGACGAGGGAGCCGCCGGGCAGGTACCCTCGATCGAGGAACGCCTCGCGCAGGAACGGCAGACCCCGGGTCGCCGCGGCCTGCTCGATCCGACCGCCCGCGCCGAGCAGCATCAACACGCGCCCGAGGTCCGCCGACACCTCGGCGACGGCGCCGGCCACGGCCTGCGCGGCCGGCTCATCGGCGGCGACCACGTGATAGAGCGCTCCGTGCGGTTTGACGTAGCGGACGTCCGCGCCCGCCACCACCAAGGCCGCGATCTGCTCCCGCACCTGCCGACGAAGGAGCCGCGGATCGACCGTCTGCACGGCACGACCGAACCCCTCCCTGTCGACGAACGAGGGATGGGCGCCCACGGCGACGCCGTGAGCGCGGGCCTGCGCGACCGCAGCGCGCATCGACTCCGCGTCGCCGGCGTGTCCACCGCACGCGATCGAGGCGCTCGAGATCAGGGGGTAGAGGGAGTGGTCATCGGCGGTGGGGACGCCGTCGACGGTCTCGCCGAGGTCGGCGTTGAGGTCGATGACGGGCATGCCCCCACGGTACCGGCGCACGCCCTGCGCGACCGGGTCTGCGCAACTCCTCCACACCACGCACCTGTCACCGCCACCGCCGCGCCCGCAGGCCGGGCCCCGCGAGGCAAGGACCGGAGATGGAGGAGTTGCGCAGGCACCGGCGTCACGAGCCGTCGCCCCGGTAGCGTGGACGCATGGCGCGGGCGCGGATCGAGCAGTCGGGTCCCTCGGTGCGCCTGTCGGACGGCGCGGTCGCCCGCGTGGTTCCCAGCCGGTTCGCCGGAGGGTGGGAGCTCGACGTCGACGGCACACCGCAGTCGCACGTCGACCTCGACGACCCGACGCACCTGCACTTCGAGTACGTCGCCCGCATGGCCGCCGTCGTCGATCGGCTCCGCCTTCCCGGTCAGCCGCTGACGGCCGTCCACCTCGGCGCGGGAGCCCTCACCCTCCCGCGGTACATCGAGCACACGCGACCCGGCTCTCGGCAGCAGGTGATCGAACTGGAGCCGGCCTTGATCGGGCTCGTCCGCGAACAGCTGCCGCTGCCGCGGGGTGCGCAGATCCGGGTGCGGATCGGAGACGCGCGCGAGGTCGCGGAGCGCCTCCCGGCCGGGCTGACCGGGGCGGCCGACCTCGTGGTCTCCGACGTCTTCGCGGGCGCGCGCACGCCGGCCCACGTCACGAGCGTCGAGTACTACGGCATCCTCGCGCGCCTGCTCGCACCCGACGGCGTACTGCTCGTCAACGTGGCCGACGGTGCCGGACTCGCGTTCGCGCGCCGCCAGGTGGCCACGGTCGCCCACGTTCTGGAGCATGTGATCGTGCTCGCCGAGGTGCAGACGCTGAAGGGCCGCCGATTCGGCAACCTCGTGATCGCCGCGTCGAGCGCACCGCTTCCCACCGAGTGGCTGCCGCGACTCATGGCGGCCGGACCCCATCCCGCGAAGGTGGCTCAGGGCGCGGAGATCGAGGAGTTCGTCCGCGGCGCCCGGATAGCCACCGACGCCGACGCCACCGACTCCCCCGCCCCCGCCGCGTCGGTCTTCGAACGCTGACCTCGGCGCGCCCTCGGCTCGTTCGCGCGCGCCCGGGCGAGACTGGAGGGGCGAACCGCGAGCGTCGGAGGGAGAGACGGTGAGCTACATCCTCGGATACGACGCGGAGACCCTGCGAGAGCTGGTGGATCCTCGTCAGTGCAAGGACCGGCTGGACGAGCTGGGCGATCAGCGGAGCCTTCCCGCTCTGCTGGAGCGCGTCTGGCTGCTGAAGGTGCTCGACCGCCTCGACGACGCGCTCGTCGTCTCCGAGCAGTCCGTCCGGGTCGCCCGCATGGGCGGCACGCGCAAGGATCTGCTGCGGGCCCGCATCCTGCACGCGACCGTGCTGCAGCACCGGGGAGCCTTCGCCGCCGCCGTGCAGGAGCTCACGACGTGCGCCGAGGAGGCCGAGGGTCAGGGCTGGTCCGCTCTCGCGGCGTTCGCGGTGCAGCACCGAGGCAAGGTCCACTACGACGCGCAGGACTATGCGGCCGCGCGAGCCGACTTCAAGCGCGCGCTGTTCCTGCGCCAGGAATCGGGCGCTCCCGAGGAACAGCTCGAATCGACGTTGCTGGCCATCGATGCCGCCGATCGGCGGCGCACGGCCGTCGCCAGCTGAGTGTCCGACGGCACGTCTATCCTTCCGGCATGACGGATCTTCGCGTGGTGCGCCGTGAGGCGGAGCACCTCATCGCCACGCACCTGGACGCGTCCTGGACGTTCGCTTTCGACAACGCCAAACGTCGGGCGGGCGCCTGCGACTACACGCGGCAGCGCATCACGGTGTCGCGGTATCTCGCCGCTCGCTACGACGACGAGACGAACCGCCAGACGCTTCTCCACGAGATCGCGCACGCGCTGGCGGGATCCCAGGCAGGTCATGGCGCGGGATGGAAGCGGATCGCACGTTCACTCGGCTACACGGGAGGTGTCACTCACCGCGGCGAGACGGCCACCGAGCTCGCTCCGTGGGTGGGGCTGTGCCCGGCCGGTCACGTCGCGTATCGGCATCGCCGGGCGACGCGGCCGACCTCGTGCGCCCGATGCTCCCCGCGCTTCGACGAGCGGTTCCTGTTCTCGTGGACCCGGCGGGAGATCAGTGCCGCCACGCGCCGCGCCGCCCTGACCCCTCGCTGAGCCCGCGGCCCGGCCGGCACCGAGACTACAGCGCGCAGAAGGCGCCGTCTCGCAGCACCGGCACCGTCGGCGACCCATCGATCTCGGCCGCCCGCCGCACCTCTTCCGCCGCTCCGCGCTCGAGGAGCTCCTGTCCCGATCCGCTCGCGCTGAGGAGATGACGCACCGCGCTACGCAGACCCCGGAAGGCCTCTCCCGCCGCCGCAGCCTCGGGCGAGGTGTGATCGATGGCGCGGATCCCGAGCGCGTCGATCACGGCGCCCGCACCGAGGTGGTCCTCCACGGCGAATCGCACCGGGGCGTCGGCGGCGCCGGGCACGCGTTCCCCGGCGCAGATGACAGCGATGCTCGTGCGTCGGCCGCGGCGGCGCTGCTCGGCGGCGACGGCTTCCGCCACGGCGGATGCGTTGCGCAGGCACCCGAGGAGCACCAGGGCGCCACCACGGCCCGCCTCCTCGGCCACGGCCGCGCCGTTGCGGGACACCGCGTGCGCGCGCTCATCGAGGGCGACGGGTCCGTCGGCCACGGCCTCCGTGACGCTCGACGAGAACCGCAGCACGTCGACGACCACGACGACGTCGGCCGGCGCCAGTCGCCGCAACCCCTCCTGCCCCCATTCGCACCGCACCTGGTAGCGGGACTGGTCGAAGGGGGACACGGGCGCGGCGGAGGAGCTCACGGTTCCAGGCTAGAGGGCCCCGCGAACCGCTCAGCCCGCTCGCTCGTGATGGCGGGCGTCGATCACGGGACGCAGGGCGCGGACGAGTCCCAGCACGTTGCGGGCTCCCCGCTGCAGCTCCCCCACCGTCAGGCCGCCGGGCGCGGTGACCGACCGGACGATCGTGTCATCGGCGTACGCCTGGGGGCCGTCCTCCGTCTTGACCCCTCCGGGCATCAGCACGTCGACTTGGGCGCGCACTCGGTAGGCGTTGTTCGCCAGGGCCGGGAAGTCGGGATCGACGGCGTCCTCCATCCACCAGTCGGTGACCACGCAGCCCTCGTATCCCCACTCTCCGCGCAGGATGACGGTGACGAGATCGTGATGGTAGTGCGCCCACACCCCGTTGACCTGGTTGTAGGAGGTCATGAGCGCGAGCGGCCGAGCCTCGCGCACACAGATCTCGAACCCCCGCAGGTAGATCTCGCGCAGAGCACGTTCGGAGACGCGGGAGTCGTTGCGGGTGCGGTTGGTCTCCTGATTGTTGGCCGCGAAATGCTTCGGGCACGCGGCGACACCCTGCGACTGCACCCCGCGCACGACGGCAGCCGCCGTACGCCCGGTGACGAGGGGGTCTTCGGAGAAGTACTCGAAGTTTCGCCCACAGAGCGGATCGCGGTGGATGTTCATGCCGGGGCTGAGCAGCACATCGGATCCCTTGCGGATCATCTCCTGGCCGTGGAGCGCAGTCAGCTCGGTCACGAGCGGGAGATTCCACGTGGAGGCCAGAGCGATGCCGGAAGGAAGGAGCGACGCGTACGCCGAGAGCCGGATGCCGCTCGGTCCGTCGGTCGTGGTCACCGGCCGGATGCCCTTCTCGCGGAGCGAGGCGGTCACCCCACCCAGCACGCCGGCGTTGCCGGCGGCACCGAGCGGTGAGTGCATCGTGACGTCGCCTCGGGCGAGGTCGGCGAGCTCCGTCACGTCGAGTTGTGCCACGAACGCGTCGAGGGTCGCGGTGCCGTCATCGACGTCGTCGAGGCGGATCCCCACGTCGCCCGTGACGGTCGCGGCCGCCGGCAACTCGGACTCGATCCGTCGCTTCCGGTCCACCGTCGCGCGCGGCGCCGGCTCCCAGCCCACGCGGGCCCGACCCTGGTCATCCCGATCCACCCGCATGCGCGAGAAGTCCTGCACGGGGGCGGCAGCTTCGCTCACCTGCCGGACGACCCGCAGCGCATCGCGGGTCACCGTCGCGACGGTCGCGGCCGATCGCACGTCGGTGCCGACGTGGAAGAGGTAGTCCCCCGCCTCCAGCACCCAGGCGTGACGATGGCCGGTCGTTCCCGCGTCGTCGTAGGAGGCCAACTCGTCAAAGGTGACACGGAGGACGACCCGCTCGCTCTCGCCCGGCGCGAGCATCTGCGTCTTGTGGAAGGCGGCGAGCACGCGTGCGGGCTGAGAGAGGGCGACCCCTGGCGCGGTCGCGTAGACCTGGAGGGTCTCCTTTCCGGGGGCGGCACCGACGTTGCGCACACCGATGGAGAACTCGATCGCCACGTCGTCGGCCTGCACCACGCGGGGATCGATCTCGAAGTCGGTGTAGCCCAGCCCGAAGCCGAACGGGAACTGCACCCGATCCGGGGCGAAGGTCTCGAAGTAGCGGTAGCCGACGAAGACGTCCTCGGCGTAGACGTTGACGTCGCGTCCCCCGAAGTTCGCCGAGCTCGGGTAGTCGTCGTACGACCACGCGATCGTGTCGGTGAGCTTCCCACTGGCCGGGACCTCGCCCGCCAGGACCGCGGCGACCGCGCGGGCTCCCTCCATGCCGCCCTGCCAGGCATACAGGACACCGGCGATGCGATCGCCGTAGTCGGCGATCCAGGAGAGGTCCATGACGTTGCCCGCGTCGAGGACGACGACCGTGCGCAAGAAGGCGGCGGTCACGGTGTCGAGCATCGTCCGCTCGGCGCCGGTGAGCTCGAAGCTCCCGGGCTCCCGCAGGCTGTCACGCGCTTCGCCGGCGGCCCGGCCGATCACGACGACCGCCACGTCGGCGCGGCTCGCTGCGGCACCGGCCACCTCAGCCGACAGAGGCATCTCCGGGAAGTGGTGCGGCCACTGGCCCCACGTGCCCGTCAGCTCGGGGGGATGCTCAGTGCACCACCGCCGATAGAGCTCCGCGAGCTCGTCGTCGACGATCACACCCGCGTCGCGCAGCCCGGCGACGAGGTTCCAGACGTACGGGACCTTCACATCGCCGCCAGACCCGTAACCGACCGCGAACCAGTCGAGCTGGACGCGCCCGAACACAGCGACGGTGGCGCCCGTGAGCGGGAGGATTCGCCCTTCGTTCCGGAGGAGGACGACTCCCTCGGCAGCGGCCTGACGCGCGACGCGGCCGAGGGCGGGGTCGAGCGTCGGGTCGGTGTCCTCCAGGACGGTGGACAGCTGCGCGACCGACTCGACGGCCGTGACGCCGTGCGAGCGGTCACCGGATTCGGTGACGGGAGTGGTGGGCATGGTCGATCCTCGCTCGCCGCGGTGTGCGGCGCAAGTGTGTGGGAGCGCTCCCACGTTACCGGATGCGGGCGTATCCGAGAGACACTGGAGCATGCGGATCCTGCTCAAGCTCCGACTCGACTGCGATGCCGACGCGGCATGGCGCGCCCTCCACTCCCCGCGCGCCGTCGGCGAGCTCTATGGTCCCTTCGTCACGCTGACCCCGATGGCCGCCGAGGGGTTGCCCACGCGCTTCGAGCCCGGGATGGATGCGCCCGTGCGCATGGGAGTGGAGACCCGCGTCGCCGGGACGATCCACTTGGGGGCGCAGCTCATCCATGTGAGCGACCGATACGCGGAGGATCGGCACGGGCCCGTCCGCATCTTCCGCGACAGCGGCATCCCCCTCACCGGTCCGTTGGCCTCACTCGATGTCTGGGACCACCAGATGGCCGTCTCCCCCCTTCCCGGAGATCCGAGCCGCACCCTGTGGCGGGACCGCCTCGTGATCGGGGGGCCGACGGCAGCGGCCCTCTGGCCCGCGCTGTGGGCGACATGGCAGTGGCGCGGTGCGCGTCTGCGACGGCTGGCCCCGACCTGGGCGCACGAGCCGGAGTCCTCCGACGCCGACGACTGACTCCGGCGGCGGGTCGGCCGGCGCGGGAGTCAGTCGTGCGCGGGCCCGGATCTCCGGGCTCGCTGTCACTCGGCGAGCGCCTCCACGGGGGTGGCACGGGTGGCAAGCCGCGTGGGTACGACGGCCGCGATGAGGGTGAGGACCGCGGTCGCGACGGCCACGATCAGCGTCGGGACGACCGGAACCGCCGGCAGCACCAGGGTCGGAGACATCCACTGCGGCGGCATCGGCACCGAGCCCAGCACCGACTGCGCGGCGATCCACCCGTAGGCCGTTCCCAGCAGCAGTCCGAAGACGAGCGCCGTGAGCGTCACATGGGTCGCCTCCAGCAACACCATCCGCCGAACCTGCCCGGACGTGAGCCCGAGTGCACGGAGGAGCCCCAGCTCCCGGCGTCGCTGCACCACGCCGATCGTGAGCAGGTTGACCAGCCCCACGCCCGCGATGACGGCGCTGACGGCCACGAGGGCCATCATCACGGCGGCGAACGAGTCCACCATCTGGTTGAAGTACATGTCCGGCTCACCGCCGCTGGAGGCCGTGATGAGCGACTTGGCAGACTCGGCCGCCACCGCGAACATCGTCACGAGCGCGACGCCCATGACGACGCCGATCGCCATCCGGCTGGAGCGCTCGGGGTAGCGCAGGGCGTTCTCCGCCGCGAGCCGTGCGGTGGCCGACCGGCCGAAAAGACGCCCGGTGAGGCGCAGCAACGGCGGCATGACCACGACGGCGGCAAGGCTCAACGCCGTGAACGAGAAGAGACCACCGAGGAAGGCGACGATCACCCCGAGCGGAGTGATGAGGCCCAGCAGCAGACCGCCGACGAGGAAGAGCACCCCCACCGCTCCGAGGACGATCGTCGCGGCGTTGCGACCGCGCTGGCGCGTCGCGGCCTCGTGCGCCTGCTCGACAGACCCGCCGAGCGCCTGCAGCGGCGTCACCGTCAGGACGCGCCTCGACCCGGCCCACGCCGCCGCCCACGTGGTGAGAGTCACCACCACGACGGGAAGGAAGCTCGCGGGCTGCACTCCGGGGTATCCGACCGACACACCGATGAAGCGGTCGAGCATCGGGAGCCCGATCATCGCGATGGCGGTCCCGGCTCCCCAGCCGAGGACCGCTCCGATCGCGCCGACGATGAAGCCCTGCCGCGCGATCTCCGCCCGCTGCGACCGCGCCGAGGCACCGATAAGGCGCAGCAGCGCGATCCGTCGCGTGCGGCCGGCCACGATCGTCGCGAACGTGTTGGCGGTGACGATCGCGGCGACGTACACCGCGACCGCCAGGAGCAGCGCGCTGAGGAGGGCGGCGATCGCCGCGAGGGTGTCCGACGTGCCGTAAGTGGGGGTCGCGAGGAACACCCCGGACAGATACGCCGTCGCGCTGATCAGGAGGACGCCGAAGGCGACGGAGATCGCCGAGACGAGGATCGTCGCCCCCATCCCGCGCTCGCGCAGCCACGACCAGCGACCCCCGGGCGCCTGTGCGGCGGTGGCGGCGGGAACGGGAGCCGCGGCGACGGCGGTCATGCCGTCACCTCGGCGGCGAGCATGTGGGCGGAGATCTCCTGGGCGCTCTGGCGGGGCTTGTCGGAGACGATGCGGCCGTCGCCCAGGAAGACGACCCGGTCGGCGTGCGACGCGGCGATCGGGTCGTGGGTGACCATCGCGATCGACTGGCCGTGCTCACGGCTCGTCGCCGCGAGCAGCGCCAGCACCTCGCGACTGGTCTTGGAGTCGAGGTTGCCGGTGGGCTCGTCGGCGAACAGCAGGTCGGGTGCCGTGGCCAAGGCACGCGCGATGGCGACGCGCTGCTGCTGCCCCCCGGAGAGCTGGTGCGGGCGGTGTCGCAGGCGCTGAGTCAGGCCGAGGGTCTCCACGAGGCCGTCGATGCGCGCCTTCTCGAGCGCCGTCGGGCGCCGGCCGTCGAGGTCGAACGGCAGCAGGATGTTGCCGAGAGTGTCGAGGGTGGGCACGAGGTTGAAGGCCTGGAAGACGAATCCCACGCGGCGACGGCGGAGGATCGTCAGCTCGGTGTCGGACAGGCCTGAGATCTCGGTGTCGCCGATCCAGGCGCGGCCGGAGGTGGGGGCATCCAGCCCCGCCATGATGTGCATGAGCGTGGACTTCCCGGATCCGGACGGTCCCATGATGGCGGTGAACTCGCCGCGGCGGATGCCGATGCTGACGTCGTCGAGGGCGCGCACACCGCTCTCGCCCGAGCCGAAGGTCTTGGTCAGGTGCTGGACCCGGGCGGCGAGGCCCAGGTCGGTCGATGTGATCTCCACGCCTTCGACGCTAGGTGGGCCGCCTCGCCCGCGGCGTCGGTCGCCAGTCGCGAGCGCCTACATCTCAAGGATGATCCGGCGCCCGCTCAGGCCAGGCCGTGCTCGAAGGCGAACACGACCAGCTGCACCCGGTCGCGGAGGCCGAGCTTGGTGAGCACGCGACTGATGTGCGTCTTGACGGTCGCCTCGGAGAGGAACTCGCGCGCGGCGATCTCCGCATTGGAGAGGCCCCGCGCAGCGAGCGCGAAGATCTCCCGTTCACGCTCGGTCAGCGCGGCGAACGCGGGCGGCGGGGCCTGCGGGGCATCGACGAAATGAGCGAACAGGTCGCGCGTCGCGGCGGCCGCGATCACGGATGAGCCGGCGTGGACCGTGCGGATCGCCGCGAGGAGGAACTCCGGGTCGGCATCCTTGAGGAGGAATCCGCTCGCCCCTTGCCGGATCGCCCGGGCCGCCGCCTCGTCGAGGTCGAAGGTGGTGAGCATCACCACGCGCGGCGGATCGTCGTCGCGGAGCAACTGCTCGGTGGCGGTGAGCCCGTCCATCACCGGCATGCGGATGTCCATGAGCACGACGTCGGGACGCGTCTGACGCACGACCCGGAGTGCCTCCTGCCCGTCGCCCGCCTCACCCACCACTTCGAGGTCGGGCTGGGAGTCGACCACCATGCGGATACCGGCCCGGAAGAGGGCCTGATCATCCACGAGGACGACTCGCACCGTCTCACTCACGTCGTTCCTCCGATCGGCAGGCGGGCCGAGACCACGAACCAGTCCGGCCTTCCATTCTCGTCCGCCTGGGGTCCCGCACTGACCCGGCCGCCCACGAGAGCGGCGCGCTCGTTCATCCCCATGAGTCCGTGGCCGCCGCGGGGCGACTCGGCGACGCCCCGCCGGTTGCGCACCTCCAGCTCGACGGCATCGGGGTGCCAGGCCAGACGTACGTCGACGCGACCGCCGTCGCCGTGTCGCAGAGCATTGGTCAGGGCCTCCTGCAGGATCCGGTACACCGCCAACTGCACCGCCCCCGGGGGCTCGCTCCGCGGCACGGGATCGACGTCCACGCGCAGGTCGACGCCAGCGGCCCGCACCTGCGCATACAGCTGCTCGAGATCGGCGATCGTCGGCTGCGGACCATCGGCCTGACTGTGCCGCAGCTGCGTGAGCAGCATGCGGACGTCGGCCAGGGCGGACCGGGCGGTGCTGCCGATCGCCTCGAGCGACGCGGTGGCCGCCACCGGGTCGGCACTGGCGGCGTATCGCGCGCCGTCGGCCTGGGCGATCACGACGGCGAGGGAGTGCGCCACGACGTCGTGCATATCGCGGGCGATGCGGTTGCGCTCGGCCTCGACGGCGGTCTCGGCTTCGGCACGCTCCTGCGCCAGCCGATTGTCGCGCGCCCGAAAGGCCGTGCGCACGAGGGCGCCGATCGTCCACGACAGGAGGAGAGCGAGGGCAGCGCTGAAGAAGACCGTGATGCCGATGAGCAGATTCGTCTGGATGGCCCCTTCGAGGCTCCAGCCGCCGCGCACGAGGGGCGGCACGATCAGGTACACCGTGATCGCTGCGGCACCGAGCAGGCTCGAACCGAATCCGAGCCAGAAGAGCAGGCGTGAACCGTACGCCGCCGTCACGTAGAGGATGCCGAAGATCGCGACGTTCGCCGGCAACGGGGGCAGCCCGAACAGCATCTGCGCGATCGCCATCACCCATGCCAGGGCCAGCGCGAGAGGCGGCGACCAGCGGCGGATCCCCAGGGCGACCGAGAACCCGGCGCTGAGGATCGTGGCGATCAGCAGCGAACGGGTCGTGTCCACGCTCGTCCAATAGCCCAACGGCACCGCCGTGAAGAGCATCGAGACGAGGAAGAACATCGCCGCGCCGACCACGTCGACGACCTGCTGGTACGTCATCAGGGGCCGGAACACACAACGACGCTACGCGAGCGAGGGGCGCGGCGTCATCCACCGGAGGATGTATCCGGTACGGGCGAACCGTCCCGCCCGGTCAGTCGACGGCAGGCATCAGGGGGCGGTTCTCGAAGAAGGTCTGGAGGACCACGGTCGTGCGCGTGCGCACCGAGGCCGCCGCGCGGATCTCGCGGATGAGGGCCTCGAGGGCCCGAGGGGTGGCGACGCGCACGAAGAGCATGTACGCCGCGTCGCCGGCGATGGAGTGGCAGGCCTCGATCTCCTCGAGGTGCGCGAGCAGGTCGGGGGCGTCGTCGGGCTGCGCGGGATCCAGCGGTGTGATCTCGATGAACGCGGCGAGCGGCTTGCCGACCTCCTCCGGATCGATCGTCGCGCGATACCCCGTGATCGCACCCTCGGCCTCGAGACGCTTGAGCCGGCTCTGCACGGCCGAGACCGAGAGCCCCACGGCGGTCGAGAGCTGCGCGAGGGTCGCCCGACCGTCACGCGCCAAGACACGGACGATGCCGGCGTCCACCTCCGAGAGAGCCATGAGAAACAAGATACAGGAAAATTTCCTGCACCCACGGCCATGAGCCGGAAGCAATCCCGTAGAATCGCCGAGATCCGTTCACGCGACCCCGACAGGAGGTTCATCATGTCCCTGACCGCCGGCAGCAACCAAACCGTCATCGGCGAGCCCGAGGTCGTCGAGGACGGCCGCGCGCTCGCGCAGCAGCCCGCCTGGCTCGCGTTGAAGGATGCGGTGATCGGCCTGCAGGAGTTGCAGACGCAGGACGGCTCCCTCTCCGACGGCGCCGACCCCGCCGAGGCGCGGTCGTACGTCGCCGTCATCGTGGAGGCCATCCGCGCCTTGAGCCCCTTGTTCCCGCACGATGCCGAGTACCTCGCCGCGAGCGTCCACGACTTCCAGCGGTGGGCGGACGGCGGTTTCGGCGTGCCTGACTTCCTGGACTCGCTCACCGCGTTCCAGCCGCAGCAGCACCGTGTGGATGGGCTCACCCACCTCGTCGTCTTCCCGATGTACACGCAGAACGGGTCGCGCAACCGCTTCGTCGAAGCCGTGCTGGTCGAGGTGATCTGGCCGGAGTTCATCGCCGAACTGGAGACGACGTACACCAACGCCCTGTTCGTCTCGCTGCGCCTGCTCGATTTCACCCCCGGCTACGAGACCAACTCCGCCGTCCTCTTCCCGGAGACGGTGGCGATGCGCGAGATCCCCACGTTCACGTGGGGAGCGATCTTCCAGGATCGGGAGGCGGCGCGGTATCGCCGCGTCGTGCGCGCCGCCGCGTCCATCACGAAGCTCGATCTTCCCGAGGCCGCTGCGCGCATGCTCGATGACCAGGCGCTCACCGAGAAGACGTTCGTGATGTGGGATCTCATCCACGACCGCACCCACATGCGCGGAGACCTCCCGTTCGACCCGTTCATGATCAAGCAGCGGATGCCCTACTTCCTCTACTCGCTCGAGGAACTGCGGTGCGACCTCACCGCCTTCCGCGAGTGCGTGTCGATCGAGAAGACGCTGTCGGAACGCACCGACGCGCTGACCTCGGCCGAGGCGGAGATGCTCGAGCACGCACGACTCGTGCAGTATGCGGTGATCTTCGACCGCATCTTCCGATTCGCCATCACCGGCACCCGCGTCCGCAACTACGACGGGCTGGGCGGTCAGCTGTTGTTCGCGTGGCTGCACCAGCGCGGCGTCCTGCACTGGACGGACACGGCGCTCGCGTTCGATTGGGACGCGGTGCCGGCGGCCGTCGTCGCCCTCGGCGACGCGATCGACGAACTCTACTGGCGCTCGATCGACCGCCCCAAGGTCTCTCACTGGCTCGCCGCTTACGACCTCGTCCGGGCGACGCTGGAGCCGCACCCGGCGTCGCAGTGGGCACGGGGACTGACCGACGAAATCCTGGCCGGTCCGCCGAAGGGCTACACCGACGCCGTCCTGGATGACGAGTTCCCGCTCTCGATGTTCTTCGAGGCGCTGGAGAAGAAGATGCGTGACGTGATCGCCTCGACCGAGGGGATCCGCGGCACGGATGACTGAGACCGCGATCGCGAAGCGGACAGTGCTGGTCGCGGGGGCGACCGGTGCGAGCGGTCTCGCGGCGACGCGTGCGCTGGTGGGGGCCGGCGCACGCGTGGTCGCCGTCGGACGAGACGCGCGGCGGCTGACGCCGCTCGTCTCGCTCGGCGCGCGTGCCGAGGTCTGCGACCTCACCTCCGAACAGGCAGTGGGCACCCTCGCCGGCAGGCTCCACGACGACGGCATCCGCGTCGACGGGCTCCTCCACCTCGTGGGCGGGTGGCGCGGGGGCGGCGGGATACCGGGGCAGAGCGACGAGGACTATCGCTTCCTCGAGCAGTCGCTCACGGCATTGCGACACGTCACGCGGACGTTCTGGGAGGACCTCGTCACAGCCCCCGCCGGCCGAACCGCCATCGTCTCCTCGACCGCCGTCGCCCGGCCCCTTGCCGGAGGGGCGAACTACGCGGCGGTCAAGGCCGCGTCCGAGGCCTGGATCCACGCGCTGGCGCACGGCTTCGCCCGAGCGGCGCGCGACGCCGGCAGCCCTATGACCGCGGCGGCGGTCATCTACCGCGTGCGTGCCTTGGCGGAACGGGAAGATGATCTCGCCCGCGCCTACGTCTCGCTGTGGGACCGCCCGGCCGACACCGTCAACGACTCCGTCGTGGAGCTCGACGAGGCCTGAGCCGCCCTCGCGTCGGGCCCAGCGCCGGGGTCAGGGCTGATCGGCGACTCCGCCACGGGCCTGGGCGGCGGAGGCGGGCGGGACGACGGGCGGCTCCCCCGCACCCTCCACGATCCCCTCGACCGCCCCCGCGGGATCCGCCGCTTCCGGCGTCTCGGGAGCCGTCTCGTACTCCGCGGAGAGAATGCGGTAGGAGCGCGTCGCGAACGCGAGGAGTGCGAAGACGACCATCACGAGCCCCGACACCAGGAACACCAGTGCGATGCCGCGCGCCTCGCCCTCGCCGAGCAGCCAGCCCCACCTCTGACGCCCGGCATCGGAGTCCATGTAGGGGATGATGACGAACTCCGCGAGCGGTGCGACGAGGAACGAGGTGATCGGAGCGGCCGACACCTCGATCGCCGTCGCCGCACCGAACACCCGACCTTGGCTCTCGAAGGGCACGACCCGCTGCACGACGGTCTGCTCCGCGGCCTCGATCGCCGGAATCAGCATCATGTACAGCCAGATGCCGACGACGTAGAGCCACCACCACTCACGAATCGTGAACGCCGCACCGAGGACGCCCATCACCATCACGAGCAGGAGCATCGTGCGGATGGGGTTGCGTCCGAGTCCGCGGGCGGCCACCACGCCGCCTCCGATGAGGAAACCGGTGGCCGTGAAGCCCAGCACGACGCCCCACCATTCCACGCGGAAGAGCGTGAGGCCGTACGGGTCCATGAGGGCCATGTAGACGCCGCCGATGAGGTTGTTGAACGTCGAGAACAGAATGAGGGCGAACAGGCCGGGCACGGCCCGGATCGCGACGGCGGCTCCACGGACGTCGAGGATCTTCGCGCCGGGCGTGCGTTCGGGCTCGTCTTCGGGCACGCGCAGTGTGAACAGGTGCACGAGCGCGACGAGGGTGAGCACGATCGCGATCACGAGCGTCCAGCCCATGCCGAGCCGGCCGATCGCGAATCCCGAGAAGACGCTCGTCACGAGGAACGCGAGCCCCTGGACCGTGCCGACGAGCCCGTTCGCGTTGGCATGGCGCTCGGTGGGTACGAGGAGCGTGACGGTCGTCGACAGGGCGATGTTGCGCAGGTTCTCGATCACCGCCCCGGCGAGGATGATCCCGGAGAAGAGCCAGAACCACGGTCCGCCCAGATCGAGGAGCTCCGCCTCGGGGTGGGCCAGATACAGGAGACCCGCGACGACGAACGCGATCAAAGTGACGATGCCCGACAGGATCATGACCCGGTGCTTGCGGTGCCGGTCGACGAACGTGCCGAACACCATCCCGAAGACCGCCAGGAGCAGCATGTAGGCGCCGCCGATGATGCCGGTGGCCAGGACCGACCGCGTCTCGAGGTAGACCCAGAAGGTGAGCGCGAACCAGAGGAAGCTCGTCGTGATGTTGGCGAGGGCCGTGTTCACGAGCACATGGAGAAAGGTGCGCAAGCCTCCCGCGGGCACGTCCCGGGTGGGAGCGGCATCGGACAGGGTGGGCGGCATAGGGGGAGGGTAGCGGCCGGGTCGGACACGCGATAGACCCCCGCCCGGCTGCACACGCGGCGGTTGGCCGGGCGTTCGCCGCCGCGGCCGAACTAGGCTGGATCTCCGTGACCACCCTGCACGACACCCGCGTCCGCGGCTTCGCCAGCGACAACTATTCCGGCATCCACCCCGAGGTGCTCGCGGCGATCGCTGCGGCCAACGACGGACACCAGATCGCCTACGGCGAGGACGTCTATACCGCGCGTCTGCAGGAGGTGTTCACCGAGCACTTCGGCGACGGCGCGCAGGCCTTCCCGGTGTTCAACGGCACCGGAGCCAACGTCGTGGGGCTCCAGTCGATGCTGCCGCGCTGGGGAGCGGTCATCGCAGCCTCCACGGCGCACATCAACGTCGACGAGGGCGGCGCGCCCGAGCGCGTCGCGGGCATCAAGATCCTCACGGTTCCCACCGACGACGGCAAGCTGACGCCCGACCTCATCGACCGCGAGGCCTGGGGCTGGGGCGACGAGCACCGGGCCCAGCCGCTCGTGGTGTCACTGACCCAGTCCACGGAGCTCGGAACGCTCTATACGCCGGAGGAGATCGGCGTGCTCGCCGACCACGTGCATGCTCGCGGGATGAAGCTGCACGTCGACGGTGCGCGACTGTCCAACGCCGCCGCCGCCCTCGACCTGCCGCTGCGCGCCTTCACCCGCGACGTGGGCGTCGACGTGCTGAGCTTCGGGGGAACGAAGAACGGCGCGATGCTGGGCGAGGCGGTCGTCGTGCTCGACCCGAGCGCCTCCGAGGGGCTCCTCTATCTCCGCAAGCTCAACATGCAGCTCTCGAGCAAGATGCGCTTCGTCTCGGCCCAGCTGATCGCCCTTCTCGATGGTGACCTGTACCTGCGCAACGCACGGCACGCCAACGAGATGGCGGCACGGCTGCGCGCCGGGGTCGAGGCGGGGATCGCCGCCGGGACCATCCGCGGCGTGTCGTTCACGCAGCCCACCCAGGCCAACGGAGTCTTCGCGACGCTCCCCGACGGAGTGGCCGACGCCCTGCGCGAGCGGTTCCGGTTCTACGACTGGGACGCCGCCCGCCGCGAGGTGCGGTGGATGTGCTCGTTCGACACGACGGAGGACGACGTCGATGCCTTCGTCTCCGAACTGGCCCGGCTGACGTCCTGAATCCGGGTGTCGCCTGCCGCATTTCGCGCAGCACCCCGCGCAACACGCGCAGAGCACCGCTGAATCCGGTGAATCGCGTGATGAATCGGCCCATCGTTCGTCTCCTGTAGGAGCAGCCGTCTGGGGACGGTCCGCTCACGCCTCGGCGCCTCGCGCGCCTTCGTCAACGGCGCAGCGATGCGTCTTCATCTGGGGGATGAATTGGGTACTGCACTCTCGCGCGCTCTCTCGCGCGCTTTTCCGGCGGCGACACCGCCGGGCGACGGAGCGGAACGGGCATCGATCGCCCGGGTCCGCACCACCCGCGGCGTCGTCGCGGTGACGGTGGCCGCCCTGGCGGCGACGCTGGCCGTCGCGGGGCCGGTGAGCCCTGCTTCCGCCGCTGCCGGACCGGACACGGCTCCGCCGGAGCAGCGCAACTCCGCCACCGTCACCGCCGATCCGCTGCCCACCGTGCAGATCGACTCCGGGATCGTGTGGACGCAGGCGATCGCGGGCAACACGGTCTTCGCCGGCGGCTCGTTCAGCGCCGCACGGCCGGCCGGTGCTGCCCCCGGCGTGAACACGTTCGCGCGCAGCAACATCCTCGCCTACGACATCCGCACCGGCGAAGCGACGTCCTTCGCGCCCAAGATCAACGGAACGGTGAAGTCGCTCGCCGTCTCACCCGACGGCAAGACCCTCTACGTGGGCGGGTCGTTCGACAAGGTCGACGGCGAGACCCGCTTCAACCTCGCGGCGTTCGACGTGGCGACCGGCGCGCTCACGAACTTCAAGGCGGCGATCGGCGGGAGCTACGTCAACGCCATCGTCGCGACCGACAGCACCGTCTATGTAGGCGGCCTCATCGGCGCCGCCAAGGGCGTCACCCGCCAGAACCTGGCGGCCGTCACGACCAAGGGTGAGCTTCTCTCCTGGGCGCCCACCACCGACCTGCAGGTCGATGCCCTGACGCTGACCCCGGCCAAGGACAAGCTCATCGTCGGAGGACGCTTCCGGCTGGTCAACGGCGCGGTGCAGCCGGGCCTCGCGGCGCTGGACCCCACGTCGGGGACCAAGGTCGCCTGGACCGCCCAGACCCTCATCAGCAACGGCAAATCGACCACCTACCCGGGCAAGGGCGGGATCTGGGGTCTCACCACCGACGGGTCGGCCGTGTACGGCACGGGCTGGACGTTGTACGGCAAGACCGTCGGCAACCTCGAGGGGGCGTTCTCCGCCGACCCCGGCTCCGGAGCGATCAACTGGGTCGCCGACTGTCACGGCGACCATTACGGCGTCTACTCCGACGGCACGAACGTGTACACCGCCAACCACGCGCACGACTGCTCCACGCTCGGGGGCTTCCCCGAGGGAGGAAAGAACAACCAACGTCACGCGACGGTCTACACCGCCGCCACGAAGGGCAAGCTCGGCCCCGCGCTCAAGTCGGACTACTACCAGACCTGGGAGGGCACGAACGCCCCGGCATTCGTCGACTGGTCGCCCGAGTGGGTCACGGGAACGGCGTCCGGCATGGGCCAGGCCACCTGGTCAGTCACGGGCAACGGTGAGTACGTCGTCTACGGCGGGGAGTTCCCGTTCGTCAACAAGAAGCGCAGTCAGGGCATCGCACGATTCGCGGTGAACCCGCCCGGCGGGGCGAAGGAAGGCCCGCAGAAGTCGGGCACCGACTGGACTCCCACCGCGTCGTCCGCGGGCGGCTCCGGCATGGTGCGCGTCACGGTTCCCTTCAACTGGGATCGCGATGACCTCTCGCTCGCCTACGACCTCTACGTCGACGGCATCGACACCCCGATCGGCTCGGCGACGGTCGACTCCCCGTTCTGGGAGCGCAGCAAGACGGTGACCGTGATCGGCTCGGGACTCACTCCGGGTCAGAGCTACACGGCACGCGTGGTCGCCCGCGACGGTGACGGCAACAGCGCGACGAGCGCCACCATCGCCGTCACCGCGGGTGTGAAATCCGCCTCGGCGTACGCCGACCAGGTGCGCGCCGACGGGGCCAACCTGCTGTGGCGCCTGGGGACCACCGGCACAGCGGCCAACGGGGGCAACGGCGGCACCGACTGGGTGGGCAGCAACGACGCGGTCTTCGGCTCGGGCGTCGGGAGCAAGGCGACCGACGGTGCGATCGCGAACGACGACAAGACCTCGGCCACGGTGAATGGCACCGCGTCGGCGTGGGCCCGCGCGAAGACCGCCACTCCGCTGGGCGCGGGGTTCGCGACGGAGATCTGGGTCAAGACCAACACCACCAAGGGCGGCTGGCTCAGCGGGTACCGCACGCCGGCGTCGGGAACGGTCGAACTCAGTGACCGCATGGTCTACATGCGCAACGACGGCAAACTGACGTTCGGTCTGCGAACCGGCGTCTACACGACCATCAGCACGGCCAAGGCGTACAACGACAACAAGTGGCATCACGTCGTCGCCCAGCTCAGCACGCAAGGCGGGATGGAGCTGTATGTCGACGGCACTCGTGTGGCCAGCAACAGCGCCATCACGTCGGCGCGCGCCTACACGGGCTTCTGGCAGGTGGGCGGCGACACGATCACCAGCGGCTGGCCGACCCGCCCCTCCTCGTCGTTCCTCAGCGGCCAGATCGACGAGTTCGCGGTCTACCCGCAGGCGCTCACGGCGGCGCAGATCAAGACCCACCACGCGATCGGGACGGGAGCGAAGGCTCCGAGCGCCGTCATGACCAGCAGCGGGAAGGACCTCACCTGGGCCTTCGACGGATCGGGGTCGAAGGCCGCCACGGGCGACATCGCGGGCTATGCGTGGAACTTCGGCGACGGAACGACCGGGACGGGGCGCACGGCGTCGCACGAGTATGCGAAGCCCGGCACCTACACGGTGACGCTCACGGTGACCGACGCGGTCGGACTGTCGAGCGCGGTCCGCGCGACCGTCACGGCCGCGGCGCCGACCATCGCTCCGACGGCGGCGTTCTCCTCGAAGACCCGCGACCTCGCGGTCTCCTTCGACGGCGGAGCGTCCACCGCGGAGTCCGGCACCTCGGTGGCGGCCTACCGGTGGGACTTCGGCGACGGCACGTCCGGCACCGGCAGCGCGCCGACCCACGAGTACACCGAGGCGGGAACCTATGCGGTCAGCCTGGTCGTCACCGACGCCCGCGGGATCGACAGCGAGCCCGTGACACAAGAGGTGACGGTCTCGGCACCCGAGGCGGGGCTGATCGCTCGCGACACGTTCGAGCGCTCCCTTTCGTCGGGGTGGGGCGAGGCGACGAGCGGAGCGACGTGGGTCACCCCGGCCGGCTTCGCCGTGACCGACGGCGTCGGCACGATCGAGGTCGGGCGCAGCCAGACCAAGACGGCCGTGCTGACGGGCGCCGAGGCGCGTGACGTCGACGCCCGAGCGGTGTTCGGCACCGAGGCCGTCTCGGACGGCGGCGGAGTCCACCTCAACCTGGCCGTTCGCGCGTCGGACGCGGGTGCCTACCGCCTGAAGCTGCGCATCGCGTCGACCGGCGTGGTCACCGCGAGCACGGCCAAGCTCCTCGGCTCCACCGAGACACTGCTGACCTCGCGCGCCGTGCCGGACTACATCCATAGCGCGGGCGGACGCCTTCACACGCGTCTGCAGGCCGTGAGCGACGGAGGGACGACCACCCTTCGCGCGAAGGTCTGGGCCGTGGGAACCGACGAGCCCGACGCGTGGCTCCTCGTCTCGACCGACGCGGAGGCAGAGCTGCAGGATGCCGGGTCGCTCCGCATCAGCGCCTACCTGACCGGCACGAGCACGAACGGGCCGGCGAGGATCTCGGTCGACGACATCGAGGCACAGCAGCCGTCGCTGTAGGAGCTTCATCACAAGAGGCGGTGTCCCCGCGCACGATATGTGTTCGGGGACACCGCCTCTCGCCGTCGGTGGCGTCGGGCTAGCGAGCGTCGCTCCGCTCGGACTCAGTGATGTCCTCAGAGTCCGTGATGTCCTCAGAGTCCGTGACGTCCTCAGAGTCCGTGACGTCCTCAGAGTCCGTGACGTCCTCCGACTCCGCGACGATCTCGTCCCCGGACACGTCCTCAGCCTCGACCTCCGCGAACTCGCCCGCGGCGGCCTCGGTCGCGCTCGACGCGTCGCCGGTCGGGATCGCGGACGCATCCGCGTCGGACTCCTCCGCCGCGTCAGCGCCACCGGCCGCCTCGCCGCGCATGAGCTCGCGAACCTCGGACATGAAGCTCGTGAGCTGGTGCTGCTGCCATCGCAACTGGCGGGTGCGGTCCTCGGCGTCGCGCAGGACCGATTCGGAGTGCGTCGTGACCGTGTCGATGATCTGCTGCGCGCGGACGCGGGCGCGGTCGAGCTGCTCCCGGGCCTTGAGATGGGCATCCGCTTCGATCTGCTGCGCCTGGGCGCGCATGAGGCGGTCGAAGTCGTCGGCCTTGGCCGTGATGCGCTGCGCGTGCTCGAGCGACGAGGCGACCTGCTCGTTCGCGTCCTTCGTGATGCGCTCCGCGTGAGCGACGGCCTGATTGTGGAGCATGAGGAACTCCTGCTGGGCATCGTCCTGCCGTCGGGTGAGGGACTCCTCGAACTCCAGGGCGCGCATGCGGAGCTCGCGCACGGCTTCCTCGGCCTCGGCGCGCGCCTGCTCGGTCTCGCGGGCCACGAGTGAGCGCAGGGCAGCGGCGCCCTTCTCCGACTCGGTGCGGATGGCGGCGGCCTCCTGCTCGGCCTGCGAGACCTTCTCGGCGGCGTGGGCGCGTTCGCGCTCCAGCTGCGCCTCGTGGGCCGTCCGTTCGGTCTCTGTGGCCAGACGCACTTGCTGCGCGTCGTGCTCGGCGCGCGCCACGATCGCGTCGGCGTCGGCCTGGGCCTCCTGGCGGCGGGTCTGGATCTCGGCGTGCGCGGCCTCGAGGAGCCGGTCGGCCTGAATGCTCGCGTTCTTGATGAGGAGGCTCGCCTGCTCTTCCGCAACGTGCAGCACCTCCTCAAAACGGCGCCGATTCGCGGACTCGCCGGAGGCTCCGAGGAGCTCTTCGGTGAGGGTCTGCACCTGCTCCTCCGCGTTGGCCGCTTGCGCGTTGGCGACGGCGAGCTCCGCCTCGAGCTCCTCGACGCGTCTGCTGCTCTGCGCCTGTGCCGAGTCGATCGCCCGTCGGTGGCGGTCCTTCAGCTGGGCCAGCTCCTCGCCCTGGATCCGCAGCCGGGTGGTGAGCTCGGAGAGCGCGGCGTCGACCTCGCCCTTGTCGTACCCGCGGAAGGCCGTCGTGAAGTGCGCCTCCGCCGCCCCCTCCTGCCCACGCAACAGGTCGTCGAAGGGCGAGGACTCATCGGAAGGCGCGGGCAGGTGCTGATCGGGCATGGGGGACTCCACGGGACGAGAGGCGGTCGAGTCGGCATCGGCAGTACCGGCACTCCGAAGGTTACCGCTCCGCGCTGTCCGGCCGCTCGGGCAAGTCGCTCAGTTTCCGCTCAACCACTGCCGATACGCGTCGAAGGTGTAGGGCCGCCCCAAGAATCGCTGCACGAGGTCGGCCCCGTCGCGGCTTCCCCCGGGCTCCAGGATCTCGCGGCGGTAACGTTCGGCCACCGCGGGATTCATGAGGTCGTCACCGAAGGCCGCCCGGAGATCACGCGCGATGACGAGGCTCCACTGATACGTGTAGTAGCACGACCCATAGCCCGTGAGGTGGCCGAAGCCGGCATAGGAGTGACCGCCCGGCAGCGGCTGCACGGGCGAGGTCTCGCGGTACCAGCGTTCGGTCGCGGCGGCGATGTCGCCGGGCGTCTCGACGTGCAGCCGATACGACACCTCGGCGTGCCCCAGCTGGCGCCGCACCTCGAGCGCGCGACCGAACCCGTCGGCCACCTGCATCCGTTCGACGAGCGCGGCGGGAATCGGCTCCCCGTCGGCACCGGCGGTGAAGGTCGCCAGGACCGAAGGGTCCCACGCCCATTCCTCCAGCAGCTGGCTGGGCGCTTCCACGAAGTCCCACTCGGTTGCCACGCCGCTGAACCGCACGAAGCGCTGCCGACCACCCAGGATGTCGTGCACGAGGTGCCCGAACTCGTGGAAGAAGGTGACCACTTCGTCGTGCGTCATGAGCCCGCGGGAGAAGTTGCACAGGAGCACGGCCTCGGGAAGCACCCGTCCCGCCACACCGGGTACCAGGCCGAAGCAGGCGGCGTGGCTGTACTTTCCCTCTCGCGGGTGGAGATCGAGGTGCACGCGCCCGAGCCGGTCGTCGTTTCGGAACACGTCGTAGGTGCGGACGTCCTCGTGCCACGCAGGGATCTCGACCGGCACGAAGCGGAGATCCAAGAGCCGCGCGGCCGTCTCCAGGACTCCGGGAAGCACTCGCGAAAAGGAGAAGTACGACCGGACGAGCTGCGCATCCACGTCGTGACGCTCCTGCCGCAGCTGGCTCAGGAGATAGAACAGGTCGGCGACGGTGACCTCGTCCGCGTCGGGATCATCGCGGCGCAGGCGATCGAGGAGAAGCGGGTACTCGGCGTCCGCCGCGGCGGCCGAGGCCTCGTCGAGACAGTCGAGGAAGGTTCGCACGGCGGCGGCGGAACCGATCATGCGGGGCTCGGTCTCGTAGTCCGCCCAGGTCGCGTACCCCAGGAGCTGCGCGCGCTCAGCCCGCACGGCGAGCAGTTCGGAGAGGATCTCGTCGTTCTCCGGCCACGCGAGATCGTTGTAGGCCGACACGAGCGCCACGCGGGTGTCACGCACCCGTGCGTACTCCCTCACCGGCATCAGATCGATGTAGTCGGTCGTCAGCGTCACGAAGCCCTCGCCGTCGGCGGGGCGGGCATCGAGGAAGTCCTGCGGGAGGCCGACGAGGTCTTCCGCCGGCACGCGGATCTCACGCCGACCCTCGCGGATGTTCCGCGAGAAGGCGAGGCTGAGCTCCGTGTCGCGATCGGCGAGTTCGCGCACGCGCTCGCGTTCCTCCGCCGGAAGGTCGACTCCGCCCCGCCGGAAGTCCCGCAGCACGTGGGCGAGAAAGCGCGCCGACTCGTCGTCGAGGTCGGCTCCCTCGTGGGCACGGAGCGCGTCGAAGAGGGAGGAATCGCGCACGCGAGCGGAGGCGACGGCGTCGAGCTTCTGTACCGCCGCCTCGGCCGCCGCGCGCACGGCGGCGTCGGGGTGGGCTTCGCTGAGGAGATACGCCTCGTTCATCGCCCCCGTCAGGGCGAGGTCGGCGTTGTTCCAGAGGCCGAGCGCGGCTTCCGCGGTCGCCGCGGTGGCCAGGCGAGCGTCGAACTCGCGGACCAGGGCGATCGCCGCATCGGCGTTCCCTTCCGCGGCGGTCAGCCAGCCCTCGAGGTCGGTGGGGAAGACGAACGGCTCCAGTGGCTCCATGCGTTCGAGCCTAGAGGGGCCCCCGAGCCGCGCGGATTGCGGGACCGCGTCAGCGGCGACCCAGCAGGAACGTGGCCAGCGTCGGCCGCCAGTGCTGCGCCACGTAGGCGAGGGCCTCGTCGACGCCGAAGGCGCGCGTGGAGTTGCCGACCCGCACCCACAGCTCGGCATTCCCGCCCTGCGTCAGGAACACCGGCTCGGGTGCGCGCGGACACCGCACGGCGCACACCGTCGCCCCGTCGACGTCGGCGAAGCGGATCCGCGGCAGGGCTGCCGCGTTCTTCCCGAGCGTCGTAGTGAGGAGGTCGCGCAACCAGAGCTCGAATCGATCGGCGTCGGGAGTGCGCAGCGTCGCGAAGTCGCGATCGAGGCCGACTGCCCGCCCCTCATCGTCGGCGCCGATGACCAGCGTGCCGCCGCGGCTGTTGAGGAACGCCGCCACCGTCTTGGCGACCACGGCCTCCATTCGGGCGTCCTTCTTGTCCTCCCGCACGTTCCAGCGGGCCGTCTCCTTGAACTCCACCCGTTCGGACTCGCCGGCGTGGAGGAGCGCGCGGATGTCGATCCCGGAGCCGTCGCGCCGAAGGAGGACGGCGGCGCCGGCCACGAGGAGCGACAGACCCAGGCTGCATCCCGCGGCGATGAGAAGCGTCATCGGCATCCAGATGCGAAGCCCCGCGAACAGCCAACCGGAGACGAACAGACCGGCACTGAGTCCCAGCACCGAGACGATCGTCATGACCGACAGCGGCAGCGAGAGGCGGCGCCCGAAGAGAGCCCGCAGCGCCCACGCGATGAGGAACGAGACGGCCAGGGCGACCGGGAGGGCGAGCGCGAAGTCGACGAGGAGGGCGCTGCGCGGCATGGTCAGCGCAACGCCCCGACCGACGCGAGGGCGTGCCGGACGAGCGTGCCCCGGCCGCCCTCCATCTCGGCGGCGAGGTTGTCGGAGGCCGCTTCCTGCGGCGACATCCAGGTGACCTCGAGCGCATCCTGCCGCGGCTCACACGTGCCGGTGACCGGCACGACGAACGCGAGCGACACGGCGTGCTGGCGGTCGTCGTGATAGGCGCTGATCCCGGGGAGCGGGAAGTACTCCGCCACGGTGAACGGCACCGGCTGCGGCGGGAGCAGCGGGAACGCCATCGGGCCGAGGTCGTTCTCGAGATGACGGAAGAGGGCATCACGCACCGTCTCGCCATAGCGCACCCGTCCGGAGACGATCGTGCGGGTGATCTCGCCGAGCGGCGTCGCGCGGAGCAGAATCCCGACCTCGGTCACCGCCCCGGTGCCGTCGGTGCGCACCGGGACCGCCTCGACGTAGAGGATGGGAAGCCGCCGCCGGGCCTCGGCGAGCTCGATGTCACTCAACCAGCCGGGATTGGCCGCGGAGCCGGGCGCGGGCGAGCCGAAGGAGCCCCCCTGGCCGTCGCGACCGAAGCCGCGCAGCGGGTCGCGCGGGGTCTCGTCGTCGCGGTCGCTCGGGTCGGGGTCGGGAGTGCGGACGGCCATGACTCCATGTATACCTCGTCCGCGTCGGTGCGGTCGGAGAGAATGGTCGCATGAGTCCGATCCCCCGGCTGGATGCCGACGCGGTGCTGTGGAGCGTCCCGCCGTCGGAGCGCGAGGGCCGCCCCGTCCTCGTGCTGCTGCACGGCTACGGCTCGGAAGAGCACGACCTCTTCGCCCTCGTCCCGCACCTGCCGTCGGAGTACGTCGTCGCCGCCGTCCGCGCGCCGCTCGCGCCTCCGTTCCCGACGCCAGGGTGGTCCTGGTTCCCGATCGAGGGACTGCGCGGCCGGGATCCGGAGGGCACGACCGCCGCCGCCGAGGCGTTCTTGGAGTGGCTCGACGGTGCGGTCGATGCGCCCACGGTCGGGTTGCTCGGCTTCTCACAGGGAGCCGTCGTGGCACTGCAGGCACTGCGTCTGCGCCCGCAGAGGTTCGCCTTCGCGGTGGTCCTCGCCGGCTACGTCGATGCGGCGGCCCTCCCCGGTGACGCCGAGCTGGCGGAGCGACGGCCGCCGGTCTTCTGGGGGCGCGGCTCGCACGACGAGGTCATTCCCGCCGACCGCGTCGCCCATACGGTGCAGTGGCTTCCCGCGCACGTCGACCTCAGCGGACGCGTCTACGAAGGTCTGGCGCACAGTGTGTCTCAGCAGGAGCTCGACGACGTCCGCGTCTTCCTCGACAAGCGCCGGGACCCGTGAGGCGGCGGCCTGTCGGGTATAGTCGTGGAGTTCCCCGTCCCGAGTGTGAGGAAGACCGTTGAAGGGTTTCGACGCCGCGCTGTGATCCCGCGCTAGCCGTCGCCCTCCGTTCTCCCATCCCGGACCGGACTCGATGCGACGTCTGCGCACCATTCCCGCGCTGACGTCGACTCCCTCCCGCCTCCTCCGGCCTCGGCCGTCGAGCGCGCACCGGTGTCCGCGGCGTCTGCGCACCCCCGATCCGCGATCGGGGCCACCGACACCTGGGAGGCACTCATGCCTGCGAACTCCACCGCGGTCACCCTCGACCGCATCTCCTTCACCTGGCCCGACGGCACCGTCGCCCTCGACGGCGTCAGCGGCGCCTTCGACACCGGACGCACGGGCCTGGTCGGCCGCAACGGCGCCGGGAAGTCGACGCTCCTCTCCCTCATCGCGGGAGAGCGTGCGCCGTCAGCCGGCCAGATCCTCGTCGCGGGGGCCGTGGACCGGCTGCCGCAGCACCTGACGCTGGACGTCGACCGCCCGGTCGCAGACCTGCTCGGCGTCGGCGAGGCCGTGCGCGCCGTGCGGGCGATCACCGACGGCGACGTCGACCCCGCACACTTCGATGCCGTCGGCGACGACTGGGACGTCGAAGCCCGCGCCGAGGCCGCGCTCGCCGAGGCAGGGCTGCCTGCCGGCGCGCTCGACCGCCGCGTGGGAACCCTCTCCGGAGGCGAGGCGATGCTGGCGGCGCTCGTCGGCGTGCGCCTGCGCGGCGCGCCCATCGTGCTGCTGGATGAACCGACGAACAACCTCGACCGCGACGCCCGTGCGCGGGTGTACGACCTGGTCCGCTCGTGGCGCGGAACGCTCATCGTCGTCAGTCACGACACTCGGCTGCTGGATCTCATGGACGACACCGCCGAGCTCTACCACGGCGGACTGTCGGTGTTCGGCGGCGGGTACTCCGCATGGCGAGAGGCCCTCGAGGCCGAACAGGCCGCGGCACGCCAGGCCGAGACGGCGGCGCGTCAGGCGGTCCGCCGCGAGAAGCGCGACCGCCTCCAGACGGAGACGAAGATCTCCCACCGGCAGGCGGTCGGACGCAAGGCCGAGGTCGAGAAGCGCGTACCCGGGATCCTTGCGGGGGCCCGCAAGCGCTCCGCGCAAGTGACAGCGGGAAAGCTGCGCACCGAGGCGGCCGAGAAGGTGGCGGCGGCCCGGGCGACTCTCGATGCGGCCGAACGCCGCGTCCGCGACGACGAATCGGTCCACATCGATCTCCCCGACCCCGGCGTCGCGACGGGCAGGCGCATCGCGACGCTCGGCGACGCCGACCGGGAGTGGGTCGTGCAAGGCCCCGAGCGCGTCGCTCTCATCGGCCCCAATGGGGCCGGCAAGACGACCCTCCTGGAGAGACTGGTCGCGCACACGGACCGAGACAGGGACCGGGATCCCCGACTCGGGGGCCTGCGCGCCCTGGCTCACACCGACCGGATCGGCTACCTCTCCCAGCGCGTCGACGGCCTCGACGACACCCGATCCGTGCTGGAGAACCTCCGCACTCCCGGGATGGGCGACGTGGAGCTGCGCAACCGTCTGGCTCGGTTCCTCCTGCGTGGCGATGCCGTCCTCCGCCCGGTATCCGCGTTGTCGGGTGGCGAACGGTTCCGGGCCGCTCTGGCTCGCCTCCTGTTCGCCGACCCGCCTCCGCAGCTGCTCGTGCTCGACGAGCCGACGAATAACCTCGATCTGGACACGGTCGACCAGCTCGTCGACGCCCTCGCGGTCTACCGCGGCGCCGTGGTCGTCGTCAGCCACGACGACGGCTTCCTGCACCGGGTCGGTCCGGATCTCGTGCTCGAACTGCGAGACGGAGAGCTCATGGAGAGGCGGTGAGCGATTTTCACGGGAGGGCGCCTTCGAGGGCACCCTAGGATCACCAGAGGAGGGCACATGAGCAACGACGCCACTGGTTCCGGAGAACGACTGCGTGACGAGCGCACAGGTCGAGGCGGGATCCGGCGTCGCTGGGTTCCGTGGGCGGCCGTCGGCGCGGTCGTCGCCCTCGGAGGCGCCGCAGCGCTGGCAGTTCCTTTGCTCACCCGGTCGGGAGAACCCGCCACGGCGCCGACCTCGATCAGTCCGACGGCCGCCTCGCCAGAGGCCAGCGCCGAGTCTCCGTCGCCTGCGGCGTGCGTCGTGACGGCACCTGAGGTGACCTGGCGCGACCCCAGCTCCCTCTCGCTTCCCACAGACGGGAACCTGGAGAGCACCGTCGTTCAGGAGGTGCCGTGGATCGACGTCGAGGGCGGCCTGTGGCCCGAGGTGTTCGCCGGCGATGACGAGACGTTCGGGGTGATCTCCACCAACGGCACGCTCGCGCGCAGCTCTCTGGCCCTGGTCGACCGCGCCGGTCGTGTGCAGTGGAACGTCGAGCTCGACGGTCGCGCCACCGTCCTGTCCACTCCGGCCAGGACCGGCGTGGAGGGGCGCATCGTCGTCCTCGTTTCTCGCGACGAGGAAGCCCCGCTGATGCAGGCCTGGGATCTGGACACCGGAAAACTGGCATCTCAGGAGGAGGCGTCCGGAGAGGTCTACCCCGTCTCGACAAGCGCATCGGTCGCTGCGAGCGCCGACATCGCTCCGCGTGACGCCGACGCGTTCTACGTTGCGGACCGGGGCGCCCTCACGCGCGTCGACGCGACGACTTTGCAGCCGCAATGGAGCTTCGATGCCGCGGCCTACGGCGTGGGCGAGCTCGAGGGCGGAGTACCCCTCTCGGTGCTGAACGACATCGCCTTCGCGGGAGGCCACGCGCTCGATGTCGACAGCGGTCGGCCACTGGGCTGGGAGACCGCCGGCACCGCGTTCGTCGCCGGCGGGGTGACCCTGGAGGCCCCCCTGCGGTACGACGCGGTAGGACCCTACACGGTGTCCGGTCTGGACACGAGGACGGGCGACACCTGCTGGTCGCGCGACGTGCTCGATATCGCCGCGACCGCCGACGCGTTGTGGTTGCTCACACCCGACGGAGCCATCGAGCGGGTCGATCCGCACTCCGGGACCACCACCCGGACCCTCGCCGATGTCAGCGCCGACCACCTCGACGTCGCGGGGCACTTCCTCCTCGCCGTGGACTCCGGGGAGGAGGGCTCCGCCGTGGCGCTGGCAACCGTGTTCGACCAAGACGAGCAGATCGGCGCGATGGAGATCGATAGCGGGGCCAGCGTCCACATGTCGGGTGACCAGATCGTCATCGCGACGCCGGGCAACGTGACGGTCGAGCCGACCCTCAGCGCGTATCGACTTCCCGCCATCGACCCGGTGTGGCTGATCGACGTGGATGCCGTCGTCGCCGGCGGAGTCGTCTTGCAGACCGTGATCGACGGCGACGCAGGCGCGGCGCGCGTCGTTCTGCTCCACTGACCCGGCCTGAGCAAGCCCTGGTGCCGATGTCGGTGCACGGGGTGAAGATGTACTGATGGCCGACGTGCTCGAACGGTTCGGTCCTGCGACGCAGGACTGGTTTCGTGGCGCCTTCCACCGGCCGACCGACGCCCAGGCCGGCGCATGGCAGACCATCTCGGCCGGAGCACACGCGCTCGTGGTCGCCCCCACGGGCTCCGGAAAGACACTGTCGGCGTTCCTGTGGTCGATCGACCGGATCTTCCATGACAAGCAAGTGGTCGTGCCGTCGCCCGAGCGGGCGGGGAAGAAGGACCCCCACCCGCCGCGCACCCGCGTGCTCTACATCTCGCCCCTGAAGGCCCTCGGCGTCGACGTCGAGAGGAACCTCCGGTCACCGCTCGTCGGAATCGGGCAGTCGGCGCGGCGCCTGGGGATCGCGGTCCCCGAGATCACGGTCGGCGTGCGCTCCGGAGACACGGCATCCGCCGACCGGCGAAAGCTCGTCTCCGACCCGCCTGACATCCTCATCACGACTCCGGAATCGCTGTACCTCATGCTGACCTCGCAGGCGGGGCAGACCCTCCGCGGCGTGCACACCGTGATCGTCGACGAAGTGCACGCGGTCGCGGCGACCAAACGGGGTGCGCATCTGGCCGTGAGCCTGGAACGCCTCGATGCTCTGCGGCGCGACAGCGATCCCGACGCCGTTCCGGTCCAGCGCATCGGCCTCTCGGCGACGGTGCGGCCGATCGACGAGGTCGCACGATTCCTCGGCGGCTCTCAGCCCGTGGAGATCGTGGCTCCCCGAGCAAGCAAGTCGTTCGACCTGTCGGTCATCGTGCCGATGGACGACATGCGCAATCCTCCTCCGCCGCCGGGGAGCGAGCCGGCGAATCCGTCCGATGCCGGTCCCGGGGGCGACGCCGCCGACGCCGAGACGAGCGCCCCGGGGCCCGCGTGGTACGACGCAGCACCGGGGGCCTCCCCCGCTGGCGGAGCCGGGTCGGCAGAGATGACGGGGTCGGTGTGGCCCCACGTCGAGGAAGCCATCGTCGACCGCATCCTGGCCCATCGCTCCACGATCGTCTTCGCGAACTCTCGTCGGCTGGCCGAGCGCCTCACCGGCCGGCTGAATGAGATCTACGCCGAGCGGCTCGGGATCGAGCTCCCCGACGCCGCCGTCCCCGCCGCGATGATGGCGCAGGCGGGATCCTCTGCCGGCGTCGACCCGGTGCTGGCCAAGGCCCATCACGGCTCCGTGTCCAAGGAGCAGCGAGCGCAGGTCGAAGACGAGCTGAAGTCGGGGGCACTGCGGTGCGTCGTCGCGACGAGCAGTCTCGAGCTCGGGATCGATATGGGCGCCGTCGACCTCGTCATCCAGGTCGAGGCGCCGCCTTCCGCGGCCTCGGGCCTGCAACGCGTCGGCCGCGCGGGGCACCAGGTGGGCGAGGTCAGCCGCGCCGCGCTGTTCCCCAAGCACCGCGGCGACGTCCTTCACACCGCCGTGGTGACCGAGCGCATGCTGGCGGGGAAGATCGAGGCGATTGCCGTTCCTCAGAATCCACTCGACATCCTCGCGCAGCAGACGGTGGCCGCATGCGCGACGGGACCGGTCGATGTCGAGGGGTGGTTCGACACCGTCAAGCGCTCGGCTCCGTTTCGCTCGCTGCCGCGCTCGGCCTACGAGGCGACGCTCGATCTCCTCGCGGGCCGATTTCCCTCCGACGAGTTCGCCGAACTCCGCCCGCGCCTGGTGTGGGATCGCGACCACGGCGTGCTGACGGGCCGCCCCGGGTCGCAGCGCATCGCGGTGACCAGCGGCGGCACGATCCCCGACCGCGGGCTGTTCGGGGTGTTCGTCGCCGGCGAGACGCGCAATGCGCGCGTCGGCGAGCTCGATGAGGAGATGGTCTACGAGTCACGCGTCGGCGACGTCTTCACGCTCGGAACGACGAGCTGGCGGATCGTGGAGATCACCCACGACCGCGTCAATGTGCTCCCGGCGTTCGGACAGCCCGGCAAGCTCCCGTTCTGGCACGGCGACGGCCTGGGCCGGCCGGCCGAGCTGGGCGAGGCCCTCGGCGCCTTCTCACGGGAGATCTCGAGCGCACCGCCCGAGAAGGCGACCGCCCGCCTGCGCGAATCCGGACTCGACGACAACGCCATCGGCAACCTCTTGTCGTACCTGGGCGAGCAACGCGAAGCGACCGGCACGCTTCCCACCGACAAGACGCTCACGGTCGAGCGCTCTCGTGACGAGGTGGGCGACTGGCGCATCATCCTGCATTCCCCCTACGGCATGCACGTGCATGCGCCGTGGGCGCTCGCCGTGAACGCGCGCATCCGCGAGCGACTGGGCGTGGAGGGATCGGCCGTCGCGAGCGACGACGGGATCATCGCCCGTGTGCCCGACGCCGAGTCGGAGCCTCCGGATGCCGAGCTGTTCGTCTTCGACCCCGACGAGCTGGAGCAGATCGTCACCGATGAGGTGGGCGGGTCGGCGCTGTTCGCCTCCCGATTCCGGGAGTGCGCGGCCCGCGCCCTGCTCCTTCCGCGACTGAACCCGCAGAAGCGCTCCCCGTTGTGGCAGCAGCGGCAGAAGTCGGCGCAGCTGCTCGAGGTCGCCCGCAAGCACCCCACCTTCCCGATCATCCTCGAGACGCTCCGCGAAGTCCTTCAGGACGTCTACGACGTGCCGGCTCTGCTCCGGATCGCCCGGGCGATCGGCGACCGCCGCATCCGGCTGATCGAGACCACCACGTCGCAGCCCTCTCCCTACGCACGCGACCTGCTGTTCGGTTACGTCGGCGCGTTCATGTACGAGGGCGACTCGCCGCTCGCGGAGCGGCGCGCCGCCGCGCTCTCGGTCGACCCGGCGCTCCTGGGCGAACTGCTCGGCAAGGTCGAGATGCGCGAGCTGCTCGATCCGGGGATCATCGCGCAGTTCGAACGCGAGGTGCAGCGGCTCGATCCCGCCCGGCGCGTGCATGGTCTGGAGGGTGTCGCGGATCTGCTGCGACTGCTCGGCCCCCTCGACGCCGTGGAAGTGGCCGAGCGACTCACCCCCGACGGCGCCGCGGCGGACGAGGAGAGCACCGCGGCGGCCTCGACGGACCAGGCGACGGCCCACCTCGACGCCCTCGTCTCGGCGAGGCGCGCGATCCGCGTGACGGTCGCGGGAGTGCCACAGGTGGCTGCGATCGAAGACGCCGGACGACTGCGCGATGCCCTCGGCGCGGCGCTTCCCGTGGGCATCCCGACGGCCTTCCTGGAACCGGTCACGGACCCCCTCGCCGACCTCGTCGCCCGCTTCGCCCGCACCCACGCCCCCTTCCGCACCTCCGAGGTGGCGCGGCGGCTCGGCATCGGCGGTGCCGTCGCCCGACAGGCTCTCCAGCGCCTGGAATCGCAGGGCCGGATATCCAGCGGCTACTTCCTCCCCGAACGGGCCGCTGATCCCGCTGCCGACAACGATCTGGAGTGGTGCGATGCCGAAGTGCTGCGCCGCCTGCGCATGCGGTCGCTCGCGGCCCTCCGCGGCGCGGTCGAACCGGTGGAGCCCACGGCGTTCGCACGCTTCCTCCCCGCCTGGCAGCACGTCGGGTCCGCGAGCGCCGGGCGAGGGCTGGACGGGATCGACGGCGTCCTCGCCGTGATCGAGCAGTTGGCGGGTGTGCCGCTTCCGGCCAGCGCCTGGGAATCGCTCATCCTGCCCGCGCGGGTCAGCGATTACGCCCCGGCGATGCTCGACGAGCTCACCGCCACCGGAGAGGTGCTCTGGTCCGGGCACGGCTCACTTCCGGGGCGCGACGGGTGGATCGCCCTCCATCCTGCCGACACGGCCGCCTTCACACTCCGCACGGACGACCGGACGCCCGAGTCTGCCCTGGAGGAGCGCGTGCGGGAGGTGCTCGCGGGAGGCGGTGCCTACTTCGCGTCGCAACTGGTCGCCCTGGTCGGCGCCGAGAACGAGCAGTCGGTCGTCGAGGCTCTGTGGAACCTCGCCTGGAGCGCCCGCGTGACCAATGACACGTTCTCGCCCGTGCGGATGCTCTTGGCGGGAGGCTCGCAGGCCCATCGGGCCGTGCGGAGGACCCCGCGCGCCCGGATGTTCCGGGGCACCCCCATCGCCCGCCCGACCAGCGCACCTCACCGCCCGCCCCTCGTGGGCGGACGCTGGTCGCTCCTCCCCGCGGCCGAGACCGACGGGGCGCTGCGGGCGGCAGCGGCCGCGAGTCTGCTGCTGGAGCGGTACGGCGTCGTCACGCGTGGTTCCGTTCAGGCCGAGGAGCTCCCGGGAGGTTTCGCGCAGGCCTACCGCACCCTCGCCGGATTCGAAGAAGCCGGGCACTGCCGACGCGGCTACTTCATCGAAAAACTGGGCGCAGCGCAGTTCGCCACCTCGGCGACGGTCGATCGCCTGCGTACCTTCGGCGGCGCATCCGACGAGGACACACCCGCCCTGGAAGCGGTCACCCTGGCCGCCACCGACCCGGCCAACGCCTACGGAGCCGCGCTGCCCTGGCCCGCACAGGACGGCGGACACCGCCCGGGTCGGAAGGCCGGTGGTCTGGTCGTGCTGGTCGATGGCCGTCTCGTGCTGTATCTGGAGCGCGGAGGCCGATCGGCGCTTGCGTTCACCGATGAGGAGCCGGTGCTGGATGCGGCGTCGCGCAGCCTCGTCGAGACGGCGCGGATCCGACGGCTCGACACCCTCACGATCGAGAAGGTGAACGGCGTGTTCGTCTACGGCACTTCCGTCGGCCGCGCGCTCCGCGACGCCGGGTTCGTGGAGTCGGCCCGCGGCGTCACCTTGCGCAGGGCACGATGATCCGCGGGGTGCCGAGGAGGGCAAGCCGTGCCCGAGGGTGACACCGTCTTCCGTACGGCGCGGCGTCTGCACGACGCCCTCGCCGGACGGATCGCCACGCGGTTCGATGTCCGCGTGCCGGGAAGCGCCACGGCCGACCTGACCGGGGAGCGCATCCACGAGGTCGTTCCCCGGGGAAAGCACCTGCTCCTGCGGATCGGCGAGGCCACCCTGCACTCGCATCTGAAGATGGAGGGGCACTGGGACCTCTACCGCGCGGGCGAACGGTGGCGTGCCCCCGCCTTCCGGGCACGGGCGATCGTCGGGACCGCCGCCGTGGACGCCGTCGGATTCGACCTCGCCATGGTCGAGGTGCTCCCCACCGCCGACGAGGATCGCGTGGTCGGGCATCTCGGCCCCGATCCCCTCAGCCCCGAGTGGAACGCAGCCGAGGCGGCACGCAACCTCGCCTCCGACGACCGAGCCATCCACGTGGCCGTGCTCGATCAGCGCCACGTCGCGGGATTCGGGAACGAGTACGCGAACGAGCTGCTGTTCGTTCGTGGCGTCCTTCCGACCACCCCCGCATCGGAGGTCGACACCCTGGCCCTCATGGAGACGGGCGCCCGCATGATCCGCGCCAACCGTGACCGGCTCGGTCGCACCTTCACGGGCGACACTCGTCCCGGCCGACAGACCTGGGTGTATCGGCGGGAGGGGAAGCCGTGCCGGCGCTGCGGGACGCTCATCCTCGGTACGGAGCTGGGGGCGGATCCGACGGCGGAGCGCATCGTCTTCTGGTGCCCGCGCTGTCAGATCTGACGCAGGGACTCAGTGCCCGAGGTAGCGTCCCGGGCGATGGTTCAGCGCGAGGACCAGGTTCAGCACCACCGCTCCCCCCGCACTCAGCACGACGCTCTGCCACGACACCACGAGGAGAGCCGAGAGGATCACGACGACGTCGAACGCCATGAGCGTCCACCCCGCCCGGATGCCGGTGCGGTCTTGCAGGAGCAGCGCGATGATGTGGACTCCGCCGACGCTGGATCGATGACGGAAGAGGATCAGCACCCCCACGCCGGCGAGGAGATTGCCCGCCAGTGTGCCGTAGATCGGCTCGATCGCCCCCAGCGGAAGGAAGTGCTGATGGACGAGCGCGAATCCCGAGACGAGGCCGATGGAGGCGATGGTGCGGAGGGTGAAGTCCCACCCCCGCTTCCAGACGGCCAACACGGCGAAGGGGAGGTTGATGACGGCGAACAGGAGCCAGAAGGGCCACGGGGTGGCGTAGCCGAGAAGGAGGGACAGGCCCGCGGTGCCGCCGGTCACCGAACCCGCCGCGTGCAGGAGGTGGAGACCGAGGGAGGTGATGAACGTCCCGGTGAGGAGCCCGAGCACGTCCTCGACGACGCCGTGCTCGGTGGCCTTCGCATCGAACACGAGCGAGGGTCCCGTCGTGGAATCCTCACCCTCTGCGGGAGCGGTGGGGTGGGCGGTCACCACCCCATTCTGCCGCGCCACGCCATAGCCGATCCTCATGCGCGACACACCTCGCGCATGTGCTCGGCACGCAGACTGTCCGCCATGAGAAGACGCGTGAAGCAGGGCATCCTCGCCGCCACGGTGTCGGTGGCCCTGGTCACCGCCGGGGGAGCGACCTGGGCGCTGAACCGGTTCGTGATCCCCCACGTGTCGGTCGCCGACGTCGCAGCCTACGAAGCGGCACACGGCGAGGACTCGACGCCGGTGGCCTCCGCGTCGGCCGAGGCCAGCCTCACCGAGGACTCGTACACCTCGGGGTCGACGTCGGTGACCATCACGACGCGCACGACCGGCACCGGGGACGACACGGTGACCGCCTACATCGCCGAGGTGACCTTGAGTGATGCCACGGTGCTGCGCAGCGCGTTCGCGAACAACCAGTTCGGCGAGAACATCACCGCTCTGGTCTCGGAGACCGCCGAGGCCAACAACGCCGTCTTCGCCGTCAACGGCGACTACTACGGCTTCCGCGACAGCGGCATCGTCATCCGCAACGGTGTCGTCTACCGCGACGACGGAGCCCGCGAGGGTCTGGTGATCTATCGCGACGGCACGGCGGCCGTGTACGACGAGACGCAGACCACGGCGCAGGCGCTCCTCGACGACGGGGCGTGGAACACCCTGAGCTTCGGTCCGGCGATCGTCGAGGACGGAGCGGTCGTCGCAGGCATCGATGACGTGGAGATCGACACGAACTTCGGCAATCACTCGATCCAGGGAGAGCAGCCGCGGACGGCCATCGGCATCATCGATGCGAACCACATCGTGTTCGTCGTCGTCGACGGCCGTGACGCGGGCTACAGCCGCGGAGTGACGATGACCGAGCTGGCCGACATCATGGTCTCGCTCGGCGTCTCGACGGCGTACAACCTCGACGGCGGCGGGTCCAGCGAGATGTGGTTCAACGGCGAGGTCGTCAACCGCCCCTCCAACGGCGGAGAGCGCGCGACCAGCGACATCCTCTACATCGCGAAGTGACCACCTCATGTACGTCCTCCTCATCCCCGCCTACGAACCGGACGACCGTCTGCTCGACGTGATCGACGCGATGTCCCGGGCCGTCCCGGCCGGGGATGCCCCGGCAGCCGTGGTCGTGGTGGACGACGGATCCGGACGCGCCTTCACCGACGTGTTCGACCGCGCCCGTACACGCGGCGCATGGGTTCTCACCCATCCCCGCAATAGAGGAAAGGGGGCGGCCCTGAAGACGGGGTTCCGGGAGATCGCCGGACGCTGGCCCACCGCCGACATCGTCACCGCCGATGCCGACGGCCAACACCGTCCCGACGATGTGGCCGCCGTGGCCCGACGCCTCCGAGAGGCGGGGCGGGGCCTGGTCCTCGGCGTGCGCACGTTCGAGGGACCCGTTCCCGCGCGCAGCCGCTGGGGGAACGGGATCACTCGGGTCGTCTTCCGAGCGGCCAGCGGCCAGGATCTGCGCGACACGCAGACGGGCCTCCGTGGCTATCCGGCGGCCGCACTACCGTGGCTCGCCTCAGTGCCGGGCGATCGTTTCGAGTACGAGTTCTCGATGCTCCTGCGGGCACGCGGCGCCGGGTGGGACCTGATCGAGGTGCCCATCGCGACCGTATACCTGCAGGGCAACGCCTCCAGCCATTTCCGGCCCGTCGCCGATGCCGCGCGCATCTACGCACCGTTCCTGCGCTTCGTCCTGTCGGCGATGGCGGCTTTCGTGCTCGACATGGGGCTCCTGCTGCTGGTGCAAGCCCTCACCGGGTGGCTGTTGCTGTCGGTCGTCCTGGCTCGGGTGGTCAGCGCCGGGGTGAACTTCGCCGTCAACCGGTCCTTCGTCTTCGGAACCGTCCGCTCGCTGCCGCTGCGCACGGCCGCCGCCCGGTACTTCTCCCTGGCTGCCCTCCTCCTGATCGCCAGCTATGGTTCGCTGACCGCCCTCCTCGACCTCGGCATGTCCCTGGCGATCGCGAAGCCGGTCACCGATATCGCACTCTTCGCCGTCAGCTTCGCCGTCCAGCGCGCGGTCGTCTTCGCTCCCGTCCCGGGAAGCGCACCTCCCCTCGTCGCCCCTCCCCGACAGCGGAGCGAGACGGTGTCGCCGAGGATGCTTGCGCGGGAATGAAACAGGGCGCCGCCGCGTTGTCGTCTGTGTCAGGAGGTCAAGTGGGCAAGAACTACGTCGACATCGAGAACGACCGGGGCGAGACGCTGCGTTACCGCAAGCACGCCAATGGCCGTGGCCTGATCGCGAACGGGGCCAAGGTGCACCCGACGGCGCTGGTCGAGGCCGGCGCGTATGTGGAGCCCGGGGCGCAGGTCGCTGCGGGTGCGCACATCGGGCGAGGCGTGTGGATCGAACCGGACGCCGTCATCGGCCCCGAAGTGGAGATCGCGCCGCACGCGCACATCGGTCCCGGCGCGGCCATCGGACCGCGCGCCAGGATCGGGGTGCGGGCCTTCGTCGGAGCGGGCGCGCGCGTGGCCGGAGGATCCCTCATCGGCGACGATCAGTCGATCGGCGATGGCGAGGCGGTCGCGACCGATCGCCGCGGGCTGCACTTGGCGGCCTGACCATCATCCGGCGGCCGGAGCGGGAGCCGGACGCCTCGGAAAGCCTCAGGGCCGACCGGCTCGGTTAGCCTCGGGACGTGAGACGACGACCGCGCACCGTGAGCATGGGTTCCCTGCTCACCGGGGTCGCGGTCGTCGCCGTCGTGGCGGGCGTCGCGTGGTGGGCCTCAGGTCCGCTCATCGCGCAACCCCCCGCGCACGAGGGGCCCGAGCGCGCGGCCACCTCACCCGCGTCCGTCTCCCTGCCGGGCCGACCGCCCGACGCCTTCCCGCTCAGGGTCGAGTACGTCTACGACGGTGACACTCTTCGTGCCGAGCCGATCTCTCGCGACACCCCCTTCCCGCGCGGCGTCGCCGTCCGTGTGCGCCTGATCGGCATCGACGCCCCCGAAGGTGCCCCGACCGCCGAATGCGGCGCCGACGAGGCACACGACCGATTGCGCGCACTTCTGCCCGAGGGGAGCACGGTGTGGGCGGCGGCCGACCGAGACCTCCGCGACCGCTACGATCGCGCGCTGCTGTATCTCTGGACCGACGACGACGTGTTCGTAAACCACGCGCTCGTCTCCGCGGGCGATGCGGTCGCGATCCGCGTCGGGCGCAACGACACCCACTTCGCGCTGCTCTCACGCGCCGCGGCGGTCGCCGAAGCCGAGAAACGCGGGCAGTGGGGAGTCTGCTGACCGCGACGAGACGAATCCCGCCGTCCTCGTGTCAGGCGAGGAAGAAGAGGACGAAGCCGATCAGGGGCAGCGTGCCCTGGATGAGGGCCGGGCGCAGGTACTTCGCACCCGACGTGGTCAGTACGAGGGCCGCCCCCAGCATCGATCCGAGCGAGAACAGCGTCAGGGTGCGTCCGGCGACCTCGGCGGCGCTGTCGGCGCCCCCGGTCCAGAACAGCACGAGACCGATCACGACCCCGATCGCGAGGAACAGGTTGTAGAAACCCTGGTTGTACGCCATCGGCTTCGTCACATCGGCGGCGGCCTGATCGGCCACCCCGAAGCGCTGCCACACTTTCGGCTGCGTCCACTGGATGCTCTCCATGACGAAGATGTAGACGTGGAGCAGGGCGGCCAGCGCCGCGGCGACCGTCGCGATGAGAGGGATCATGCACCGAAGATAGCGCGACTACGCTGGCTGCATGGCGGGCGGGGGCGGATCGGCGAGACGGGGCGGTCGCCCGCGTCGCGCGACGGGAACCCCACAACACCGCCCGCAGGGCGCTGAGCGTGCGGCCGGACGCAACACGCGTCGCGTCCCGACGCCCGTCGAGTCCGCCCCGCCGCTGCCTCCCGGCCCGTTCCGCCTGGGGGCTGTCCCCGGCACGACGCCGGGCAAGTGGATCGACGCCTGGCGCTCCCGCATGCCGGGAGTCGAGCTGGAGCTCGTCCCCCTCGCCGTCGCCGATCAGCGCGAGCGGCTGTCGTCGGCCGAGCTCGATGCCGCCCTCGTGCGGCTGCCGCTCCGCCGCGACGATCTCCATGTGATCGCCCTGTACGACGAAGTGCCCGTCGTCGTGTGCGCGGCCGATTCCCACCTGACTGCCGCCGACGAGCTCACGGTCGCCGACCTCACCGGCGAAGTCATCATCCGTCCTGTCGACGCGGTGATCGAGGTCGAGGTGTCCGGTGCCGTCCCCGCGGTCTTCGCACCGCCGGAGACCACCGAAGAGGCCATCGCGACGGTCGCGACGGGCGTCGGCGTCACGATCGTGCCGATGTCGCTGGCGCGCCTCCACCACCGTAAGGACGTGGAGTATCGGCCGCTCCGGGAAGGACCTGTCTCGACGGTGGCCCTGGCGTGGCCGAGCGAGGCGCCCTCGGCGCTCGTCGACGTGTTCGTCGGGATCGTCCGAGGGCGCACGGCCAACTCCTCGCGCGGCTGACCTCGAACGCGTGGCCCCGCCGGGCCCTCCCCCGGCCCGGCGAGCCACCCGCCTGAAGGGAGATCCGTCCCCCACGGACTCCCCGAGGGGCCGGCGGTGCCCCCCGACCCCGCCGGCCCGAAGATCCGGTGTCCCCCAGGTGTCCCGGTCTTCATGAACGACGGAGCTCTGATCCCCACGGGGATGACGACTGCATCCCCATGCAGGGCGTCACGTTGTCGTTCATGGATGAGGAGGGCGTCGGGGCTGCGGTGATACATCCGACGCAGGCTTTTTCTGACGGACTCTCGTGACACGGACCGGCAGAAGCCCCTCGGCCAGCGCCACGGGTGATCAGAAGCCCGCGCCGTGGCACTGGAAGGGTGCGACGATGCCCGTCTCCCGCTGCGCCGCGGCCAACGCTTCGGCGGGGCGCGCGCCGCCCGCGAGATGAGTGTGCAGCGCGGCGAGCAGGTCGCAGGCGTCGTCGTCGGCGACGACCACGGGCGCCGCGATCACGCAGTCGGCGCCGGCGTGCAGCCAGGCGCGCGTCATCCCCACCGCTTCCTCGCCCCACCGCACCGACGATCGACCCACCTCGCACGCCGACAGCACCACGACGCGCGGGACGCGCGCGACGCGGTCGATGTCGTATCCGAACAGCACGCCGTCGCCGAGCTCGAGACCGGAGAAGAGCGGGTTGTCGGCCGCGTGGCGACCGTGCGCGGCGATGTGCAGCACGTCGACGTCGGCGGCGAGCGCGGTCGCCGCCGCCACGGTCGCCTCCGTCCCGGTGCGGACGCGGGGCGATGTCCACGAGCCGGCGGCCGCCGTGACCTCCTCGATGCCGCGCGCGACACGCGGCCCCGCAACGAACGCCGCGGTCTGCACCGGGGTGCTGACGGCGCGCGCCCAGCGCGACACCGAACCGGGGAGCGTGAATGCGCGGCCTCGCAGCGCAGGGAACATGCTCCACGGCACCCCGGCGAGGACACCGGGCGAGGAGATGACCAGCCGCCGCGCCGTGGTGCGCCGGAGGGGCTCCTCCACGAGGGCGCGCGACAATTCGCGCAGTCGGCCGTCGAGGGAGCGGCGGATGACATCGGCCATGGGGCCGGTGCGCACCGAGGCCGTCATGTCGAGGTCGGCGCGGAGCCCCGGGAGCGCGGCACGGGCCGACTCCCATGCCGTGAGCTCGACGAGCACGGCGGTCGTCGCGGTCGCGACGACGCAGAACAGTCCGCCACTGCTGTACACGTAGGAGAGCACCGCGGTGTCGTCGTCGAGGCGGGCGCGGAGCTCGTCGAGGTCCATCCGTGACTCGACGTCGGCGGCTCCCGTGCTCATCCACTGCTTCTGCCGTACCCGGTCGCCGAGCTCGACCGCCCGCGGGTCGGACAGCCAGTCGGCCCCGGGAAGGTCGGCGCGGAGCATACGGAGCTCGGCGAGGTCGGCGGCCAGGTCCGCATCGGGGGGCGGACGCAGCGGCACCACCTGCTGACTGAGCTGACGCGCGCGCTCCGACCATTCGAAGACCAGTGCGGGATCCGCCGTCTGCAACGCCGCGTCGATCCCGATGAGGAGGAGGTTCTGCCCGTGCATCGCCAAGGAGGCCTGCAGGTCCAGGCTGCCGTACGACGACCGCCACGCGGTGAGCTCCTCCAGGCCCTCGGCGGCGAGCCGCAACGCCGCACGGCGCCGCGCCGGAACTGCCGCGCGGAGCGCGCGCGTGGCCCGCACCTCGTGCGCCAGCAAACGAACCTCCAGCGACGCCGACGACGCCAGCCGCGGAAGACGCCCCGGAGGCCGGTCGTGGCGCGCTCGCCAGAGCTCGCGCGTCAGCCGGAGGGCGTCGGCCTCGTTGTGCAGCTTCGCCCGCGACAATCCGCGGGACACCCGATCGATCTCCCCGTCGTCGCCCGGGGGTGAGAGCTCGACGAGGCGACCGGATCGATCCATGTCGCCTGCGGCCAGCCGCGCGCGCAGGCGGATTCCGTCGGCCCGGAGCGCCCACGACGCCGCGCCCAGTTCCGCGAACCGTGCGGCGGCGACGGCGGCCACCTGCTCGGCACGCGCCGGATCGTGACGCAGGAGCGACTTGGCGAGGTGATGCTCCGCCTCGCCGCGGGCCTGCGGCATCCCATCGGCACCGAACGCCTCCGCCGCCGCGGCCAGGAGCCGCTCCGCTTCGGTCACCAGACCCGCGTCGCGCAGGACCTCGGCGCGGTCGGAGTCGCTGATGGCCGCGTTGGCCGCAGACTCCCCCGCGAGGATCGGCCGCGCCGCCGCCATCTCGCGCATCGCCCGGACGAGGTCGCCCTCCAGCAGCGCAACGTAGCCGAGGTTGTGTCGTGCTTCGGCCAGTTCGACCGGTGTGCCCTGCGAGGCGAACACATCCAGCGTTGCTTCCAGGTCGGCGGCGCTGGCGGCCAGATCACGCCGCTGCATGTGGATGAGGCTGCGGTTCACGCGGAGATTCGCCACCGCGATCGCGTCGTCAGGGATCGTGTCGATCGCGAGCTGGAGCCATTCGAGCGCCTCGTCGAGACGGCCCTGGTTCATGAGGAGCGTCCCGAGCTGCCCGGCCAGCACCCCCCTCGTGTGCGGTGAGAGCGCCGGGTCGTCGATGGTCTCACGGCACAGCCGCTCTCCCTCGACCGGGTCGCCGGTCTGAACGAGCACGTAGGAGAGCGTCCCCGCGATCCGGGCGCGCAGATCAACGCCCTCGGCGATCTCCGCAGCGGCGGCCAGCGTCTCCTTCGCCTCGGCGTAGCGACGCTGGTTCGTCAGTGAGAGACCCTGCTCGTACAGGTCATCCGCGGCCGCTGCCATACCCCCCAGCATGCCCTGTGCGGCGGCGGCACGCGCGCGCACAGGCGGAGGGAGAGCACGCTCACTCCTCGGACAGGGCCGCCTCGCAGGCCGCGCGCACGGCGTTCACCGCCCCCTCCGGCCGGTCGCCCGCCGCAGAAGGGGCGCCGAGAACGTGTGCGATCCGGCCGGCGATCAGCGGCGCCGCGAACGACGTGCCGCTCCACACAGCGAACCCCCCGCGGAAGTCCTCGGGGCCGATCGTGAGGCGCTCGCGCCCGTAGACGTCGTCGCGGGCGGATGCCTGGATGCCGCCGTAGAAGTCGGGGAGCGTGCTGACGATGGCGGCTCCCGGGGCGTAGATGCGCACCCACGGCCCCACGTTGGAGAAGAGCGCCGTCGTCCGGCGATCGGGGTTGAGCGCTCCGACGGAGACATGGGGCGCACCCGCGTCGGGAAGGATCCCGTTGTCGGCACCGGGCCAGGGCCACAGCGAGGCCGGAAAGGTCGGCCGGTCGATCGCGTCGTTTCCGGCCGAAGCCACGACCGCCGTCCCCATCGAGCGCAGCAGGGAGAGGAGGTCGTAGAGGTCGCGCGTATAGAGACCGTCCTGGGGCGTCTCGTGGTAGTAGCCGAGCGACAGATTGACGACGTCGATCGGCCGGCCACCCTTCTTGCCGTGCCGGTGGCGGTAGACGAGGACGGCGAGGTCTTCCAGGACGGCGAGGAGGTTCGACTCCTCCACCATGCCGAGGGCGTCGGCCACCCGCACCGCGAGGATGTCGGCGTCCGGAGCGGCCTGGCGCACGATCCCGGCGATGAAGGTGCCGTGGCCGGCCACCGGGTCGAGTTCGCCGTCGAGCGGACCGTAGAGGTCGGGGTAGATCTCGGGGTTGGCCTCGTCGTCAAGGCCGATGACGCGTCCGTCGAGCGTCACGCGACGATCGACGATGTCGTCGGGAAGCCAGCTGTGCGCGCCCGCCCCGGTGTCGAGCACCGCGACGACCGCGCGCCGGCGACCGCGCGGCAGCTTCGACCGGATCGGCGCCGCGCCCACCCAGGCGACCGGCTGCCGCCCGCCCGAGCCGCAGTCGTCGTACTCGCCCACCGGATTCGACTTCGTGAAGGGATTGGACTTCGTGAACGGGTTCGACTTGGTGAAGGGATTGGACTTCGTGAACGGGTTCGACTTCGTGAAGGGGTTGACCCCGATCGGATCGACGGTGAGGACGTGATCGAGCCCGACCCGGTCGGCACCCACCTTTCGCAGGGCCGCCGCCGCGTTCCCGCCGGCTCGGTCGCTGCTGGCACCCGCGAACGCGTCACGGCGCACCTGCTGCAGCACGCGCCAGGCGTCGGGAAGGGCGGGGGAGATCCCCCCGGCTCCTTCTTGCGGCGTGGTCAGCCGCACCCGCAGCACGCGCGGCGCACCCGGCACGCGCTCTTCGGGACTCTCCCCGTGGCCGAGCTCGGTGCCGTCGAGGCGCTCCGGGACGACGCCCCAGCCGAAGGCGCGCGCCGCCTCCCGCACCCTGCTGTACGGGCCGTCCCCGGTCTCGAGGTCGCCGTCGCCCGGCGCGAGGCTGATCAGCAGCCGGTCCGGCACGTACGCGGTCTGGAAGGCCTCGATTCCGTCGAGCGGCTCGGTCCCGGGGTCGAGCACCGTTGCGGAGATCACGGAGCCGCGGGCGCGATCGCGCCAGGACCAGCCCTTCGGCTGCGGCGTGCGGCCGTCTCGTTCGTCGTCGACCATGCGTCATCCTCTCGTCGGCGCCGCCGGACGGGCACCGGCGGCGATGGGGGTGCGAGGCGGTGGGTCTCGCGGGTGGAGCTAGACCTCGAAGCGGGGAGTGCGGAGCTCTGCGGGTGTGCCGGCCTCCGTCGCCTCCTCCAGCACGATGCGCAAACGCGTCATGCCGCTGGGCACGTCGTCGAAGGCGAAGCGCCCGTGCTCGGGAACGGCACTCCAGGTGCGCTCGTCCTGCTCGAGCTCGATCGAGACGGTGGCTGCGTCGATCCAGCCGTCCACGCGTCGTCGGCCGTCGGCGGCAGCGACGACGTGGACGAGGACGCTCGCCGTCCCGTCGCTGAACTGCAGCGTGAGGGCATCGGCGTCGCCGCGGACGGCCGCCAACTCGGTCTGCGAGACCAGGGTCAGCAGCGCGTACTCGCGCGACAGGTCGGCGGTGGCCACCGAGGCCACCATCCGGTCGACGAGATCGGCCGGCATCGGGTCGATCTCCTCCCACGTGCGCCGGAGCGCGTGGAACAGCACAGCGTCGTCGTCAGCGCCCATGGGCGTCTCCCGTCCATCCGTCGGCGGCGAGCGCCGCGCGTAGCTTGTCCAGACAGCGGCGCCGCGTGGGGCCGATCGATCCGACCGGCATCGACAGGTCGGCGGCGATGCTCGCGTAGTCGGGGCGCTCCTCGAAGGCGACGACGCGCAGCAACCGGCCGCAGCGTTCGTCGAGGGTGCGGACCGCCCGCCACAGGCGATGGTCGCTGTCAGCGGCCTGGGCGTGCGTCTCCGCCGACTCGGCCACGGCCAGGAGCGGTTCGATCTCCGCGTCCTCGGTGGGGCGGACGCGTTGCTGAGCCCGCGCGGTGCGCCAGGCCTCGCGGCGCGCGCACGTGGTGAGCCAGCCCGCCACGGCCCGCTCGTCGGCGATGCCGTCGTGGCGGCGCACGAGAGTCAGCCACGTCGTCTGGACGACGTCCTCCGCGAGCGCGCGCTCGAGCCCGTATGCGCGAACGACGTGCCAGAGCACGGGCGTCATGAGGCGGACGAGGTCGTCCATCGCGCGAGCGTCGCCGCGGCGCCACCGCCCGAAGGCGGCAGATGCGCGTTCCCAGATGGAGCCGTCGCCGACCTCCCGCCCGTCGTCGTCCGGATCTTCCCGCACGTGCGACGGGTCGGTTGCAGTCATACCGCCCATTGTGGCCATATGAGGAGGAGTGGGACCAGAGTCGGTCTGATACATGCGGCGCGGAAATCTCCGGAAACGGATCCGACGCCCCGCCTAGACTCGGTCCATGCGTCCCCTCGTCTATCTGTGCGCGCGTCCGCAACAGGGTGCAGCGGCCGCCGAATACGAGTCCTTCCGCACCGCGATGCGCGCGAAGGAGTCGGAGCTGGAGCGGTGGGATCTGGTGGCCGCGCCGCTTCCTGCCGACGCCCTGGATCGCTGGCGGGGTTTCGTCGTCGGCGGCAGCCCGTTCAATGTGACCGATCCCGAGTCGACGAAGACCGACATCCAGCGGCGGGTCGAGGCGGATCTGGCGCGCCTGGCGCACGAGGCGGCAGACGGGCGGGTCGCGGGACTGTTCACGTGCTACGGCATCGGCGTCGCGACCCGGGCCCTCGGCGGAGAGGTCACCCGCGCTCACCCCGAGGACACCGGCCCGACGGTGGTCTCGCTGAGGCCCGAAGCCGCCACCGATCGGCTGTTCGGCGGACTCGCCGACCGGTTCGAAGCCCTGACCGCCCACAAGGAGGGCGTGGAGACGCTCCCCGCGGGGGCGGTGCTCCTGGCCACGGGCGACGCGTGCCCGGTGCAGGCATACCGCGTGGGTGAGCGACTGTACGCGACGCAGTTCCATCCGGAGCCCACGGGTCGGGCCTTCACGGAGCGCATGGCGGTCTACCGCGACGACGGCTACTTCGCCGCGAGCGACTACGACGCGATCGCCGCCCGGGTGCTGGCCGCGTCGCTCAGTGAGCCGCCGCGCGTCCTCCGCGCCTTCGCGCAGACGTTCTGACCGCGGATCGGTCGCCGGAGGCGGTGCGGGGTCGCCCGTCCCGTCGTGTCGTCAGAGCACCGATGCGGCCTGGCGTGCGGCGCCGAGAGCAACGTACTCCCCCGGCTCGGGGACCTCGACGGGAACGCCGAACACGTCCGGTGCGATCCGGCGGACGGCCTCGGACTGCGCTCCCCCACCGATCAGGAGCGCCCGCTCGATCGGCACGCCGAGTTCGCGGAGGGCGGCAAGACCCGCGCCGAGCCCCCCGAGCATGCCCTCCACGGCGGCGCGGGCGAGGTTCTCGCGCGTCGTCGAGGCGAGGGTCATGCCGGTCAACGACGCCGTGGCGTCGGGGAGGTTGGGGGTGCGTTCGCCCTCGAAGTAGGGCAGGAGGGTGAGACCTCCTGCCCCGGGTTCGGCCGCCAGCGCGAGACGGGAGAGCTCGTCGTGGTCGACGCCGAGCAGACGAGCGATCGCGTCGAGGACGCGTGCCGCGTTGAGGGTGACGACGATGGGGAGGAAATGACCGTCGGCGTCGGCGAAGCCCGCGACGGTTCCCGACGCATCCCGCACCGGCTTGTCGCTGATCGCGAAGACCGTGCCGCTCGTTCCGATGGAGACGACCACGTCGCCCACGCGCGCTCCGACCCCGAGGCCCGCGCCGGCATTGTCGCCCGCACCCGGACCCACCCGGCGTCCGGCCGCGTCGGTCACCCACTCCCGAGGCCCGAGGACGCGCGGCAGGACAGCGTCGTGGCCGAGCGCCGCGACGAGCAGCTCACGGTCATACCCGTCGTCATCGGGGTTCCAGTAGCCGGTTCCCGAGGCGTCGGAGCGGTCGGTCACGAGCTCCGCCAGATCGGGACTCTCGCCCGCGCGGGGCCCGTAGCCCCGAAGTCGCCAGGTGAGCCAGTCGTGCGGCAGGGCGACCGCAGCGACGCGCTCGGCGTTCTCGGGCTCGTGGTCGCGCAGCCACCGCAGCTTGGTGATCGTGAACGACGCGACGGGGACGAGGCCGGTGCGGCGCACCAGTTCCTCGGCGCCGAACTCGGCGATGAGGTCACTGGCCGCTCCGGCCGACCGGGTGTCGTTCCACAGCAACGCATCGCGGACCACGGCACCCGCGCCGTCGAGTGCCACCATGCCGTGCTGCTGCCCACCGATCGCCCACGCGGAGACGTCGTCCATGCCGCCGGCGGCGGCGATCGCCTGCTGCAGCGCGGTCCACCACGCTTCGGGATCGACACTCGTGCCGTCGGGGTGCGACGCGCGCCCCTGGCGCACGATCCGCCCGCTGTCGGTGTCGACGATCACGACCTTGCACGATTGCGTCGAGGAGTCGACGCCCATCACCAGTGCCATTGCGGCTTCCTTCTGCCGATCGAGGGAACCGGCCGCCCGCAGTGCGGACGACCGGTTCACGAGGGGTGGGTCAGCGGGCGCCGAGCAGGTGCTCGGTTGCGAGCTGCTGCAGTCGCACGAAACCGAAGCCCTTGCCGCCGAGGTACGCGTCGGTGTCGAAGTCCTCGTAGGCCGAGCGGTCGGCGACGAACTCGTCGTAGGTCTCCCCCTCGGCGAAGGTCGGCTGCGCGAGCTCCGGAACCCGCGCGGTGGCGAGCGCCTCCTGCACCTCGGGGTCGGCGCGGAACGCAGCTGCCCGCTCCTTGAGGAGGAGGTAGGTGCGCATGTTCGCCGCGGCGGAATCCCACACGCCCGTCTCGTCCTCGGTCCGACTCGGCTTGTAGTCGAAGTGGCGCGGTCCGGTGTAGGCGGGGCCGCCGTTCGGGCCACCGTTCTCGAGCAGGTCGACCAGGGCGAAGGCGTTGTGCAGATCACCGTGACCGAACACGAGGTCCTGGTCGTACTTGATCCCGCGCTGGCCGTTGAGGTCGATGTGGAAGAGCTTCCCGTGGTACAGCGCCTGCGCGATGCCGGCGGCGAAGTTGAGGCCCGCCATCTGCTCGTGACCGACCTCGGGGTTCAGGCCCACGAGCTCGGGCCGCTCGAGCGACTCGATGAAGGCGAGAGCGTGGCCCACGGTGGGAAGGAGGATGTCGCCTCGGGGCTCGTTGGGCTTGGGCTCGATCGCGAACCGCAGGTCGTACCCCTTGCTCACGACATAGTCGCCGAGGAAGTTGACCGCCTCGCGGTAGCGCTCCAGCGCCTGACGGATGTCCTTCGCGGAGTCGTACTCGGCACCCTCGCGACCACCCCACATGACGAAGGTCTGCGCGCCGAGCTCGGCACCGAGGTCGATCTGACGAAGGACCTTGCGGATCGCGAACCGGCGGACATCGCGGTCGTTCGAGGTGAACCCGCCGTCCTTGAACACGGGGGCGCTGAAGAGGTTGGTGGTGACCATCGGCACCGTCAGGCCGGTGGCGCTGAGTGCACCCTTGAGGCGGTCGATCTGGTTCTGCCGCTCCGCCTCGCTGGAGCCGAAGGCGAACAGGTCGTCGTCGTGGAAGGTGAGTCCGTACGCGCCGAGCTCGGCGAGCTTCTCGACGGCGTGGACGACGTCGAGCGCGGGACGGGTGGGGCCGCCGAAGGGGTCGGTTCCGTTGTAGCCGATGGTCCAGAGTCCGAAAGTGAACTTGTCGGCGGGAGTTGGGGTGGGCATGACGCTCCTTTGCGCGACGTGCGAGTGATTGTTGTCAACGACAACCTATACCACCAAACGCTCGTGCGCCAGCCCGCGCGCCGGGTCCCGCCCACGCCCTACAGTGGACGGATGCGCGACACCGTGGGAGTCAGACAGGCAAATCTCGCCCGTCTGGTGCAGTTGGTCCATCGACAGGGACCCCTCTCCCGAGCAGCGCTCACCGAGGCGACGGGGCTGAACCGCTCCACCATCGCCGACCTCGTCGCCGACCTCGTCGCCTGCGGCCTGGTCGTGGAGCGCGCTCCCGATCCGGTCGGACGCGTGGGGCGCCCGTCCCCCGTCGTCGCAGCCGACCCGCGCGTGATGGCCCTCGCCGTGAACCCCGAGATCGATGCCGTCACGATCGCCGCGGTGGGCCTTGACCGCACGATCGCCGCACGCAGCCGCATCGAGGTGAGCGCCCCGCCCTCTCCCGAAGAGACCGCGGAGCTGGTCGCGACCGAACTCGCCCGGTGGCGACGGGGCGAACTGCCCACGGCGCGGTTCGTGGCCGCCGGCGTGGCGGTGCCCGGCCTCGTGCGCACCGAGGACGCCATCGTGCGCGAAGCACCGCACCTGCACTGGATCGACGCGGCGCTCGGTCCGCTCCTGCGCACCGCGACGGGACTCGACACGGTCGTCGCCAACGACGCCAGCGCAGGCGTGCTGGCCGAGCACCTGTTCGGAGCCGCCCACGGCGTCGACGATGTGGTCTACCTCAACGGTGGCGCGAGCGGTATCGGCGGCGGCCTCATCGTCCACGGGATCCCGGTCACCGGCGCCGGAGGCTATGCCGGCGAGTTCGGCCAGAACCGGCCCGGCATCGCCTCGCCCGACGACCGCCGCGCCGAGGGCGGAGTGCTGGAAGACGAGGTCAGCCGCGCACGGCTGCTCGCCGCCGTGGGACTCTCCGCGGCCGACGAGCCGACCCTGGCCGCTGCGCTCGCGGGAGGCGACGCCGCCGCGCACGACGAGGTCGCTCGCCAGCGTCGCATCCTCGCCACCGCGCTCGCGAACGTCGTCAACGTCCTCAACCCGCGCGTCATCGTCCTGGGCGGATTCCTCGCCACCTTGGCCGCGGCAGGGGTGGAGGAGCTCACCGATGCCGTGCGCGCGCAGGCCATGCCCGCCAACGGCGAGGACCTGACGATCCGCCTGGCCGCGCTCGGCGAGGACCGCCTGCTGATCGGCGCCGCCGAGGTCGCCTTCGCCGATCTGCTGCGCGATCCCGTCAGCGCGGTGGAGCCGTCGTCGCGCGAGGGATGAGCTTGGTCGGCAGACGCAAGTGGGTCGAGGGCGGCTCCTCGCCCCGCATGAACGCCAGGAGCATCCCCGCCGCTTCCGCGCCGAGGCGCCCCATCGGCTGACGCACCGTCGTCAGGGGCACAGGGAGTCGTGTCGCCTCGGGGATGTCGTCGAAGCCGATGATCGACAGGTCGCCCGGCACGTCGATTCCGAGCTCCGAGGCGACCTGCAGGATGGCGAGCGCGGAGATGTCGTTGGCCGCGAAGACCGCCGTGGGGCGCGACCGCGCCGAGAGCATCTCGATCGCGACCTCGCGCACGGTCTCCTCGCGATAGCGGCCGGAGGCGACGAAGGCCGGCTCGAAACGGAGCCCGGCGTCGGCGAGCGCACTGCGGTACCCCGCGTCTCGGGCGATCGAGGAGCGGAGATCGGCGCGACCGGCGATGAATCCGATCCGGCGGTGGCCGAGCTCGATCAGGTAGCGCGTGGCCTCCCGGGCGCCTCCGAAGCTGTCGCACTCCACGATGGGGAGATCGGCGCGACCGGTGTGGGGGTCGATCGCGACGACGGGGACATCGGTGCTCACGTTCACGACCGTGGGGGTCACCATGATGGCGCCGTCGATGAGCGTGCCGCTCAGACGCGACAGCGACCGACGCTCCCACCCCTCCTCGTCGCCACGCGAGCCCGTGTAGGCGAGCAGGTCGTAGGGTGTGTCGCGCAGCGCCTCGCCGACACCCTTGAGCACCTCGGCGCTGAACGGCTCGAAGTCGGCGACGAGCACGCCGATGACGCCGGTGCGTCGCGCCCGCATACTGCTGGCGATCAGACTGGACTCGTAGCCGAGTTCGGCCACCGCTTCGAGCACGCGATCCACCGTGTCCCGCGCTACGCCGTAGCGACCGTTGACGGCCTTCGACACCGTTGCCACCGAGACGCCGGCGCGCGCGGCGACGTCGTGGATCGTCGGACGATGGCCGCTCATACCGAGAGGATAACGGAATGGAAAACGGTTTCGAAAACGTTTGACACGTGTTTGTTGTGCTTAGAAACTTATGGCGGCCGGACAGCCCGGACACGGATCCCCGCCCGGGAGTACCCGCTCCCGCACGGCGGAGAACCGCCCGTCCTCGCAGCATCGCGAGGGACGCCGACTCGACGAAGAGAACAGGAATCACATGAAAGCCAAGAAGATCCTGGCCGGAGCGACGCTCCTGGTCGCGAGCTCGCTTGCTCTGAGCGCGTGTACCGGCGGGGGTGACAACCCGAACACCGGCGACGGCCCCGTGGAGATGACGCTCTGGCAGAACTCCACCACTGGAGCGGGCCAGCAGTTCTGGAAGGACGCGATCGCCGCGTTCGAGAAGGAGAACAAGAACGTCACCATCAAGATGCAGTCCGTCCAGAACGAGGACATGGACGGCAAGCTTCAGACGGCGCTGAACGCCGGCGACCCGCCGGACATCTTCCTCCAGCGCGGCGGTGGCAAGATGACCGCGATGGTCCAGGCGGGCCAGCTGATGGACCTGACGGACCTCATCAGCGACACCGCTCGCAAGGAGATCTCCGACGGATCCTTCAAGGCGGAGACCTACCAGGACAAGGTGTGGGCCATGCCCCTCGCCGTGCTCCCGAGCGGATTCTGGTACAGCTCCGACCTGTTCAAGGACGCCGGGGTCTCGGCGACCCCGACCACGATCGACGAGCTCAAGACCATCGTCGGTCAGCTCAAGGACGCCGACATCGCCCCGATCGCGCTCGGCGCGAAGGACGCGTGGCCGGCCGCCCACTGGTACTACAACTTCGCTCTGCGCGAGTGCAGCCCGAAGACCATCGAAGCCACCGGCGACTCGAAGGACTTCAGCGACCCGTGCTGGCTGAAGGCCGCTCAGGACCTCGCCGACTTCGCGGCGGTCCAGCCCTTCAACGAGGGCTTCCTCACCACCTCGGCACAGCAGGGCGCGGGAAGCTCCGCGGGCCTCGTCGCCAACCACAAGGCCGCGATGGAGCTCATGGGCGCGTGGGACCCGGGCGTGATCGCCTCGCTCACCCCCGACGAGAAGCCCCTCCCCGACCTCGCCTGGTTCCCCTTCCCGGAGATCAGCGGCGGCCAGGGTGAGCCCGGCTCGATGATGGGTGGCGTGGACGGGTACTCCTGCTCCGCGAAGGCTCCCAAGGAGTGCGCCGACTTCCTGAACTTCGTGGCCTCGGCCGAGCAGCAGGAGGCGTACTACAAGGCCTACAACGCCCCGCCGGTGAACACCGTGGCCCAGAAGGCCGTGACGGAGGAGTACCTGAAGCAGGTCCTCGAGGCCTACAACAAGGCGCCGTTCGTCTCGCAGTGGCTCGACACCGTCCTCGGTCAGAACGTCGGCAACGCGCTGAACGTCGCCGTGGTGGATCTGCTGGCGGGCAAGAGCACGCCGGAGCAGATGATCACCTCCGTCGCCGACGCGGCGAAGAAGGGCTGACCGGCATCATGTCACTCAGCGAGACATCTGTGACGAACACGCCGCAGACGGATCTCGCGCAGCACGGCGGGGGCGGTCACACGCCGCCCCCGCCCTCGCCGCGCCGCCGTCCGCGAGGGATCGGCTGGTCGGGACGGCTCGAGATCCTGCTCCTGGTGGGGCCGGCTCTGGTCATCTTCCTCGGCTTCGTCATCTTCCCCGTCGTGATGGCGGCCTACTACGGCTTCTTCCGGTGGCAGGGTTACGGCGCTCCCACCGACTTCGTGGGGCTCCAGAACTACCTCGTGATCCTGACCGACCCCACCTTCATCGAGGCGCTCGGTCACAACGGGTTCATCGTCATCGCCTCGATCGTGCTGCAGGGCCCGGTCGCGGTTCTGCTGGCCCTGCTCCTGAACCGCAGGATGCGCGGACAGTCGATCATCCGCGTGCTGATCTTCGTGCCCTACGTCATCGCCGAGGTCGTCGTGGGTACGGGCTTCGGCCTCATGCTCCAGACTCAGGGCGCCCTCAACGGCATGCTCGAGAGCATCGGGCTGGGCGACTGGGCACAGGACTGGATCTCCGACCCCTCGATCGCGATCTGGACGCTCATGGCGATCCTCACCTGGAAGTACGTCGGGTTCGCCGTGATCCTCTTCCTCGCCGGGCTCCAGGGCATCCCCGAAGAGCTCTACGAGGCGGCCGCCCTCGACGGCGCCGGCTATTGGCAGGCGCACTGGCGGATCACCCTGCCGCTGCTGGCTCCGACGCTCCGAATCTGGGCCTTCCTGTCGATCATCGGCGCCCTGCAGCTGTTCGACCTCGTCTACATCATCTGGGGCCAGTACGTGGCCTCCACGGCCGGCACCTCGACGATGGCGACCTACATGGTCGTCAACGGACGAAACGCCGGGAACTTCGGCTTCGGTAATGCCGTCGCCGTCGTGATCTTCGTCATCTCGCTCATCGTCGCGCTGATCTACCAGCGCTTCGTGCTCCGGCGCGATACCGAGGGCGCCCTCACGGAAGGGAAGAAGGGCCGATGACCACCCTCACCGCACCCGCCACCGCCGCCGTCTCCACGAGCGAACCCGGCCGCTCCCGGCGCCGCAAGGAGAAGCTCCCCTGGGGCAACCCCCTGGTGTACTTCGTCGCGCTCATCGTGATCGCGCTGATGCTGGCCCCCGTGCTCTACATCATCATCGGCGGGTTCCGCAGCAACTCCCAGATCACGGTGGACCCGGCGGGATGGCCGGACCCGTGGAACTTCGAGAACTACCTCACGGTGCTCACGGGTCCCCAGTTCTGGGGCCAGGTGCTCAACTCCGTGATCGCGGCCACCGCCACGACGGCCGGTGTCGTCGTGCTGGGGCTCATGGCCAGCTATGTCATCGCGCGCTATCGCTTCCGCGGTCGCGGCGTGCTGTACGCACTGTTCGCCGCGGGGCTCATGTTCCCCATCACCGTCGCGATCACGCCGCTGTACATCGTCATCCGCGACCTCGGGCTCATGAACTCGCTCGCCGGCATCATCCTGCCCCAGATCGCGTTCGCCCTGCCGACGACGATCATCATCCTGGTGCCCTTCCTGCGCGCGATTCCCGACGAGATCCAGGAGGCGGCGTTCATCGACGGCTGCGGCCGGCTGGGCTTCTTCTGGCGCATGGTGCTGCCGCTGTCGATCCCGGGCGTCATCACGGTGGGCATCCTCGCCTTCATCGGCAGCTGGAACAGCTACCTGCTTCCGCTGTTCATCCTGAACAACGAAGCCACCTACACCCTGCCGCTGGGCGTCCAGGCGTTCTCGTCGCAGTACTCGGTCGACACGGCCAAGGTCCTCGCCTTCACCTCTCTGTCGATGATCCCCGCACTCGTGTTCTTCAGCCTCTTCGAGCGGCGCATCGTCGGTGGACTCACCGGCGCCGTCAAGGGCTGAGACCACCCCCATTGAAGGAGCTACGGCAGTGACACTGACCGACCCCGCCCTCTCCACGCGCGTCTCCGACCTGCTCGCGCGGATGACCCTCGACGAGAAGCTCGCCCAACTGGTCGGCTTCTGGGTCGACCAGGGAGACGAGGTCGTCGCGCCGATGGCCGGCGAGATGGCGACCTCGACGCGCTATGAGGACGCGACCGTCCACGGCCTCGGCCACCTCACCCGCGTGTACGGCACCCGACCCGTCGACCCCGTCGAACGCGCGGCGTGGCTGTGGGCCGAACAGCGCCGCCTGGTCACCGAGACCCGGCTCGGGATCCCCGCCCTCGTCCACGAGGAGTGCTTGACGGGGCTGGCCGCGTGGAAGGCGGCCACCTTCCCGACCCCGCTCGCGTGGGGCGCGTCGTTCGATCCCGCCCTCGTGGAAGAGATGGCCGAGCTCATCGGCGGATCGATGCGGGATCTGGGGATCCACCAGGGACTCGCCCCCGTGCTCGACGTGATCCGCGACCCGCGCTGGGGACGGGTGGACGAGTGCATCGCGGAAGACCCCTATGTCGTGGGAGTGATCGGCACCGCTTACGTGCGAGGGCTGCAGGAGGCGGGCGTGCACGCGACGCTCAAGCACTTCGTCGGGTACTCGGCCTCGCAAGCCGGGCGCAACCACGCCCCCGTGCACGCCGGCCCGCGTGAGCTGGCCGATGTGTTCCTGCCGCCCTTCGAGATGGCGGTGCGCGACGGCGGCGTGCGGTCGGTCATGAACTCCTACGCCGAGATCGACGGCGTCCCGGTCGCCGCGACCACCGAGTACCTCAACGACCTCCTCCGCGAAACGTGGGGATTCGACGGCATCGTGGTCTCCGACTACTTCGCCGTGGCCTTCCTCCACACGATGCATGCCGTCGCCCGCGATCGCGGCGAGGCGGCGCGACTGGCGCTGGAAGCCGGGATCGACGTGGAACTGCCGACCGGGGACGCCTACACGGAGCCGCTCGCGGCGATGGTGCAGGCCGGACTCGTCGACGAGGCGCTGATCGACCGGGCGGTCGCGCGGGCGCTGGCCCAGAAGGACGAGCTGGGTCTGCTGGACGCGACGTTCGACTCTCCGCCGACCGAGATCGACCTCGACTCCCCCGCCCATCGCGCCGTCGCCGCGCGCCTGGCGGAGGAATCGGTGGTGCTTCTCGCCAACGACGGCGTGCTGCCGCTGGCCCGCCCCGCGCGGGTCGCGGTCGTAGGCCCCAACGCCGACAGCTCCGAGGCCCTGATGGGCTGTTACTCGTTTGCCAACCACGTGCTGGCGCACCACCCCGACGTGCCGCTGGGCTTTGAGATCCCGACGCTCGCCGCCTCCCTGGCGGCGACGCTTCCCGATGCCCAGATCGACGTCGCGCTCGGGTGCGCGGCGGAGGGAACCGACCGCTCCGGCTTCGTCGAGGCGGAGCTGCTCGTCCGCGACGCCGATGTGGCGATCGTCGCGGTGGGCGACCGGGCAGGCCTGTTCGGCCGCGGCACGGTGGGTGAAGGAAACGACGTCGACTCCCTCGAGCTTCCGGGCGTCCAGCGCGAGCTCGTGCAGCGGCTCATCGCGACGGGGACCCCGGTGGTGCTCGTCGTGCTCTCCGGCCGCCCGTACGCGATCGACTGGGCACTGGACGGGGAGCACGCCGCATCGGCCGTCGTGCAGGCCTTCTTCCCGGGCGAGGAAGGCGGCGCCGCGATCGCACGGATCCTCACCGGTGCGGCCAGCCCCTCGGGACGACTCCCTGTCACGCTCCCCCGCTCCGCCGGCGCGCAGCCCTACTCGTACCTGCACCCGTTCCTGGGCGGGCCGAACGAGATCACGAGCGCCGACAACACCCCCGTCCGCCCGTTCGGGTTCGGACTGTCCTACACGACGTTCGAGCGCACCGAGTTGAGCGCGCCCGCCGAGGTCGACGCGTCGGGCCGGTTCGCCGCCACGGTGCGCGTGCGCAACACCGGTACCCGAGCCGGAACCGACGTCGTGCAGCTCTACGCGCGCGATGTCGTGGCCAGCGTCACGCGGCCCGTCGCGCAGCTGGTGGGGTTCGCGCGGGTCTCGCTCGAGCCGGGCGAGAGTGCGACCGTCCGCTTCGACGTTCCGACCGCGCGGTTCGCGTTCACGGGGCGACAGGGCGAGCGGATCGTGGAGCCCGGATCGATCGAGCTGTGGGTGGGAGGGTCGTGCGCCGACCGCGAGACCCAGACCGGGGTGGAGCTGACCGGCGAGGTGCACACCGTGACGGCCGCCGACGCCCGGATCGTCGACGTCGAGATCCTGCGATGAGCGAGGCGGTGACGGTCACCGACCGGTTGGCGCGCCTCATCGAGGAGCACGACGACGTCCGCGCCCTGTTCGCCGGCGAGTGGATCCAGTACCGCACCTCGGCGAAGCTCCCCGACCTCACGTGGGAGGCGCAGTCGGTCTGCGCACGGATCAACCGCGTGTACTTCGACGACCCCGGGGAGGCGATGCGGCTCTTCCACGAACTGATCCCGGGGGCCGGCTCCGGCATCGACTTCCGACCGCCGATCAACCTCGACTACGGCGTCGGCCTGACGATCGGCGACGGGACGTTCATCAACAAGGACTTCCTCATCGTCGGCGGCGGCTACGTGACGATCGGGCGCGACTGCCTCATCGGACCGCGCTGCAGCATCTACACCCCGAACCACGCGGAGGATCGTGAGCGCCGGCGCGCAGGGTGGGAGCGCGCGAGCGCCGTCACCATCGGCGACAACGTGTGGCTGGGCGGGTCGGTCACGGTCACCCCGGGAGTGACGATCGGCGACGACGCGATCATCGGCGCCGGCTCGGTGGTCACCCGTGACATCCCCGCCGGAGTCGTCGCGGTGGGCAACCCCTGCCGGGTGCTCCGGCCGATCGCGGATGACTCACCGCGGAAGGACTGACCGGCCCCGCGGCGAGACCCGCACCGCGACGGCGGCGATCAGCACGACGGCCGCGACGACGAACGCCGTGATCCCGACGGGAGCCGACGCCGGCTCGCCGGTCGTCCGGGCCACCCCGATCCACACGAGTCCCCAGGCCATGGCGAGCGCCGGGGCGATGCGGCCCCCGGTCCGCCACGCCAGTGCGACGCCCACGAGGGCGACGACGACGAGCACCGCAATGCCCGCGACGTCCTGATACGCCTCCCAGGAGGCGGGCGCGACCTCGGCGGTGAGCCAGGCCGTGATGTTCGCGACGGTCGCCAGAGACACCCACCCGAGGTGCAGCCCGACCGTCCCGTCCAGGAGCACGACGTCGACCGCGGAGTCGGCGCGGTGCCGCGAGAGCACCCGGAGCGTGGCGCCGAGCGCAACGAGAAGGACGATGATCGCGACGACGGTGGCCACGAGGTTCAGGAACTGCGACGCGAGCAGCCAGCCGCCGTTGAGCACGGCGGTCGCCGCGATCCACCCGCCGGCCGCCCGCTGCCGCTCGCGCGTGCGTTGCCCGGGGAGCGCCTGCCAGACGGTGTAGGCGATCATGAGCAGGTAGATGACGGTCCAGATCCCGAAGGCGGGTCGGTCGGGAGCGAGCACCGTCGCGTCGGAGTCGAGTGCGCCGCCCTGGAGGTCGCGCACGTTCGTGCCGCCGAACAGCCCCGTGCCGACCATCGCGGCGGCGAGCATGAAGCACGTGGCCGAGATCACCCCGATCTGGCGGACGAGATCGGATCGGAACCCGGTGCGGGCGCGGGAAGCGGTGTCGGGGGAGGCGGCCATGCCCCGACGCTAACGCGTGGGGGCCTGGGCCCACAGAGCCTTGACAACGGAGGACGGTCCCACGATCACCGCCGCGTCGACGGGGACGACCACGGTGTCGCCGTCCTGCTCGACCTCGCGCGTGGAAAGCCACACGCTCTCGCCCGAGCCCAGCGACACGCGCCACGGGACCTCGGAGAGGTTCACGAGCACCCGGGCGTCTCCCCGCTCGAGCTCGTAGACCCGTCCCCCGATCGCCTCGGCGCTGGTGGCGCCGCGAGACGGCCGCCGCGGGTCGGTGAGATCCGGCACGGCGCGCCGCAGTCCTGCGAGCCGCCGATAGAGGTCGAGAAGGCGGCCGTGGTCTCCGCTGTCACGCTCGGACCAGTCCAGTCGCGAGCGATCGAACGTCGCCGGGTCGTTCGGATCGGGGACGAGCGACTCGTCCCATCCCATCTGCGCGAACTCAGCCTTCCGCCCCCGGGCAGTCGCCTCCGCGAGCTCCGGCTCCGGATGCGACGTGAAGAACTGCCACGGCGTGGAGGCCCCCCACTCCTCACCCATGAACAGCATCGGCGTGCCGGGAGCGGTGAGGGTGAGGACGGCGGCGACGGCCAGCCGATCGGTCGAGAGGGTCGCCGAGAGGCGGTCGCCCGCAGCGCGGTTGCCGATCTGATCGTGATCCTGCGCGAAGGTCACCAGGCGCGACGACGGGACCTCGTCGGGGATCGGGACGCCGTGGGGACGACCGCGGAACGACGAGAGTGTGCCGTCGTGGAAGAAGCCCTGCGACCAAGTCTTGGGCACGGCCTCCAGCGCGGCGAAGTCGGCGTAGTAGCCGTCCGTCTCCCCCGTGAGCGCGACGTGCACCGCGTGGTGCCAGTCGTCCGACCACTGCGCCGTCAGGCCGTGGCCTCCCGACTCTCGCGGCAGGATCATGACCGGGTCGTTGAGGTCGCTCTCGGCGATGAGCGTGAGGGGACGGCCGAGGTGAGTACTCAGCGCGTCGGTGCGCTCCGACAGCTCCCGCAGGATGTGGACGGGGCTCCCCGGCGACTCGTGGAGCGCATGGACGGCGTCCAGCCGCAGACCGTCGACGTGGAAGTCGCGCATCCACGACAGCGCGTTCTCGAGGATGTACGCGCGGACCTCGGGCTGATCGAGATCGATGCTCGACCCCCACGTGGTGCTCTGGCCGTCGCGCAGGTACGGGCCGAACTCCGGCAGGTAATTGCCGCTCGGCCCGAGGTGGTTGTAGACCACGTCCTGCAGCACCGCGATGCCTGCGGCGTGAGCGGCATCGACGAAGCGCTGGTAGGCCGAGGGACCGCCGTATTCCTCCTGCACCGTGTACCAGAGCACACCGTCGTAGCCCCAGTTGTGGGTGCCGTTGAAGCCGTTCACGGGGAGCAGCTCGACGTGCGTGACGCCGAGGTCCGTGAGGTGGTCGAGCCGTGTCGCGGCGGCATCAAGGGTTCCCTCGGGGGTGAACGTGCCGACGTGGAGCTCGTAGATCAGGCCGCCGGCAAGGGGCCGACCGGTCCACGCCGCATCGGTCCAGGCGAACGCGTCGAGATCGACCCAGGCGGACGGCCCGTGGACGCCGCGCGGTTGACGCCGCGAGCGCGGATCGGGGCGCAGGTCGTCGGAGTCCCCCAGGACGAATCCGTACTCATCGCCCGGCGCGAGGGCGACCTCGCCTCGCCACCATCCGGCATCGCGACTCAACTCGACGTCGGGCGCTCCCGGTCGCCGCAGTCGCACTCGTTCGGCCCGGGGAGCCCACACCTCGATCGTCATGGCTCCATCCTGCCCCGCCCCTCGGGGCCGAGGGCACCGGGTTGCGGGGTCAGTCCTCCCAGCGGTAACGC
>NZ_JASGDO010000057.1:0-81428 GCF_047607225.1 Microbacterium sp. | reverse complement strand
GGATGGACCCGCGTCCCCGGACTACTCGACATCCCCGCCCACACCACCCGCATCACCATCCTCGAAGCCCACACCGCCCTCGTCCAACACACCTGCCACGAAACCCCCCACGCCCCCGGCTGCTAACACCCACTCCATCGGACAGGACCGCCGTGACAGGATGACTGCGTGACCGACCGCCTCATGCTCCTCGACACCGCGTCGCTGTACTTCCGCGCGTTCTACGGCGTCCCAGACTCCGTCGTCGGTCCCGACGGACGGCCGATCAACGCCGCGCGTGGGCTCCTGGACATGATCGCGAAGCTCGTTGCGCTCTATGAGCCCACCCACCTCATCGCCTGCTGGGACGACGACTGGCGCCCGCAGTGGCGGGTCGACCTCATTCCCAGTTACAAGGCGCATCGCGTGGCCGAAGAGGTTCTGACGGCTCCCGACGTCGAAGTCGTCCCCGACCCGCTCGAGCACCAGATCCCCGCGATCCGTGAGGAGCTGCGCGCGCTTCGCATCCCCGTGGTCGGTGTCTCCCACCACGAGGCCGACGATGTGATCGGCACGTACGCGACCATCGCGACGATCCCCGTCGACGTGGTCACGGGTGACAGGGACCTGTTTCAGCTCATCGACGACGATCGCGACGTACGGGTCATCTACACCGGTCGCGGGATGAGCAACCTCGAGGTCCACACCGGCGACACGACGACCGCGAAGTATGGCATCGCACCTTCCCAGTACGCCGATTTCGCGGTCCTGCGCGGTGATCCCTCTGACGGGCTCCCCGGAGTGGCCGGCATCGGCGAGAAGACGGCCACCACTCTGCTGGCCCGATACGGCGACCTCGCCGGCATCGTCGAAGCCGCGTCGGGCGACGAAGGAATGAGCGCCGGCGTTCGCGCCAAGCTCCTCGCCGCAGCTGACTATCTCGCCGTCGCCCCGCAGGTGGTCGCCGTCGTGCGCGACCTGGCGCTCCCCGTCGGGATAGACGAGGCTCGGATCACCCGCGCCAACGATTCGGCGATCGCGTCCGTCGCCGACAAGTGGGGACTCGGCGCATCCCTCACTCGCGCGACGGACGCGCTCGCAGCTCGAAGCTGACGTCGCGTCCGGCCGATGCGCCGCGTCGAGGCAATCAGTGGGACTCGGTCCATGCACGCAACCGTTCGCGTGACCACGTCGTGACGATGCGATCCGGCGGCACGCCGAGCCGCTCCGCACGTGCAGCGCCTTCGTCGAGCAGGCCCAACTGGCCGGGTGCATGCGCATCGGAGTCGATGGCGAACAGGCACCCCGCCTGCATCGCCGTTCGGATGAGCTCGTCGGGCGGGTCCTCCCGCTCGGGACGCGAGTTGATCTCAACGGCCACACCATGCGCCGCGCACGCGGCGAAGACCTCGGCGGCGTCGAACTCGGAGGGCGGCCTCGTCCCTCTCTCACCCCGCACGAGGCGGCCCGTCACATGGCCGAGCACGTCGACCTGCGGCTGGGACACCGCGCGCACGAGCCGTGCCGTCATCCGCGACCGCTCCATCTGGAGCGACGAGTGGACGGACGCGACCACGATGTCGAGCTCGTCGAGGAGCCCGGTGTCTTGGTCGAGCCCTCCGTCATCGAGGATGTCCACTTCGATTCCGCTGAGCAGGGTGAAGTCGTCGAACCGGAACCCGGCGACCACGGTGAGCTGTTCGCGCAAGCGTTCCGCGGACAGCCCGCGGGCAACCCTCAACCGGGGCGAGTGATCGGTGAGGGCGAGATAGTCATGGCCGAGTGCCCGTGCGGCCTCGACCATCAGGTCAATGCCCGTCTGCCCGTCCGACCACTCCGAATGAGCGTGCAAGTCTCCCCGCAGCATCCCGCGGAGGCTGGACTGCGGCCGCGAGTCCGCGTCTCTCAGCTCTGCCAGATACCGGGGCACGCCCCCCTCGAGTGCCTCGCGGATGACGGCGAGGGAGGAGTCGCCGATCCCCTTCCGGCGGCGAAGCGCAGCCGTATCGGCGAGCTCCTCAGGCCTGAGGCCTTCGATCGCACGCGCCGCCGCGCGAAATGCCTTCGATCGATACCGCGAGGCTCTCTCGCGCTCCAACAGCGTCGCGATCTCGTTCAGCGCGTCGATCGGCTCCATCGCCGCCTCCTCTGATCGGTGGGAAAAACCGAACGGGCCCGCGCCATCAGCGCGGGCCCGTTCGGTCGGGGTCAGCTCGTGACTGCGGAACGCCTGACGACGACCGGGACTCGGGCCAGGCGGTAGAGCGCCGCACCGAAGATGATCGACAAGAATCCGATCCCCATCGCGAAGGCGGCGACACCGAAAGAGACGACCGACGTGAACAAGGATGCGCGCAGGAACGACGCGTTCATCATCGTCGCGCGCACCGGGTCCTCACGGTCGAGCTCGGCGTAGGTCTTGCCGCCCGAGGCCTCGAGCGCGTGGTGCTGAATGATGTCGGCCTGCACGAACGCCGTGAGCGGGCCGGCGACGACCTGCCCCTGGAAAGCGGCGGCATCGTCGGGAACCACGATGTTCTCCGCGCGCAACTGGCTCGACACCATGGTCCACACCACGACGCCGACGACGATCAGAGCGATACCTCCCAGGATGCCGAGGACTCCGGCGACCTTGACGAACCCGACCTTCTTGGCGGGCGGCTCGAGGGTGTCGACCGTGGCGGCTGATTCTTCGGACATGGGGGAAGGGTCCTCTCTGGAGATGACTCGTCCGGGTCACCGGACGGTGATCTCACGGTAGCGGCCCCCGTCTCGGACGACCAGAGAGCGCTCCCGGGAAAAACCCCTGCCGAAAGGAGGGGTCAGCGGCGGGTCGCCTCGACCCATGCCTCGAGGGTCGCGCTCGCTCTGCCCGTGTCGATGGCCTCCGCCGCGCGGTCCTTCGCGACAGCGAGTCGCTCGATGATCGGGGTCTGCACCTGGGTCGCGTCCTGGAACAGTTCGAACGCGACGATGCCCGCGGCGGCGTTCAGCAGCACGATGTCTCGCACCGCACCCTGCTCTCCGCCGAAGACGTCGCGCACGATGCGAGCGTTGTGCGCAGCGTCACCTCCGAGGAGGTCGTCGATGTCGGCGAGCGGGATGCCGATGTCGCGCGGATCGAGGTCGTGCTCATGGATGTCGCCGCGAGAGATCTCCCAGAGGCGACTGTGTCCCGTCGTCGTGAGCTCATCCAGGCCATCATCTCCGCGGAAGACGAGTGCCGTGGCCCCTCTCGTCCGGAACACGCCGGTGATCAGGGGCACTCGGTCCAAGTGCGCCACGCCGACGGCGTTCGCCTCCGCACGAGCCGGGTTGCACAGCGGGCCGAGGAAGTTGAAGACGGTGGGGACTCCGAGCTCGGTGCGCGTCGGTCCCGCGTGCCGGAATCCCGGGTGGAAGGCCGACGCGAACGCGAACGTGATTCCGACCTCCTCGAGGACCTCGGCGACGCGCTCGGGCGGAAGGCTCAGATCGATGCCGAGGGCACCCAGCACATCCGAGGATCCCGACGACGAGCTGGCGGCGCGATTGCCGTGCTTGACGACCGGAACGCCCGAGGCCGCGGCGACGATCGCCGACATCGTGGAGATGTTGACCGTGCCGAAGCGGTCCCCGCCCGTACCCACGATGTCGAGCACCGCAGCGGGCACCGGGAGCGGGAGCGCCGCCTCCAGGATGGCGTCGCGGAAACCGACGATCTCATCGACGGTCTCCCCCTTGGCGCGCAGGGCCACCAAGAATCCGGCGAGCTGCGACGGCGTCGCCGCACCCGACATCACCTGTCGCATCGCCCAGGTCGACTCGGAGACGCTCAGGTCGCGACGCGCGAGGAGGTTCGTGAGGATCTCGGGCCACGAGTACAGCTCCGCCATGAGGACCGATCCTATCGGCAGTCTCACGGCAGCTTCACGGCGGGTATCGATCCGATTCCGATCCCCTCCGAAAGTCGAACCCACCTTCAGGGATGAGGAAACCACTCCCGGAATCAGCCATAATGAATGCGTGACGACCACTCCAGCGACCTATTCCCAAGCCTTGCGCTCCGTCAAGCGTCCGGACCCGGTCGCCGTCGGAACCATCGTCTGGCTCGGCAGCGAAGTCATGTTCTTCGCCGGCTTGTTCGCCATCTACTTCACGCTCCGCAACGCATCGCCGGAGCTGTGGGCCGACCGCACCGAGCTGCTGAACATCCCGTTCGCCGCCGTGAACACGATGATCCTGGTGCTCTCCTCCTTTACCGCTCAGGCCGGCGTCTTCGCCGCCGAGCGCTTCCAGCCCTACCGCAAGGGCTCGATCTGGCAGTTCCGTCAGTGGGGCATGGTCGAGTGGTTCTTCCTCACCTTCATCATGGGTGCGGTGTTCGTCTCCGGCCAGGTGTGGGAGTACGCAACCCTCGTCGCCGAGGGCATGCCCATCAGCGCCGACTCCTACGCGTCGGCCTTCTATCTGGCCACCGGCTTCCACGCCCTCCACGTCACTGGTGGTCTGATCGCCTTCCTCCTCGTGATCGGTCGCGCCTACGCGGTCAAGAACTTCGGACGCAAGGAGATGACCACCTCGATCGTCGTGTCGTACTACTGGCACTTCGTCGACGTCGTCTGGATCGTCCTGTTCATCGTCATCTACTTCGTCAAGTAACAGAGCGGAGCTGAGTACCTCCATGGCATCGAAGACCACGCGTCGCCAGACCGGACGCCGCAGCAAGTGGGCCGCCGCCGCCTTGATCGGCATCGGCCTGCTCGTCAGCGGTGGCGTCTACGCCGGCGCGTCCGCCGCGATGGCCGCCACTGAGCCCGCCACTGCCGCATCGACGACCCTGACCGTCGATGACGGCCAGAAGCTGTTCCAGGCCAACTGCGCCACCTGCCACGGCCTGAACATGGAGGGCACCCCGGACGGGCCGTCTCTCTACGGCGTGGGTGAGCTGGCCGTCGAGTTCCAGATGTCCACGGGACGCATGCCGCTGCAGATGCAGGGACCGCAGGCTCCGCAAAAGCCGGTTCAGTTCACCGAGGAGCAGATCAAGGCGATCGCCGCCTGGGTGCAGTCGACCTCGCCCGGCCCCTCCTACCCGGCCGAGAGGATCCTCGATGGCGAGGGCGACGTCGCCAACGGCGCCGAGCTCTTCCGTATCAACTGTGCGATGTGCCACAACGTGGCCGCTGCGGGAGGCGCCCTCACCGAGGGCAAGTACGCCCCGGCGCTCACCTCCACGAGCCCGCTGCACATCTACGCCGCGATGGTCACCGGTCCGCAGAACATGCCGGTCTTCAACGACATGACGCTCACGACGGATGAGAAGCGTGACATCATCTCGGCGCTCATGTGGATGCAGCAGAACGAATCGGCGGGCGGCTTCTCGCTCGGCTCGCTCGGCCCGGTCTCCGAGGGCCTGTTCATCTGGATCTTCGGCATCGGCGCGCTGATCGGACTCACCGTGTGGATCACGGCGAAGTCGAACTGAGCGACGGCCACGACAACACTTCACTGACGCAACGTACGAGGAGCACCATGGCACACGAGGAAGACGCGCTCGAGCACGAGAGGGCTTCGTGGAAGCCCTCCACCGGGCTCGCGGTCGCGGTTCCCGACCCCGTGCAGAACCCCGGTCTGCCGCCGCATCGGGCACGCACGACCGACAAGGACCCCGCCGCCATGAAGCGCGCGGTCCGCACGGTGTACACCCTCTTCTATCTCTCCCTCGCGGGCAGCATCTGGGCTATTGCGGCCTACATGCTCTTCCCCATCGAGAGCGGACAGATCGTCGACATCCGTCACAACAACCTGTTCGTCGGCCTCGGTATCGCCCTGGCCCTCTTCGCGATCGGCGTCGGCGCCATCCACTGGTCGAAGGCGATCATGTCGGACAAGGAGCACATCGAGCCCCGTCACGCCACCCGCGGACGCGACACCACTCGAGAGGGCGCCGTCCAGGCATTCCGTGAGGCGAACGAGGAGTCCGGATTCGGTCGCAGAGCCGTCATCCGCAACTCGCTCATCGCCGCGCTCGTCGCGTCGGTCGCGCCCGGCATCGTGCTCTTCCGCGGCCTCGCTCCGCAGAACACACCCAAGAACCCGATCGCCGGCGACCCGGTGGCCCTTCTCAGCCACACCATGTGGAAGAAGGGCATGCGCCTGGCTCACGACCCGAGCGGCGAGCCGATCCGGGCCGCAGACCTCACCCTCGGCTCCGCCGTGCACGTGATCCCTGAGCCGCTCGCGAAGATGAGCCACCACGAGGGCTACCTCGAGGAGAAGGCCAAGGCGATCGTGCTCCTCATGCGTCTCCTGCCTGAGCAGCTGCCCGCAGAGCACAACAAGCTCGAGTGGTCGTACGACGGCATCGTCGCCTACTCCAAGGTCTGCACCCACGTCGGCTGCCCCGTGGCCCTGTACGAGCAGCAGACGCATCACCTCCTGTGCCCCTGCCACCAGTCGCAGTTCGATGTCTCGCGCTCCGCCGCGGTCATCTTCGGACCCGCCGCGCGCCCCTTGCCGCAGCTTCCGATCACCGTCGACGCGGATGGCTACCTCATCGCGCAGGACGATTTCCACGAACCTGTCGGCCCGAGCTTCTGGGAGCGCCATTGAGCACCGCCACTGTCACTGAGACAGGAACACAGAACCCCGGCGCGCAGAACAGCTCGACGGAGAAGCCGCTCGGCGGTCGATTCGTCGCCGGCGCGGCCAACTACATCGACGAACGCACGAGCCTCTCGGGACTCGTGAAGGAGCTGGGTCGGAAGATCTTTCCGGATCACTGGTCCTTCATGCTCGGCGAGATCGCGCTGTGGAGCTTCGTCGTGGTCCTGCTGTCGGGAACCTTCCTGACCTTCTTCTTCCAGGCCTCCATGGTCGAGACGCACTACGAAGGCGCCTACGTCCCCATGGTCGGTGTGGAGATGTCGGCGGCACTGGATTCGACGCTGCGGATCTCGTTCGACATCCGAGGCGGACTCCTCGTCCGTCAGATCCACCACTGGGCGGCTCTCGTATTCGTCGCGGGGATCGGCGTGCACATGCTGCGCGTCTTCTTCACCGGCGCCTTCCGCAAGCCGCGCGAGCTCAACTGGGTGATCGGCTTCATCCTCTTCATCCTTGCGATGGGTGAGGGCTTCACTGGCTACTCGCTCCCCGACGACCTGCTCTCGGGCAACGGCCTGCGGATCATCGATGGCATGATCAAGGGCATTCCGCTGATCGGTACCTGGACATCGTTCCTCCTCTTCGGCGGCGAGTTCCCCGGCACCGATATCGTCGGTCGCCTCTACGTCCTGCACATCCTGCTGCTCCCTGCGATCCTCGTGGCGCTGCTCGCCGTTCACCTCATGTTGATGATCGTGAACAAGCACACGCAGTTCGCCGGTCCCGGCCGCACGAACAGCAACGTCGTGGGCTACCCGATGATGCCGGTCTACATGTCCAAGATGGGCGGCTTCTTCTTCATCACGTTCGGCGTTATCGTCCTCATCGCCGCTCTGTTCACGATCAACCCGATCTGGAACTACGGACCGTACGACCCGTCACCGGTGTCGGCCGGCACGCAGCCCGACTGGTACATCGGATTCGCCGACGGCGCCCTGCGTCTCGTGCCGCCGCACCTCGAGTTCGTGCTGTTCGACCGCACGTGGTCGTTCAACATCCTGATCCCGCTCGGCGGCCTCGGACTGTTCATCGTCCTGGTCATGCTGTACCCGTTCATCGAGGCGTGGATCACGGGTGACAAGCGCGAGCACCACATCGCTCAGCGCCCGCGCCACGCGCCCACGCGCACCGCGATCGGCGTCGCCGGAGTGATCTTCTACGCCGTGCTGTGGGCTGCGGCCTCGTCGGACATCATCGCCACGCACTTCCATCTGACGATGGAAGGAGTCATCCACACGCTGCAGGCACTGCTGATCCTCGGTCCGATCTTCGGGTACTTCATCACCAAGCGCATCGCACTCGCGCTGCAGAAGAAGGATCGTGAGATCGCCCTGCACGGCTACGAGTCGGGCCGCATCGTGCGCCTCCCCGGAGGCGAGTACATCGAGGTGCACCAGCCGGTCGACGAGTACGAGCTCGTCAAGCTGGTCGACTTCGAGACCAATGCTCCTCTCGTGGTGCGTCCGAACGACCGCGGCCGCATCCCGTGGCACGAGAACCTGCGGGCCTCGCTGTCGCGCTGGTTCTTCGAAGACCGGCTTGTGCCTCTCACCCAGGCCGACATCGACGAGGCACGCGCTCACCAGCACCACACGCTCGACCACATCGCCGAAGAAGAGGCGGCCGAGCTCCAGGGCGCGCACGAGCGTGCCGGCGCTCCCGACGCACCGCTTCACCCGATCGACGACGGGCACAACAGCGAGACGGCCAACCGGCCCTCGAACGTGATCGTCCCCGACGAGGACGGCGAGGGCACCAAGAAGTCAAAGAAGAAGAAGGACAGCGACGACTGATCTTCCGACGCGGCAGGATTGCGGCGAGGAGTGGCCGAGAAGCCCTCCTCGCCGCTTTCTCTTTGGCCGTAACGTCGAAGCATGTCTGATGCCTTGACGCACTTCGAGAACAAGCTCCAGCACGAGACCGACGCCTCCGATCTCTACGCCGCGCAACGCGCCGGCGACGCCGTGATCGTCGTCGATGTCCGCAGCCGTGACGCGTGGGATCAGGGACACATCGTCGGGGCCCACCACATCCCCTACCGAGAGATCGCCTCTCGCGCTGCGTCGGAGATCGACCCGACCGCTCGCGTCGTCGTGTACTGCTGGAGCCCGGGGTGCAATGCGGGCGCCAAGGGCGCCGCTGAGTTCGCGCGGCTCGGCTACGACGTACGCGAGATGATCGGCGGCTACGAGTACTGGGTGCGCGAGGGCTATCCGACAGAGGGGGCGATGGGACCACTCCCCCGCATGTTCGACCCGCTCGTGATGTGGGTGCGTCCCGAGGCCTGATCGATTCAGCCCGCGGCGAGCTGCTCTTGGAAGCGCGTGGCTGCGGCGCCCGCCCAGACGGGCGGCAGCAGGCTCGGAACGCCGTCGACCACGTCGCAGACGAGCGCAGTCACGTTGTCCCGGGAGCCGGCCTCCAGCGCGACCTCCACGAGACGGTCGGCGACCTCCTGCACGCGCGCCGTCGTGTCACTCACGACCTCGGCGATGGCATCGTCGTTCAGGTAGTCGCTGACTCCATCGCTGCAGAGGACCCATCGATCTCCGCTCACAGGCGCTCGCTCGACGACACGCACGACGTCGGCGGCGTCACCCCGCAGTGAAGCGGTGATGATGTTGCGACGCGGATGAGTCATCGCATCGGCGGGAGCGACGATTCCTTGGTCCACCAGATTCTGTACGAAGGAGTCGTCACGTGTCTGGCGGATGAGGTGCGACTGCCTCAGCAGATAGGCGCGGGAATCGCCGGTATGGGCGAGCAGAAGGGCACCCGACGCGTCGAACCAGACACCGGTGAAGGTCGTCGCCATGCCGGCCAGGGCAGGATCCCGACGCACGTGTGCGCCCAGATCCCAGTTCGCGCCGCGAAGGCGCATGGCGAAGTCGTCGACGCCACGAAGCTCGGGACCGAACGCAACCAGCCGATGCAACAATGCCGCGGAGGCAAGATCGCCAGCGGGACCCCCACCCACACCATCGGCCACCGCAGCGCCCCACGGCGCGGCGAACGCCGCATCCTGGTTGTCCTCGCGATGCGGCCCCACGTCGGAGCGGACACCGACTCGGAGTCGGAAGGTCATCCGATCAGCGAGCGAAGTAACCGCGGTAGTACTCGTAGACCCAGCCGACGATCGCCACGACGAACACGGCGACACCGATCGGCAGGAGGAACGTTCCCACCGCGAGTCCGACGATCGCCAGCGCTGCGGAGAAGGCGAGCACGAGCGGCCACCACGACCAGGGGCTGAACTCACCGAGCTCGGGATCGCCGTCGTCGATGTCCGATGTGAGCACATCTTCGGGGAGCTCGCCACCCTGTGCCTTGTGCACGCGGTCGACGTAGAACGCGATCATCGCGGACATGAAGACGGTGAACAGCAGCGCGGTGGAGCCGACCCACTCGATGGCGTTGTACCACGGCACCTGGGAGTGCTCGATGATGTTCCAGCCGGTGTAGACCACCGTGATCAGCAGGAAGAAGACGCCGAGGACCCACCAGAGGTTGACGTTGGTCTTCACTTACTTCACCTCTCCCTCGGCGAGGTCGACGACCGGGGCATCGGGCGCATCCTTCGCCGGACCGACGCCGACCGGCAGTCCTGCCTCGGGATGATTGAGGTCGAACGCCGGACGCTCGCTGCGGATACGCGGGATCGACGTGAAGTTGTGCCGCGGCGGCGGGCAGCTTGTCGCCCACTCCAGCGAGCCGCCGTAGCCCCACGGATCGTTCACGGTCACCTTCGGGGCCTTGCGTGCGGTGAGCCACACGTTGAGGAAGAACGGAATCATCGAGGCGCCGAGGATCATCGCTCCCACGGTGGAGATCTGGTTACCCAGGGTCCATCCGTCCGCAGCCGAGTAGTCGGCGTAACGACGGACCATGCCGTCGACACCCAGCCAGTGCTGGATCAGGAACGTCATGTGGAATCCGATGAACAGCATCCAGAAGTGGACCATACCGAGACGCTCGTTGAGCATCCGTCCCGTCCACTTGGGCCACCAGAAGTAGAAGCCGGCGAACATCGCGAACACCACGGTGCCGAAGACGACGTAGTGGAAGTGGGCGACAACGAAGTACGAGTCCGAGGTGTGGAAGGTCAGCGGCGGCGAGGCCAGGATGACGCCGGTCAGACCACCGAAGACGAACGACACGAGGAACCCGAGCGTGAACACCATGGGCGTCTCGAAGGTCACCGAGCCACGCCACATCGTGCCGATCCAGTTGAAGATCTTCACGCCCGTCGGTACCGCGATCAGCATCGTCATGAACGCGAAGAACGGCAACAGCACGGCGCCGGTGACGTACATGTGGTGCGCCCAGACGGAGACCGAGAGCGCAGCGATCGCGATCGTCGCGTACACCAGCGTCTTGTACCCGAAGATCGGCTTGCGGCTGAACACCGGCAGGATCTCGGAGACGATGCCGAAGAACGGCAGCGCGATGATGTAGACCTCAGGGTGACCGAAGAACCAGAAGAGGTGCTGCCACAGGAGCACTCCCCCGTTGGCAGGGTCATAGATGTGGGCGCCGAGCACGCGATCGGCGGCGGCAGCGAAGATCGCCGCCGCGAGCACAGGGAACGCCATCAGGATCAGGATGCTCGTGACGAGCGTGTTCCACGAGAAGATCGGCAGACGCCACATCGTCATTCCGGGTGCACGCATCGTGATGATCGTCGTGATGAAGTTCACGGCACCGAGGATGGTTCCGAAACCGCTCATTCCGAGGCCGAGCATCCACAGGTTCCCGCCGGCGCCCGGCGAGAAGCTGGCATTGGCCAGCGGCTGGTACGCGAACCAGCCGAACGCGGCCGCGCCCTGAGGTGTCAGGAAGCCGGCGATCGCGATCAGGGATCCGAAGATGAACAGCCACAGCGCGAACGCGTTCAGCCGCGGGAAGGCGACGTCGGGAGCTCCGAGCTGAAGCGGCAGGATCGCGTTGGCGAAGCCCGCGAACAGCGGTGTCGCGAACATCAGCAGCATGATCGTGCCGTGCATCGTGAACAGCTGGTTGTACTGCTCCTTGGTCGGGAGGACCTGCATGCCCGGCTCGAAGAGCTCTGCACGGATGATCAGGGCCATCACGCCACCGAGCAGGAAGAACAGCACGGAGGCGATCAGGTACATGTACCCGATCGTCTTGTGGTCGGTCGACGTGATCCACTTGACGATCACGTTGCCCTTCTGCTCGACCCGGGACGAGCTCAACAGAGCCGCCTGACGCGGGGGCAAGGTGGTCGGACGGCTGAGCGTCTCACCCTGGGGCGGAAGCGTCGTCGCCATCAGTGGTCTCCCTCGGACTCGGAGTTCCCGCTCGTACCGGGAAGGTTCTGGAGGCGGTCGTAGGCGTCGTTGATGTCGCCCGTCTGCCCGGCCTCACGCAGCGATGCCAGATAGGCGTCGTACTCGGCCTGCTCGACGACCTTGACCTTGAACAGCATCATCGAGTGGTACTGGCCGCAGAGCTCGGCGCACTTGCCGTCGTACTCGCCGACGCGGGTCGGCGTGAAGGACCAGTAGTTGTCCTTGCCGATGTACATGTCCTTCTTGTAGAGGAAGTCGATGATCCAGAAGGAGTGGATGACGTCGCGCGAGACGAGCTTGAGCTTCACTTCCTTGTCGACCGGAAGGTACAAGGTCGGCAGTTCGCTGGTGACGTCGCCCTTCTCGTTGGTCTGCGCCTGGACGCCCATGGTCCAGACCGCGTCGGACGCGTCTTCGCAGTCGCTCCCCGTGTACTGGAAGTCCCACGCCCACTGCTTTCCGATGGCGGTGATGCAGGCGTCGGGGTTCTCGTACTGGTCCTCGAGGATCGCCTGGTCGCGGGCGGTGAAGGCGAAGAAACCGACGACGAGGATCAGCGGCACGATCGTGTAGAAGATCTCGATCGGCATGTTGTAGCGCATCTGCACGGGAAGACCCGACTGACCCCGGCGCCGGCGGTAGGCGATCGCCGCGAAGGCCATGAGCGCCCACGTGATGACACCGACGACCAGGAGCACGATCCACGAGTTGACCCACAGGCCCGAGACCATCTGCGTGTGGTTCGTCGCCTGGGTTCCGTCGTCGGTGAAGCCGGGGAGGTACCCGTTCAGCTCGGTCGGCGTGCAGGCCGCGAGGGCGATCGCCGAAGCGACTCCCAGCGGGATTGCGGCCCAGCGGAGGCGACGTTTGACGCGCACGGTGCACCTTTCGGGGTCATGAAGGTCGAACATCAGCCAGTCTAGGGCAACCTCCCACGCGATTCAGGCCATCCGCCCAGGATGTCCCGACTCTCGGAGGGGGCGCCGCGCGCGATCAGTGGAAGCTGTCGCCGCACGCGCAGCTGCCCGCCGCGTTGGGGTTGTCGATCGTGAACCCCTGCTCCGAGATCGTGTCCTTGAAGTCGATGGTCGCGCCCTCCAGATAGGGCACCGACATGTCGTCGACGATGACCTCGACGCCGTCGAAATCGACCGCCTTGTCGCCGTCGAGGAAGCGCTCGTCGAAATAGAGCTGGTAGATGAGTCCGGAGCATCCGCCCGGCTGGACGGCGACGCGAAGACGCAGATCGTCGCGGTTCTCCTGGTGCAGCAGGTTCTTGACCTTCGCGGCCGCGGCGTCGGTCAGCGCGACTCCGTGCGCGGGGGCCGTGTCGGATGCGGTGGTCGTGGCGATGTCGGTCATGGCTCTCCCGATGGTCGGGCCGTCAGTGCCTTTGAGAGGCGGGGACGGCGGGATGACTCGATTCTACGCGGCCCGGTCCTTGCGAGGCCCGAGCGACGCCGATCACCCCTGGGCGCCGGCCTCTCAGAGCGTGGTCGACTCGAGCCCCTCCAGGAGGAGCGCTTCGGACACGAGCGCGTGGCGGAAGGTGTCGATGTGGAGCGACTCGTTGGGGCTGTGTGCGCGGGCGTGCGGGTCCTCGACCCCGGTGACCAGGATCTGCGCGCCGGGGAACTCCCGCACGAGATCCGCGATGAAGGGGATGGAACCACCGACGCCGATGTCGACCGGGGAGACGCCGTACCCCTCGGCGAGGGCCTCACGGGCCTGCGCGACCGCCCATCCGCTCGTGTCGACGAGGAAGGCATCACCGAGATCGACGTCGTGGAAGGAGACCTCGGCGCCGAACGGAGCGTTCTTCGTGAGGTGCGCCTGCACGGCCGCGAACGCGTCCTCCGCCCGCTGCCCCGGCGCGACACGCACACTGATCACGACCGACAACTCCGGGGTGAGCGTGTTGGAGGCGTTGCGGACGGAGGGGAAGTCGATCCCCGTGACCGTGACGGATGGCTTGTTCCAGATGCGGCTGAGGATCGTCCCCCGTCCGATCGGACTCACGCCGTCGGGGATCCCGGCCTCGTCGCGCAGCGTGGCCTCGTCGTATTCGGGCGTGTCCGCGTCGCGCTCGTGAAGGCCCGCGACGGCGACGGCGCCGTCGTCGTCCCAGATCGTGGCGAGGAGCTTGACGGTGGCGAGCATCGCGTCGGGCACTGCTCCCCCGAACATTCCGGAGTGCGATGCATGGTCCAGGGTCTTCACGTGCATGCGGAATCGCGCGTTGCCGCGCAACGACACCGTCACGGCGGGTGTGGCGGCATCCCAGTTGCCGGAGTCGGCGACGACGATCACGTCGGCGCGGAGGGCGTCGGCGTTGTCGGCCAGGAACTGAGCGAACGACCCGGAGCCGGCCTCCTCCTCCCCCTCGATGAAGAGGTTGATGCCGAGGTCGAAGTCCGTTCCGACGGCATCGATGAAGGCGCGGAGCGCACCGACGTGCGCCATGACTCCGGCCTTGTCATCGGCGGCGCCCCGACCGTAGATGCGGCCATTGCGCACCGTCGGCTCGAACGCCGGGGACTCCCAGAGCTCTTCGTCACCGATCGGCTGCACATCGTGGTGGGCATAGAGGAGGATCGTCGGACGACCGTTGCGCGCACGTCGCGTGGCGAGGACGGCGGGCATCCCTTCCTCGCCGGTCGCTGCCACGCGCGCGGTCTTCACCTCGACCGTGTCGAAGATACCGATGCCCTCGACGAGCGTCTTGACCGCCTCGGCCGAACGCTCGACCTCGGCGCGCTCGAACCCGGGGAAGGCGACCGACGGAATCCGCACGAGCGCACCCAAATCGGCGAGGGCAGAGGGGACGGCAGCGTCGGCAGCGGAGCGCACGCGCTCACGCCGGGAGAGTTCGGAGGTCATACGGGTAATCTTAGAAGGCACACTCTCCACCGAACCGAGGTTGCTCCCGTGGCCAAGACTCCCGCCGCTCCCACGCCCGACACCGAGCCCAGCGCTCCCGCAGGGCCCGGCAAGAACCGCCCGACCCCGACGCGGGCCGAGCGGGAGGCCGCACGCAAGCGTCCTCTCGTCGCTGACACGAAGGAGGCGCGCGCCCGAGCGAAGTCCGAGCTCGCCGCCCAGCGCGAGAAGGCCCGAATCGGGATGGCCAACGGAGACGAGCGCTATCTGCCCGTCCGAGACAAAGGACCGCAGCGCCGGTTCGTGCGCGACTTCGTCGACGCCGGCTGGCACATCGGAGAGCTCGTGATGCCGCTGATGATCGTCGTGATCCTGTTGAGCCTCATCCCCAACCCGGCGATCGTCTACTACGGGTTCATCGGGCTGTGGGTGTTCATCCTCTTCGTCATCGGCGACATGATCATCACCGGAACGCGCGTGAAGAAGCTCGGGACGCAGAAGTGGGGCGACCGACGCGAGAAGGGCCTGGGCTGGTACGCGGCGATGCGCACGATCCAGATGCGCTTCATGCGTCTGCCGAAGCCTCAGGTCCGCCGCGGAGAGCGACCGGCCTGATCCGGACGGTCGCCAGCAGCCCTATCGCGTGGCGGCGACGTTGCGTTGCCGGCGAAGTCCGCGATTGATCTGACGCGCCCACAGCGGGCCGCGATAGATGAAGCCGGTGTAGCCCTGAACGAGGTCTGCGCCGGCGTCGAGACGCTCCTGCACGTCGCTGGCCGTCTCCACTCCTCCCGCAGCGATGATGCAGAAGTCCTCGGGGACGACCGACCGCACCCGCCGCAGTACCTCGAGGGCGCGGGCGCGAAGCGGAGGGCCGGACAGTCCTCCGGCGCCGGCGCGCTCGACGACGGCCGGATCGGTCTCCAGTCCGTCGCGCGAAATGGTCGTGTTCGTCGCGATCAGTCCCGCCAGCCCCAGCTCCGCCGCGAGCCGGGCGATCGACTCGACCTCATCGTCCGAGAGGTCCGGCGCGATCTTCACGAGCAGCGGCGTGGCAGCGGCGGCATCACGCACGGCGGACAGCAAGGGCCGCAGCGTCTCGACGGCCTGAAGCCCCCGCAGTCCCGGGGTGTTCGGAGAGGAGACGTTGACGACCAGGTAGTCGGCGAGAGCGGCCACGAGGGCGGTGCTCGCGACGTAGTCCGCGGTCGCTGCGTCGACGTCGACGACTCGGCTCTTGCCGATGTTGACGCCGATCACGGGACGCCTCCGGCGGCGGCGGAGCCGTTCGAGCCGGACGGCGACGGCGGCGGCCCCGTCGTTGTTGAACCCCATCCTGTTGATGAGCGCCCGGTCGGGAATCAAGCGGAACAGCCGCGGACGAGGGTTCCCCTCCTGCGCGATGGCCGTGATCGTGCCGATCTCGACGTGTCCGAAGCCCAATGCACGCAACCCGGTCACCGCCACCGCGTTCTTGTCGAACCCTGCGGCGACACCGAACGGGGAGTCGAAGGTCAGTCCCAGCGCGTGGGTCTGAAGAGCGGGATCGGGACGCGTGATCGTGCGCACGACCGGAGCGACCGGCCACACACCGAAAGCACGGATCACCGGCATGACGAGGTGGTGAGCCCTCTCGGGATCCATGTGGGCGAAGACGGTACGGAAGATGAAGGGATACATCGGCTCTCAGCCTAGGCCTCGCGCCCGCCGCGAACGGACAGACGTGGGCCGGGACAAACGCTGGTGCTCACTCCCGAGGCGACCGTGCACGCACGTGGTCCGCGCGGAGTTGCGCGATCGACGACTCGAAATCCTCGAGGGAGTCGAACGCCTGATAGACGCTCGCGAACCGGAGGTAGGCGACCTCGTCGAGCTCCCGCAGCGGCCCGAGGATGGCCAGGCCGATCTCGTTCGTGTCGATCTGCGACGAGCCGGTCTGTCGGACCGCCTCCTCGACCGCTTGCGCGAGCACCGCGAGATCCGAGTCGGTGACCGGGCGACCCTGGCAGGCCTTGCGGACCCCCGACATCACCTTCTCACGGCTGAACGGCTCGATCACACCGGAGCGCTTGATGACGTTGAGGCTCGCGGTCTCGATGGTCGAGAAGCGGCCTCCGCACTCCGGGCACTGGCGACGACGGCGAATGCTCAGGCCATCGTCGCTCGTTCGGGAGTCGATCACGCGGGAATCGGGATGACGACAGAACGGGCAATGCATGAGTTCAGCCTACGGCGCGCTCGCCGCGTCGAAGCGCGTCGTCACAGCGGCACCGTGCGCCGGCAATGCCTCCGCGGTCGACAGGGCGACGATGTCGTCCTGCACCTGTGCGAGCGCGTCGCGGTCGTAGGCGATGACCTGCTGGGGACGCAGGAAGGTCGATGCCGAGAGACCCGACGCATAGCGCGCCTGTCCCCCCGTCGGGAGCACATGATTGCTCCCGGCCAGATAGTCGCCGAGGCTGACCGGCGAGTGATCACCGACGAAGACCGCTCCGGCGTTGACGAAATCATCGACACGAGGGTCCCTCAGGTGCAGCTCGAGGTGCTCGGGAGCGTACGCATTGCTGAAGGCGGTCGCGGTGGCGAGGTCGTCGACGAGGACGATCGCCGACTGCGGACCGACGAGTGCCTGGCTGACACGCTCTCGGTGCTCGGTGCCCGTCGCCAACGCCTCCACCTCGACGGCGACAGCGTGAGCCAGTTCTTCCGACGCGGTCACGAGCACCGCCGCGGCCTGCTCATCGTGCTCGGCCTGGCTGACGAGGTCGGCGGCGACCCACCGCGGTTGAGCGCTGTCATCAGCGACGATGAGGATCTCGGTGGCCCCCGCCTCCGAGTCGGTGCCGACGCGACCGGCCACCACGCGCTTGGCGAGTGCGACGAAGTTGTTGCCCGGCCCGGAGATCACATCCACCGGCGCGAGTCCGATGCCGTCGACGCCGTAGGCGTATGCACCGATCGCGCCCGCGCCTCCCATGGCGTAGACCTCCGTCACCTCGAGCAGCCGCGCGGCGGCGAGGATGACAGGGTGCACGCGACCACCGTGATCCCGCTGCGGCGGGGAGGCGAGCGCGACCTCGGCGACCCCCGCGACGTGGGCGGGAACGACGTTCATCACGACGCTGGACGGGTAGACCGCCTTGCCACCCGGCACGTACACCCCGACGCGCTGGACGGGACGCCAGCGCTGTTCCACCCGCGCGCCGGGCGCGATCTCGGTGACGACCGGTGGCGGCACCTGCGCCTCGGAAGCTCGGCGGACGCGAGCGATCGCTTCCTCGAGTGCGCGTCGCACGTCGAGGTCGAGGTCCGCCAGCGCCTCGTCGAGGTGCGCCTGCGGCACCCGGATGGCGTGCCCGGTGACGCCATCAAAGCGCTCGGCCTGCTCTCGCAGCGCCGCCTCGCCGCGTCCGGCCACATCGTGGACGATACGGGCGGCCGTGGCGAAGGCCTCGTCCCGCGCCGCAGCGGCGCGAGGAACGGCGGCACTCAGATCGGTCGGCGTGAGAACGCGACCGCGCAGATCGATCGTGCGGAGCATCGTTCCAGCGTAGCGGCGCGACGAGACAGGACGCGCCCGCGGGCGTCAGCCGCGCGTCACACCAGACACGTCGGTGAGGACTCCCACGCGCCCGTCTTCGTGCCGGATGACGAAGCTCGAGCCACGGTCTTCGATCACCAGCGCCCACGCGGTCGGTCCGACGGTGAAGATCGGGAGTCCGTCTTCGTCCACGACCTCGCGCTCCTCAGGGGCAAGGGCCCAGAACGCCTGGCTGGCCGGTGGAGCGGTCTCGACCGCGCCCGTGTCTGTCTGGGGCGCGAACGCGTCGTACGACGCATGCGATTCTGCGCTGGCCACATCGGCGACCACCGGGGCCACGATCCGCTGCTGCGCCGGCCGCGGGACGACCGCGCGGACGGGCCGAGCGTTCCTGTGGGCAGGCACCTCGGTTCGCTGGTGGAAGTCCTGGTCGAAGGGGCGGATGAACGGGGCCAGAACGGTCAGGAAGACCCCCGCCGTCATCAGGAAGAACTCGACCCAGACGACCCAGCTGCTCAGCCAGACACCGGTCTGAATGCCCCGCGTGATATTGGTCCACAGGATGCCCAGCCACACGACGGCCGAGACCGAGAAGGCAACGGAGGCGAACTGATCGACCGCCAGCGAGCCGACTCGACGAATCCCATCCGGCGAGAAGCGCCGCAGGACGATGAGGAACACCGCGACCGTGGGCACGCCGATCGTCAGGATCCAGTCGATCCCCGAGCTCCAGACCGAGCCGAACGGCAACGCGACCGAGGACAGGCCGGTGTCGACCCACACGGAGAAGAACGAGAAGATGAACGCGAGTGCCCAGACGCCCAGCAGGACGACCTCCCGCAGTGAGAAGGGTCCAACTCCATAGATAGGCTCTGACTCCGAGTCCGTGGTCGTCGACGTGTCGTCGACGCCGAGATCCTGATCCGGGTCGGACGCGACGGGCTCGTCGATGCGGTCGCCGGCTTCGTCTTCGTGTCGGGGGGAGGTGTGCTCGTCGCTCACGACATGGTCCTCTCGGGGGTCGACTGTTCGGTCCAGGAGATCCTACTCGGGGTGTGCTGCTCAGCCGAGGCACTGCGGGCCGAGGAGACCCTTGAGCTCGCCGTAGAGGTCCACCGTCACCGAGACGGGGTGCGGCACTTCGAACACCTTTGCCGTGCTCCCCTTGTGCAGCTTGAGCGTGACCTCCGTGGTGCCGGGGTGGCGTCCGAGGACCTCCGCCAACTGGGAGATCGTCGTCTCGGTCGCGCGGTGCTCCGGCATCATCAGGATCAACGGTCCGGACTCGTCGACTGCGCCGAGATCGGGGACGAAGGCAGACTGTCCGTGGAGATTCAATCCGTCGTCGCGGCGCGACACGCGACCCCGAACGACGAGGATCGCGTCGGACTGCAGCAGCGACTGGAACTCCGTGTAGGTCTTGCCCATGAACATCACGGTGACCTCGCCGTCGAAGTCCTCGACGGTGATCATGCCGTACGGATTTCCGCTCTGTTTCGCCACGCGGTGCTGCACGCTGGTGACCAGACCCGCCACCGTCACCTGGTCTCCGTCGTTGACGTCGTCCGATGACAAAAGGTCGTGGATCGAGGTGCTGGCGTGCTTCGCCAGGGGGATCTCCAGACCCGCCAAGGGGTGATCGGATACGTAGAGACCGAGCATCTCGCGCTCGAAGGCGAGCTTGTCCTTCTTCGTCCATTCGGGACGCTCCGGCACCTTCTGGACCTGTTGCGGCTCGTCGTCGCCCCACAGGCTGTCGAAGTCGAACCCGACCTCCCCGTTGGCCTCTCGGCGCTTGTCGAGCACTGCCTGCTCGGTCGCGTCCTCGTGGATCTCGATGAGCGCACGGCGGGTCGCGCCGAGCGAATCGAAAGCGCCGGCCTTGATGAGCGACTCCACGGTGCGCTTGTTCGTGACGTGAGGGGGAACCCGGGCGAGGAAGTCGTGGAAGCTGCTGTAAGGCGCCTCGGCGCGCGCCGCGACGATGCCATCGACGACGTTGGCGCCGACGTTTCGAACCGCGCCCAGGCCGAAACGGATGTCCTCGCCGACGGCGGCGAAGAAGCGGATCGACTCACTGACGTCGGGCGGCAGCACCCGGATTCCCATGCGGCGGCACTCGTTGAGGTAGACCGCCATCTTGTCCTTGGAATCGCCGACGCTCGTCAGGAGCGCAGCCATGTACTCCGCCGGGTAGTGCGCTTTGAGGTACGCGGTCCAGTAAGACACGAGACCGTACGCCGCGGAGTGCGCTTTGTTGAAGGCGTAGTCCGAGAACGGCAGCAGGATCTCCCACAGCTTGGCCACGGCTTCATCCGAGTAGCCGTTGGCTCGCATCCCGGCCTGGAAGCCCTCGAACTGTTTGTCGAGCTCCGACTTCTTCTTCTTGCCCATCGCGCGGCGGAGGATGTCTGCCTGTCCCAGGCTGAAGCCGGCGACCCGTTGCGCGATCGCCATCACCTGCTCCTGATAGATGATGAGCCCGTAGCTGGTGTCGAGGATGTCGGCGAGGGACTCCTCGAACTCTTTGTGGATGGGCGTGATCTCCTGGAGGCCGTTCTTGCGGAGGGCGTAGTTGGTGTGGGAGTTGGCCCCCATGGGTCCCGGGCGGTACAGCGCGATGACGGCGGAGATGTCCTCGAAGTTGTCGGGCCTCATCAGTCGCAGGAGCGACCGCATCGGCCCGCCGTCGAGCTGGAACACGCCCAGCGTGTCACCGCGGGCGAGGAGGTCGTAGGAGGCCTTGTCATCCAGCGTGAGATCTTCGAGGACCAGCTCCTCGCCACGGTTGGCTCGGATGTTGTCGAGGGCGTCATCGATGATCGTGAGGTTGCGCAGCCCCAGGAAGTCCATCTTGATGAGGCCCAGCGCTTCACATGACGGGTAGTCGAACTGCGTGACGATCTGGCCGTCCTGCTCCCGCTTCATGATCGGGATGATGTCGATGAGCGGCTCGCTCGACATGATCACGCCGGCGGCGTGGACGCCCCACTGCCGCTTGAGGTTCTCCAGCCCGACCGCGGTGTCGAAGACGGTCTTGGCCTCGGGGTCGGTCTCGATGACCGCGCGGAACTCGCTGGCCTCTTTGTAGCGCGGGTGCTGAGGATCGAACATCCCCCCGAGAGGCATGTCCTTGCCCATGACCGCCGGAGGCATCGCCTTGGTGAGCTTCTCCCCCATGCTGAAGGGGAACCCCAGGACACGACCGGCGTCTTTGAGTGCCTGCTTCGCCTTGATCGTGCCGTAGGTGACGATCTGCGCGACGCGCTCGTCACCGTACTTCTCGGTCACATACTGGATGACTTCGCCACGGCGACGGTCGTCGAAGTCGACGTCGAAGTCGGGCATGGAGACGCGGTCGGGGTTGAGGAAGCGCTCGAAGATCAGACCGTGCTGGAGCGGGTCGAGGTCGGTGATGCGCATGGCGTACGCCGCCATGGAACCGGCCCCCGAACCACGCCCGGGGCCGACGCGGATGCCGTGGTCCTTGGCCCAGTTGATGAAGTCGGCGACCACGAGGAAGTAGCCCGGGAACCCCATCTGCACGATGACGCTCGTCTCGTACTCCGCCTGTTTGCGCACCTCGTCGGGGATCCCCGCGGGATACCGGTACTCGAGGCCCTTCTCGACCTCCTTGATGAACCAACTCTCCTCGGTCTCGCCGTCGGGAACCGGGTAGCGCGGCATGTAGTTCGCGGAGGTGTTGAACTCGACCTCGCAGCGTTCGGCGATCAGCAGAGTGGAGTCGCACGCCTCGGGGTGGTCGCGGAAGACCTGACGCATCTCCGCGGGCGACTTCACGTAATAGCCATCGCCGTCGAACTTGAAGCGCTTGGGGTCGTCGAGGGTCGAGCCCGACTGCACGCACAACAGGGCCGCATGACTGGTCGCGTCGTGCTGGTGCGTGTAGTGGAGGTCGTTGGTGGCGACGAGCGGGATGGAGAGGTCCTTCGAGATGCGGAGCAGGTCACTCATCACGCGACGCTCGATCGACAGCCCGTGGTCCATGATCTCGGCGAAGTAGTTGTCCTTGCCGAAGATGTCTTGGAACTCGGCGGCCGCTGCTCGCGCGGCATCGTACTGACCGAGCCGCAGCCGCGTCTGAATCTCGCCGGAGGGGCATCCCGTCGTGGCGATCAATCCTTCGCTGTAGGTCTGCAGGAGCTCACGGTCCATGCGGGGCTTGAAGTAGTACCCCTCGATCGACGCCTTCGAGCTCAGCCGGAAGAGATTGTGCATCCCCGTCGTGGACTCCGACAACAGCGTCATGTGCGTGTACGCGCCCGAGCCCGACACGTCGTCGTCGCTTTGGTCCGGACCGCCCCACCGCACTCGCGACTTGTCGCTGCGGTGCGTCCCGGGCGTGACATACGCCTCGATCCCGATGATGGGCTTGATGCCGGCGTCCTTGGCGGCGCGGTAGAACTCGAAGGCCGCGAAGGTGTTGCCATGGTCGGTGACGGCGATGGCCGGCATTCCCAGCCGCACAGCCTCTTGGACCATCGATCCGATGCGCGCGGCCCCGTCGAGCATCGAGTACTCGCTGTGAACGTGCAGGTGAACGAAGGAGTCGGATGCCACGTACCGAGTCTACGAAGAGCGTCCGACAACGCGGCCGATCGGGCGCGGTGGCCGTCGAGCTCGCCTTACCTTCGAGTTGACGGTGAAGGTTGGCGAGCGCCGGCTCGGCCTACGCTGTTGTCCATGACCACCCCCGACTTCGTCCTGTCCCTGCGCGAGAAAGTCGGTCACGCTCCCTTGCCGCTCGTCGGCGTCACCGCGGTGGTGTTCAAAGATGAGAAGGTGCTCCTCGGTCGCCGTGCCGACAACGGCGCCTGGCAGTGCGTCTCCGGGATCGTCGAGCCGGGCGAAGAGCCCGCCGACACCGCCGTGCGCGAATGCCGCGAGGAAGCCGGTGTCGACGTACGGGCGACGCGTCTCGCGCTGGTCCAGCAGCTGCCCCGGGTGACGTACGCCAACGGCGACCACGTGGACTACCTAGACCTCGTGTTCCGATGCGACTGGGTGTCGGGTGAGCCTCATCCCGCCGATGGAGAGCTGACCGACGTCGGGTGGTATGGGCTCGGCGAGTTGGTCGAGGTCGACCAGCAGCACGTACGCAAGATCGCCCTGGCGATCGCCGAAGACGATCCCGCTTCGTTCCACGGTGGCCGTTGACCGGTGATCGGTCGGGCACTCTCGTCTGCCGACGACCTCGTCACGTCAGCGAGAGACGCATGACCACGCGCGGAAAGCCGTTCAGCACCGAGGTCGTCTCCGCCACGGCCTGAAAGCCGGCCTTCTCGAAGAGCGCGCGCGTGCCGACGTACGCCATCGTGAGGTCGACCCTGCTCCCGTGGTTGTCGACCGGGTACCCCTCGATCGCCGGCGCACCCTGGGCACGGGCGTAGTCCACAGCCCCCGCGAGGAGATCGTGAGAGATGCCCTTCCCTCGCCATCCGGGTCGCACGCGGATGCACCACACGCTCCACACATCGAGGTCATCGACGTGTGGGATGCGACGATTCGTCGCGAAGCTCGTGTCGGCTCGCCGATGCACGGCGGCCCATCCGACGACCTCGTCGGCCGCGTACGCGAGGACTCCCGGCGGGCCCTCCCTCAGAAGCTCTCGAACCCGGTCGCCGCGCGCGGCACCCCGTAGTTGCCGATTCTCCTTGTTCGGGATCCGATAGCTCAGACACCAGCAGACGTTGGAAGTGGGCTTCTTCGGGCCGACCAAGGTCGCGATGTCGTCGAAGCGCTCTGCCGGCCGCACGACGATGCCCGATCCCTGCGCTGCCGAGGCGCCGACAGCGCCACCTGTCACCTCGCCGCATTCCTCCATGTCGGCATCCTCCCGCGGGCCACCGACATCGCGGCCGGGTCGTCGAGCGTCAGTCTCCGCGCAGGGTCTCCAAGGCATGGGCGAGATCTGCGGGATAGTCGGAGACGAATGACACCCACTCCCCCGTTGCGGGGTGGTGGAACGAGAGCTCTCGCGCGTGCAGCCACTGGCGAGTGAGCCCGAGTCGCGCCGACAGGGTCGGATCCGAGCCGTAGAGCGGGTCACCGACACACGGGTGCCGATGCGCCGCCATGTGCACCCGGATCTGGTGCGTGCGCCCGGTCTCGAGGTGGATCTCCAGAAGCGAGGCCCCGGGGAACGCCTCCAGCGTCTCGTAGTGGGTCACCGACTCCTTGCCATCGGGGACGACCGCGAACTTCCAAGAATGCGACGGATGCCGCCCGATCGGAGCGTCGATCGTGCCGGCCAGCGGATCGGGGTGGCCCTGAACGACGGCGTGGTAGATCTTGTCCACCTCGCGTTCCTTGAAGGCCCGCTTGAGCGCCGTGTACGCGGTCTCGCTCTTGGCGACGACCATGAGCCCGCTCGTGCCGACGTCGAGACGATGGACGATGCCCTGTCGCTCCGCGGCGCCGGTCGTCGCGATCCGGAAGCCCGCCGCCGACAGCGCACCCAGCACCGTCGGTCCTTCCCATCCGACCGAGGGATGTGCGGCAACTCCCGCGGGCTTGTCCACGACGACGAAGTCGTCATCGTCGTATGTGATTCCCAGGTCGGGCACCGCGGTGGGAACGACGACGGGATCCCGACGCTCGGTCCACTCCACCTCGAGCCACGAACCCGCGCGGAGCCGGTCGGACTTGCCCACCGCGTGGCCATCCATCACGACGCCACCCTGCTCGGCGACCTCGGCTGCGAAAGTGCGCGAAAATCCGAGCATCTTGGCCAGCGCAGCGTCGACGCGCGAGCCGTCGAGGCCGTCGGGAACCGGCAGCGATCGTGCAGGCACGTCAGTCCCGATCGCTGCCGGCGTCGACCGACTCACCGGCGACGACGTCGTCGTCCGTGGCGCGCCTGGTACGCACCTCACGGGTGCCGTCCAGTCGCAGTCCGACGAGAACGAGAACGGCGACGCCGATCATCATCGTCACGATGAACATGTCGGCCACGTTGTAGATCGCGGGCATCATCCAGGGAGTGTGGATGAAGTCGATGACGTGCCCGACGGGGAATCCAGGCTCTCGTACGATCCTGTCGGTGAGGTTGCCGAGGATGCCGCCGAGGAGAAGTCCCAACACGACGGACCACCAGCGCGAGCGAACGCGTGTGACGGCGAGCACCACGATCGCCACGGCGGCGGCCGCCAGCACGATCGTGAAGACCCACGTGACCTCCTCACCGAGTGAGAAGGCCGCTCCGGGGTTACGCGTGAGGTAGAACTGCAGGAAGTCTCCCCACACCCGCACGGGCTCCTGGTACGGAAGGTCGCGCAGAGCGGTGTTCTTGGACAACTGATCGGCGGCCAGCACCAGCACCGCGAGAAGAGCGATGGTGATGCCGGCCGCCGCAGCACGACCCTGGGAGGGTCGGAGATCGGGGACCGTCAAAGGGCGCGGCCTAGTGACCGGCGGACGAGACGGGCGTCGCACCCGAGGACGAGCCGGCCACGTCGAGATCGCGCAGCTTCTCCTCGATGAAGCCGCGGAGCTGCGAGCGGTAGTCCCGCTCGAACTGACGGAGCTCGCTGATGCGCGTCTCGAGCGTCGTGCGCTCGCTCTCCAGGCGCGCCATCTCGTCGCGGCCCTTGGCCTCGGCCTCGGCGACGATCGCCGCAGCCTGGGCCTGAGCCTCCGAGATGAGCTTGTCGCGCTGAGCCTGACCCTCGGCGACGTGCTCGTCGTGCAGACGCTGAGCGAGTTCGATGATGCCGGCAGAGGCCGCTGCCGGAGCGGACTCCGAAGCGGGGGCCTCGGCCACGGGAGCGGGGGCAGGAGCAGGCACCTCCTCGACGACGGGCGCCTCCTCGGCGACGGGAGCGGCCTGCGTCGGCGCTGCGCCCGACTCGTAGGCGGCGAGCTTGGCCTTCAGCTCCTCGTTCTCGGCGATCGTCTTGCGCCATTCGACGACGATCTCATCGAGGAAGTCGTCCACCTCGTCGGGGTCGAACCCCTCCTTGAAACGGACGTGCTGGAACTGCTTGGTGACGACGTCTTCAGGAGTCAGAGCCATAGTGTTTCCTCTTTCAAAGCTTCACGACGGGGCCGTATGCGGGCGACCCGCGGTCGGCGAGCCGTACCCGAACAGCATAGTCCGGGACCTCCCACGGTGCGAAGAAGGCCGGGTGGGTGCTCACGCACGCATGAGCACCCCGGTGATCGACAGCAACACGAAGCAGCAGAGCATCGTGAGGGGGAATCCGAGGTCGAGGGCCACGGGGCCGAGCCGCAGTGGCGGTACGAGTCTGCGAAAGAACTTCACGGGCGGATCGGTCACGGTGTACACGATCTCGGCGAGGACGAGCACGAATCCCCGCGGGCGCCATTCCCGGTTGAACAGGGGAATGTACTCGAAGATGACGCGCGCGAGGAGCGTGAGGATGTAGATGACCAGCAGCGTGTTGGCGATGCCGGCGACGAGGCGGACGACCTCCACGACTACGGGACGAAGGGCGCCGATTCGGGATCGGCCTGAGCCACCGCTCCCTCACCGGACACCGCGATGTTCTCGGGCGAGAGGAGGAAGACCTTGCTGGTGACGCGCTCGATGCGCCCGAAGAGCCCCAGCGACAGACCACTGGCGAAGTCGACGAGCCGCCGAGCGTCGGCGTCGCTCATCTGCGAGAGATTGATGATGACCGGCACGCCGTCCCGGAATGCCTCCGCGATGCCCTGAGCGTCACGGTACTGCTTGGGATGCACGGTGAGGATCTCGCTGACGGTGCCGGCGGCCGGCTGTCGAACGACCGCGGGGCGGTGGATCGGAGTCACCGGAGCGGTCTTCTCGACAGGCTTGTCTCGCCGCGGCGCGGGCGTTGCCGCAGCCGGCTCGTCATAGACCTCTTCCTCGTCGGCGAGGCCCAGGTACACCATGGTCTTCTTGAGCGGGTTCGACATCGCATCCTCCGTTTGCTCGTCTGTTTCGAGGTTAACCGCGCACCGGGCGCGGTCCCGTGATTGCCGAGCCGATCCGCAGGTGTGTCGCACCCGCGGCGATCGCCTCGGTGAAGTCTCCGGACATGCCCGCCGAGATCGCCGACGCTGCCGGCACGACGGCGCGAACGCGAGCGGACACCTCCGCCAAGCGTTCGAACGCGCGCGCCGGAGACTCCTCCAGCGGCGCGACCGCCATGACGCCCAGCAACACCAGCGAAGGGCAGTTCCCGGCGATGTGCTCCGCGAGCTCGGCGGCGGCGGCGGGGGCGACACCCCCGCGAGCGGAGTCGTCGGTGAGGTTCACCTGGACGAAGACGCCGAGTGGCGACTCCGCCTCCGGGTCGGCGGCGTGCAGCGCGTCGGCCAGCCGGGTGCGGTCGACGGAGTGGACGACGTCGGCCGCCGCGCGCACCGCGCGCGCCTTCTTCGTCTGCACCTGCCCCACGAAGTGCCACGTGAGGTCGGTCATCTCGGGAAGCACCGCCCGCTTCTGCGAGAGCTCCTGCTGGCGGCTCTCGCCGACGTCCCGCACTCCGAGAGTCCGCAACGCCGCGATGAGCTCCGGCGGGTGGAACTTGGTGACGACGACCCTCGTGAGCTCACTCGGGTCGCGCCCGACCGCCCTCGCCGCCTCGGCAATGCGGGCGTCGAGGGCGGCGAGGCGTTCGGCGAGCTCCACTTACTTCAGGAAGTCGGGTACGTCGAGGTCGTCGTCGCCGAACACGGAGTCGTTGGACGTCGAGGCCGTCACGCTGACCGACTGCTTCTCCTCGAGGACGGGAACCTCTCGCGCCGCTTCGTCGGCGGGGACGGCCGGGATCACGGGGGTTGCCCGCTCGACCGACATCGGTTCGATGCGCGCCTGCGGCTCACCGCCGTCGAAGCCGGCCGCGATGACGGTGACCCGCACCTCATCACCCAGCGTGTCGTCGATGACCGTTCCGAAGATGATGTTCGCCTCGGGGTGTGCGGCCTCCTTGACCAACTGCGCCGCATCGTTGATCTCGAAGATGCCGAGGTTGGAGCCACCCTGGATGGACAAGAGGACGCCGTGGGCGCCTTCGATCGACGCTTCGAGGAGCGGCGACTCGACCGCCAGCTCGGCTGCCTTGATGGCCCGATCCGCGCCCCGCGCCGATCCGATGCCCATGAGCGCGGACCCTGCCCCCTGCATGACCGACTTGACGTCGGCGAAGTCGAGGTTGATGAGACCCGGCGTGGTGATGAGGTCGGTGATGCCCTGCACACCGGCCAGCAGCACCTGGTCGGCCGTGGCGAACGCCTCGATCATCGAGATGCCGCGGTCGCTGATCTCCAGGAGACGGTCGTTGGGGACGACGATGAGCGTGTCGACCTCTTCCTTCAGCTTGGCGACGCCCGCCTCTGCCTGACTTTGGCGACGGCGTCCCTCGAAGGAGAAGGGCTTGGTGACCACACCGATCGTCAGCGCACCGATCGACTTGGCGATCCGCGCGACGACGGGCGCCCCCCCGGTTCCGGTTCCACCGCCCTCGCCTGCGGTGACGAAGACCATGTCGGCCCCCGCGAGCGCTTCCTCGATCTCCTCCGCGTGATCCTCCGCCGCGCGGCGGCCGACCTCCGGGTCGGCTCCCGCGCCGAGCCCGCGGGTGAGTTCACGGCCCACGTCGAGCTTGACGTCGGCGTCGCTCATCAGCAGCGCTTGCGCGTCGGTGTTCACCGCGATGAACTCGACGCCTCGCAGGCCGAGCTCGATCATCCGGTTGACGGCGTTCACGCCGCCACCGCCCACACCGACGACCTTGATCACGGCGAGGTAGTTCTGGTTCTGGCTCATGCCGGCCTCCGTATCGTCCCGAACCTCTGTCTCGGCGCATCCTGGTCGCACACGGGGCGAACGGCTCTCGCCACCACGGTGCTCAACCTTCAACCTCAACCAGAGGTTTAAAGAATTGCCGAGTATGTATTTCTTGAATTGAAGGTATGCGTCAGGAGCAGCCTGCACCGCGAGGCGGCGGGCGTGTCGCGAATCGCGAGGAGAAAACTCGCGCGGCCTCGTCAGCGCACCACGACGGCGCGCGGGGAGGACACGTCGTAGAGCGACACCTCGGAGGGCGGCCTCTCGATCATGATTCGTTCGAGAGTCAACGCCTTGAGAGCGGACTCGCTGGCGTTGCCCCACACGACGTCGGTGTCGGTGGCGCCGAGGGTCAGCGTCACGTCGTTGGGGGTCGTCGCCGTGAGAGCCGTGACCTGGCTCCGCACGTCCTCGGGGAGCGACCGGAACACCGTGCCCACCGCCTCGAAAGCAGCCGAGGTGACGCCGCCGGGAACGCTGATCGTCGGATGATCCTTCGGGCGGTCAGGCGTCGTGGACAACGCGACGCCCGCGGCATCGACGAGCGTGTAGCCGGCGGCGGACTTGATCGAGCCGATCGGCAGACGCTCGACGATGCGCACCACGAGCTCGTGCGGCGGCCGGGCCTCGAGCGTGTAGGTTTCCACGAGAGGGAACGCGACCAGCGCCGCCTTCACCTCACCGGAGTCGACGAGCGCGAGCGGTCTGCCGATCTGACTCGCCAACGCCCGCTCCACGGCGCCCGCGTCCAGCTGCGAGGCACCGACGACCTTCACGCGCTCCACCGCGAACAGGGGACTGTACGCGGCCCCGACCGACAGGGCGACGAGGAGCAGGACCGCGGACACCAAGACGATCCACGCCATCCGACGACGACGCTGACGGGCCGTGAAGCGACGGACCTCCGCACGCAGGGCGCGTCGACGGGCACGCGCAGCCGCCCAGACATCACGGACACCGAGCGGCGGGTCGGCGGCGGACTCCTCGTCCTCTCCCGGCGTGGGCGCGAACGGGACGATCTCTGCGAGATCGTCCTCGGCGACGAAGCCGTCGCTCTCCTGGGCGTCCGGAGAGTATCCGTCCGCAGGTGCGGCCCCCGGAGGAGTGAGGCTTCGGACATCCAGATCGACATCGCGAGGGCGTGACTCCCGCTCGGGCGGGGGTAGCGGCGTCGGCCGGCGCACGTGTCAGTCCTGCTCGCCCGGCGAGGATCGGGTCGACTGCAATGCCTGCAACACCTGAGGGATGATCAGGTAGACATTCCCGCACCCGAGCGTGACGACATAGTCGCCCTCACGCGCCACCGACGCCGTGTAGTCGGCCGCGTCCTGCCAGTCGGCGACGTACCTGACCTTGGAGGAGTCAGCGAACGCCTCGGAGACCAGTTCGCCCGTCACACCCGGGACGGGGTCTTCGCGGGCGCCGTAGACGTCGAGCACCACGGTGTGATCGGCGAACGACTCGAGCACCTCCGCGAACTCCCGATACATCTGTTGTGTACGCGAGTAGGTGTGAGGCTGGTGGACGGCGATGATGCGTCCGGACCCGACGACGGTGCGCGCTGCTTCGAGCGCGGCGGCCACCTCGGTCGGATGGTGGGCATAGTCGTCGTAGACGCTCACGCCGCGTTCGACGCCGTGGAGCTCGAACCGGCGCACGGTGCCGCCGAACGACTCGACCGCGCGCGCCGCTGCCTCGAGCCCGTGTCCGAGGGTGAGGAGGACAGCGATCGCCCCCGCCGCGTTGATCGCATTGTGGGCTCCCGGAACGGCCAACTGGACCTGCGCGCTCTCCTCGCCGTGGAGCACGGTGAAGGAGACGGGCCCGTCGGTGGTCACCGCGGCGATCCGGACGTCGGCCTCGGCGGAGGAACCGAAACTGACCACGCGGGAGTGGGTGAGCTCACGAGCGACCCGTCGCGCCCCCGCATCGTCGGCGGAGATCACGACGGCCTCTCGTGCCGCGTCAGCGAAGCGCACGAAGCCCTCGAAGAAGGCGTCGCCGCTCCCCCAATGGTCCAGATGATCGGGGTCGACGTTGGTGATGAGAGCGACCGAGGTGTCGTACAGCAGGAAGGTCCCGTCGGACTCGTCGGCCTCGATCACGAAGAGCTCATCGGAGCCCGTGCCGCTGGAGACTCCCAGGTCGGCGATCACGCCGCCGTTGACGAACGTCGGCGCGGTTCCGAGGGCTCGGAGGGCGGTGACGATCATGCCCGTCGATGTGGTCTTGCCGTGCGCACCGGCGACCGAGACGAGCCGGCGTCCACCGATCAGCCAATACAGGGCCTGGGAACGGTGGATCACGGGGAGCCCCCGCTGCTTCGCGAGCACGAACTCCGGGTTCTCCGGCCAGATGGCGCCGGTATGGACGACGGCATCGACATCATCGGGCAGGTGTGCCGCGTCATGTCCCACGAACACCTCGGCGCCGCGCGCCGCGAGCGCCTGCAGCGCGGCGCTGTCCGCGCGGTCAGAGCCCGACACGCGGATGCCCCGGTCCAGGAACATTCCCGCGAGGCCGGACATCCCCGACCCCCCGATGCCGATGAAGTGCGCAGCGGTGATGGTCTCGGGAATCGGGAGGCTCAGGTCGGGTCGAATCATGGCCCGTCAAGTCTAGGTCGCCCTCGTCGGCGGACGGCGGCGCGGCGCGCTGGCACACCGTCCCGCGCGGGGGCCGGTTTCCGTCAGCGCGCGAGGGCCTCATCGATGAGGGCGATGACGTTCTCGGTGCCCTCGCGTGTTCCGACCGCGGCGCTGGCGGCGGTCATACGCGAGAGGGCCTCCGCATCGCCGAGGAGCGGAACCAGCTCGGAGCGCAGTCTCGCCGCGGTCAGCTCGCCATCGGGGATCACCCGCGCCGCGCCGGCGCGCACGGCGGCGGCGGCGTTGAGCGCCTGCTCCCCGTTGCCGACGGCGTAGGGGACATAGACCGCGGGGAGGGACAGAGCGCTGATCTCACTGACCGTGGCCGCCCCCGCCCGGGAGAGCACGACGTCGGCGAGGGCGAACGCCAGATCCATCCGATCGATGTAGGGCACAACGCGATACCGCGCATCGCCCGGATCGACGATCTCGTCGCGCTCCCCCGCCGCGTGGAGGACCTGCCAGCCCGCGTCGACGATCGCGGACCAGGCGCCGTCCATCGCCGCGTTGAGTCGGCGGGCGCCCAGTGACCCCCCGAACACCAGGAGGGTGGGGCGGGCCGGATCGAGGCCGAAGTGTTCTCCCGCCTCCGCGCGCCGCCCGCTGCGATCGAGGTCAACGATCTCGCGCCGCAAGGGCATCCCGACGACGCGTGCGCGCGCCAGCGGGGTGCCTTCGAAGACCACTCCGGTCGCGGCGGCCCGCCTCGCGCCGAGCACGTTGGCCAGCCCCGGCTTAGCGTTGGCCTCGTGCACGATGAACGGCACGTGCTCACGACGCGCGGCGACGTAGGCCGGAGCGGACGCGTATCCGCCGAACCCCACCACCACGTCCACGTGGCGCTCACGGATGTACCGACGCACCTGCCTCACCGCGCGGGAGAAACGAACCGGGAAACGCGCCGCCGCGAGGTCGGGTCGGCGGGGGAAGGGCACCTTGTCGACGATCAGCAGCTCGTACCCGCGCTGGGGAACGAGGCGAGACTCAAGACCCTCCCGCGTGCCGAGAACCAGGACGACGTCGTCGGCGGATCGGGCCCGGAGGCCGTCAGCGACGGCCAAGAGAGGGTTGACGTGACCCGCGGTGCCCCCGCCGGCGAGGAGATATGTCGTGGAAGAAGAGCCCGTCGTCACCGCACCGAGCCTACCGGGCGCCCCGACGGCCGAACGGACGGCGTCGCGGGCAGCGATCGGCTGAACGAGAGGAGGACGCCGCAGGCCATGAGCACCGAGAGCAGCGACGTGCCCCCCTGGGACATGAACGGCAGCGGCACACCGAGGACCGGGAACACGCGCAGCACGACGCCGATGTTCACGAGGGCCTGGCCGACGATCCAGACGGTGATCCCTCCCGCAGCGATCCGGATGAACGGGTCGTTCGTCTTCCGGATGACGTGGAAGGTGCCCACGGCGAAGAGCGTGAACAGCCCCAGGACCACGATGCAGCCGATCAGCCCGAGCTCCTCCCCCACGATCGCGAAGATGTAGTCGTGCTCCGCCGCCGGAAGCCAGTCGTACTTCTCGCGAGAGTTTCCGAGGCCCAAGCCGAACAGCCCTCCGCCGGCGAGGCCCCACACACCGTGCAGCGCCTGGTAGCAGTCGCCCGTCGCGGCCGAGTAGCACGCGAGCGAATCGACGTTGAGGAAGCTCATGATTCGGCGCATGCGGTCGGGGCTCGTGACGGCGAACACCGCTGCCGCCACGACGACGCCGATGAGCGGCAGAAGGAAGATCCGGAGCTTCACCCCGGAGAAGAACAGGCATCCCAGCAGCACAGCCATGAGAACGAGGCCGGTCCCCAGGTCGCCGCTTCCCACCGCGACGAGTCCGATCACGAGCGCGCCGACCGGCACCACCGGGATGAAGACGTGACGCCACAGCCCGAGGAGGGTCTGCTTCCGGTACAGGACGTAGCCGAGCCACAGGGCGAGGCTGAGCTTGAGGAACTCGGACGGCTGCATCTGCGCTCCGGCGATCGAGATCCAGTTCGTGTTGCCGTCGTTGTAGATGCCGATGCCCGGCACGAAGACGAGCATCTGCAGACAGATCGCGCCGATCAATGCCGGCCAGGCGATCCGTTTCCAGAACGTCACCGGGAATCGGCTCAAGACGAACATGAGCGGAACGCCGAGGAGCGCGAACATCCCCTGCTTGATGACGACCTCGAACGGGGAGGAACCGGCCGAGATCGACTTCGCCATCGTGGCGGAGAGCACCATCACGAGACCGAAGATCGTGAGGATGAGCGCCGTCGATGCGATCAGCAGGAACTCGTTCGGCACCGGCGCGAAAGCTCGGCCGAGTGACACCCTGGCCGCGAATCCGCGAGAAGCGGCGGTCTCAGTCGTGGTGGAAGGGCGGTCGGTCGTCGTCACCAGCACCCTCCTGCTTCTGTTCGGCCCGAGCGAGCCATGCGTGCACCGCGGCCGCGAACCGGTGACCACGGTCGGCGTACGACGTGAACTGGTCGAACGATGCCGCCGCGGGAGCGAGGAGGACGGTGTCCCCCGTTCCCGCCACACGTGCCGCCAGCTCGACGACCTGCGCCATGACGTCTTCAGTCTGAACGTGGTCGACCTCGTAGAGCGGAACCGCTGGCGCGTGTCGCTCGAACGCTGCGACGATCTCGGCCCGCTCGACGCCGATCACGATGGCAGCCTTCGCCGCGGGTCCGCGCTGCGCGACGAGGTCGGCGATGTCGACGCCTTTCAGCAGGCCGCCGACGACCCAGACCGCGCCGGGGTAGGCCGCGAGCGATGACGACGCCGCATGCGGATTGGTCGCCTTGGAATCGTCGACCCAAGTGACGCCGTCCGCGACGGCGATCACCTCGATGCGGTGGGGATCGAGGCGGAACGACTGCAATGCGGCGCGGATGGCCCCGGGGGCGACGCCGCACGAGCGCGCCAGTGCCGCGGCGGCGAGGATGTTCGCGACCACGTGGGGCGCGGACAGACCCCTCTCGTGAAGTTCGGCGAGCGTCGTCAACTCGAGCGCGCTCGTGTGTCTGTCGTCGAGGAAGGCGCGGTCGACGAGGATGCCGTCGACGACGCCGAGATCACTGGGTCCGGGCACGCCGAGATCGAATCCGATCGCGCGGCAGCCCTCGACGACGTCGGCCTCCTCGACCATCGTGCGCGTGGCGAGGTCGCTCTTATTGTAGACGCAGGCGACCCGCACGTTGTCGTACACGACGGCCTTCGCCGCACGATACGCCTCGAAGCTGCCATGCCACTCCAGGTGGTCCTCCGCGAGATTGAGGCACACGCTGGCGTGGGGCGACACCCGGCGGACGCCGGCCTGCTGCCCGAGATACCAGAGCTGGTGGCTGGAGACCTCCACCACGAGGACGTCGAAGCCCTGCGGGTCGCGCACGGCGTCGAGGACGGGAATGCCGATGTTTCCGCAGGGAGCCGCGCGCAGGCCACCAGCGGCGAGCATGGACGCAGTCAACTGCGTCGTCGTGGTCTTGCCGTTGGTTCCGGTGATGAGGATCCAGTCGGCGGGCTCCCCGTCCGCACGGGTGACCTTGTCCCGCACGCGCCACGCGAGCTCGATGTCACCCCAGACTGCGATGTCCGCCTCGCGCGCCCACGTGATGACGGGGTGATGAGGGGGGAAGCCGGGAGAGGCGACGATGACGTCGGGAGCGAACATCCGCAGCTCGTCCGGCACCTGGGCGAGGTCACCGGTCCACAGGCGCGCCCCGATGACCGGGAGAAGCCGCCGATACTCCTCGTCGGCCGTCTCGGTGACCACGAGCACGTCGGCACCCAGTTCGGCCACCGTGTCGGCGACCGAGAACCCCGTGACCGAGAGCCCCAGGACAGCCACGCGGAGCCCGCGCCAATCGGCGTGCCAGCTCGTGAGTGCGTCGAGGCGCTCGTGACGGGAGTCCGCGCTCATAGCGCCGCGAGCCAGGCCACGTAGAAGAGGCCGACGCCGGTGACGGCAAGCATTCCGGCGATGATCCACATCCTGACGACGATCGTGATCTCCGGCCACCCGCGCATCTCGAGGTGATGGTGGAACGGGCTCATGAGGAAGAGGCGCTTTCCGCCGGTCGCCTTGAAGTAGTACCGCTGCAGGATCACCGAGCCGGGGCCGATGATGAAGACACCCGCGATGATGACCGCGAGGATCTCGGTGCGGGAGAGGACCGCCATCGCCACGACGACACCGCCGATGGCCATCGATCCGACGTCACCCATGAAGATCTTCGCCTTCGGCGCGTTCCACCAGAGGAAGCCCACCAGCGCCCCGACGAACGAGGCGGCAATGATCGTCAGGCCCATCGGGTCGCGCGTGGGATAGCAGGCGTTGGCATAGGCATCGACGAGGGCCGCGGTGTGGCAGCGCTGCTGGAACTGCCAGAACGTCACGAGGCTGTAGGCGGACACGGTGAAGATGCCGGCACCGGTGGCCAAGCCGTCGAGGCCATCCGTGAGGTTCGTCGCGTTCGACCAGGCGACCGACATGAAGGAGATCCACGCCAAGTAGAGGATCCAGCCCACCACTGCGCCGAGCGCCATGAACGACAGGGCCGGGATGTCGCGGAAGAACGAGATGTAGGGAGAGGCCGGGGTCTCTCCCCAGCTGTTCGGGAAGTTCAGGGCGAGGATGGCGAACGGCACGGCGACGAGGATCTGGCCGACCACCTTGCGCCATCCCGAGAGGCCGAGGCTCCGCTGCTGGCGCACCTTCATGTAGTCGTCGATGAAGCCGACGAGACCGAGACCGACCATCATCCAGATGACGAGGAGACCTGACGTCGTGGGCGGGGTTCCTCCGGCGAAGCTGCCGACGAAGTAGCCCGTCAGCGATCCCAGGATGAAGACGATGCCACCCATCGTGGGCGTTCCGCGTTTGGTCTGGTGATTCGGATTGTGGCCGTCTTCCGGCGTGCGGATGACCTGGCCCCAGCCGAGCTTCTCGAACAGCCGGATGAACAGCGGGGTGAGAAAGAGCGTGAAGGCCAGGGAGATCGTCGCGGCGGCAAGCAGTGATCTCACGAGAACGATTCTCCCAGACGATCGCCGAGGTGACGGAGCCCGGCCGAGTTCGACGACTTCACGAGCACGCGGTCACCCTCGCGGAGTTCGGTGAGGAGGTAGTCGTACGCTTCGTCCTGCGTCTCGAAGAACACCGCCTCACCGTCCCAGGAGCCCTCCCCGATCGCGGCGAGATAGAGCCGTCGCGCCGCGGCGCCGATCACGACGATCCGTTCGAATCGCAACCGCACCGCGAGCAGACCGACTCGATCGTGCTCCTCGCCGGCCTGCTCTCCGAGCTCGCTCATCGCGCCGAGCACGGCCACCTTGCGCTCCCCCGGTCCGGCGATCTGCGCGATCGTGCGGAGGGCGGCGGCCATCGAGTCGGGGCTCGCGTTGTAGGCGTCGTTGATGATCCGTACGCGCTCCGAGCCCAGCGGCTGCATCCGCCACCTCTCGGCGACCTCGACCGTCTCCAGCCGCGCGATCGCGGTGGCCAGCGGCACGCCGAGCACCCCGGCGACCGACAAGGCGGCCAACGCGTTCATCACGTGGTGCTCCCCCAGCACCTGCAGCCGGAGAGGCAGACTCTCGGTCTCCGTCACGATCGTGCACGACGTTCCGGCGGGGGTCACCTCGACGTCGTCGGCGCGCATCTGTGCGCGCGCCGACCTCCCGAACCATCGCACCTCGACGCCGCGGGCAGCGGCGACCTCGGCCATCGCGGCCACGCGCGGATCGTCGGCGTTGAGCACGGCGACACCGCCGGGCCGCGTCGCCTCGACGAGCTCGGTCTTGGCCCGCTGGGTCGCCTCGACGCCGCCGAAGCCTCCCGCGTGCGCGAGTCCCACCATGAGGACGGCACTGACGTCGGGAGTGACGAGCCCGGCGAGCTCGGCGATGCGTCCGATGCGCGAGGCCCCGAACTCGCTGACCAGGAAGCGTGTCGACTCGGTCACCCGGAGCATCGTGACCGGAGCGCCGACCTCGTTGTTGAACGAGTTGCGAGGAGCCACCGTCTCGCCTTCGCCCCCGAGGATCCGGGCGAGCATGTTCTTCGTGGTCGTCTTGCCGTTCGACCCGGTGATCCCGACGACCCGCAGAGCGCCGTGCGCGCGCACCCGCGCAACGACCTCGCGCGCGAGGGCCGCCAGAGCGGAGACGGCATCGGCCACGACGATCTGGCTGACGGGGACGTCGACACGGTGTTCCACGATCGCGACCGCGGCACCGGCGGCGACTGCTGCCTCCACGAAACGGTGGCCGTCGGTCGTCTCGCCGCGCTTGGCGACGAACACACCGCCGGGAGTCATCTCCCGCGAGTCGGTGTCGACGACGCCGGAGACGATCGTCTCCGCGTCGTCGCCGCCGGCGGGATGCAGGGTCCCCCCGACCGCGGCCGCCATCTCGGCGAGCGTCATCGAGATCATGTGCTGTGCTCCTCGTCCGCGCCCGAGCTACTTCGTGACCGGGAGCAGGGGTGTCTCGGACCCGGACGGCATGATGCGGTAGTGCGTGAGCACTTGAGTCATCGCCTTGGTGAAGACCGAGCGGTTGGCCGACGACATCCGCTCCTTCTTGGGCTCGTCGAAGACCGTCAGTACAACGTACTGCGGATCCTCGGCGGGGGCGTAACCGACGAGGGACGTGAAGTACAGGTTCTTCTTGTACCCGCCCTTGCCGTCGTAGATCTGCGCCGTGCCCGTCTTTCCCGCCATCCGATACCCGTCGATCTTCACGTCGTCGGCGAGCGTGCCCTGCGCGAACACGTTCTCCAGCATCTGGCTGACCTGACTGGCCGTCTCCTTCTTGATCACGCGGACAGGCTCAGGGAGATCGGGGGTGACCACCGTGCCGTCCGCCTTCGTGCACGACTCCACGAGTTGCGCCGGCATGCGGACACCACCGTTCGCGATCGTCTGATACACACTGGCGACCTGCGTCGCCGTGACGGTGAAGGCCTGACCGAACGTGGTGGTGTAGTAGGTCTGGTTGTCCCAGTCGGCGGGCTTGAGGCGGAAGCCCAGCTGCTCGGGCTCCCCCGACCAGTTGAGGCCCTGGGGCTGTCCCACGCCGAACTTCGTCAGATAGTCGAAGCGCGTCTGCGGGTCGACCTTCGCACCGAACTGCGACATCGCCACGTTCGAGGAGCGGACCAGTCCACCGGTCAGGGTCAGTGTCTCCGTGGCGTGCTGGTCGGAGTCGTTGATGACGGCGCCGTTGGGGAAGGTCATGCGCGAGGGGGTCTTGACGCTGGACAGCGGTGTGAGCCCCGCGGCCTCGATGGCCGTCGCCGCAGTGACCGGCTTGAAGGTCGAGCCGGGCTCGTACGAGAACCGCGCGAGGCGCGACGCACGGTCATCGGCGTCCGAGGCAGCGGGATCATTGGGGTCGACCGTCGGAGTCTCGGCGAAGGCACGGATCTTGCCCGTGGCCACCTCCATCACGATGATGCCGCCCCAGTTGGCGTTGTAGCGCTTGGTCTCCTCGGCGATGAGCTGTTGCATGTACCACTGGAGATCGGAGTCGATCGTGAGGGTCAGGGTACCGCCGTCCACGGCGGGCTTCTCGACTTCGGTGCCCGGGATTCGAACGCCGTCACGGCCGCGCTGGAAGGTGACCGATCCCGCCTTCGGATCCAGGCAGCTGTTCTGCAGCTTCTCCACGCCTTCGAGAGGCTTTCCGTCGGAACTGACGAACCCGATGACGTTGCCGGCCACGGCACCGTCGGGATAAGTCCGCGACGCGACGGGCGGGAAGCTCAGGAACGGCAGGCCGAGATCGGCGAGAGCGCGATAGGTCTCGGTGGATACGTTGCGCGTGACGGGCGCCCAGCGCGCCTTCGGGTTCTTCGCGAGGGCGTCCACCACGATCGCGGTGACGTCTTCGGGTGACTGCCCCGTGACGGCGGCGATGCGGGCGGCGAGCTCGGGCCAGGCGACCTTCTCGTTCTTTCCGTCCGCACCCTTGACGATGTCGCCGTTCTCGTCACGCTTGTCGATCCCGTTCGCCGCGAGCATCGGGTCGATCTCGACGTCGTAACGCAGGGTGCTGGTGGCCAGCACCCTGCCCCCTTCGTCGACGATGTTGCCTCGCGTACCGGCCAGAGTGATGCTCGTCTGCGTCGCCTTCTCCTTCTGGGCGGCGATGTGCCCTTCGGCATTGACGACCTGGATGTCGACGAGACGGACGACGAAGACCGCGATGACCGCCAGCACGACCATCAGTGCGGTCACGGTGCGGCGGCGGGGGCTGCGGGTGGCGCGAGTGGTCATAGTCTCAATGCGTGTTCGGGGTCGGCAGACCGTCGGCGATGGCAGGAGGGGATGCGGGGTTCACGACGACGCTCTGCTCGGAGGCCTTGTGGGCACCCAGACTCGCGTCGGGGTCGGTGACGAGCGGGATGCCGCTGAGGAGTTCGTTGGAGACGGCGGCCTTCTTGAGCGCCTCGATGCTGGAGGTCGTCGTGGCCTTCTTGCCGCTGCCGACCAACGCGCCGTCGCTGAGCCGGAGATAGTTGGGGGCTTGTCCGGTGACCATTCCGAGCGCGGCGGCATTCGCCGCCAGGTACTGGGGGGAGCTGAGGCCCGCGACCTCGTCCTGCAGGATCTGCTTCTGCCACTGCACGCTCCGCTGCTCCGTGGTCAGCGAGCGCAACTCGTAGGAGCTCTGCGTCGTCAGGATCGAGAGCCCCATCTGCGCGCCGGCGATCGTGAGAGCGCCGAGGACGGCGACGAGGCCGTAGACCAGGCGCGGCTTCCGGCGCGGGGCCGCCTGCGAGACGGCGTGGAGCCGGCGCTCGGGCCCAGGAAGCGGAAGGGGATGTGCGCCGAAGACGTCTTCCTCTGCGAGGTTGGTGCTCATGCCGCGGCCTCCCGGACTCGTTCCGCCGCGCGCAGCCGTACCGGCGTCGCGCGCGGATTGCGGGCGCGTTCCTCGTCTGAGGCGAGCTCCGCGCCCCTCACGAGCAGCCGGAAGCGGGGGGCGTGCTCGGGCAGCTCGACTGGCAGGTCGCGCGGAGCCGTCGAGGCGGTCGCCGACGCGAACACGCGCTTGACGAGACGATCCTCGAGCGACTGATACGAGAGGACGACGATGCGCCCGCCGACGGGCAGGAGCTCGAGCGCGGCGGGGATCGCCGCCTCCAAGGCGGCCAGTTCCCGATTGACCTCGATCCGCAGTGCCTGGAAGACCCGCTTGGCCGGGTGGCCCGACTTCTCGCGCTGGACGGCGGCGGGGGTGGCGGCGATCAAGACGTCCACGAGGTCCGACGACCGCAGCAGCGGCCGCGACTGTCGAGCAGCGATGATGGCGCGCGCGTAGCGCCCCGCGAGCTTCTCTTCGCCGTAGCGTTCGAAGATCCGTCGAAGGTCGCCTTCGCCGTATCCCGCGACGATGTCAGCCGCGGTCGTGCCGCTGGTCTGGTCCATGCGCATGTCCAGCGGCGCGTCCTGCGCGTACGCGAACCCACGATCCGCTTCGTCCAGCTGGAGTGAGGACACCCCCAGGTCGAAGAGGATCCCGTGCACCCGAGAGACACCGACCGAGGCGACGGCCTCGGAGATGCCGTCGTAGACGGTGTGCACCAGCTGTACCCGGTCGCCGAAGCGGGAGAGGCGCTCCCCCGCGATCCGCAGAGCATCGGTGTCGCGGTCGAGTCCTATCAGGCGGGCGTGCGGGAAGCGCTCGAGCAAGGCCTCCGAGTGTCCGCCCATCCCCTCAGTGGCATCGACGATGACCGCGTCGTCGCGGTCGAGCGCCGGTGCGAGGAGCTCGACGCACCGTTCGAGGAGGACGGGGGTATGGATGTCGCGCGGGTTCATGATCGTCGACCTGTGCTGCGTCCGACCCGGAGCCCGGATCCCCATCCGCTCCGACCTGGCACCGGGGAAGTGTGTCAGGGCGTGCGGCTGGGAGTCGGGGCCACGGCTCAGAAGAGCCCGGGGATCACCTCCTGCTCCATCTCCGAGTAGCTGTCTTCGTTTCCTTCGGCGTAGGCGTTCCATGCCTCGGCGTCCCAGATCTCGGCGTGCGCACCGACGCCGGTCACGACGAGTTCGCGTCCGAGGTTGGCGTAGGTGCGCAGGTGCGGCGGGATGGTGATCCGGCTCTGCCCGTCCGGCTTCTCGTCGCTCGCTCCCGAGAGGAACATGCGCTGGAAGTCGCGGGCCTGCTTGTTGGTCAGCGGCGCTTCGCGGATCCGTTCGTAGACGCGCTCGAACTCCTTCGTGCTGAAGACGTAGAGGCACCGTTCCTGTCCCCGGGTGACGACGACGCCGTCTCCCAGATCGGTGCGGAACTTCGCCGGCAGGATGACGCGGCCCTTGTCGTCGAGCTTCGGGGTGTACGTGCCCAACAGCATCGCGTCCCACCCCCTTCTCCGCCCGGCCGCCTGAAGTACGCGCCACTTTACTCCACTTTCCTCCACTTTCCTATCGATTCGTGGCCGCGCCGCACCCGCGCCCTCCCCCGACGGCGGAGGTCGCTGCACGACGGGTGACGTCGAGGTCGCTGCGCGCACAAAAAAAGCACCGACCCGAAGGTCGGTGCTGTAAGGGGTTCTCCGTCGGAGAAGGATCTCATCCTTCGCCGCGGCGTCGATCCCATCGATCGTTCATGCGATCCATGAAGCTGCCGCCGCTCGCCCTCGTCGGACCCGTGGCGGTGGGCTTGCGCGTTCCCTGGGAACGGGGTCGCGCGGAGCCACCACGCGTGGGGGTGGCCGCCAGCACGACGCCCGCGACCATCACGAGGAAAGCGATCACGCCCACGATGATGAGGGAGGTCGAGACGCCGACGACGAGGCCGGCGACACCGACGAGCACGAGAACGCTGCCGTAGACGATGTTGCGGTAGCTGAGGGACTGACCTTCACGAGGCGCGCTGACGACATCGGCGTCGTTGTGCATGAGATGGCGCTCCATCTCGTCCAGCAGACGCTGCTCCTGCTCTGACAGTGGCATGCATCCCCCTCTTGAAGTGTCGAGTGGTCTCGATTGTACGCGGGTGCCCGAGAACTAGGCTAGGCCCGTGATGCCTTCGGTGGACCTGATCGAGCTCGTTTCCCAGCGGATGGAGAGGTTTGCCGAAGACCGCATCGAGGAGGCTGCTGAGCTGGGCCCCGACGCCGTCGCATTCGTGCGTACTGCCGCCGAGACGATCACAGGTGGCAAACGTCTGCGCGGCCGCTTCTGTCTCACCGGCTGGTGGGCCGTCGCGGGGGTGTCGCGACGCGGCGTGACCGAGGTCGACCCCGCCGCGGTCGCGGCAGCCGCGGCGCTGGAGATCTTCCATGCCGCGGCCCTCGTGCACGACGATCTGATCGACAACTCCGACACGCGCCGAGGTCGCCCCGCCGCACACCGGGCGCTCGAATCTGGACATGGCGCACGGGGATGGAACGGGGACGGAGCAACCTACGGACGTTCGGCGGCGATCCTCCTCGGAGACCTCCTGGTGGCGTGGAGCGACGACCTCCTCGAGGAGGGCATCCGGCACAGCGACACCGCCGCAGCGGCCAGGCTCGAGTACGCGCGCATGCGCCGCGAGGTGACGGTCGGCCAGCTGCTCGACCTCGCCGAGGAGGCCGCGGCCCTGTCGGTGGACGACGCGGAGCACGCCGATCGCGCCCTCCGCGTCGCGACCTACAAATCCGCCCGCTACAGCGTGCTGCAGCCGCTCCTGATCGGCGCCGAACTGGCGGGTGCCACGCAGCACCAGCGGGAGGCGCTGGGCCGATTCGGCCTGCCGATCGGGCTCGCCTTCCAGCTTCGCGACGACGTTCTGGGGGTGTTCGGCGACAGCTCCGTCACCGGAAAACCCTCGGGAGACGACCTCCGCGAGGGGAAGCGCACTCTCCTCATCGCGTTCACGCGCGAGACTCTGGCCACGGGTGCTCGACACACCCTCGACGAGCTGTTGGGCGACCCGGACCTCGACGAGGAACAGATCTCGTCCCTCCAACGCACGATCATCGACTCCGGCGCGCTCGCACGCGTCGAGGACCTGATCTCGGACTACGCCGTGGAGGCCGATCGCGCCCTGCGCGGCGCAGCCCTCGACAACGCCGCAGTGGGCGCGCTCCGCGACCTCGCCCGGGCCGCCGTTGCTCGAACGTCCTGAGGTCGCTCAGGCGAGCGCTTGAGCGATGCGTCGCACCTCGCTCTTGCGACCCGCGCGGAGCGACTCGATGGGTGCGTGACCGAGGGACTCGTCCTCGGTGAGCAACCAGTCGATCAGCTCGTCGTCGGAGAAGCCTGCGTCCTGGAGCACGATCACGGTCCCGCGGAGCGACGTGACCGGGCGGCCGTCGAGGAGGAAGGCAGCGGGCACCTGGGGAGCACCGTGGCGACGCGAGGCCACCAGGTGCTTCTCGTCGAGCAGCCGGCGGATGCGCCCGAGCGGTTCCCCCGTCAGAGCGACGAGGTCGGGGAGGGTCAGCCAGTCGGTGGGAAACGTCGGAGTCGAGCCGGTCACCCCTCCACTATCGCATTCCGAGCAGTGACGAAGCGCTCGCCGCTCGGGAACGGTCGCTCGACCGCACAGGCCGCACCGGTCGGGAACATTACAGAAATCACATCTTTCACTTGTGCCACTTTGATTGACTCACTTTCACTTCCGTGACAGCGTTTTCGAGGTCCACGAGGAGGGAAGATCACCTATGAGACGCTTGCCGGCGCTGTCCACGTCCACCGGATCCGTCGCCGTCTGGGGCACGATCGCTCTCTCCGTCAGCGGCTCCCCCGGCGCGGCCGCGGCGGTCTCCGGCGAGACCACGGATACGGCGACCCGGACCATCGCCGCGGTCGGCAGGGCCGTCACGGCCTCCGCGTCTGCGATCGCGACGGCGCCCACGGCTCGCACGCCGCGCACCTACACCGTCGTTCGCGGCGACACCGTCAGCGCCATCGCCGCGGCGCACGGACTCCGTACCGCCGACGTGCTGGCCTGGAACGGTCTGGGGTGGCGATCGATCATCCACCCCGGTGACGTCCTGCGGCTCACCGCGGCGGAGAACGGGACGGGGTCGGCGGGCGCCGCGAAGCCCTCGAAGAGCTCGACGCAGGCATCGCACACCTCCTCCACCTCGCACACCGTGCGCCCCGGAGACACCCTTTGGGCGATCGCCGCACGACACGACTGCTCGCTTGCGGCGCTTCTGCGGGCCAACGATCTCACGACCGGCGCGATCATCTACCCGGGCGAGAAGCTCACGATCCCGGGACGCAGCTCGTCGGCCAAGCCTGCGGCGGTCCGTCCCGCGACCGCGCCCACCCCGTCCTCGCCCAAGGATGCGATGCGCGGGACGCGACTGGATGCGGAACAGACGAAGAATGCCCGCGTGATCATCGCCGTCGGACGCGAACGCGGAGTCTCCGACCGAGGGATCGCGATCGCCCTCGCCACCGCGATGGTCGAGTCGTGGCTCCGCAACCTCGACTACGGCACGTACGACTCCCTGGGGCTGTTCCAGCAGCGTCCGAGCACGGGATGGGGAACGCCGGATCAGGTGCGCGATCCGCGACGTGCGGCGGCGGCCTTCTTCGGCGGCTCCGACGATCCCAACGGCTCGGATACCCGCGGGCTGCTCGACATCGCGGGGTGGGAGGAGATGGGGTTCAGCGAGGCCGCCCAGGCGGTGCAGCGCTCGGCCTACCCGCACCGCTACGGTCAGTGGGAGTCACAGGCCTACGAATGGCTGGCACGGTTGGGCTGACCGGCTCTCGCCGCGGGGCGAGCCGCTGCCCGGACTCCTCGCTCGGGCTCCGTAGACTCGACGCGTGAGCACGGGCCAGCAGACGGATCCGCTGATCGGCCGCCTGGTCGACAGTCGGTACCGCGTACGCGCCCGCATCGCGCGCGGCGGGATGGCGACCGTCTACGTCGCCACCGACCTCCGCCTCGAGCGCCGCGTCGCGCTCAAAGTGATGCACGGTCACCTCTCCGACGACACCGTCTTCCAGAGTCGGTTCATCCAAGAGGCCCGCGCGGCCGCCCGCCTGGCCGACCCCCACGTCGTCAACGTCTTCGACCAGGGGCAGGACGACGACCTGGCCTACCTCGTGATGGAGTACCTGCCCGGCATCACGCTCCGGGAGCTGCTCCGCGAGCAGCGTCGCCTCTCCATCCCCCAGACGATCACGATCATGGATGCCGTCCTCTCCGGCTTGTCTGCGGCGCACCGGGCAGGAATCGTCCATCGCGACGTGAAGCCGGAGAACGTGCTGCTCGCCGAGGACGGGCGGATCAAGATCGGCGACTTCGGTTTGGCGCGGGCGACCAGCGCGAACACCGCGACCGGCCAGATGCTGCTCGGGACGATCGCCTACCTCGCCCCCGAGCTGGTCACGCGCGGCACGGCCGATGCTCGCAGCGACATCTACGCCCTCGGCATCATGCTGTACGAGATGCTCACGGGCGAACAGCCCTACAAGGGCGAGCAGCCGATGCAGATCGCCTACCAGCACGCCACCGACTCGGTCCCGCGCCCGAGCGTGCGCAATCCCGGCGTTCCGGAACAGCTCGACGAGCTGGTGCTGTGGGCGACGGAGAGACAACCCGACGAACGTCCGGTCGACGCGCGAGAGATGCTCGACCGCTTACGTGACATCGAGAAGGAGTTGGGGATCCATCCCCAAGTGGTGCGGTCCACCGCCGTGGGGGTCACCGCCGGAGACGGAACGGCTCCGTCGGGCGAACTCACCAAGGTGCTGCCCGGATCCTTCACGGCACCGGTCGTCACGACCGACGTCGACAACGCCACGAAGCTCCGACGGCGCGCGCGTCGGCGCGCGGTCACGGGCGCGTGGCTGCTCGTGCTCGTCCTGCTCCTTGCCGCAGCGGGTGCCGGAACCGGGTGGTGGTTCGGTTCGGGTCCCGGTGCCCTCGTGAGCGTGCCGGATCTTCGCGGCAAGAGCTTCGACGAGGCCGCCGCCGAGCTCCGCAGCCACGAACTCACCGCCGTGCAGGAGGGGCAGAACAGCCTCGACGTCGCCGAGGGCGACACCATCCGCACCGACCCCGAGCCGGGGACCCGAGTGGAGAAGCGGGCACCGGTGACCGTCATCGTCTCACTCGGACCGGCCGAGGTCACGCTTCCGACGCTCGAGAACAAGACCGTGGAGACGGTGACGCAGCTGCTGCGCGACGCGCACATCAACGTCGCGCTCTCGAACCCCTACTTCACGTCGTTCGACGAGGATCACGTGGTCCGCGTGTTCATCACGCAAGCGGGCGTCGAAGACCCCATCCCGTGCGCGCAGGGCTGCACCGTGCTCCAGGGATCCAGCGCGGAGATCCGTTACTCGCTCGGGCCCGTTCCCGATGTCGTGGGCGATACCGAGGCCGATGCGACGTCCACCCTCAAGAAGGTCGACCTGAAGGTCACCACGACGCAGGAATACAGCACGTCGGTCGAGAAGGGCCGCGTCATCCGGATGCAGGAGCGCAAGGGCGGCGGATCGTGGCGGCCCGGCGAGACGGTCACGCTGGTCGTCTCGCGCGGACCGCAGCTGTTCGAAGTCCCCGACGTGCGCGGGATGACCCGCGACCGCGCCGTGCAGACGCTGACCGACGCCGGCTTCGAGGTGAGCGGCGTGGTCTTCCCGTGGAACATCGCGCAGAACGACCTGACGGAGGTCGTCTCTCAGAGTCCTGACGCGAAGACGCTGCAGCAGCGCGGCACCACGATCACCATCTCGATCGACGTCCGCCGCGGCTGAGTCAGCGCTTCTCGAGCTCCTCCGCGACGAGGAACGCCAGTTCGAGCGACTGCATGTGGTTCAAGCGCGGGTCGCACAGGGACTCGTAGCGGGTGGCGAGGGTCGCCTCGTCGATCATCTCGGAACCCCCGAGGCACTCGGTGACGTCGTCGCCAGTGAGCTCCACGTGGATCCCGCCCGGGAAGGTTCCCACCGCACGGTGCGCCTCGAAGAAGCCGCGCACCTCGTCGACGACGTCGTCGAAGCGCCGGGTCTTGTATCCCGTGGGCGTCGTGATGCCGTTCCCGTGCATCGGATCGGTGACCCACAACGGCGTCGCGCCGGAATCCTTGACCGCTTCGAGAAGCGGCGGCAGGGCGTCGCGGATCTTGCCGGCACCCATGCGGGTGATGAACGTGAGCCGACCGGGCTCGCGCTCGGGGTCGAGCTTGTCGATCAGAGCGAGAGCAGTGTCGGTGGAGGTGGTCGGACCGAGCTTCACCCCGATGGGGTTGCGGATCTTGGAGAAGTAGTCGACGTGCGCTCCGTCGAGATCGCGGGTGCGCTCGCCGATCCAGAGGAAATGAGCCGAGGTGTTGTACGGGGTCCCGGTACGCGAATCGATGCGGGTCATCGGTCGCTCGTAGTCCATCAGGAGGCCCTCGTGGCCGGTGTAGAACTCCACTCCGCGCAGCTCGTCGAAGTTGGCGCCGGCCGCCTCCATGAACTTGATCGCGCGGTCGATCTCCGTCGCCAGCCGTTCGTAGCGCACGTTGGCCGGGTTCTTCGCAAAGCCCTGGTTCCAGCTGTGCACTTCGCGCAGGTCGGCAAAACCACCCTGCGTGAACGCGCGGATGAGGTTCAGCGTCGACGCCGCCGTGTGGTAGCCCTTGAGGAGCCGGCCGGGGTCGGCGGCACGGGAGGCCTCCGTGAAGTCGTATCCGTTGACGATGTCGCCGCGGTAGGCGGGAAGGGTGACATCTCCCCGGGTCTCGGTGTCGCTCGATCGCGGCTTGGCGAACTGGCCCGCCATCCGTCCCATCTTCACGACCGGCATCGATGCGCCATACGTGAGGACGACCGCCATCTGCAGCACCGTCTTGATGCGGTTGCGGATCTGCTCCGCCGTGGCCCCGGCGAACGTCTCGGCGCAGTCGCCTCCCTGGAGGAGGAAGGCACGACCGCTCGCTGCTCGCGCGAGCCGCTCCCGCAGGTTGTCGACCTCGCCCGCGAATACGAGCGGCGGGAGCGAGGCGATCTCGTCAGAGACCGCGGCCACCGCGTCGAGATCTGACCAGGACGGCTGCTGCTTGATCGGGAGCGAGCGCCAGTTGTCGAGCGCATCGAGCGTTACGGGCATCCGCTCAGTCTAGTGGCGTGCGCGACGCGGTCCGCCCCCTGTGACAGGCCCCACGACCTCAGGCCGAAGCCGGGCGTCGGTCCTTCACTGTCGAGGCGTAGACGTCGTCGTACTCCTGCTCGCCCAGGCGCTGCAGGGCCACCATGATCTCGTCGGTGATGGAGCGGAGGATGTAGCGATCCCCTTCCATCCCGTGGAAGCGACTGAAGTCCAACGGTTCACCGATCACCATGCCGACCCGCCCGATCCTCGGGATCGACCGACCGATCGGCATCACGGTGCCGGTGTCGACCATGACGACCGGGATCACCGGCACCCGCGCCTCGAGCGCCATGCGGGCAAGCCCCGTCCTCCCCCGATAGAGCTTGCCGTCGGGGCTCCGCGTGCCTTCCGGATAGATCCCGAGCAGGTCACCGCGACCGAGCACCTGCAGCCCGGTGTTGAGCGAGGCCTCGGAGGCCTTGCCTCCGGTACGGTCGATCGGGATCTGGCCCGTCGCCTTCATGAACATCCGGGTCGACCAGCCCTTGATGCCCTTCCCGGTGAAGTAGTCACTCTTGGCGAGGAACGACATGGGGCGATCGATCATGAGAGGCAGGAAGATCGAGTCGCTCACCGACAGGTGGTTACTGGCCAGAATCGCCGCGCCGGAACTCGGGACGTTGCTGCGTCCGACGATCCACGGCCGGAAGATCGCCTTGACGATCGGTCCGATCACGACGTACTTCATGAACCAGTAGAACATCCATCACCCCCGAAGACGGGCGAGGTCGGCGACGCCGATCATTCCGGCGTCGTTGCCGAGAGTCGCGATCGCAAAGCCCGCGACGGGGCGGTCGCCATAGCCGGGAAGCGACGTCTCGTACGCGAGGCGAACGGGGTGGAGCAGGCGCTCACCGAGGTCCGCCACGCCCCCGCCGATCACGAAGAGCTCGGGATCGAGGACCGCCTGGAACTCGCCACAGGCCTCACCGAGGGCCGTCGCGACGCGTCGGACGGCTTCGAGTGCTCCGGGGTCGTCGTCCGCGACGAGCCTTGCCATCTCCGCACCCGGGACGATGCCGCGAGCGTCCTGCGCCTCGGCGAGACGCGCGCCGATACCGCCCGCCGCCGCGATGTCGGCGATCTCGCGCTGGAGGGCACGGCCGGACGCGTACTGCTCGAGGCATCCGTTCTGGCCGCATCCGCACGGACGGCCGCCGCGGATGAAGCGGATGTGGCCCAGCTCTCCGCCGATGCCGTTTCCTCCGACCAGCAGAGTGCCATCGATGACGACGGCACCTCCGACGCCTGTGCCGAGGGTCAGCATGACCAGGTTGGCGCAACCGCGGCCGGCTCCGAAGCGGTACTCCCCCCACCCCGCGGCGTTGGCGTCGTTCTCGAGGGTCACCGGGCGCCCGATGCGCGCCTCGAGCTCGGCACGAAGCGGCTCGTTGCGCCAGTCGATGTTGGGAGCGTGGATGATGATCGATCGCGTCGCGTCGATGAAGCCCGCTGCCGCGACGCCCACGGAGTGGATCTCGTGCCGTTGCGCGAGGTCCCGCACCATCACTGCGACCGCGTCGGCGAGCTCCGCCGGCCGGTCGGGGGTGCTCACGCGCAGCTGCTCGATGATCGAGCCATCCTCTGCGACAACGCCCCCAGCGATCTTCGTGCCGCCGATGTCGATGCCGACGCTGTGCACGCTGCTCCTCTCGCGCCGGCGCGGACCGCACGGCATCCGCAGAAGTCTAGTCCGCGCCCTGACGCCGCCGCGCGCCGCTGGACCGGGTATCAGCGCAAGCTACACTCGATCCCAACCCGTCACTTCCGACGCTGTACCGGTACCGAAGGAGTTGCCGCCCATGAGCGCCGTCCAATTCGAAGTCCCCGCGGTCGTCCCCGCCGACCCGGAAGCAAACACCACCGATCTGCTCGTCGAGCGAGTGAAGGCCACTCCCTCTCTCGCGCTGTTCGCCGTTCCCGACGGCGACGGCTGGCGCGACATCAGTGCCGCTGAGTTCCAGCGCGAGGTCATCCTGCTCGCGAAAGGGCTGGCCGCCGCAGGAGTGCAGCCGGGCGACAAGATCGGCTACATCGCGCGGACCACGTATGAGTGGACGCTCGTCGACTTCGCCCTCTTCTTCGCCGGGGCAGTCATGGTCCCGATCTACGAGACGAGCTCTGCCTCCCAGATCAGCTGGATCCTCTCGGACTCCGGCGCGGTCGCCGTGATCGCCGAGTCCGAGGAGCATGCTGCCCGCATCGCCGAGATCCGTGAGGAGATCCCGCTCGTGCGCGAGTTGTGGACCTCCGCGGCGGGCGATCTCGATACCCTGCGTGGCCGCGCGGGGGAAGTGACCGACGAGGAGATCGAACGTCGCCGCAATCTGGCCGTCGGCTCGGACATCGCCACCCTGATCTACACGTCGGGCTCCACCGGACGGCCCAAGGGATGCGTCCTCACCCACAGCAACTTCGTCGAACTGGCGCGCAACTCCGCGAAGGCCCTCGCCGAGGTCGTGGAGACCCCGGGCGCCTCGACCCTGTTGTTCATCACGACGGCGCACGTCTTCGCTCGATTCATCTCCATCCTGGACATCCATGCGGGCGTCAAGACGGGTCACCAGCCCGACACCAAGCAGCTGCTGCCCGCGCTCGGCTCGTTCAAGCCCACGTTCCTCCTGGCCGTGCCACGCGTCTTCGAGAAGGTGTACAACTCCGCCGAGCAGAAGGCAGAAGCGGGCGGCAAGGGCAACATCTTCCGCGCGGCGGCCCGTACCGCCATCGAGCACTCGCGACTGCAGCAGGACGGGGCGAAGATCCCCTTCCTCACCAAGATCAAGTTCGCCCTGTTCGACAAGCTGGTCTACAGCAAGCTGCGAGAGGCCATGGGCGGACGGGTGACCTACGCCGTCTCGGGCTCGGCTCCGCTGGGAGCACGGCTCGGCCACTTCTTCCACAGCCTCGGCGTCACGATCCTCGAGGGCTACGGTCTCACCGAGACCACGGCGCCGGCGACGGTCAATCTCGCGACCAAGTCGAAGATCGGCACCGTCGGTCCCGTCCTTCCCGGCGTCGGCATCCGCCTGGGCGAGGACGGCGAGATCGAAGTGCGCGGCATCAACGTCTTCAAGGAGTACTGGCGCAACCCCGAGGCGACCGCCGAGGCCTTCGACGACGGGTGGTTCCGCACCGGTGACATCGGATCCTTCGATGCCGAGGGATTCCTCACCATCACGGGCCGCAAGAAGGAGATCATCGTCACCGCGGGCGGCAAGAACGTCGCCCCCGCCGCGCTCGAAGATCCGATCCGAGCGAACCCGATCGTGGGTCAGGTCGTGGTCGTCGGCGACCAGAAGCCGTTCGTCTCGGCGCTCGTCACTCTCGACCCGGAGATGCTGCCCACGTGGCTGTCGAACAACGAGCTGCCCGCCGACATGTCGCTCGCGGACGCTGCGAAGGACCCGAAGGTGCGCGCTGAGGTCCAGCGGGCGATCGACATCGCCAACAAGTCGGTGTCGCGAGCGGAGTCGATCCGCAAGTTCGTGATCCTCGACACGGAGTGGACCGAGGCCAGCGGGCATCTCACGCCCAAGATGAGCATCAAGCGGAACGTGATCCTCGCCGACTTCGCACCGCAGATCGAGGAGCTCTACAGCGTTCCGGTCACCACGACCAACGTTCCGCTGGGCTGATCAGGCCGACAGGTCGGCCGACAAGACAACGGGCCGAAGAGGGAGATCTTCGGCCCGTTGTCTTGTACGCCTGCTCCGACGGGAACGGGGACTAGAACCAGTCGGACTCCCGCACTTGGCGCATCGCGACCCGGCGCGTCTCGGGGTCGAGGCGCTGCAGATACACCATTCCGTCGAGATGGTCGGTCTCGTGCTGGAGCGCCTGCGCGAGCAGTCCGTCACCCTCGAGCACCACCTCGTTGCCGTCGAGGTCGATCCCGACCACTTTGGCGTGCGGGTACCGGGGGGTGTCGTGCCAGAGCCCGGGAACCGACAGGCACCCCTCCCCGGTCGGCTGGGGCTCCCCCGAGACCTCGACGAGCTCGGGATTGAGGATGTAGCCGATGTCGCCGTCGATGTTGTAACTGAAGGCGCGCACCCCGACCCCGATCTGTGGGGCGGCGACACCCGCGCGTCCCGGGAGTTCCACGGTGTCGAGAAGGTCCTGGACCAGCGCACGCACGCCGTCGTCGATCTGCTCCACCGGCGAGGCGACGGCACGCAGAACGGGGTCGCCGAACAGGCGGATCGCTCGAACCGTCATCAGACGGCCGTCGCGATGCGCAGGCCTTCGACGACAGTGGCCGCGAGCTCGCGGGCGGCCAGTCGCGTTGCGGGCTGAAGGTCGCGGAAGGAGATCGCGCTCCCGGCCGCGAGGTGCGCGTCGTAGGGCATACGGACGACGGTCCGCACGCGGGTGCCGAAGTGGGACTCCAGCTCGGAGGCCCGCACAAGAGGCGTCCCCGGGCGCGCCGTGTTGAGGACGACGACGGCGTTTCGGACCTGATCCTCGAAACCGTTCGTCTCCAGCCACGTCAGCGTCTCCGACGCCAGGCGCGCCTCGTCGACGCTGAGTCCGGCGACGACGACCAGCACATCGGCGAGCTCGAGGGTCGCCTCCATGACGGAGTGCACGACGCCGGTGCCGGTGTCGGTGAGGACGATGGAGTAGTAGTGCGCTGCGACGGAGGCGACGTCGTGGTAATCGCGGTCGTTGAACGCCTCGGAGACGCGCGGGTCGGCATCGGACGCGAGGACGTCCAGACGGGTCTCGTCCCGCGCGACGATGCCCGAGAGGTCGTTGAACCCGACGACGTCGCCGCGCGTGCGGACGAGGTCCCGGACCGTCTTTCCGCTGGAGCGACCGATGCGATCCGAGAGGGTTCCCCGGTCGGGGTTCGCGTCGATCGCGATCACGCGGTCGTCCCGCGCGTCCGCGAGCGCCATCCCCAGAAGAGTCGACACGGTCGTCTTTCCGACGCCGCCCTTGCGCGAGAGGACCGGGACGAACTTCGCACCGCCACCCAGCGGCGCCGCGATGCGACGATCGAGGGCCTTGCGCGCGCGAGCGCGCTTGCTGTCCCCGAGGTTCAGGCGGCGCGCCGTCGCAGAGTAGACGAACCGCTGCCATCCCCCCTCGGGCTCCGGGCGCACGACATGCGCGGGGTCCAGAAGCCGGTCGGCGGTCAGCAGGTCGGAGGTCTCCCGTCCTGCCTCGAACTCGCCGAGTCGACGAGACTGCAGCGGCACGTCGGCGGTACGGGGGTGGACCCGTTCCACCGCGTGCTTCGCGTCGTGGTCGTCGAGGTGGTGGGCCTCGCGCCGGGTGGACGGCGGTCCGTCGGAGTCGACGGCGTCGTCGAGCACCTCGGCGTCGATCGGTGCGGCAGCGATCGCCACGCCCTCGTCGGGCAGCAGGTCGTCGTCCTCGTCGCTCAACGACGGCAGGCTCACGTCGACCTGTGCCGTCGCACCACGGACCAACCCGATGCCGGCGGTGTCGATGCTGCCGGTGGTCAGCACACCGTTCTCGAGGTCGTCGGGCGTCTTGTCGTTGCGGTCAGGCGTCACTGCTGTTCACTCCAGGTGGTCTCCGGGCCGCAAAACGCGCAGATCGCGTCGCGGCCCAGGGAGCAAGGCTACTCGGAGGGCCGGATGACGACCAAAAGATCGCCGGCCTCCACCTGCGCGGTCGCCGCGATCACGAGGCGCTCGATCACCCCGCCGACGGGAGCGGTGATGGCCGCCTCCATCTTCATCGCCTCGATCGAGGCGACCGGCTGACCGGCGGTCACGACGTCGCCCTCCGCGGTCTTGAGCGTCACGACGCCCGAGAAGGGCGCCGCGACCTGACCGGGCCGCGACGTGTCGGCCTTCTCCGCCTGACGGGCTTCGACGGCGATGCTGCGGTCCCGAACGAAGACGGGGCGGAGCTGACCGTTGAGGGTCGCCATGACCGTGCGCATGCCCTTGTCGTCGGCCTCGCCGATCGCCTCGAGCCCGACGTACAGCTGCACGCCGCGGTCGATCTCCACGACGTGCTCCGACCCGGGGAGCAGGCCGTAGAGGTAGTCCGCGGTGTCCAGCACGCTGAGGTCGCCGTAGGTGGCACGGGTATCGCGATAGGTACGCGTGGGTCCGGGGAAGAGCAGTTCGTTCAGCTTGCCGCGACGGGAGGCCGAATCGCCCTTCAGGGCGGCCTGATCCTCCGCCGTGATGTCGGCGACGGCGATCTTGGCCTCGCGCCCCTGGAGCACCTTGCTCCGGAACGGCTCCGGCCACCCGCCCGGAAGGTCCCCCAGCTCCCCCGCCATGAATCCGACGACCGAGTCGGGGACGTCGTACTTCTCGGGATTGCGCGCGAAGTCGGCCGGGTCGGCCTTGACGGCCGCCAGGTGGAGCGCCAGATCACCGACGACCTTCGAGGACGGGGTGACCTTGGGGACCCGGCCGAGAATCTCGTTGGCGGCCGCGTACATGTCCTCGATCAGCTCGAAGTCGTCGGCCAAGCCGAGTGCGATCGCCTGCTGTCGCAGGTTCGAGAGCTGCCCGCCCGGGATCTCGTGACGGTAGACGCGTCCGGTGGGGCCCGGAAGGCCGGACTCGAAGGGTCGGTACAGGTGACGAACCGCCTCCCAGTACGGTTCGAGGTCGGACACCGCGCGCAGGTCGATTCCCGTGTCGCGCTCGGTGTGCGCCAGCGCGGCGACGAGGGCCGACAGCGACGGCTGACTGGTCGTTCCCGCCATCGGAGCGGCAGCGGCATCCACCGCGTCGGCGCCGGCCGCACTCGCAGCGAGCAGGGTCGCGAGCTGTCCGCCCGCCGTGTCGTGCGTGTGCACGTGTACGGGCGCGTCGAACCGCTCCCGCAGAGCGGTGACCAGGCGCGTGGCGGCCGCAGGTCGCAGGAGACCGGCCATGTCCTTGATCGCGAGCACGTGCGCGCCGCTCTCGATGATCTGCTCCGCCAGTCGCAGGTAGTAGTCGAGTGTGTAGAGCTCTTCCGCGGGGTCGAGGAGATCACCGGTGTAGCAGAGCGCGACCTCGGCAACCGCACGGCCGGTCTGCAACACGGCCTCGACCGCCGGACGCATCTGCGACACGTCGTTGAGCGCGTCGAAGATGCGGAAGATGTCGACGCCGGAGGCGACGGCCTCGTCGATGAAGGCATCGGTGACCGCCGTGGGGTAGGGCGTGTATCCGACGGTGTTGCGTCCGCGCAGCAGCATCTGGATCGCGACGTTGGGAAGCGCGGTGCGCAGCGCGTCGAGACGCTCCCACGGATCCTCCCCCAGGAAGCGCAGCGCGACATCGTAGGTGGCGCCGCCCCAGGCCTCGACCGACAACAGCTGCGGCGTGGCGCGGGCCACGTAGGGGGCCACCTTCACGAGGTCGCGGGTGCGCACCCGCGTCGCGAGAAGGGACTGGTGGGCATCGCGGAACGTGGTCTCGGTCACGGCGAGGGCCGTCTGCGCGCGGAGGGCGGCGGCGAATCCCGCCGGGCCGAGCTCGAGCAGCCGCTGGCGGGATCCCGCGACGGGCTCGACGCCCAGGTCCACCGCGGGGAGCTTGGACGCAGGGTCGACGGTGAGCGGGTTCTCACCGTTCGGACGGTTCACGGTGACGTCGGCCAGCCACGCCATGATCTTCGAGCCGCGGTCCTTGGACTCCCGGCCGGTGAGGAGCTCCGGCCGTTCGTCGATGAAGGCGGTGCTGAGGTCGCCGGCGACGAACGCGGGATCGTCGAGCACCTGCTGGAGGAAGGGGATGTTCGTCGTGACGCCGCGGATGCGGAACTCCGCCAGGGCGCGACGAGAGCGGATGACGGCCGCCTCGAAATCCCGTCCGCGGCAGGTGAGCTTGGCCAGCATCGAATCGAAGTGAGGGCTCACTTGGGAGCCGGCCGCCGTGGTGCCGCCGTCGAGGCGGATCCCGGCGCCTCCCGGCGAACGGTAGGTAGTGATCTTGCCGGTGTCGGGGCGGAAGCCCTGAGTCGGATCCTCGGTCGTGATCCGGCACTGGAGCGCCGCACCACGCAGCCGGATCTGCTCCTGACGCAGCCCCAGGTCATCCAGCGACTCCCCCGCGGCGATACGCATCTGCGACTGCACGAGGTCGACGTCGGTGACCTCCTCCGTGACCGTGTGCTCGACCTGGATGCGCGGGTTCATCTCGATGAAGACGACCTCGCCAGTGCGTGGCCCCGCCGTCTCGAGGAGGAACTCCACGGTCCCGGCGTTCTGGTATCCGATCGAGCGGGCGAAGGCCACGGCGTGGCGGTGGAGAGCGTCTCGGACGTCGTCGGCCAGGTTGGGGGCCGGGGCGATCTCGACGACCTTCTGGTGTCGGCGCTGCACGGAGCAGTCGCGCTCGAAGAGATGGACCGTGTGCCCGGCGCCGTCGGCGAGGATCTGCACCTCGACGTGACGGGGGCGCTGGACGGCCTGCTCGAGGAAGACGCGCGAGTCGCCGAAGGCGCTGCCCGCTTCGCGCATGGCCTCCGCGAGAGCGGGGGCCAGCTGCTCGGGCGCCTCGACTCGTCGCATCCCCCGCCCGCCGCCGCCAGCGACCGCTTTGACGAAGATCGGGAAGCCGATCTCGTCGGCCCGCGCGACGAGGGCGTCGACGTCGTCGGAGGCCCCGGTGGAGCGGAGGACCGGAACGCCCGCGGCGATCGCGTGCTCCTTGGCGGTCACCTTGTTGCCCGCCATCTCCAGCACGTGTGACGGCGGTCCGATGAAAGTGATCCCGGCCTCGGCGGCGCGCGCGGCCAACTCGGGGTTCTCGGAGAGGAACCCGTAGCCGGGGTAGATCGCATCGGCTCCGCTCTCCAGGGCGACGCGAATGATCTCCGACACGTCGAGGTAGGAGCGGACGGGCTGGCCCTTGGTGCCGATCTCGTACGCTTCGTCGGCCTTCAAACGGTGGAGGGAGTATCGATCTTCGTACGGGTAGACGGCGACCGTGCGGGCACCCAGTTCGAAGGCGGCGCGAAACGCGCGGATCGCGATCTCGCCGCGATTGGCAACCAGGATCTTTCGGAACATACGCACCTCACGTGTGATGACCGGGGCGCACAGTTCATCGGACGCCCGAATGCCGCAGACGCCGGGGCGCCTGAGTGTGCTCACAGCCTAGGGGAAGGTAACGTAGAGCCTCGTGCACGTACTCTCCGTCAGCTCACTTAAGGGGGGGGTCGGGAAGACGACCGTGACACTCGGACTCGCCTCCGCGGCGTTCGCTCGAGGTGTCCGAACCCTCGTCGTCGACCTGGACCCGCAGTCCGACGTGTCGACGGGGATGGACATCCAGGTCGCCGGGCGCTTGAACATCGCCGATGTGCTGGCCAATCCCAAGGAGAAGGTGGTCCGTCAGGCGATCACCTCCAGCGGCTGGGCGAAAGTGCACCCCGGCACGATCGACGTCCTCATCGGCAGCCCGTCCGCGATCAACTTCGACGGCCCGCACCCCAGCGTCCGCGACGTATGGAAGCTCGAGGAGGCGCTCGCGACGATCGAGGCCGACTACGACCTCGTGCTCGTCGACTGCGCTCCCTCGCTCAACGCACTCACGCGCACGGCGTGGGCAGCGAGCGACCGCGTGATCGTCGTCACGGAGCCGGGTCTCTTCTCGGTCGCCGCCGCTGACCGAGCCCTTCGCGCGATCGAGGAGATCCGGCGCGGCCTCTCTCCCCGCCTCCAGCCCCTGGGCATCGTCGTCAACCGCGTGCGTCCGCAGTCGATCGAGCACCAGTTCCGCATCAAGGAGCTGCGCGACATGTTCGGCCCGCTCGTGCTGTCACCTCAGCTTCCCGAACGTACGTCGCTTCAGCAGGCCCAGGGCGCCGCCAAGCCCCTCCACATCTGGCCCGGCGACTCCGCGCAAGAGCTCGCGGGCGATTTCGACGCGCTGTTGGACCGCGTCATGCGGACCGGGCGCATTCCGGTCGCGGGCGAAGCGCGAGCCTGAGGGGCGAACGGCTCCGGTGGCTTACGCCGACCGGACCGCGCGACGAGCGGCGAGCTCGTCGACCGGGTCGGGCACCTGCGGGTCGAAGTCGAGGAGCGTCGACTCCACTTCGTGCAGGACCTTGCCCACGGCGATGCCGAAGACGCCTTGCCCGCGGCTGACCAAGTCGATGACCTCGTCGTTCGAGGTGCAGAGGTAGACCGATGCGCCGTCGCTCATGAGCGTCGTGCCGGCGAGGTCGCGGATGCCCGCCGCCCGCAACTGCTCGACCGCGGTGCGGATCTGCTGCAGCGAGATTCCGGTGTCGAGAAGACGCTTGACGAGCTTGAGGACGAGGATGTCGCGGAAACCGTAGAGACGCTGCGAGCCGGACCCGGAGGCGCCGCGGACGGTGGGCTCGACGAGCTCGGTACGCGCCCAGTAATCGAGCTGACGATAGGTGATGCCTGCGGCACGAGCGGCGACGGCGCCCCGATATCCGACCTCGTCGTCCATCTGCGGGAGGCCGTCGGTGAAGAGCAGTTCAGTGGTGAACTGCGGCTCGCCGATCGCGTCGTGCGCGGTCATTTCGCCTCCTGCGTTGTGGTGGTTCGCTTCCACGCTAGAGGAGGGAGGGGCACCCGGCAACGACATCGGGCTCTCACGCCTCGGCGTGTCGCGGCGGTCAGGGAGCCAGACGCTCCAGTGCGGCCTGCACGAGGCCGGCGCGCAGCTCGTCGATTCGGCGCACGAGCTCCGGAGCCACCTCGTGTGCGCGAGCGCGCGAAGCCGGATCGGATTTGCGCAGGAGCGGTGCCAGCGCGCTCTCCACGAGCGCGACGTCACGCTCGGCGGCCTGCCGCAGTGTGCGTAGATGCCGCGGCTGGATTCCGTGGGCATCGAGCGCCACGAGAGCGCGCAGGGTTGCCAGAGCCCGCTCGTCGAACGTGTCTGCCGCAGGCAGGAGTCCGGCGCTGATCGCCTCGCTGAGAAGCGACGTGCTCGCCTCCGCCTCGGACACGAGCTCGTCACGACGATACCGACGCGCCGCGTGCACGATGGAGGCGGGCATGCTCGCCAGCTCCCCCGTCGGGTCGTCGAGGTACTCACGAATGCGCGCCAACGGAATGCCGTAATCCCGTTGCATCGTGAGGGTCGTGCGGAGGCGCTCGACGTCGGTCGGAGAGAACTTACGGTAACCGGAGTCGGTGCGCACCGGCGATACGATGCCCTGCACTTCGAGGTAGCGGAGTTTGCTCGCGCTCAGCAAGGGGAACTCCGGCGTCAGGCGCGCGAGAACCTGACCGATGCTGAGGTGTCCCGCCGACGCCGCGCGACCGCGAGAAGCTGCGGCCGGGCTCACCCGGCGTGCTCGCGATCGACCGGCGACGCGAAGAAGTTGAGACGGAACTTGCCGATGCGTAGCTCGGCTCCATCGGTGAGGACCGCCCGGTCGACGCGCTCGCCGTTGACGTAGGTACCGTTCAGGGACCGCTGGTCCACGAGCTCGAAGACCGTTCCGGAACGATTGAGCTCCGCGTGACGGCGGGACACCGTGACGTCGTCGAAGAAGATGTCCGCCTCGGGGTGGCGTCCCACGGTGGTGACATCGGTGTCCAGTAGATATCGCGCTCCGGCCGTCGGGCCCGAGCGGACGAGCAGCATAGCGGAGCGGGACGGCAGCGCTGCGATCGCTTCGCGCTCGACCTCGCTCAGCTCGCTTCCGAACGGGATGAAGGACAGATCCGAATCGTGGCCAAACGTCTGCGTCGTGTCGTGAGAGACGCGCTCGTGCGGTTCGGCTCCACGCCGGATGTCGTCGGGTCGACGGTTCTCGTCCACGGTGGCCTCCTCCTCATTCACCCTAACCGATCGGCCGCTCCCCCTGAGCGTGAGTTCGTGCTCGGGACACTCTCGAGCGGGGTCCGCGGGCGCTCCCCCAGCCTGACGGATTCGCGGCTCGACGACAAGCCGCAGAACACCTCCCTCTGCCGCCGCGACGGACTCCGCCCAGGGGAGGAGTGGGCGGACTCGCCGCGACTCCCCCAGAGTCGATCGGTAGGGTCGATCGGGTGACGACCCCTGCTGCTCTTGCTTCCTCCGCCTCCCCCGCCCGAACCGGACGACGACTCCGCCTGGCAGCCGTGCTCGCGCTCGCGGCGGCGCTGGTCACAGGTTCCGCCGCGTCGCCGGCGTTCGCACACGACGAGCTGGTGGGGTCCGACCCCGCCGTGGGATCGGAGGTCGCCGAGATGCCTGCGGAGATCACGCTCACCTTCAGCGGTGTGCTCCTGACCGGAGACGGGACCACCGACGTCGTCGTGACCGACGCCTCAGGAACGGAGCTGACCACCGAACCCCCCGTGGTCGACGGAGTCCGTGTCATCCAGCCCATCAGCGGCTCCGCGTCCGGAGAGATCACTGTCACCTGGCGTGTGGTCTCCAGTGACGGACACCCCATCTCCGACCAGTTCGGCTTCGTGGTCGCGGGCACGAGCACCGGCTCCACGACGGAGCCCGCCGACCCCGTCTCCCCGTCTCCGAGTGCGCAAGGCACCGACGCGGGGACGGACGGCATGGAGCTCCTGCCGGTGTGGATCGTGGTGGGCGTGGTGGCGGTCGTGGCGGTGTTCTTCGTCGTGCTCCTGACGCGGAGACGGGGCCCGCGCGAGGACTAGGCTGGGAGCATGCCTCATTTCAATGTCGTCGTCCTCGGTGCCGGCCCTGGTGGCTACGTCGCAGCGGTCCGCGCCGCACAGCTCGGACTGTCCACGGCCATCATCGAAGAGAAGTACTGGGGAGGCGTCTGCCTCAACGTCGGCTGCATCCCCTCTAAGGCGCTGCTGAAGAACGCGGAGATCGCGCACACGCTGAAGCACAAGGCCGACTTCTTCGGCATCTCGGGTGAGTTCACCCTCGACTTCGGCGTCGCCTGGGACCGCAGTCGTGAGGTCGCCGACGGACGCGTCAAGGGCATCCACTACCTGATGAAGAAGAACAAGGTCACCGAGTTCGAGGGACGCGGCTCGTTCACGGGCCCCAAGGCGATCACGGTCACCAAGTCCGACGGCCAGGTCGAAGAGGTCACCTTCGACAACGTCATCATCGCGACCGGTTCGACCGTCCGCCTCCTTCCCGGCGTCACCCTGAGCGAGAACGTCGTCACCTACGAGGAACAGATCCTCTCCCGCGAGCTGCCGTCGTCGATCGTCATCGTCGGCGCGGGCGCGATCGGCATGGAGTTCGCCTACGTGCTCTCCAACTACGGCGTCAAGGTCACGATCATCGAGTTCCTCGACCGCGCGCTGCCCAACGAGGACGCCGACGTGTCCAAGGAGATCGCGCGCCAGTACAAGAACTACGGCATCGACCTCTTGGTCTCCACGAAGGTGGAGACCGTGGTCGACTCGGGCGACAAGGTGACGGTCACCTACACGGACAACAAGAGCGGCGCGAGCGGCCAGATCGAGGCGGACAAGGTCCTCATGTCGATCGGCTTCGCTCCCCGCATCGACGGATTCGGGCTCGAGAACACCGGCGTCAAGGTCAGCGACCGCGGCGCCATCGAGATCGACGACCACATGCGCACGAACGTCGAGGGGATCTACGCGATCGGCGACGTGACCGCCAAGCTGCAGCTGGCTCACGTGGCCGAGGCTCAGGGTGTCGTGGCGGCGGAGACGATCGGCGGCGCTGAGACCATGACGCTCGGCGACTACAAGATGATGCCCCGTGCGACGTTCTGCTCTCCCCAGGTCGCCTCGTTCGGCTACACCGAGGCGCAGTACAAGGAGACGGGCCGCGAGTACAAGGTGGCGACCTTCCCGTTCATGGCCAACGGCAAGGCGCACGGTCTCGGCGAGCCGGTCGGCTTCGTCAAGCTGATCGCCGACGCCGAGCACCTGGAGCTCGTCGGTGGCCACCTCATCGGACCCGATGTGTCGGAGCTCCTCCCCGAGCTCACCCTCGCGCAGAAGTGGGACCTCACGGCGCTCGAGCTCGCACGCAACGTCCACACCCACCCGACGCTGTCCGAGGCCCTTCAGGAGGCCTTCCACGGCCTCGCCGGGCACATGATCAACTTCTGATCGAATGGCCCCGCGTCCCGAGAACGGGTAACCTGGGCCTCCACCCACTGACGCCGCCCCACCGAAGCCGGGGGCGGCGTCAGTGTCGTTCGGGCAAAGTGTCGCCTGGCCGGACCTCTCTCCGCCCGCAGCACCGCGTCAGTGACCGAGGGCGCGGCCGAGTTTGGACGACGACGAGGAGACGCGGCCTCCGGCGGCGATGACCAGGGCATCGGCGGCGCGGAAGAACTCATCGCGCGCGGAGCCCTCCTGCGGACCCCGCGGTCCGAGCTCGAGCTCCCACTCGCGCCACCGCGTCTGCCGAGCCGCATGGAGGTCGTCTGCGAGGACCCGATCATCGACGAACTCGGCGACGAGCTCGCCATCGGCATCGACCAGTGCGAAGGCACGCCTCTGATTGCGCACACGCGCGATCGGAGCGAACGGGGGCTCCGCCGACGACGCGACCTCTGCGACGACCTCCGCGGGCACCGGCTCCGCGGAGCCGCCTCCCTCACCGCCGATCGTGAGCGGCCACCGTGTCTCGAGCTTGCCCTCGGGAGTGGACCGCTTCACGTGCCAGCCGCTGTCCGGGCCGCCCTCGCGGCGTCGGACGGCGATCGCCGACCGCGCGAGCGCACCGTCGATCGTGTCGAAGTAGGTGGCATCGAGCGAGCGCGACTCCGGCTCCCGCACCAGAGCGACGCCCGGGAGAGCGCTCCAGTCAGGGAGCGGGCTGTCGTCGTCGACGTCGTACTTGCGCTCGATCTCCAGCGAGTGCTCGGCGACCAAGTCAGTCGTCGCGACCGTCGGGATCGGGGTCGATGTCGTCCTGCGCCTCGACGTAGCGATAATCGGCGGACGTGGGGCCGTCGCCGTCGCCCGTGTTCTCCGCCTCGCCCGCGCGCTCATAGACCACCTGGGTCTCACTGTAGGGCAGGATCAACTGGTCCTGAGTCACGTCGTCGACCGGGATGAGCTGTCCGTCGAGGGGACCGCCGTGCAGGCGCGCAATTGCCATGATGACCTCCGCTTCCCACCCTAGCCCCCGCGTCACGGCTTCCCCGTCGCGACGCATAGACTCGACAGCCGATGAAACCCTTCCTACTGCTGGCCACCCGCGCCGAAGACGTCCCCGCCGACGAGGAGTACGCCCTCTTCCTGCGCTTCACCGGGCTGAGCGAGGACCAGCTCGTCCGGATGCGCCTGGAAGCGAGCCCACTCGGCCCCATCGACCTCGACGAGTGGTCGGGCATCTTCGTCGGGGGCGGTCCCTTCAACGCGTCGGACCGCGATGAGGACAAGAGTGATGTGCAACGACGCGTCGAGGCCGAGTTCCGCACGCTCCTGGACGACGTCGTGGCCCGAGACTTCCCCTTCCTCGGAGCCTGCTACGGGGTCGGGACTCTCGGCGCGCATCAGGGCGCCGTGATCGATCGCACGTATCGTGAGCCGATCAGCGTCATCGAGATCGAGCGGACGCCCGAGGGCGCCGCCGACCCGCTCCTTGCCGCACTCCCCGACCGGTTCACCGCGTTCGTCGGTCACAAGGAGGCGATCACGGTGCTCCCGCCCTCGGCGACCCTGCTCGCGCGCGGCGACGCCTGCCCCGTGCAGATGTTCCGGGTGGGACAGAACGTGTACGCGACGCAGTTCCATCCCGAGCTGGACGTGGCGGGGATCACGACCCGCATCCACGCCTACGCCGACCACGGCTACTTCGGCGCCGACGAGCTCCACCTCACCCTTGCCGCCGTCCGCCGCGCTCCCGTGACGCACACGTCCTCGATCCTCCGGGCCTTCGTCGAGCGTTACGCCCGGTGAGCCCCGGACGTCAGAGGACGGGTGGGGTGTGCCAGATGCGCTCGATGTAGTCGCGCATCGAACGGTCCGAGGAGAAGAACCCGCACCGGGCGACGTTGAGGATCGCCGAGCGCGTCCACGCGTCCTGGTCCTGGTACGCGGCGTCGACCGTGGCCTGCGCCTGGATGTAGGACGAGTAGTCGGCGAGGACCATGAAGCGGTCGTCGTACAGGAGGTTCGAGACGATCGGCTCGAACACGCGCTTGTCGCCGCCGGAGAAGGCGCCCGAGGCGATGAGATCGATCGCCCGCCGCAGGCCCTCGTCCGCCTGATAGAAGTCGGCCGGCCGGTAGCCGCGGGCCCACAGCGCTTCGACCTCCGGCTCGCTCATGCCGAAGAGGAAGAAGTTGTCGTCGCCGACCAGCTCGCGGATCTCGACGTTGGCGCCGTCATCCGTGCCGATCGTCAAGGCGCCGTTGAGCGCGAACTTCATGTTGCCCGTCCCCGACGCCTCCTTGCCGGCGAGCGAGATCTGCTCGGAGAGGTCGGCGGCGGGAATGACGCGCTCCGCGAGGGTGACGTTGTAGTTCGGCGGGAAGAGGACCTTCAGCCGGTCGGCGACGCGAGGATCGGCGTTGACGACCGAGCCGACCGCGTTGATCAGGTGGATGATCTGCTTGGCCATGACGTACCCGGGCGCCGCCTTGGCGCCGAAGATGAACGTGCGCGGCTGGATGTCGGCGACGTCGACGCGCCCCGACACGATCCCTTCGTACGCGGTGACGATGTGGAGCAGCTTGAGCATCTGACGCTTGTACTCGTGCAGACGCTTGACCATGACGTCGAGCATGTGCCCGTCGCTGACATCGAACCCGTCGCGGACGTGGAGGACGTGGGAGAGCCGGCGCTTGTTGGCGGCCTTGACCTCGCGGAACCGCGCGCGGAACTCCGGATCCTCCGCATAGGACTCGAGCTCGCGGAGGCGCTCCAGGTCGGTGATCCAGCCCGTGCCGAGCGCCTCGGTGATCAGGCCCGACAGCTCGGGGTTGGCGAGCCGGACGAACCGGCGCGGCGTGACGCCGTTGGTGACGTTGGTGAACTTGCCCGGGTAGAACTCGTTGAAGTCGGGCAGGACCTTGTCGCGCAGGAGCTGGGAATGCAGTTCCGCGACGCCGTTGACCTTCGCCCCGGCGACCGTGGCGAGGTAGGCCATCCGCACGGAGCGGACCGGCACCTCTCCGATGATCGACATGTTGCGGATCCGCATCTCGTCGTCGCCGAAGCGCTCCCGTACGGCGGCGAGGAACTCGTCGTTGATCCGGTAGATGATCTCCAGATGCCGAGGAAGCAACCGGCCGAGCAGGTCGACCGGCCACACCTCGAGCGCCTCGGGAAGCAGCGTGTGGCACGTGTAGGCGAAGCAACCTTGCGTGATCTTCCAGGCCTCGTCCCACTCGAGCTTCTTCTCGTCGACCAGCACGCGCATGAGCTCGGGCACGGCGATGACGGGGTGGGTGTCGTTGAGCTGGAAGATCACGCGGTCCGGGAGCCCGGCGAGATCGAAACCGTCGGCGAGCTGGTGCTGGAGGAAGTCGGCGATGGAGGCGGCCACGAAGAAGTACTGCTGCTGGAGGCGCAGCTCCTTGCCCTGGGGCGTGGAGTCTTCCGGATAGAGCACCTTGGAGATGTTCTCGGCGAACGTCTGCGCCCGTACCGCCTCCTCGTAGTCGCCGGAGTTGAAGACGCGCAGGTCGAAGGAGTCGGTGGCCTTCGCGCTCCAGAGGCGGAGGGTGTTGACACGGCCGTTCTGGTAGCCGGGGACCATGTAGTTGTAGGGCAGCGCCTGCACATTCCAGCCGGGGATCCAGCGGCTGCGGAGCACACCGTCATCGTCGTAGGTCTCGGTGTGACCGCCGAAGGAGATCTCCTGAGCAGCTTCGGGGTGCGGGAACTCCCACGGGGTGTCCATCGCAAGCCAGGCGTCGGGCTGCTCGACCTGCTGACCGTCGACGAAGGTCTGACGGAAGATGCCGTACTCGTAGCGGATGCCGTAGCCGATGTTGGGGACGCTCAAGGTGGCGAGGGAGTCGATGAAGCACGCGGCGAGGCGTCCGAGACCGCCGTTACCCAGCCCCGGCTCCACCTCCTGAGCGCGCAGCTCGTCGATGTCGATCCCGCATGCCGCCATCGCCTCCGTGGCGATGTCGGTGAGGCCCGAGGCCAACAGGTTGTTGTCGAGCTGTCTGCCGAGGAGGTACTCCGCGGAGAGATAGCAGACACCCTTGGCCTGCTGTTCGCGCTGACGGCGCTGGTCTTCGAGCCAGCGCGCCATGAGGTAATCCCGCACCGTCATGGCGAACGCGTAGTAGCGGTCGGTGACACTCGACGCCGACAGCGGCACGCCGCGTTCGTAGTTGAGGTTGCGGAGGAACTGGCGGACGAATCCGTCGACCGAACTGGCCGGTCCGGTCACGGGAGCCAGCGCGAGCGGGTGGGTGGCATGCAGCGGGTGCGACGCGGACGCCGCGGCGAAGTCGTTCTCGGGCACCTTACGAAGGTACACACTCGGACGAGGCTGCCCGATCCCCTCGGGCCGTGATCGCGATCAGTGTTTACACACTCGACGCATTCTCGTCTTCGGACCGCGACTTCCCCTCCGCGGACCGCGCCTTCTCGTCCGCCTCCCGCGCGGCGTCGTCGGCATCGGCGCGGGCCTTCTCCAGCTCAGCCGTCGCGACCCGGACCTCGTCTTCGGCGCGCTGGACCCGGCGAGCCAGGAAGGTGTCCGCCCCGTGCCGCGCCCGCACCCGGTCGTGTCGCTCGGCGACGCCTTCGAGGATGTAGGCGCTCGCGATCAGGATGACCTGCGCCGACAGGTTGACCCACAGCAGCAAGGCGATGAGCGACGCGAACGACGCCAGCAGCGGGTTGGATGTCGCCCCGCCGACGAACAGTCCGGAGAGGGTCTGCAGGACCGTCAGCCCCGCGGCACCCAGCAGCGCTCCCGCCCACAGCGACCGCCCGTCGGCGCGCACGCCCGAGAGGATCCGGAAGAGCGCGGCGACCGCGACGGCATCGAGCGCGAACGTCACGACGATGGCGAGCGATCGCGTGCCCCACGACAGCAGTGGATGGTCCTCGGGGAGGCCGATCCATCCCGCCACGACGCCGAGCCCGGCCGTCCCCAGCACGGTCATCGCCGCGGAAGCCCCGAGAGCGAGGGCGGCACCGATCGCGACGCCGAGGTTCCGAAGGATCACGGCCCACCAGACGAGGTCGTCGGTCGGGCGATCGGCGATCACGTGCAGCGCCGTGCGAAGCGACCCGATCGCGCCGATCGCGGCGCCGACGAGACCGAGCAAGGAGAGGATTCCCGCGATCGACAGGCCGGCCGGAATGGCGACAGCGTCGGGGGTGATGATGCCGTCGGGTCCGACGAGCCCCGGGATCGCGCGATCGATCGCTTCGAGCAGCGCGTTCCAGGCCTCCTTGTCGCCGGCGAGCCAGAGCGCGGCGATCGAGAACCCGAGCAGCACCGCGGCGAAGATGCTGAAGAGGGCCCGATACGTGACGCTGTCCGCCAGCAGGGGGCCACGATGTTCGCTGTACCGCAGAAACGCACGGACGGGCTTCAGCGAGAGGGCTCGAGCGGTCAGTCGCGCGACATCCATGCCGCCCACCCTAGGCGACAGTCACCACGGCGGATCGGGGGTTGACGTGGGTCGGGTGAGGGAGCAAGACGATGTCCGCCAACCACTTCTGTCACAGGAATCACGTTGATCTCGTTCTTTCACACCCGCGCGAGGAGGCATACGATACTTCGAGGGAAAGGGGCGCCGTGAAGGGACTCGCGGAAAGCCTGGTGCGCACCGGGGCGATCAGCGCGGAGGTGGTGTCCGACGTCGTCGCCGAAGTGGGCGAGGGAGCGGAGCTCCGGCGCCGGCTCCTGGATGCGGGACTGGTCTCGGAACGCCAGCTGGCGCAGGCGATCGCGCGTCAGACCGGTCTCGCCTTCGTCGACCTCTCGGATGTGGACCTCTCCCCGGACATCGTCTCGGCGGTCCCGGCCGCCCTCTGCCGCCGCTACCAGGTGATCCCCGTGGGCCGCGGCCGACGAAGCCTCACCGTCGGAATGGCCGATCCGACCGACCTCATCGCGATCGACGACATCACCACGGCCACCGAGCTGAACGTGCGACCCGTCGTGGTCGCCGCCGATGCGCTGGAGGCGGCCTTCGCGCGCCTGCTGCGTTCCGACGAGGAACTGCTGGATCTGTCCGAGCAGATCGGCGAGATCGCCGCCTCCGACGGAACGGGAGGCACCGAGTCCATCGAGGAGCAGGTCGACGACGCTCCTGTGGTCCGGTTCGTCAACCTGCTCATCGCACAAGCGATCAACGACCGGGCCAGCGACATCCATATCGAGCCGGGCGAGAAGTTCCTCACGGTGCGGTACCGCATCGACGGCGTCCTCCACGAGATGCAACGCGCCGACCGCGCCATCCAGGACGGCGTGATCTCACGACTGAAGATCATGTCGGCGATCGACATCGCCGAACGCCGCCGCCCTCAGGACGGGCGACTCTCGGTTCATCACGACGGTCGCCAGATCGATCTGCGCCTCGCGACCCTGCCCACGGTGTGGGGCGAGAAGATCGTCATGCGGATCCTCGACAGCTCCGCGCAGTCGCTGTCGATGAGCGACCTGCGGTTCTCGCTCCGCAACGAACAGAAGTTCCGCGCCGCGATCGGCAGACCCCACGGGATGGTGCTCGTGACGGGACCGACGGGGTCGGGGAAGTCGACGACGCTCTACACGGCGCTGGGGGCCGTCGCCAACCCGCGGATCAACGTGATCACGGTCGAGGACCCCGTGGAGTACCGGATCGCCGGCATCAACCAGGTGCAGGTCAACCAGCGCGCCGGCATGACGTTCCAGGCAGCGTTGCGCTCCATCCTCCGTTCGGACCCCGACGTCGTCCTCGTCGGAGAGATCCGCGACAAGGAGACCGCCACGATCTCCATCGAGGCGGCGCTGACCGGACACCTCGTCCTGTCGACCCTGCACACCAACGATGCACCCAGCGCCCTCACCCGTCTCGTGGAGATCGGCTGCGAGCCCTACCTCGTGGGCACCGCCCTGTCAGCCGTGGTGGCGCAGCGACTCGCCCGGCGGCTGTGCATGAAGTGTCGGGAGAGCTATCCGGAAAGCCCCGACGTGCTCGCCTCGGTGGGCTTTCCGCACAATCCGCTCGATCCCCCCGTGCTGTATCGCGCGGTCGGCTGCCCCGAGTGCTCCGGCACGGGGTACCGCGGACGCGTGGCTCTGCATGAGGTGATGGAGGTGACCGAACGCCTCGAGCAGCTCGTCGTGTCGCACGCGACGGGCTCGGAACTGCGCGCGACGGCGATCGACGAGGGCCTGGTGTCGCTCCGCGAGGACGGCTTCGCCAAAGTGTCGGAAGGGATCACGACGATCGAGGAGATCCTGCGCGTCTCGCTCTGACGACGCGAGCGAGGCCGAGTTCGCCAGAGGCGATCGCAAGAGGAAGCGGGGCGTGCGTCCCTCCCCAGTTCCGCACGCCCCGCCGTTGTGGGAAACCTATCCGGATTGGCCCAGCTCGCCGTAGATGGAGAAGATCGGCAGATACAGGGAGACCACCATTCCGCCGATGATGATCCCGATCCCCACGATGAGGATCGGCTCGATCGAGGACGTCAACTGCTCGGTCGCGGTCTGCACTTCGCCCTCGTAGAAGTCGGCGATGCTGGCCAACATGTCGGGGAGCGTGCCGGACTCCTCACCGACCGCGGCCATTTGCGCGACCATCGGCGGGAAGACCTCGGCCTTGGCGAGTGGCGTGGAGAAGGACTTGCCCTGGCGCACCGATTCCTGGACGGCCCGCACGGCTTGTTCGATCCGGTAGTTGTTCGAGGCCGCGCCGACGATCGCGAGCGCTTGGACGAGCGGCACGCCCGCGTTGAGCATCATCGACAGTCCGCGGCTGAAGCGGGCGACGGCGATCTTCGTGGCGAGGGGACCGAACACCGGCATGCGGAGCTTGAGCGGATCGACGACCCGGCGGACGGCGTCGGAGGTGCGGAACCTCATCCACCAGATCGAGAACGCGATCCCGAGCACGATGAGGGTCGGCAGTGCCCACACCATGCTGTGCGAGATCGAGACGATGATCTGGGTGGGGACCGGCAACTCCGACCCGAGGTTCGCGAACATGCCCTCGAACACCGGGACGACGAAAGTCACCATCGCGATGACGCCGACGATCGCGATGCTGAGGACGATGAGGGGGTAGGTCGTCGCCGAGCGGATCTTGTCCTGCAGTTCGGCCTCGTTCTTGTACGTCTCGGCGATCGTGCTGAGCGACTGCCCGAGGAACCCCCCCGACTCCCCCACGCGGACCATGCTCACCATGAGCGGCGGAAAGACGCTCGGGTGCTGACCGAGAGCAGCCGAGAACGCCGATCCGGACTCGACGGCCGCGTGCACCTTGACGAGGGCGTCGCGCAGCTGAGCATCCTCGGCCTGGTCGATGAGGATCGACAGCGTGCGCATGAGGGGCAGTCCGGCGTTGATGAGCCCCGCCATCTGCTTGGCGAACACGGCGAGGGTGGCGACCTTCACGCGCTTGACGAAGCCCGGGATCGTGATCTCGCGGTGCAGCCCCGTCTTGGAGGTGAGGGTCACTTCCAGCGGCGTCAGCCCCTGCGCGCGCAGCTTCGCGGCGACGGCGCCCTGACTGGATGCCTCCAGCGTCCCCTTCACGATGCCGCCGCCGGTCGTGTCGACGGCGCGGTACGCGTACTCCTCGACGAGCGGCATCAGTGGCCCCACCCGCTCGCCGAGCGCTCCGATGCGTGCATGGTCCAGGCCTCCGCGTCGTAGTCGGCGGGGCGCACCTTCGTCTCGTCGAAGCTGCGCGGATCCTCGGCGATCTCGCGAGCCAGGGTCAGCGAGATGGACCCGTCGGCGACGAGGCGCTGCAGGTCTTGATCGAGGGTGTGCATGCCGACGGATCCTCCGGCCTGCAGCATCGAGTAGATCTGGCTGATCTCGCCCTCGCGGATGAGGTTGGCGATGGCGGGAGTGTTGACCAGCACTTCGGTGGCGATCACGCGTCCCTCCGACTGCGCCCGGGGAAGGAGCGTCTGGGTGATGATGCCCCGGAGCGTGTCGCCCAACTGCGTGCGGATCTGGTTCTGCTGATCGGACGGAAACGCGTCGACGATGCGGTTGATCGACTTCGCGGCGCTCTGCGTGTGCAGGGTCGAGAGGACGAGGTGACCGGTCTCGGCCGCCGTGAGCGCCGTGGAGATCGACTCCTGGTCACGGAGCTCCCCGATCAGGATGATGTCGGGGTCTTGGCGGAGCACACGGCGCAAGGCCTCAGAGAACGACGCGGTGTCACTGCCGATCTCCCGCTGATGGATCAGCGCCCGCTTGCTCGTGTGCTGGAACTCCACGGGGTCTTCCACCGTGACGATGTGCGCGGGCTTGCTCCGATTGACGACGTCGATCATCGAGGCGAGCGTGGTCGACTTCCCCGAGCCGGTCGGCCCCGTCACCAGTACGAGACCACGCGGCTTCATCACGAGTTCGGCGGCGATCCGCGGAACCCCGAGCTCCTCGAAGCTCTTGATCCGTTCCGGGATGAAACGCAGTGCCACGGCCACCCGACCGAGCTGGCGGAACACGTTCACGCGGAACCGGGCCACCTCGGGCACCGTGATCGACAGGTCGACTTCGCCCGAGGCGCGAAACTCTGCGACCTGTTCCGGGGTGAGGATGCCTCCGATCGCCGATTCGAGCCAGTTCGCGCTCGTCGGACTCTCGAATCCGGGGACGAGTGCGAGGTCGCCGTCGATCCGGATCTGCGGAGGATGGTCGGCGGTGAGGTGGACGTCGGACGCGCGGAGGTCGGCCGCGACGCGCAGCAGGGCGTCGAGCGGAGAGGTGTCGGCGATCATGGTGCCTCCGTCTGGAAGAAGGTCAGGGCGGTCACGGTGAGCTCTTTGTCGTCGGTGGAGAGCTTCACGGAGAACAGCAGCCGGGGCCCGCGCCCGAGCGCGTCGACGAAGGCCGCCATCCGGCTCGCGCGGTCGGCGAGGGCGTTGCCGTCGAGTTGCCCGGAGCCGCCGCTGTCCCCGGTGTCCGTGTAGGAAGCGGTGAGATCGATCACGATCGTCACGAGAACCTGTTGCTGCGGAGACGCGGGATCGCCGGTCGGAGTCGCCGGCGCGGAGGTCGGGTCGTCGGACGTGCCCTCGGCGACGGCGTCAGTCGCCTCCGGCGTCGCCCCCTCCGCCGCCTCTGCCGCGGGATCGGCCGGCGCGGGGGCCGCATCGTCCTCGGTGATCGACGTGCGCTCGGCCCACGGCACCGGATCACCGATCGTCACCGACTTCACCTGGACGTCGACGGTGCGCGCGGCGTCGGAGACGAGCTGCTGCACGTCGTCGAGCTGCGGGGCGGCGGCGATCTCACGGCGGAGCTCCGTGAGATCGCTGTCGACGCCGCTGATCGTCTCCCCGGCCCGCGACAGCTGAGCGATCTGCTGCTCGTAGACGTCGTTGGCGTTCTCGACCGTGGTCGTCTGGGCATCCGTGCTCTGCGCCGTCCCGTACATCGGCAACGCGATGGCCACGATCCCGGCGACCAGCAGAGCCAGGACGGTGAGCACTCCGGCCAGGTTGATGAGCTGCCTGTTCATCCCTCAGCCCTCCTCCGCCTCGTAGGCGCCGGTGTACACCGACTGGTCGAGGGTCACCGAGATGTCGTGACGGTAGACGCCCTCTTCGAGGGTCTGGGTCCATCCGTCGACGTCGGTGGCGCCGGGAAGCGTGCGCAGTCGACGGATCACCGGCACGATGTCAGCGGGGTCTGTGCTCGTGAGGATGATGTGGCCATAGACGCCGACCTGGGTCGTGGGATCGTCGCCCTGGGGAACGGGACCTGGGGAGAGCTCGACATCGGCGATCGAGACGCCGGCGGGCAGACGAGCGGCGACCGCACCGAGCACGATCGACCACCGCACGTCCGCCGCCATGGCACGGGACCGGAAGTCGGACAGACTCTGCTGCAGGTCGAGTTTCTGCCGCACGGGTTGAAGGGCAGAGAGGTCGGAGAGGAGCTGAGTGGTGTGCGCGTTGGCGGCGGAGAGGCGCTGCGCGGCCATCGTCTGCAAGCCGAACGCCGCGGCGCTCAGGAGCGCGACCGTGAGGAGGGTCGCACCCAGACCCCACGCCCAGCGACGGAGAAGACCCGCACGTTCCCGGCGGTCGATCGCGGCGCGCGGCATGAGGTTGACGTGCGCAGGCCCGCCGAGGACGAGAGCCGATGAGGTGGATCGTGCCGTCATGCTCGCGCCCCCGCTCCGGCAAGGCCGCCCGTCGTGAGCAGGTCGACGTCGAGATCGCCGGCCGGGATCGCCAGCGTCGAGGCGGTCACCGTCGAAAGGCCCACCAGTTCCACCGGCATCGGCAGACTCGCCGCCAGCGCGTCTCCGATGCCCGGGACGACAGCCCCGGCCCCGCTGACCAGCACGCGGTTGACCGGTGCGTCGGCGGAGCGATCCGCGTAGAAGCGCAGCGTGCTCCCGAGGCGCGAGACGACGACGCCGATCTCCGCGTCGGTCATCGACACGGGGCGGACCGTTCCTCGGAGGTCCGCCCGGCGACGCACCACCGGAGCTCCCACCGCGACCAGTTCCGCCGCCTCCTCGAAGCGGGGCGCCTCGGCGTCCACCTCGGTGTCCGACGCCGACTCGGCGAGGGCGGAGCGCGCGCGGACGGCCGCCGTGGCGATCTCCATCGGGATGATGCGCACGAAGCGCGGAACCCCGTCGCGCATCACCACGACGTAGCTCGTGTGGTCGCCCAGGTGCAGAGCCGCCACGGTCTCCCCCGGCGCCGCGAGCGCGCTGACGGCGCGCGTGAGCGCGAACGGTGCCAGATCGACGCTGTCGACGGTCAGCTTCGCACGGGAGACAGCGGTCACGAGCTCATCGACGGTCTCGGCGACCGCCGCGACGAGCAGGCCGGAGACCTGGTCGTCCACCTGCGAGACGGGGTAGAAATCGAGCACTGCCTGATCGGCCGGGACCGGCAGGAGGTCCTGGACCTGAAACGGCAGGGCTTGGGCGAGCAGATCGGGTCGCATCGCCTGGGTGGTGTAGTCGCGGACCAGGATTCGACGGCTTCCGATGCCGAGCACGACACGACGACCCGTGATCTTGGCGCGCGACCACAACTGACGCAGAGCCAGGACGACCGCATCGGTGTCGAAGACCTCCGAGTCCTTCGCGGCCCCCTCCGGAAGCGGGACAGAGCCGAACGCGACGACCCGCGGGGAGCGCCCGGTGGACATCTCCACTGCCCGCACGCTCTCCTCGGTGATCTCAAGTCCTACGACCGTCTTCGCCATCCGCTGTTCTCCTCTCTCCGACTCCGGCTCAGCCGACGGTCAGGGCTCCCACGTACCACTGCGCGATCTGAGGACCCACGGCGATGCCGATCCACGCGCCCGCGATCATCCAGGGCCCGAAGGGGACGGCGGTTCGGCGCGTCGCCCGCCGGGTCGCGATGAGCACGAGCCCGAAGACGCCGCCGAGCACGAACGCGGCGAACGCTCCCACGGCAAGGGCACCCCACCCGATCCAGCCGAGCGCCATTCCCAGCACGCCGGCGAGCTTCACGTCTCCGCCGCCCATCCCCCCGGGACGCACCGCTCGCAGCAGCGCGTAGAAGGCGAACAGGGCGGCGCCCGACAGGGCAGCGCGCAGGAGCGACTCCCCCGGCGCGCCCAGGAGCCAAGCCACGACGAACAGAAGGGCGATCACGACGTAGGAGGGAAGGACGATGGCGTTGGGGAGCCGATGGGTGTCGAGGTCGATCAGGGCGAGGGCGATGCTGATGGCCGCGAGGTAGAGGTAGGCGACCAGGGAGACGACACCGCCCGGGTCGACGGTGCTGGCGCGGTCGCCGACGATCCAGACGACGGCGAGGAACGCCAGTGCGGTCGCAGCCTCCACGAGCGGATAGCGGGCCGAGATCGGTCCCCCGCACGCGGCGCACCGGCCTCGGAGGGCCAGCCACGAGACGATCGGCACGTTCTGCCACGGCGTGACCGGACGATCGCATTCCGGGCAGCGGCTTTCGCGCGTGAGCGGGACGCCGGCGGGAACGCGCGCGACCACCACATTGAGGAAGGAGCCGATGACGAGTCCGAACGCCGCCGTGAAGACGAGCGCCAGCCCCCACCACGATGCGGCGGTCATGGTGTCGTGGCCACATCGTGCGTGGACAGGAGCGTGAAGGTCGTCGCGCCGGTGCCGCCCTCGGTGCCCGGCCACGGCTCGACGTCCTTGCCGAAGTCGTAGCCGGGGATGTGGCGAGGAGCGAAGGCGACCTTCACACCGCCGCCGAAGGCCAGCTGGCCGGAGTACACCTGGCCGCGAAAGGTCGCCGGGCTGCTGTTGAACTTCATCTGGCACGGCGTGTAGATGTAGATCGCGATCTTCGGGTCGACACTCGAGTCGTTGAGCTGTTCCGACCCCTTCGCCGGAAGGGTGCATTGCGGCCCCGCGACGGTCGGCTGGCCGTCGGGGGTGATGAGGAAGATCGTGTGGGGGTTTCCGTCGGCGCTGGCGAACTTGGTACCGGAGAGATACCAGTGCGTCGCGATGACGGCGATGTCCTTGTTGACCTTGACCTCTTTCTTGGCGCCACCCGCGTTCGTGTCGAACCCTCCGCTGCACTGGCGGATGTCGAAGATCATGGGGCTCGTCAAGGAGCCCGCCAGAGAGGTCACGTCGGCGCTGTTGCCGGACCACTTCTCGCACGCTGCCCCCGACACCGTGGTGAGCTTATAGCCCTCGGCGGCCCAGGCTGCGGGGGGTGTGGATGAGTTGACCGGCGTGAAGGTCACGTCCTGCCAGTCGGGAATCTCGGGGAGGGTCGGCGCCGCCAGCGCCGCGTCCTTGACCAGGGCCCCCTTGACGATCTGATTGGCGGGTGTGCCCCAGATGCCGTAGCTGCCCTTGTAGCGGAAGTTCCCGTTGATCGTGCCGCTTCCGAGGGTGCTGGTGCCCGATCCCGAGGCGGTGACGCTTCCGTAGACCGTGCCATTGTTCAGGGTGAAGGTACCGCCGAGGAAGGCGTTGCCGCCCGAGGATCCGGCCGTCGTGCCGATCGTCCCGGCGATGTTGTGGCTGTCGTTCTTGGGGGCGATGAGGGAGCCCTTGATCGTGCCGCCGTTGACGTTCGCCTTGTCGCCGATGTAGGCGTTGCCCTCGACCGTGCAGCCCGAATCGAGCTGCAGCGCGCCGGTCTTGGTGTAGATGTCGCCGGGGAACACCGATCCCGAGCCGCACTCGATCTTGCCCGTGGATGCGTAGACACCGGCCGAGCCGACGAAGTCGTCGATGCCGACCTCGCTGTGCGCGGCGTCGAAGACGTAGGAGTTGAGCCGGGTGCTCATGCCGTAGGTGTAGAACAGGCCGGGTCCCCCCTGCGTCGGCAGGGCCGCGTCCTCGGCCATCGAGAAGACCGCCTGTCGCGTGGCCGCCTCGGCACCGACGCGGGCCGTGGTCCGGAGCGTGGCGATCCCGGCGCCGCAGACGAGCGTGTAGGAGTAGGTGGGGCTGCTTGCGCCATTGACCTTCGCCGACCCGCCGGCCGCTCCGCACACGAGGGTGCCGTTCTCCAAGCGCACCGTCTGCGCGGCGATGCCGGCGTCGACGGCCGCCTGCACCTTCGCGCGGTTGCTGGATCCGGTGAGCATGCCGGTCGTGTTGACGATGACGGCGGACAAGGCCAGGGCACCCACGGTGAGCACCAGCATCACGATGAGCACCGTGATCAGCGTGGAGCCGTCGTCGTCGCCCGGGAGCCGTCGCCTGCGCGATGGAGAGAGAGTCACCAGCATGCGGGCCCTCCTCCCTGGACGACCTGAGCGGCCGCGCCGCTGGTGACCGTGACGGAGACGTCGCCGCGCGTCATGCGCAGTCCCAGCGAGATACGAGTGCCGGACGAGCTGAAGGCGGCTCCACTGGTGAACGTGCCGCGCACTCCGGACGCGATCGGGGTCCACGTGGCCGACGACACCGGACGGGCCGACGCTCCCGAGCTGTAGCGCAGTTGGCCGGCATCGAGCTGCCACGCGCGGCACTGCCACGTCGCGCCGTCGGCACCGAGCACTTTGGCATCCAGGCGCATCCCGCCGGCACTAACGCGCGTGACGGTCGCGTCGCGCACGCTCTCGGTCACCCCGGCGGTGACGGCGTTGAGCTCGGCCGTCGCGGAGTTTCGCGCCGACGCCTGCTGCTGCGCCGTCCACCCGTTGACGAAGACCGCGGCCACGACGGACAGCAGGATCCCGGAGACGACGATGACGACCAGGAGCTCGATCAGCGACATGCCCGACTCTTGGGACGAGGACGATGGCACGCTCATGGCGCGCCCACCCGCACCTGGGAGGCGAGCGTCGTGACGACGCGGCCGGCGTCGGACACCGTCACCGCGACGGGAAGCGAGGCCGGGTAGGTCGCGGGGCAGGCCGACACCCCGACGGTCACTCTCGCCGTGAACCCGCTCGCCGCGTCGGTGACCGCCGGCGCGGCGGCCCGGGCGAGGAGGTCGGCACAGCGCGTCGTGGTCGTGCCGGGCGTCGCGGGAAAGGCGGCCTGGATCTTGGCGAGCTCATCGCGGCCGAATGAGGTCGCCGACAGCGCAGTGCGATTGTCGACGCTGCGCTGCGACAAGCCGATCATCAGCGGCAGGACACCGAGTGAGAGAACGGCGAGCAGGAGCATGGCGACCACGACCTCGACGAGGCTGACGCCGTCATCGCGCGCGAGCACGGGCACCTCCGGGGGGGGACGAGGTGTGGGACGGGGAGAGACGTCGAGGCCGGCCCGTACGGGTCGGGCCGGCCTCGCGGCGTAGTGCTGGAACTTACGGCGTGGTGGTCGGCGCCGGCGTGCAGCCCGGGCCCGACTCCTTGTTGGGGGTCACACCGGCGTAGGTGACGACGACACAGATGTCGTCGATGTCGGTGATCGTCGTGTCCTTCAACGCGACGTTGGTCGCGTCGCCGGTCTTGAGGTTGTTGAGGTCGACCGCGTTGGCTGCGGTGCCCTTCGCCATCTGGGCGGCGGCCTGGGTCGCGCCGTTGGCGGCGACAGTCGCAGCAGCGTTGTCTTTGGCCTGCTGCTGGATGTTGAGGAAGATCGGGATGGCGACGGCGGCGAGGATGCCGAGGATTACCACTACGACGATCAGTTCGATGAGCGAGAAGCCCTCGTCACCGGTCTCCTCGCGACGGGCCTTCTCAGCCTGGACATAGTTGCGGAAAGTGCGCATGAGCGTGCCTTCTCCTTGGGGGGTGTGAACAGGACGCCGACACACGTGTGCACTCGTTGGGGGGTGTGCACATCTGGGGGGATCTCGGATCCGGGGGGAGTTACCGAGACATGTGCCGGTTGGTTCGAGAGGCCCGCCGCGAGGACGTTACTCCCTCTCCACCACCAATCATTAGAGGTCTCTCATGTTGTTGTCAATGAGATTTCTGAGAGAAATGTGAAATCTGTGTTTCCTGAGGTAGCGCTCGGGTGTCCGGGCTCGCGAGCGGACTGACGCGGCCTCACGAATCGAAGATCTCCAGGCGCACCGCTACCACGCCCTCGTCAGCGATCCCCTCCGCGATCCGGACCGAACGCTTGAGGGGCAGCACGTAGGCGCTGCGCTCCGCATCGGGGAAGATCGACGTGCGCCAGCTCGACGATCCCACCTGCGCGCGCACGGCGACGGCGCCGAATCCCCGCGGCGGACGCGGGATCTCCCGGACGTCGTCGGAGAGCTCCGAGGGCAGGGCGACGAAGTACCAGTCGTCGGAGCGGGCCTCCCACCGGAAGACGGGCGCCGTGAACTCGACGATCACGAGGCCGGCTCGCGGGTCGTCAGGGGCGATGCGCCCGGGGCCGCTACCACTGCGGGTGGATCTCGGCGCGCAGCAGCCGATCGTAGACGTCGCGCACGGCCGCGTCGAAGGCCGTGAGGTCGGCCTCGAGGTCACCGGCGGCGGCGTTGGCCCGCGCCTGCGCAGGGGTACGCGCCCCGGGGATCACGCTCGTCACTCCCGGGAGCGCGGCGATCCACGCGAGCGTGGCGGCAGGGAGCGACATTCCGGCAGGCAGAGCCGCGCTGAGCTCGGACACGGCCTGGAGCCCCGTCTCGAAGTCGACGCCGGAGAAGGTCTCCCCCTTGTCGAACGCTTCGCCGTGGCGGTTGTAGGTGCGGTGATCGTTGGCGGCGAAGCGCGTGTCGGCGGAGTACTTTCCGCTGAGGAGGCCCGAGGCCAGGGGCACGCGGGCGAAGACCGCGACGCCCGCGGCGGCGGCCCGGGGCAGCACCTCGTCGAGAGGCTTCAGCCGGAACGGGTTGACGATGATCTGCAGGTTGCTGAGCCGGGGCTGGCGAAGTGCCGAGAGGGCCTGGGCGGTCGTCTCGACGGAGACGCCATACGCCGCGATGGCGCCGTCGTCGACGAGGGCGTCGAGGGCCTCGTACGTCGCGTCGTCGTCGATCACGGCCGACGGCGGGCAGTGCAGCTGGACCAGATCGAGGGTGTCGACACCCAGGTTCCGGCGCGAGCGGTCGGTCCAGGCGCGGAAGTTCTCGGGCGTGTAGTTCTCGGGGACCTGGTCCTGGCGGCGCCCCATCTTGGTGGCGACGGTGATGCCGTGGCCCGGCCGGTCGGCGAGGAATCGGCCGATCAGCGACTCGCTCCGTCCGTCGCCGTAGACGTCGGCAGTGTCGAAGAGGGTCACCCCCGCGCCCACCGACGCGTCGAGGATCGCGAACGCGTCGGCTTCGTCGACATCACCCCAATCGGCTCCGAGCTGCCAAGTGCCGAGACCGATGGACGACACCGACCGGCCGGTGGATGCGAGGGCGCGAGTATGCATGGCTCCAGCCTAGAAGCGGGCAGGGACACCGGTAGCGATGCCGATCAGAACGGGGGCGGATCGGTGTCGGCCACGGGCGCGGCTCCGTCGGCGGCGAACACGAGAGTGCGAGCCGGGGCGTCTGGGTAGTCACGCCCGAGGGGACTCGTCCAGTGAAGAACCCCATCGGGAGTCTGCGTGACCCGCCACGCCGAACGGTGCTTCAGTGTGTGATGCCGTCGGCAGAGGTGAGCGAGGTTCATGACCTCGGTCGGACCGTCGTGCTCCCGCGCCACCGTGTGGTCGATATCACATCGGCGAACCGGAACCCGGCATCCCGGGAATCGGCAGTGCTCGTCCCGGACACTCAGAATGCGACGCAGGTGCTCGCTGGGCCGGTATCGATCGACGGCGAGAACACCGCCGCTGATGGGGTGGGTGAGCACCCGATCCCATCCGGGCGCGGTTCGGGCCAGCCGGAGGGCCGTCGCGGTGTCGATCGGCGAGCGCCCGACCAGTGACGCCGGAGTGACATCGTGGCCGAGGGCGGTGAGGACAGGGACGGTGACCTGCACGTGCGCGACGATCGCCTCGGCCTCGGGAACGGAGGCGTGGGAGATCTCGGGAGTCGCGTGGCCTGTGAGCAGCAGGTCGGCGAAAGCGTCGGCGCGGAGCTGTCCGATCCCGCGGGTGTCGGGCGCGACGACGTCGTTGAAGAGGACGCCGCCGCCGCCCCCGTCGCGGGCGTCGCCCCCGTCGCGGGCCGTGCTCCCAGCGGCGCGCGCGGCGATCTCGCGTCGCG
>NZ_JASGDO010000056.1:0-11145 GCF_047607225.1 Microbacterium sp. | reverse complement strand
GGGAGGCGGGGCCGGGGCGGGAGGGGAGGCGCGGTCGGGGCGGGGGAGCTGGCCCGGGCTCAGCCGCGGGGGTTCCGCGGGGGCGGGGGCGGAGGAACGGGTTTGGCGGCGACGATGTCGGTGACCGCGATGCGCTCGATCCCCCGCTTCCCGTCGACGACGACCGTGTGGGCGTCCGCGCTCACGAGCTCGCCGAGTGCGTCGGTGGCCTGTCCGCTCGGGAGGAGGTAGCGCACGACGACGCGGCGACCGGGCTCCGGGATACGGATCCGCGCGACCCGCCGCGGCTCCGCCGCGTCGGTCACCACGCCCCCGGCCGGTAGTCCTTCAGGAAGACTCCGAAGAGGTCCTCGCCCGCTTCCCCCCGCACGATGGGGTCGTACACGCGCGCGGCGCCGTCGACGAGGTCGAGGGGGGCGTGGAAGCCCTCCTCCGCCAGCCGCACTTTGGTGGGATGCGGACGCTCGTCGGTGATCCAGCCGGTGTCGACGCTCGTCATGAGGATCCCGTCAGACTCGAACATCTCCCGCGCGCTCGTGCGGGTGAGCATGTTCACCGCAGCCTTGGCCATGTTCGTGTGAGGGTGCCCCGGGCCCTTGTATCCGCGGTTGAACACGCCCTCCATCGCGCTGACGTTGACGATGTACGTGCGACGGGCGGGACTCGCGGCGAGCGAGGCGCGCAGCTTGGAGATGAGGAGGAAGGGGGCGGTCGTGTTCGCGAGCTGCACTTCGAGCATCTCCAGCGGATCGACCTCCTCGACGCGCTGGGTCCAGGAGTTGATGTGGTCGAGGTCGGGCAGGAGCCCTCCGGCATCGATCGCGGTGCCCGCCGCGAGGCGGTCGAGCGAGCTGGAGCCGGCTGCCATCGCTTCGTTCGTGATCACATCGGCCTGCGCGGTGAGGGCGTCGGCCTGCGTGGCGGCCGCGGCCAGGATGGGGTGCGCCGAGACGGAGCGTTCCAGCGCCTGGGGGTGCCGATCGTTGGTGTGACCGAAGGTCACGAGCTCCGGGAGCGGACCTTGCGGCAGGGGTGCCAGCTCCGCGTCGACGAGCGGCTGGTACGCCCCCGGCGACCTCCGCACGGTCTGGGTCGCGTTGTTGATGAGGATGTCGAGGGACCCGGCCGCGGCGACGTCGTCGGCGAGACCGATCACTTGAGCCGGATCGCGCAGATCGATGCCGACGACCTTCAGGCGGTGCAGCCACTCGCCCGAGTCGGGAAGGCGGGAGAAGCGGCGCACCGCGTCGCGGGGGAACCGGGTGGTGATCGTGGTGTGCGCGCCGTCGCGCAGGAGTCGCAGCGCGATGTACATGCCGATCTTGGCGCGCCCGCCGGTGAGGAGTGCGCGCTTGCCGGTGAGGTCGGTGCGGGCGTCGCGCTTCTGGTGGCTGAACGCGGCGCAGTCCGGGCAGAGCTGGTGGTAGAACGCGTCGACGACGGTGTACGGCTGCTTGCAGATGTAGCAGGCCCGGGCCTTGCGCAGAGTTCCGGCGGTCGGCGCGGTGGTCGAGGTGCTGATCGGGATGCCGCGGGTCTCGTCGTCGATCCGGTCGGGAGCGCCGGTGGCGGTGGCGGCGACCACGGCGCGGTCGGCCTCGGCGACGGCGTCGCGGATCTCGCGCCGCCGTGCCTTCTTGGCGGCCTTGAACATCGCGGCGGTCGCTCGTCGCACCGTCACGAAGTCGGGGTGGGACTGGTCGATCTCGGCCAGCTCGCGCAGCACCCGCAGGGTCGTCTCGAGGTCGGTGGGGTCGATGCCGCTCGGTGGCGGGGCGTCGGCGGGGATCTCGGGCACACACGATTCTACGTCGGCCGTCCGCGGCCCCGGATCGGCCGGGTGCTGTTAGCGTGCGACGGGTGACCTCCGCCCCCGAACCACACCGCATCCATGTCTCCGCCGCCGTGATCGTCGATGGGACCGGCCGCCTGCTGCTGGTCCGCAAGGCGGGGACGACCGCCTTCATGCAGCCGGGTGGCAAGCCCGAGCCGGGAGAGACGCCGGCGCAGACGCTCGTGCGGGAGCTCGATGAGGAACTCGGCCTCCGGCTCGCGGAGCGCGATCTCGATCCGCTCGGCGAGTTCACGGCACCCGCGGCGAACGAGCCCGGGCATCTCGTCGTGGCCCATGTCTTCCGCGTCGTCATCGGCGACCAGACCCCGCTCGCCGCGGCCGAGATCGAGGAGATCCGGTGGGTGAGCCGCGACGAGGCGGACGCGCTCGAGGTGGCTCCCCTGGCCCGGGAGTACTTCCTCCCCGCCTGAGCAGCCCGCGCCCGGGTGGCCGGGGCCGGTAGACTGGGGGAGGCGTGTCGGGAAGTCTGGTCGACGTTGTCCTCGTCGACCACACCGTGACCGGAGCCCCATGACGCCGCCTTCTTCCTCTGCCACCTTCCCGCGCCGCGGATCGTTCTTCGAGGCGCGTCGCGTCTCGATGCTCCTGCGCAAGGAGGCGGTCGGGGGGATGCTGCTCGTCGTCGCCGCCGTCACCGCGATCGTCTGGGCCAACTCTCCCTGGGCCGATTCGTACTTCGCGCTTCGCGACCTCAGTGTGGGCTACGCGCCGTGGCACCTCGACTTGTCGCTGGGGGCGTGGGCGGCCGACGGCCTGCTCGCGATCTTCTTCTTCCTCGTCGGACTGGAGCTCAAGCGCGAGATCGTCGTCGGCGACCTGCGCGACATCCGGACCGCCATCGTCCCCATCGCCGCTGCGGTCGGGGGAGTGCTCGTACCGGCCCTGATCTACACCGGCATCGCGTGGCAGCAGCCGTCGTTGCGTGTGGGATGGGCCATCCCGACGGCGACCGACATCGCGTTCGCGGTCGCCGTGCTCGCGATCATCGGCTCGCACCTGCCCAGCGCTCTCCGCATCTTCCTGCTCACCCTCGCCGTGGTCGACGACCTCCTCGCGATCGCCATCATCGCCGTCTTCTACACCTCGGACATCGACCTGGTGGCCCTCGCGCTCGCGGCTGTGGCCGTGGGCGTGTTCGCGTTCTTCGCCCAGCGGTATCAGCGCTTCTTCCACCTGCGTCCGTTCGGCGCGTGGCTCATCCTCCTCCCGATCGGGTTCACGGCGTGGGCCTTCATGCACGCCTCGGGAGTCCACGCCACGATCGCCGGCGTCGTCCTCGCGTTCACGGTTCCGGTCAGGCCGCGTCGCGGACAGCAGCCCCTCGGCGGCGACGGAGGCCTGGCAGAGGAGTTCGAGCACCGATTCCGTCCGCTGTCGGCGGGGATCGCCGTGCCGGTCTTCGCGTTCTTCGCCGCTGGCGTCGCCGTCGGCGGACTCGACGGCATCGTCCGGGCCGTGACCGACCCCGTGACGATCGGGGTCGTTGCGGGACTCGTGCTCGGAAAGCCGCTGGGGATCGTCCTCACGACGCGGCTGGTCACCGCCTTCACACGCGCACGACTGGACCCCTCGCTCCGCTGGGTCGACCTCATCGGCGTCGGCATCCTGGCGGGAATCGGCTTCACCGTCTCGCTCCTGATCGCTGAGCTCAGCTTCGGGATCGGGAGCATCCACAACGATGACGCCAAGATCGCCATCATGATCGCGTCGCTGCTCGCGTCGCTCCTCGCGTCGGTGATCCTCGTGACCCGGAATTGGCGCTATCGCCGCATCGCGGAGGAGGAGGCGGAGGACGCCGACGGCGACGGGATCCCCGCTCAGCGGCGGGGCGGGCTCGGGGCGCCCACGGCCGGAGCGGTCGAACTGCGCAGGAGTGCCTCGACCAAGCGACGGCGGGTGGCGTCGCCTCCGCCGAGGGTGGAGGCGCCCTCGACCAGCACGGGGGAGACGGGACTGCTCTCGGCCGACTCGTCGGACAGGGCGGCCATGAGCACGAGAGCGGCCCGCTCGCCGACGCGTTCCAGTCGCGGATCGATCGAGCTCAAGTAGGGGTCGATGTCATCGCCGTACCCCGCGACGTTGTCGTAGCCGATCACGGCGACATCCTCCGGGATCCGCACGCCCCGGGCCGTCAGGGCGGCGGACAGCCCGATGGCGATCGCGTCGTTCGCGGCGAAGACCGCGTCGACGTCGGGCCCCTGCGCCAGCAGCTCGTCGGCTGCGCGCTGCCCCCACGCGCGCGTGAAGTCGCCGTTCAGGACGAGGGCTGGTCGCTGGCCTGCGTCGTCGAGAGCGCGCTCGAAGCCCTCCCGCCGGGCGGTGACCGAAGCCAGCGCCGGGTCTGCCGTGACGTGGGCGATGCGCTGACGACCGAGTTCGATGAGGCGCCGGGCGGCGAGCTCGCCGCCCGCCGATTCGTCTGGCCGGACGCTCACGGCGTGCGGCGGGTCGGCGGGGCCGAAAGCGTGCACGACCGGTCCGTGGAACTCCTCGCCGAGCTCCGCGATGACGACGTCTGAGCCCTCGCCGATGACGATGATCCCGTCGACCTGCCGGTCGAGCATGTGTCGCACGTGCTCGTGCCGAAGCGCGGGATCATGGCGGGCGTCGTAGAGGATGCTGGCGAGATCGCGGGAGCTGAGCGCGCGGTTGATCCCGATCAGCACCGGCATGCAGAAGGCTCCGGCGGCGTTCTCGGCGAGGACTCCGATCGTCCGGCTGCGGCCGAGTGCGACACTGCGGGCCAGGGCGTTGGGGCGGTAGTCGAGCTCGCGGGCGATGCGCAGCACGCGACGGCGCGTCTCGTCCGCCACCCGACCCGTTCCGTTCATGACCTGCGAGGCGGTGGGGACCGAGACCCCGGCCGCGCGAGCGACGTCGCTCAAGCGCACGGGCTTGGGTGGCATGTTCACCCCGATCCATCCTCCAGCTGCACCGCGGGCGTCGCGGGCCCTATCGACAATAGCGACCGGATGGCGTGCCAAAGCGCTTTGCCGATAGACTCGCGGAGTGATCGACGGCCACACCGCACCTCGCTGGACGCCTCTGCGTGACGCCTTCGAGGCCGTCGTTCGAGAGGACGACGCGGGGGCGTCGCTGGCGATCGTGCACGAGGGTGAACTCGTCGTCGACCTGTGGGGCGGAACCGATCCCCTGAGCGGAAGGGCCTGGGAGCGCGACAGCGTGACCCTCACGTTCTCCACCGCCAAGGGAGTCCTGGCCCTCCTCGCGGCCACCGAGATCGAGGCGGGGAGACTGGACCCCGGAGCGCCCGTCGCGCGGTACTGGCCGGAGTTTGCGGCCGAGGGCAAGGGGGCCATCACGGTCGGAGACGTCCTGACCCACACCGCGGGGCTCCCCATCCTTCCCCTCGACGACATCGATGACCTGCGCGATCCGCAGGCCCTCGCCGATCGGCTCGCGGCGTCGGCACCCTCGTACCCGCCGCGGAGCGCGCGGGTGTACCACGTGCTGAGCTACGGCACCCTCGTGGGTGAGATCCTCCGGCGGATCACGGGCGAGGACATCCAGACCCTCGTGCGACGCCGGCTCGCCGACCCCCTCGACGCGTCGCTGTGGTTCGGCCTCCCCGGAGACGCCGAGGCTCGTTACCTCCCCGCGCTCATGGGGCCGGTCGAGTTTCCCGCCGAACCCGGAATGGAAGGCGACTCCGACGCGGCCCGCGCTTGCCGCGCCGCGTATCGCGCCAACCTCCAGATCATGCCTCTGTTCGTCCGCGGTGCCGGTGGGCAGGGCAGTGAGCCGATGAACGGCCCCGAGTTCCTCCGCGCCCAGGTGGGCGGTGGGGGGCTGGTCGCCCACGCCCGGGCGATCGCGACGGTCTACGGCGCGTGCGTCGCGGAGACCGGCGGTGTGCGCCTGCTCACCGACGCGACCGTCGCCGAGGTGTCTGCCGACCATCTCGGTGGGATCCCCGAACCCGTCTGCGGACCGGGTGCGGTTCCGACGACGATCTGGGGGTGGGGGTTCGAGCTCGCCCACCCCGCCTGCGCGATGCTGGGGGCAGGTTCGTTCGGCCACGCGGGCATGGGAGGCCGCTTGTCGTTCGCGTCTGCTCGGCACCGTCTCGGCTTCTCGTTCGTCGGCCAGCGGATGCTCTTCCCCGATCCCGGTACCGACCCGCGCTGGGCCCGTCTCCTGGGCGCCGTACAGCACGTCCTCGCGCCCTGACCCGCCTTCCCCTTCCGACCCTTCCCCTTCCTGGCGCCCTCAGGTGGCGCATCCTGCGCGCTCAGGTGGTGCAATCTGCGGGCTCAGGAGCCTGGAGGGCGCGATATGCGCCACTTGAGCGACTGGGCGCGGGCAGGGATGGAAGGGAGGAGGGAGGGAGTGGGGAAGGTCAGGAAGTGGGGACGAGGAGGCGGGCGGCGGTCAGCGTCGCGGGGGCCGACGCCCAGCGGAGGCGGAGCCCGCGGGTTCCGGGCGGGACGACGACCTCGAAAGGCCGCGCCTGGCCGCTCCACCGCCAGCGGGCACCGCGAACCGTCGTGCTCGGCGACGAGGAACCGACGGGCGTCACCTCGAACGAGTGCGCCCCGGGCTCGGCGATCGATACGACGAGGAGCGGCGGATCGGGCACCTCGCCGATCCGCTCGACAGCGATGTCGAGCTCGGTGCCGCGGGTCAGCGGCACCCGGCCGGGATCCGACACCGTCACGTCGCGCATCGAGGTCTCCGTCACATCGTCGGGCGCGAAGAACGGGCGGGAGGGGATCGGCTCGTGCCAGGCCACCGGAGCCGGGCCCAGCTCCACCTCCCAGAGCCCGCCGTCGCGCAGGCGGTCGATGCCGATCGTGGGGCTCGTCCACTCCTGCCCGTTCCAGCGGACGGAGCGGATGTAGCGGTCCTGGGCAGCTGTCCTGGTCGTGCGGATCTCCACAGGAGCCGCGCCCGTGGGTCGGAGCAGCATGCGCTCGTGCCGGGGAGGCAGGATCAGGAGCCGCCCCGAGCCGGGAGCGAACGGCGCCCACCCCAGCACTCCGAACAGGCGCCAGGCGGACATCTCGCCGTTGTCCTCGTCGCCGGGGTAGCCCTGACCGATGCGCACGCCGCGGAAGAGGCGGTCGACGGCGTCGCGGACGATCTCACCGGCCCGCCACGGGGTGTCGGTGTGCGCATAGAGCCACGGAACGTGGTGCGCGGGCTGGTTGGAGAGCCCCCACATGCCCCGGCGGACGTCCCTCGCCTCGCTCATCTCGTGGATCACCGTCCCGTACGATCCCGCGAACTCCGCGCGCCCCGTCTCCGGCAGGCCGAAGTAGTCGTCGAGGGCTTCGCGCAGGCCCTCGCGTCCGCCGAAGAGGTCGGCGAGCCCCGCGCCGTCATGGGGCGCTCCGAACCGGGAGGTCCAGGCGTTGGTCTCGGTGTGCGCCCCGCCCCAGACGCGGGGATCGAACGGCTCGTCCGCCCAGGCTCCCGTGGCCGAACGCGGACGGAAGAACGCCGTGTCGGCGTCCCACAACGAACGGTAGGCGCCGGCGCGGTACGCGAGGTAGCGTGCCTCGGCGCGGAGGTCGGCCCGTCGGGGGCTCTCGTCGGGCTCGCGCCGCGCCGCTTCGCGCGCCAGCACGGCGGCGCCGGCGTCGGCGATCGCGCCCTCGAGCGTCCACGAGACCGACTCGGGCACCTCCGCCTCGACATATCCCCGGACGAGGGAAGACGGCATGCCCTTGCGCCCGAAACGCGGATCCGGGGACGGCGTGGTCGCGTTGCGCAGCGCGGCCGCGTAGGCGGTCTCCACGTCGATGCCCGGGACACCGGCGGAGACGAGATCGGCGGCGATGACGTCGAGACTCGTCCCCACCATCGCGTCGAGTGGCGTGCCGGCGGTCCACCGCGGCGACCAGCCGGAATCACGGACGTGCTCCAGCATCCCGTTGAGCAGGTCACCCGCGTGGGCCGGAGCGAGGAGCGCATAGGCCGGCCAGCACGTCCGATAGGTGTCCCAGAAGCCGTTGTCGGTGAAGATCCGGCCGCGGCGGAGATCCCGGCCGCTCCGATCTGGGCGGTCCGGGAACGAACGGCGGGTGGGGCTGGGATACACCGGGCCGTCGACGGTGTCTTCGTCGTGTCGCGTGGGAAAGAGGAACAGCCGGTACAGATCCGACGCGAGGAGCACGCGGGACTCGTCGTCCGCGTCGATCGCCTCGACGATCGAGAGCCGCGCGTCCCACAGCGCTCGCGCGGCCTCGGAGACCTCCTCGACGGAGCGGCCGGCCACGGCGGCGCGAGCGTCACGCGCGTGGGCGGTCGAGATCTGCGAGGTGCCGATCTCGATCCGGAGCGGTCCGTTGCCGGGCTCGACGTCGACGATCACGCGACCGTCCGAGATGACGGTGCGCAGGTCGCCGCCCGCGAGCCGCACCGAGGCGTATCCCGCGAGCGGATCGGACTCGTGCGGACTGGGCACGGTGGAGGCGAGCTCCAGTTCCGCGTCGCCCGCGCCGAACGAGAGGAGGGCTGCGTGCGACAGGGGCACCCCGAGCGAGGTGAAGACGACACGGCCCGCACGGGGGAGCGCGGTCTCGATGACGGCAGCGTGGTCGGTGGCGGCGGCTGAGATGCGGATGCCGGATCGGGTGCGGACGTCGTATCGATGGGGGCGGGCCTGTTCGTCGTCATGGTCGAACTCTTCGGCAGCGACGCCCTGCTCCGGGTCCGGCGTGAGACCGATCCGCACGCCGAGAGCCCCGCGATCGCCGATCCAGATGCTCGGAGAGCGAGTGATCAGCATGCCGGCGAGCAGGGGGCGTGGGCCGGGCCCGTGCGCGTTCCACGTGTAGGTCCAGTGGCCGTTGGAGAGGTCGGTGGCGGGGGCGACGTGGATGCCGCCGTGCGGGGTTCCCGTCAGCGGAGAGGTGAGTCCTCGCGAGCGCTGAGGGGAGGAATGCGCGCCGCGTGTCGTCGGCACCCGATCGCTCGGAGACGGCGCCGATCCGGGGCGCCGTGCGGCCGCCACGGAGACGCCGTCGATCCACCCCGCGACGGTGCCCACCGCCCCCTGCGGCGGGGGCACGTCGAACACGGCCTCGATCTGCGCGATCGTCGCGCCCGCGAGCGGGGCGAGGGACACGCGGCGGAGGTTCCACTGATCCGCGATGTCGATGTCGGGCCGGTCGCCGGGACGCGCGCCGCAGCCGTCGGCCTCCGCGGCGACGAGCTCGAGCAGCCGCCGCCCGTCGTCGGCCACGACGTCGAGCGCGACGGCGGCGGAGCGGTACCCGTCGCGGACGCCATCGGCGTCGGCGTCGAAGGCGGGGTGAAGCGCCCAGGTGAGCTCATCGTCGTCACCGACCCGTCGCCCGAGGAGACCCGCGAGTCCGAGCACGCTCGCTAGCTCCGGCGTCGTCAGCGGCACTCGCGCGCGATCCGATCCCACGGGCACCACGTACCGCACGCACCGCGCGCCGAACAGCCCCGCCGCCGGAGCCGAGGCGGGCGCGTCCGGTGGGCCGTCGTGCGCGCGGAGCAAGGGAACGGTCACGACGGTGCGTCCACCGCCCGTGCGGCCTTCTCGGCCTCCAGCATCGCGAGGCTCCGGAAGTCGGGGTCGGTGTCACTCGCCGCCCGCGCCCAGCGGAGCACCCGCCGCACGGCCTTCTCGTCGAACCGGCCCGGCTCGGCGGTGCGGACCGACCACGTCTGCGACTCCCCCGGCAGCAGTGTGAGCAGGTTCACGTCGACGCGGGAGTCGGGGTCGATGTCCTCGGCGAGGAGAGCCAGGTCGCGGAGGAGGCTCTCGGCGTGCACCGTCACCTCGACGCCCGCTGCACCCGTGCGGATCGAGACGGAGAACACCGGCTCGTCGTCGGGGAAGTCGCGATCGATCGTGCCGAGGAGCGTGCTCCGGGAGGGGCGCTCGCCGTCAAGGGCGACGGTCGCGATCAGCGCCTCGTCGGCGGCGAGAGGCCCCCGCACGGCGGTCGAGACTACGCGGAGGGCGGTGTGGGGCGGGACCGCGACGCGGATCGTCTCGTCCACGCTCACCTGCCCGTGCTGCCACCGTTGCACCCGCACCGTCGCGTCCCACGCTACCGAGGTGCTGTTGCAGGCGAACACCGCGGGCAGGCCCTCTTCGTGGCGGGTGACGACGATCCGGTCCCGGTACGCCTCGCGCACCGCGAAGGCGGTGGGCTTCCACCGGTCGGCGACGTCAATGACCGACCACGACAGAGCCGGCCAGCAGTCGTTCAGCTGCCAGACGATCGTTCCCCGGCAATACGGCTCCAGCGTGCGGAACCTCTCCACCCCGTATCGGACGGCGCGGGCCTGGTTCAGCTGCGCCAGCCAGTACCACTGGTCGAAGTCACTCGGCACGCCGAAGTGCTGGTCGAGCACCGTATTGATGCGCTCGGTGCCTCCCTCGGCCTTCTGCCGCTGGATCACGCCGGGGCTGAACGGCGCCGGTTCCGCGTCGTGCACGGCCGCGTCGAACGTGGCCCGGGCGGGTGGCCCCTGGAAGCCGAACTCCGACACGAACCGCGGCTTCACCTCGTCGTACGCGCGGTAGTCGTCGGGGATCCACCAGTGGATCACACCGCGCGACGGGTCGTTGGGCGCGTGCCACCGGTCGCCCGACGACGGGCTCCCCACGAGATAGGTCCGGCCGGGGTCGAGGTCGGCCACGACGCGAGGGAGCACATCGAAGTAGAACCCCTCGCCCCAGGACGCGCCGCCCAGCTTGTCCTCCCAGTCGTGCAGGAACCAGAACCACAGGTTCTCGTTGTTGCCGTTCCAGATCGCGAGACTCGGGTGATGCATGAGGCGGCTGACGTTGTCGCGCGCCTCCGCCTCCACCTCCTCGGTGAACGGCGCCTCCTCGGGGTACGCCGCGCACGCGAAGAGGAAGTCCTGCCACACGAGCAGGCCCGCCTCATCGCACGCGCGGTAGAACTCGTCGCTCTCGAACACGCCTCCGCCCCACACGCGCAGCAGGTTGGCTCCGAGCTCGCGGGCATCGGCGACCCGGCGTCGGTAGTCGTCGGCGGTGACGGCCGAGATCGAGGTGTCGTCGGGAATCCAGTTGAACCCGCGGACGAAGAGGGTGACGCCGTTGACCGTGATCCCGAAGCTGCGACCCTCTTCGTCGTCGATCTGCTCGACCACCAGGTCGCGGAAGCCGATCGCCTGGCGACGGTGGTCGAGGTCGGTCGCACCGGTGCGCAACACGACGTCGAGGTCGTAGAGCCAGGGTTCGCCGAGGCCCGCCGGCCACCAGCGGCGCGGCGCGGGCACCACCAGCTCGCCGCGCACGCGGTCCGCGCCCCGTG
>NZ_JASGDO010000055.1:0-44549 GCF_047607225.1 Microbacterium sp. | reverse complement strand
GCACCGCGGTGGCCGCCTCGCCCGCGACGGCGGCCGCACCGCTGGCGGCGCGGGCCTCGCGCTTCACGATCCGGCGTTCCCGGGCACCCTCCACGAGGTTGTAGAGGGTGGGGAGCACGAGGAGAGTGAGAACGGTCGAGGAGATCAGCCCGCCGATCACCACGATCGCGAGCGGCTGGGAGATGAACCCGCCGTGCCCCGTGATCCCGAGCGCCATGGGCGTGAGCGCGAAGATCGTCGCGAGCGCCGTCATGAGGATCGGCCGAAGCCGGCGAGCGCCGCCGGCGAGGGTCGCGTCGTGGGCGGTGAGGCCCTTCTCCCGATACTGATTGACGAGGTCGACGAGCACGATCGCATTCGTGACGACGATACCGATCAGCATCAGCACGCCGATGAGCGAAGCGACTCCGAGCGGCACACCGGTCACGATCTGCAGCAGGATCGCACCGGTCGCCGCGAAGGGCACCGAGATCAGCAGGAGCAGGGGCTGACGCAGCGACTTGAAGGTCGCGACCATCACGATGTAGACGATCAGGATCGCAGCGAGCATCGCGAGCCCGAGCTGGGCGAAGGCGTCGCTCTGCTGCGAGACCACGCCCCCGACCTCCGCATCGGCACCCGTGGGAAGGTCGGTGTCGAGCAGCGCGGTGGTGACCGCCGCCGACGCGGTGTTGAGGTCGTCGGTGGACGGGGTCACCGTCACGGTCGCGGTGCGCTGACCGCGCTGCGTGGTGATGGAGGTCGGTCCCTGGCTCTCCTTCACGGTGGCGACCTCGTCGAGGCGGATGAGGCCGGTCGCGCTGGCGATCTCGAGGTCCTTGAGCTCGGCGATCGTCTTCGGGATGTCGGACGCCTTGAGGTACACGGTCAGCGCGGTCCCGTCGATCTCGACGCTCCCCACCTCCCGCGGCTGCATCGTGTTGGACACCAGCCCGCCGACGGCGACCTCAGACAGGCCCAGCGACGACGCCTTCTCCCGGTCGACGGAGACCGAGACGAAGGGGAGGGACGCGGAGAGATTCGAGGTGACCTGGCCGATGCCGTCCTTGCCCTGGAGCGCGGCGACGACCGCATCGGTGGCGTCTGCCAGCGTCTGGGCGTCGGGCGCCGTGACGTCGACTTCGATGTCGCTGGAGCCGAACCCGCCCTGACCACTGGACACGGTGACCGTGCCGACGTCGTCGAGCTTCGCGACGGCGTCCTGCACCGCCTCCCGGACCTCCACCTGGTCGGCGGCGGTGTCGGTGGTAATGGAGTACGTGATGCCGGAGCTCCCGCCCGCGAAGGCGTCACGGACCGCGGATCCGCTGGAACCGATCGAGGTCTGCACGGTCTCGATGCCGTCGACGCCGATGATGGCCTTCTCGACCTTCGCGGCAGCCTCGTCCTCGGCATCGAGGCTCGGCGCCTTGCCGAGCTCCTGCGTCACCGTGAACGTGTTCTGCCCCGAGTCGCCGAGGAAGTTGAACTTCATGAGCGGTGCGGCCGCGACGGTCCCACCGAGCACGAGGACGGCGACCAGGAGCGTGACCCACGAGTGCTTGAGCGTCCAGGTGAGGATCGGCAGGTAGGCCTTCTGCAGGCGCGACGGCGGCGCGTCGGGGTGTTCGGGATCGATCGCTCGTCCCTCCGCGTCGAGCAGCGGCTTCCCCGGCCGCAGGAACCAGTAAGCCAGCACCGGCACGATCGTCAGCGAGACGAACAGCGACGCCGACATGGCGATCGTCACGGTGAGGGCGAACGGGCGGAAGAGCTCTCCGGTCACGTCGCCCACGAAGGCGATGGGGAGGAAGACGGCGACGGTCGTGATCGTCGATGCCGTGATCGCCGCCGCCACCTCGCGCACCGCCAGCAGGATCGCCCGCAGTTTGTCGGCGTCTCCGACGTAGTGACGCTTGATGTTCTCGATCACGACGATCGAGTCGTCGACGACGCGACCGATCGCGATCGTCAACGCTCCGAGGGTGAGGATGTTGAGCGAGTATCCGAAAGCCTGGATACCGACGAACGTGATGAGGACGCTCGTCGGGATCGAGATGGCCGTGACGAGCGTGGAGCGCACCGAGAGCAGGAAGATCAGGATCACGATCACCGCGAAGGCGAGACCGAGCAGCCCCTCCTGTGCCAGCGCCTCGATCGACTGCTCGATGTAGGGCGCCTGGTCGAAGACGACCGTGAAGCGTGCGTCGGCTCCGATCGCGTCCTGCAGCTGCGGGATGACCGCGTTGACGCCGCGAGAGACGTCAACGGTGTTGGCGGCGGGGAGCTTGGTGATCGACAGGGTGAGGGCGGGCTTGCCGTCTACGCGCGAGATGGAGGTCACGGGGTCCTCGTCGAGCCGCACCGAGGCGACGTCGGCGATCGTGACCTCACCGGCGGCGAACTGCTCTGCGGAGCTCGGCACGAGCGGGAGCTTCTTGACCTCGTCGACCGAGGAGAGCTTGGTGCCGGTCTGCACCGTGAGGGTCTGGTCTCCCTCGGTCACCGTCCCGCCGGGGAAGAGCACGCCGTTCTGGTCCAGCGCGTCCGTGATGGCGCTCTGCGTGAACCCGGCGGCGGCGAGCTTCTTCTGATCGGGAACGATCGTGACGCGCTGGCCTTTGCCACCGATGATCGCGACGGCGCTCACGCCGTCGACGTCCTCGAGGTCGGGGACCACACTCGCTTCCAGCTGCGACTGGATCGTCTCTTCGTCGTCGTACCCGGTGACGGCGAGCGCGATGACCGGGAGATCGTCGATCGAGAACGACACGACGTTGGGTTCGACGCTGTCGGGCAGATCGCTCTTGATCCGGTTGATGGCCTGGAGGATCTTCTGCTCGGCGGTGGCGAGGTCGGTCCCGTAGGTGAAGGACGCCTGGATGATCGACGCGTTGGTCGTGCTGGTGGCGGTCGTGGACTCCAGGCCGGGAATGCCCTGGATCGCCGTCTCGATCGGTGTCGAGACGTCGTTGTTGACGACGTCCGGCGACGCACCCGGGTAGGTCGTGAGCACCGAGAGCTGCGGGAACTCGATCGACGGGATGAGCTCCTGCTTGAGGCTCGTCAGCGCGAGGCCGCCGAACACGGCAGCGACGATGGTGATGAGGGCGATGAGCGCACGGTTCTTGAGGCTCAGGACGGCGAGGTTCGACACGGATGGCCCTTTGGGTGCGAGACGTGAGGGATACAGGGATGTATCCGTTCCATCCTCCCACCCGACCGCGCCGGCCCCCTCCGACTCAGGGAGGAATCACGGTCGTACCGCGGGAGGAGATCAGCGCGCGAAGACGCCGCCGATCATGAGGCCGACAGCTGCGGCCACCACGCACGCACCGAGCGTGCCGAGGAGGTTGCCCCAGGCCCATTGCGCCCTCCCGCGCTGACGAAGGAGCACGGTCTCGACCGAGACGGTGCTGAAGGTCGTGAAGCCGCCCAGCACGCCCACGCCGCCGATGGCGAGCCACACCGCGCCGACCACCGGCGACAAGCCGGTCAGGAGCCCCAGGGCGAAGGACCCCGCGACATTGACGACGAGGATGCCGAGGGGGAAGGCGTCGCGTCGCCCCCTCATGATGAGGCCGTCGAGGAAGTAGCGCGCCCCGGCTCCGACGCCGCCCCCGACCACCAGCCAGAGGAACTCCCCGCCGCTCACTCGGCATCTCCCGGCGCCTGCTCCGCGTCCGCCCCCGACGCGAACCGGCGGCCCACCACGAGCCCGAATGCCGCGGCGACGACCCCGCCGAACACCGACACCGCGATGAGCGCCAGGCCGACCACGGGAGCGGCACCCGCCGTGGTGACCGACTGCACCGCAAACGCACTGTACGTCGTGAACCCGCCCATCACGCCGGTGCCGAGGAACACGCGCCAGCGGGGGTGGCGATCGGCGAGGGATGCGACGACGATGCCCAGCAGGAAGGATCCGAGCAGATTCACCGCGAGGGTCAGCCCCGGAATGACGAGCGCGGGCGCGGGCTCGCGGATCGCGAGGATGAGGGCGGCGCGCGCAGCGACCCCTGCCGCCCCGCCGCACATCACGAGCAGCAACGCGAGCGGATCGAACCAGCGCGGGTGTGTCACCACCCACACGTTAGGGCCGGATCACCCGAGAAGCAGCGCGCGGATCGCCGATTCGGGCGAGAGCGAGGTGTCCAGGAGCCTGCCCTTGCGGTAGGCGTCGAAGACCCGCGGATCGATGTAGGAGCTCCGCGCGACCGCGGGGGTGTTGCCGAGGGCTTCGGCCGTCGCCCGCACCGCCATGAGCTCCGCGCGTTTGCGATCGGACTTGGTGGCGGCGACACCCAGACCCGCCAGAGCGTCGGCGGCGAAGATCGTGCCCCGAAGTGTCCGGAAGTCTTTGGCGGTGAAGGCACCGCCGGTCATCGCGCGCACATACGCGTTGACCTCACGCGGCGTCAGCGCGACACGGCGGCGACCACGGACGTACGCGAGCAGGGGCGAGGCCGGGCGTCCCGCAGCCATCAGTGCGATGGCGACGGCGAGGTCGTCATCATCCACCTCGAGCTGCTGCCGCTTTCCGCTCTTGCCGGGAAAGCGGAGACTCGTGACGCTTCCCTCGACCGAGGCGTCGCGCCGCTTGAGCGTCGTGAGGCCGCGACTGCCGTGACGTTCCAAGTAACGCTCCGAGCCCACGCGCGGGGCAGCCTGATCGAGGAGCCGGAACGCGGCCGCCAAGACCCTCTCCCGATCGAGGTCCTCACGCCGGAGGGAGGTGGTCACCCGTGCGCGGGCCCGCGGCAGCGACTCCGCCAGTTGGAGCGCCCGAGCATACTTCCCCTTGTCGCGGCCCGCCGACCACCGCGGGTGGTAGAGGTACTGCAGCCGCCCCGCGTCGTCGACGCCCGTCGCCTGGATGTGGCCATTCGCGTTCGCACAGATCCAGACGTCCTGCCACGCCGGTGGGATGACCAGGGCGACGACGCGCTCGCGCTCTTCGCGCGGTAAGGCGTGTCCGTCCGCATCCACGTAGCGGAACCCCGTCCCGGAGCGGAGCCGTCGGTATCCGAGGTCCACGCCCGGGCGCACACGTGCGAGCCTCGGCATACGCTCAGCCTTTCACATGCACGGAGCGGGATCCCTGAGGGGGATCAGTGGTTGCGGAGCATCGAGATGAGCTCGGACTTTCGCTTGTCCGAGTAGCCCGTGAGCCCGAGCTCCTTCGCTCGACCGCGCAGGTCTTTGACGGTCCACTCCTCGTAGTCGCCCGACGAGCCGCCGCGCTTGCCCACCGCGGATCGTCCGTCGCGAGCGGCGGCATTCGAGATGCGTGCGGCCTTCTCTTTCGAGGCTCCGTCTTTGCGAAGCTCCTCGTAGAGTTCTGGATCCTTGAGACTGTTCGATCCGCGTCCTGCAGGCATCGGTGACCTCCTTCGACGTCTCCGACGTTAACCGGACCGACGGACGGGCCGCACGGGGCTTGACGGGATGCGCGCGCGGGGCTATCGCGTTACCACCGCGTCGCTCACGCCGTCAAGGGTCTGGGGGCACGCGCGGCGGCGGCCCTATCGTCGTCTCGTCGGACCCTTACCGTCGTCCCGTGGGTCCCGAGAATGGAGCACCGAACATGAACATCGCCCTCCTCATCATCATCGTGGTGGCCATCGTTCTGGCGATCGTCGGCGGCATGAACGCCGCGCTGAACTGGCTGCTGTGGGTCGCCCTCATCGTCGGCGTGATCGCCCTGATCGCCTTCCTGCTGCGCCTCGTGCGCGGCGGCAGCCGCACCTGATCCGCCGTCTCGAACGAGACCGACGAGGGGCGCTCCGCGAAAGCGGGGCGCCCCTCGTCGTGCGTCGGCCTCATCCCGCAGGGAGGGTCCGCGCATACACCCGCAGGGCAGCCCGCACGAGGGCGGCCCCCGTCGCTCCCCCGTAGTTCGCTGCGAAGCGCTCGTCCGCGACGTACAGGTCGGCAAGCCCCTCGACGTAGGCGCGCAGGCTTCCGCCATCGGAGCCGCTCTCGGCGGCCGGAGTCCCCGGCACTTTCGACAGCCACGCGACGTGGCGAGCGGCGAGTGCTTGAGCCCCGGCCGACTCGGCATCGAGTCCGTGATCCGCGGCGTCGATCCAATCGGCCGCGAGTCGAGCAGCCTCCTGCTGGAACGCCTTCTTCTCGGCGTCTCCGGCGTCGCGCCACCAGCGGTCGCTCTGTGCGTATGCGTCTCGACCCCAGCGCTCCTCGACCTCCTTCCGATGGACGGTGTGGTCGAATCCGTCGAACATCTGCTCTGCCATCGGCTCTTCTCCTCTCTGTCTGGCCTGAAGGGTCGACTCCACCGACGCGATCTGTCGCGCCAGTCGCTCACGCTCCGCCTCGAGCCACCGGAGGTGATCCTCCAGTGCGTCCCGCTCGGGCGTCGCCCGGGTGAGGACGTCTCCGATCTGCGCGAGGCTCAGCCCCAGCTCACGCAGCAGGAGGACCCGCTGCAGGCGCACGAGCGCATCCGCGTCGTAGTAGCGCATCCCGCCCGGCCCCACCCGTGAGGGCGGAAGTAGCCCCACTGCGCCGTAGTGGCGGAGCGTCCGGCTCGTGGCCCCCGTGAGCCTCGAGACCTCGTGAATCGACCGTTCCTGCGTCATGCGCCTCACGTTAGGAGTTGACGCAACGTCAACTGCAAGCACGTCGAGCGATCTCACAGGTCGGCTTCTTGACAAAGTCGAGATATATCGTGTTATCGTCTCAACACGCGATATATCTCGATTCGCGCAGAACTGAGGAGAGAACCATGACCCTGGAGAAGTGGATCATCCACCCGGGAGAGACGCGCGTCATCGACATCGAGGGCGTCCGCAAGCTGAAGGTCGGGCTCGTCGGCGGTCAGGTGGACGTCGTCGCCCACGACGAACCGGGCGTGCGCATCGAGGTGCACGGCGTGACGACGAAAGACCTCCGCATCGAGGCCACGGGCGACGTCGTCGAGATCGACCACGCCCAGTTGCGCTGGGACAACTTCCTCGAGGTGTTCCGCAACTTCGGAACCGGCGGCCCCAAGGCGGAGATCTCCGTCGCGGTTCCGCGAGCGATCGCCGTGAACCTGGGCGTCGTGAGCGCCAGCGCCCTGGTCTCCGGGCTCGCGACCGACGTGAAGCTCAGCACCGTCTCGGGCGACGTCATCCTCGACGGTCACACCGGCGACGTCTCGGTCAACGCCGTCTCGGGCGACGTCCAGATCCGTGCGCTGGAGGGTGCGCTCAGCGCCAACTCGGTCTCGGGCGACGTCGCCGCCACGGGGAGTCTGCGGAAGGCGTCGATCGACACGGTCTCCGGAGCGATGCTCGTCGATTCGGTCGGACGCCTCAACGCCGTCAACCTCAACACCGTGAGCGGCGACGCCACGATCCGGCTCGATGACGATCTGGCCGCCAACTACGTGCTCCGCAGCGTGAGCGGACGGGTGACGGTCGACGGCATCAAGCGCTCCGGCTCCGGCCCCACGAACTACGCCGATTCGGTGGGCGAACTCGCGGGGAGCTTCGTCGATGTCCGCGCGAACTCGGTCTCCGGCGACATCACCGTGCTCCGACGCGCCCGTGCCCACCTGGCAGGCGACGGCGCCACCGGCACCGACGCGCCTGCCCCCGAGGAGTGGTGACATGACTCCGGTCTTCTCTCACGGCGACCTGCGCCTCTACCTGCTGCGACTGCTCGACGAGGCGCCCCGACATGGTTACGACCTCATGCAGGCGCTGTCCGACCGCACCGGTGGCACCTACACGCCCAGCGCCGGGACGATCTACCCCCGCCTCGCCAAACTCGAGGAGGAGGGGCTCGTGACCAAGACGGTCGACGGCCGCAAGACGGTCTACGAGATCACCGATGCGGGCCGGGCCGAAGTGGCCGCCCGTACCGCGGACCTCGAGGGGATCGAAGCCGGGCTGGCCGACAGCGTCCGTCTGATCGCCGACGAGGTGCGCGGGAGCGTCCGCGAAGCGATGAGGAGTCTGCGAGCCGACCTCGCTGCCGCCGCAGAGGCCGATCGCCGTGGCAGCCAGTCCCACCCTCCGTCCGCACCATCGAGCACCGCCCGGCCAGCCGACGACGCCCGGGTCGCGTCCCGGGAACAGCTGCATCGCGCCGATGCCGCCGTGTCGGAGTTCCGCGCCACGGTGCGCGCCGATCTGCGTACGCACGTCGCGCGCGGAGGAACCCTCTCGAGTGCCACTGTCGACGAGCTCACCACCGCTCTCGACCGCGCGCAGCGCGCGCTGACCGCCGCCCTGCATACTCGGTGACCCGCGGCTGGACACTCGGTGAAGGGTCGCCGGGTCAGGGCGCGCGAGGGTCGGGCGAACCGATGAGGGGCTCAGCCGTCGGGCCAGAGCTCCTCATCGTCCCGCGCCGGCTCCTCGAGCGGGACGACGAGGACCGGCCGCGACTGACGGTGCGCCAGCCGAGCGGCGACCGAGCCGGTGAAGAACTCACGCATCGTCTCGCCGAAGCCTCGGCGTCGGGTGCCGACCACGATGAGACGCGCGTCAGCGCGGGTCGCGAGCTTCGCGATCGCCAGGGCGGGGTCGCCGACGAGCGACGCCACGGACCACTCCACGTGGATGCTCTCGAGCACCGCGGCCGCCTTCTCCCGCACTCTGGCGACCTGGCGCTCTCCCGCGGCGAGCTCGAGGTCGATGGGAGCCGTGTGCACGTAGCCGTCGGGGTCCTCGTACGTGACGAACCGGGTGACATCGACGTGGGCCACCAGCAGGGGGGCCGAGAAGAGCCTCGCGTAACGGGCCGCTTCGCGCAGCACACGCTCGGGCTGGTCGGGGACGACCCCGACGATCACGGCACGCTGCGGCACCTCGCGGGGTTCCGGAACGTCGGCGGTCTCGTCGCTCATGGTCGATCTCCGTTCCCGGCGTCGTCGCTCTGCGGAGCCCGTCGCCGCGGGCGGCCGACGTCCGCCAGCAGGCCCTGAGAGGGGGCCGACGGCGAGCCGTGCGGGGCTCCGTGTTATCCTGAATGCTACTCTTCCCGGCCGAGTGCCGGACCGTTTTCGACGGGCGCTGCCGAACAAGCCCGTGACTCAGAAATGAGGGGGTCTCGCATGGGGCGTGGCCGTCAGAAGGCGAAGCACACAAAGATCGCTCGCGAACTCAAGTACGACACGTACAACCCGAACTTCTCCGCGCTGGAGAAGGAGCTCGGGCACCACGACGACGACCAGTACGTCGACAAGTGGGCGGATCAGTACGCCGACGACGAGGACGAACTCGAAAAGGCGTGATCGCCGTTCCTCTCCTCCGTCGTCACCACGTCCGTCGGTGACGACGCTCCCACTCGTCCTCCACCGTCTCCTGGCGCGCGACGACGACACCCGCAGGGATCGACGCGAGGATCACGACCCCCAGGATCACGAGCGCCGCCGTCCATGACTGCGTGAGGTCGTGCACGATACCCACGGTCAGGGGCACGACAGCGACCACGGCGTATCCGATGCTCTGCACGAATCCGCTGAGGGCCACGGCTCCTTCATGGGTGCGCGAGCGCAAGCCGATGAGCACGAGCGCGAGCGGGAAGAACAAGGGCGCCGTTCCGAGCAGCGCGACCCAGAGCCACGGTGCCAGGGTCGGCGCGAACAGCAGTCCGCTCACGCCGGCGAGCCCCGACCCGACCGCCACGGCGAACAGCCACGGCACGATGCGGTAGCGGGCGACCAGCACCGGCACTACGAGGGCGGCCGGCAGTCCCATCATCCCGAAGAGGGACAGCAGCGCCCCGGCTTGGGCGGGGGTCACTCCCGCCGTGTCGACCAGCAGCGAGGGAAGCCACGCAAAGCACGTGTACGCGATGGCACCCGAGACGAGGAATGTCACGGTCACCGCCCACGTCATCGGCAGCGCCCAGAGCCGTCCGAACACGCGTGCGGTCGGCTGCTCGATGTCGACGCCGCGGCTCCCCCGCTCACGGACCAGCATCACGATCCACGGCACCAGCGCCAGCGAGCTGAACACCGCCCACATCCCGAGCGACCATCGCCAGTCCGCCGCGTCGGCGACGGGCACGGCGAACAACGGCGGCAGGAAGGTGGAGAACGCCATCGTCGTGGAGTACAGGGTGGTCACGAGCCCGATGCGATCGGGAAAGTGCTTCTTCACCAGCGGCGGAAGGAGCACGTTCCCCACTCCGACGCCGGCGAAGATCAGCGCGGTCGTCGCGGCGAGAGTGAGTGCGTCACCGGCGAACCCGCGTGCCACCAGACCCGCGGAGACCACGAGGAGCGCGATCACCGTCATCCGTTCGAGCCCGAGCCGGCGTTCCCAGCGCGGCGTCAGCAACCCGAACACGGCGAAGCAGACCGGCGGTGCGGTGCCGATCGCTCCGACGACCCATCCCGACACGTCGAAGTCCACCCGGATGTGATCCAGGACCGGAGAGAGGGAGCCGACGGCGGACCGCAGCGAGAAAGCGAACAGTGCGATCCCGAGGAGGGCGAGGACCCGGCCGCGCCACAGCGGGCGGGCAGCGTCGGACGTCACCGTTCCAGCCTAGGGGTGCCCGAGGGGCGGTCAGCCCGGGGGCGGTCAGACCGGGGGCGGGACGTCCCAGCAGAACACCACGCCGGACGTCCTCTCGTGCACGTCCTCTCGTGCACAGCGGCGGACATCCCCTCGCGCACGGCGCGCACGGGCCCGCGGAGCGCGGCACCCGAACGGGTGCCCGAGGGTCGGTCAGCTCTCCTGGTTGCCCTCGACCCAGGCCAGGTACTCCTCGGAGACGGTGCCCGTGATGTAGCGGCCGTCAAAGCAGCTCATGTCGAGGTCCTCGACATCGGGGGAGCCCTCGAGGATGGCGGCCTTGAGGTCGTCCACCTCTTGATAGACGAGGTAGTCGCACCCGAGCTCCTCGGCGATCTCGGGGATCGTCCGCCCGTGGGCGACCAGTTCGTGACGCGAGGGCATGTTGATGCCGTACACGTGCGGGAATCGCACCGGCGGCGCCGCAGAGGCGAAGATGACCGACTTCGCGCCGGCGTCGCGCGCCATCTGGATGATCTCCTTCGACGTCGTGCCGCGCACGATGGAGTCGTCGATCAGGAGCACGTTCTTGCCCTTGAACTCGCTCGACATGGCGTTGAGCTTCTGGCGCACGCTCTTCTTGCGCACGGCCTGGCCCGGCATGATGAACGTCCGGCCGACGTACCGGTTCTTGTAGAACCCCTCGCGGTACTCGACTCCGAGCTTGCGGGCCACCTGCATCGCGGCGGGACGGGAGGAGTCGGGGATCGGCATCACGACGTCGATCGCGTCCTTCGGGGTGTACTTCGCGATCGTGTCGGCCAGACGCTCTCCCATCCGCAGCCGCGCTTCGTAGACGGAGATCCCGTTCATCTCGCTGTCGGGACGGGCCAGGTACACGTACTCGAACGAGCACGGGACCAGCTGCGGGTTGGTCGCGCACTGCTTGGTGTGAAGGCGACCGTCGAGGTCGATGAACACCGCCTCGCCGGGTTCCACGTCACGGACGACCTCGAAGCCGCCGTTCTCGAGCACGAGCGATTCGGACGCGACGGTCCACTCGTACGCGCCGTTATCGGCCTTGCGGGTGCCCAGGATGAGCGGGCGGATGCCGAACGGATCCCGGAAGGCGAGCAGACCGTATCCCGCGATCAGGGCGATCGCCGCATAGGAGCCTTCCACGCGTTCGTGCACCCGGGCGACGGCCTGGAAGATCTGGGCCGGATCCAGCTCGAGCCCCGAGATCGACTCCTGCAGCTCGTTCGCGAGCACGTTGACGAGCAGTTCCGTATCGGACGAGGTGTTGAGGTGACGACGGTCGGTGCGGAAGAGCTCTTGCGTGAGCTCACGCGTGTTGGTGAGGTTGCCGTTGTGCACCAGCACGATGCCGTACGGCGCGTTGACGTAGAACGGCTGGGCCTCTTCCTCGCTCGACGCGGTGCCCTTGGTGGCGTAGCGGACGTGGCCGAGTCCGATGTTGCCGAGCAGCGCGCGCATGTCGCGCGTGCGGAAGGCCTCGCGCACCTGCCCCTTGGCCTTGAAGATGTGGAACACCCCGTTGGCCTCGGCGGTGGCGATCCCCGTGGAATCCTGCCCCCGGTGCTGCAGCAGGAGCAGCGAGTCGTAGACCTCCTGGTTGGCCGGTCCCTGCCCGACGACCCCGACGATTCCGCACATCTGGTGTTGCTCAGTCCGTTTCTGCGTATGCGCTCACGAGCCGGACGGCGCCGCCGTCGACACCCTTCGCGCCCTGTTCGAAATCACCTGCGGGACGCGTACCGTCTCCGACCACGCCGACCTGCCACGTGCGGATGCCGTCGGCCGTCAGTGCCTCGGCGGCGGCGGCGGCCTGCTCCGCCGCGACCACGGCAAGGAAGCCGATCCCGAGGTTCCATGTGCCCTCGGTCGCGGTGAGCTCGAGGTCGCCGAGATCGGCGAGCACCCGGAAGACCGGAGCGGGCGACCACGTCGACCGGTCCACCTCGGTCCACGTGCCCCGCGGCAGGACGCGCGCGAGGTTCGCGGCGATGCCCCCGCCGGTGACGTGGCTGAGGGAGTGGACCGCGTCGGGGAAGCGCTCGAGCAGTCGCAGCAGCGGCGCCGTGTAGAGGCGCGTCGGCTCGAGGAGTACCTCACCCCAGGTCGCGCCGAAGTCGGCCGCGTTGTCGCCGTATCCGATCCCGGCACCGGCAACGATGTGCCGCACGAGCGAGTATCCGTTGGAGTGCAGACCGCTCGAAGCGAGCGCGAGGACGACGTCGCCCGGACGCACCCGCTCGGCTCCGAGCACTCGTGACGCCTCGACGACGCCGGTCGCGGCGCCGGCGACGTCGTAGTCGTTGATGCCGAGAAGGCCCGGGTGCTCCGCGGTCTCACCGCCGACGAGGGCGGTGCCGGTGGCCGAGCAGCCGTCGGCGATGCCGCGGACGATGTCGGCGATGCGCTCGGGGAAGACCTTCCCGCACGCGATGTAGTCGGTCATGAAGAGAGGCTTGGCCCCCACGACCACGATGTCGTCGACGACCATGCCCACGAGGTCTTGACCGATGGTGTCGTGCTTGTCGATCGCCTGCGCGATGGCGACCTTCGTACCCACGCCGTCGGTGGAGCTCGCCAGCAGCGGCTTCTCGTACGACAGCAACGCGGAGGCATCGAAGAGCCCGGCGAATCCGCCCACGCCACCGAGCACTTCGGCGCCGTGGGTACGACGGACGGCCGACTTCATCAACTCGACGGCGAGGTCGCCTGCCGCAGTGTCGACGCCGGCTTCGGAATAGGGATTCGGTGGAGACGAGGCCACCCGCACAGCCTACCGGGCCCGTGGCGCCCACGGCGCCGCGGTCCCGGGCGGGATGGTGTGGACAACTCCCATCGTGCGCACATAAGACGTTCTATTGTGTGCTGTGCTTAAAAACACCATTCGTGTAGCCCGGCTTCGCTTTCTCGGAGAGTCATGATCGAGCTTCACGAGGTGTCCCGCAGCTACGACGACGGTTCCCGACGTACGACGGCGCTGCCGACCGTGTCGGTGACCGCGCGAGATGGCGCGGTGCTGTGGCTGGCCGGAGCCTCCGGCTCGGGCAAGTCGACGCTGCTCGGCATCGCCGGCCTTCTGCTGCGTCCCGACTCCGGCTCGGTGCGGCTGAGCGGCACCGACTTCACCCGCGCCTCCGACGCGCAGCGCACCGCCGCCCGACGCCGGCTGATCGGTTTCGTGCCGCAGCAACCGCGCCTCTTCCGCGATCTCACGGCGGCGCAGAACGTGGCGCTGGCCACCGGGCACGCTGCACCCGACCCGTCGGCACTGTCTCTCGTCGGACTCGCCCACCGCGCCGACAGCAAAGTGAAGACCCTGTCGGGCGGTGAGCAGCAACGCGTCGCCATCACCCGCGCACTGCAGACCGGTTCGGCGGCCCTCCTCGCCGACGAACCGACGTCGGCGCTCGACGACGACAATGCCCGAGCGGTGCTCGCTCTCTTCCGTCGACTGGCCGACGACGGCCGCTGCGTGGTGATCGCCTCTCACGATCCGCGCGTCGGCGAGATCGCCGACGACGCGCTGACCCTCGAGGCGGCCGTCCGATGAGGGCGCTGCGTCTGGCTCGGTGGCTGCTGCCGTCCGGGCTGCGCCGCGGGGTGGTGCCGCTCACTCTCGCCGCCCTCGGAGTGGGTCTCTTGGGCGCGGCGCTACCCATGATCGCCGATTCCGCGTCGGCGACCTCGCAACGCACCGACGGCCTCGGCTCGGCTGTGCTCCGTGTCGTCGAAATCGGCTCCTACGGCCTCGACGCCGATCCTCGTCCCATCGATCGTCACGCTGTCTCGGACTTCCGCGCGATCGCGCACGTCGAGTCGGCCGAGGGGCGCGCCGTCGTCGACCTGTCGCTGGGGTCGAGCGCGGCAAGTCGCACGCTCTCGCTCGTCACGCGCATCGCCGTCGTGCAGCCGCCACTCCTCGCCGGTCGCGAGCCGGCCGCACCGGGCGAGGTGCTGCTGTCGCGCCGTGACGCCGCCGAGCTGCAGGTGGATGCCGGTGACGAACTCGCCTCGGAGTACACGCGCCTCACCGACGACGGCACCGGGGTCGGTGTCGACGACACCGCTGTCGTCGTCGGCATCTACGACGACGAGGTCGCCGGCATCGACGGCTCGCATGTCGCCTACGGCGTCGACGACATGGTGCTCGACCTCCTCGGCGCATCGCGCGGGCACTCGCTCGCGTGGATGCACGACAACTTCGCCTACCCGAAGGCGTTCGTCGTGCTCGACGACACAGCAGCCCTTCCCGACTTCGTGGAGAAGATGCGCGACGAGGGGTACTCGCCGACGAGCCTTGCCTCGATGCTCACCGGCGTCTCGTCGGCCCAGAGCTTCCTGAACGGGCTGCAGCCCGTGCTGATCGCACTGCTGGTCCTCCAGCTGGTGGTCGTCGGATGGTCGACGTCATCGGCCTTCGTGTCGGCACGACGCGGCGAAGTCGGTGTCCTCCGGGCGCTCGGCTGGCGCCCGCGCGAGATCGTCGGCACATTCGTCGCGCAGTTCGCCGCTCAAGGTGCGGTGGTAGGGATAGCCGGCGCGCTCCTCGCCCTGCTCGCTGCGGTGATCGTCGCAAGCCGCGGCGGCCTCGACGTGCTCGGCATCCCTCTCAGCGTCACGATCGGCGGCGCGCTGTTCGGCCGACTTGCGATCATCGTCGCCGGCACGATCGGCTGCTTCGTGTTGGCCGCGGCGCTGCCGGTGCGACGGGCGGCCGCCGTGGAACCCGACGAGGTCATCCGCGAGCTCGGCGGGTGAGGTCCGTCGGTCGGATCGCGCCGCCATCCGCTCACGCCCCCACCACGACCGACCTTCTCTAGGATGGGCGGCATGAACGCGCCGACCGGACCTGAGTGGGTCGTGCGCGAGGACGCCGGGCTTGCGGTGCTCGTCGCGCTCTACCTCCGCCAGGTACTGGGGCTGCGTTTCCCCGATGAGCTGCCGCTCCTGCGCGGCGCCCCCGCCCAAGACGCACCCGAGTTCGAGCGCGACCCCGAGCTGGACCGGCAATGGCGGGCGTTCTGGGACATGACGGTGGAGCCGCAGGCCCACCCGTCGCCCATCCCCCTGGATCTGGTCGACGGCTTCGAGATGCTGATCGCACTCCCCACCGAAGGCTTCGAACAGCTCCACGCGGCGATCCTTCCGCACGGACCCGAGGCGGTGGCGTACGCACGAGCGGCGTACGCGCGTTACCAGGCCAGCGCGGGCACCGCCTCGTCCTATCGGGGCTACGCGAGTGCGATCGCCCAGCACGAGAGGCGGGTGGGCCGCCGGGCCCATTCGTTCGAGCTGAACGTGCAGGTGCTCCCGCTCACCCAGCGCGGTGTGTGGTGGATCGGTGCACTGACGGTCGCCGTCACCGACGGTCTGCGCGGCGACGTGGCGGCCTTCGACTCCGCCATCGCGCCGGTGATCGCCGATCTCGCCTGAGCCCCACGCCGCATCAGTCGTGCGACGGGACGACGATCAGGCGGCGTCGTGCGGCTCGACCACCGTCTCGCGATCGATGCGCACTTCGCGAGTCCGTCGTCCGACGACCCGATCGAGGATCAACGCGACGACACCTCCGACGGCGAGTCCGATCGGGGCGAAGATGAGGGCCAGGAACCCGAGAACCTGCGGCGTCGAGTAGGTCAGCCCGGTGTAGTCGCTCTTGTCCCCCGCCGGTGCCCCCGCCTCAATCGGTCCGCCCCCGAACGCGAACGTGAGGATCACGGCGACGAGCACTCCCAGCAGCGCACCACCCACCAGGAACACGCCGTATCGCGGGGCGCGACGCACGCGCGCCGATTCGATTCGGTGACCGGCGGTGGAGGACATGCGCCCATTGTCCCACTCCGGCGGCCCGGGGTCGTGGGAGTGGGGGTCATCGACGCCGGATCGTCATCCACCCCCGGCGTAGAAGGCGGCCGCCTCGGCGACGCGGCCGTTGTAGTCGATGCTGCGGTTGTATGCCGTGACCGCGTCGATCCACCCGTCCCCGCTCGTGAGGTCTCGCCCCGCCGCGCAGAGGTACTCGGCGGCGGCAAGCGCGGCGTCGTCGATCTGGTGGATTTCGGCCCGGCCATCGCCGTTGCCGTCGCGACCCCACACGGCCCAGGTGGACGGGAGGAACTGCATCGGTCCGACGGCGCGGTCCCATCGAGGGTCACCGTCGAGATCGCCGCCGTCGGTGTCGGAGATGCGCTCGGTCGAGCTCCCATCGAGGGCGATGCCGATGATCGCGGGGCGTGCCACGCCGTCGCCGCCGATCACAGAGCCGCCGATCGTGCCGTGCTCGCTCTCGACGAAGCCGATCGCCGCGAGCATGTTCCAGCCGACGCCGCAGCCGGGATGCGTGCGCGCCGTCTGGATCGCTGCGCCCGCGTACGCCGCGAGCGCCCGCGTCGGGATGCCGGACCATCGAGCGGTCTCGGAGATCCATGCGGGGTCGGCGAGCGTCGAGATGCCGCGCGGAGGGAGCTCCTCGGGAGCCGCGGCCGGGGTGGCCGGCGAGGCCGGGGAAGGTGGCGGGACGACGACGGGAGCATCGGTCGAGGCGTCGCCTGTTCCGTCGGCGATCCGCCCGATCGCGATGCTCGCCGCGACGAGGGCAGCGGTCCCAAGAATCGCGACGGCGGCACCGACGACGACGAAGAGACCTCGGCGACGCGTCATGATCGGCTGTCCTCTCCCCTCATCGGCGGCTCACCCGCGGCGGCTCGCCCGCGCCGCGCACAGCCGCCCCGGTGACGTCGACCTCGCTGGTCGACGTCACCGGGGCGGCTGGGGCGACTAGCGCGCGATCCGCTTGGCGGCGGACGTCTTGGTGACGGTCTTGTATCCCGCCTTGACGCCCTTGGCCTTCACGACCACGGTCTTGCCGCGATCCGCCTTCTTCACGGTGTAGGTGGCCTTGGTCGCGCCCTTGACCGCCTTGCCGCCCACGAACCACTGGTAGGTGACCTTGGTGCCCGCCGTCCACGAGCCACGGACCGCCGTGAGCTTCTTACCCACCTTGGCGGCACCGGTGATCTTCGGCGTCGCGCTCTTCAGGGTGCCCCACGCGACGGTCTTCGCCGCCGACGTCTTCGACACCGTCGTGTAGCCGGCCTTCGATCCGGTCACCCGGACGGTCAGCTTCTTGCCCCGATCGGCCGCCACCGCCGTGTATGTGGACTTCGTCGCGCCCTTGATGGCGGACCCGCCGCGAAGCCACTGGTACGTGAGCTTGGTGCCCGCCGTCCACGTGCCCGGCTTGGCGGTGAGCTTCTTGCCCACCTGAGCGGTACCGGTGAACTTCGGCGTCGCGCTCTTCAGCGTGCCCCACGCGACGGTCTTCGCCGCCGACGTCTTCGACACCGTCGTGTAGCCGGCCTTCGATCCGGTCACCCGGACGGTCAGGTTCTTCCCCCGATCAGCCGCCACCGCCGTGTAGGTGGACTTCGTCGCGCCGCTGATGGCGGACCCGCCGCGAAGCCACTGGTACGTGAGCTTGGTACCAGCCGTCCACGTGCCCGGCTTGGCCGTCAGCGTCGCGCCCACCTTGGCGGTGCCGGTCAGGGTGGGGACCGCTGCCGACAGGGTCGCGGCCGCGACGGTGACCGTGTTCGAGGTCACGCTCGTGGTCGTGTAGCCCGGCACCGCACCGGAGACTCGCACCGACAGCGCGGCACCGGCATCGGAGGCAGCGGGCGTGTACGAGGGCGAGGTGGCGCCGGAGATCGGCGCGCCGTGACGAAGCCACTGGTAGGTCAGGGTCGCCCCAGCCGGCCAGCCGCCGGTCTCGGCCGTGAGGGCGGCACCGACCGTGGCCGACGCGGGGATCGAGGCCGTTCCCGCCGCGACGGCGAACTCCAGGGGAGTGAACGTCGCGAACGCCGGGTAGTTGGCCCCTCCGGCCGCGTAGGTGCGGATGCCCCACTGCTTGCCCTCATCGAGCGGAAGGTCCTCGGCCCGGATCTGCACCTCGAACGTCCCGTCGGGCGCGATGATCGCACCCGAGCCACCGATCGCCGCCAGGTTCTCGGCGCGGACGGCCCAGGTCGTGTACTCCGACAGTCCGTTGGTGTAGTTCGCCAAACCCGTGCCGTCGGCGTTCCGGGAAGCGAAGGCGATGTACGCGCCGGTGAACTGGCCGGCGAGCGGCGGACGCGATCCCGACGTGGCGGGGGCGTTCGGAAGGAATCCGGTACCGCTGACCGTGACCGTCTCGCCCGCGGCCGACAGGCCCGTCGTCTTCGAGACCGCGACGGTGGGAGTGGGGACGTCGACCGTCACGGTGGCGGCGCTCGAGGTCGTGGAGGCGCCTCCGCCGGTCGCGACGACCCGGTACTGCAGGGCGGTGGCGCTGCTCGCCGTGAACGAGTAGGCGGCTGCCGTGGCTCCCGCAATGTCGTTCCAGGCGTCGGAGCCGACCGGTGACGACTGCCACTGGTAGGCGTCCGCCCCCGTGGCTGCGGCAGTCAGGGTGACCGCGTCGCCCGTCGTGACCGTCTGCGAGGCCGGTGACGAGGTGAAGGCCGGGCCGCTGGAGACGTCGAAGCTCACCGAGAGCGGTGTCGCGGGCTTGGCGGCATCACGCGCACCACCCGAGGAATACCAGTAGCTGGCCTGTCCCGTCTTCACGTTGAAGTCGACGTACGACTGCGGGAAGGCGCCCCAGTTCGCGCCGGTGCGCGTCTGCGGCGTACCGCTGGTGGAGACCTCGACGCCGAGGTAGTCGGGCGTCACGGTGAACGATCCGTCCGCGGCGTCGACGTCAGTGAGGTTCGCCAGCACGATCTGTTCGGGGGCGATCGGCACCCACTGGGTCATGTCCTCCATCGAGGTTCCGTAGCCGGACGCGGTCGCCGTGACCTGTCCGGCGCCGGCGGCGTCGACGGTGAGCACGGGGTCGCTCACCGACCAGTACGTGAGCCCGCCGTAGAAGACGATCGTGAAATCGCCGTCCCACGAGATCTCGAGCGAGCCGTCGGCGGCCACCTCACCCGCGCCGGCGCCGATGACGACGGCGTTGCCGGACGTGCTGCTCGTGTTTCCCGCGGTGACGGCGGTTCCGGCTCCCGTCTGGCACTTCGTCGACCACGTCGGGGTGATGGTGGTGCCGTCAGGCCCGTCCTTGACGATGCTGACGTTGCCGTCGGAGGTCTTGTAGAAGCCGTCCGACTCAGTCCACAGGCGCGACGACCCGGTGTCACCCGCGATCCCGGCGGAGAGGAAGTTGCAGCCGCCGAAGAACGCTCCGCCTCCGGCCTCCTTGCTGATGCCCCACGTGAAGACCGCGTCGGAGATGGCACCGGCGGTGGCCGCGCTCGCGGCGAGAGGGGTGGCGGCAAGGCCACCGGCGACGAGCGCAGCGGTGGCGAGTGAGGCGAGCGTGCCGCGAACAGCGCCTCTTCGTGGCCTTCGGTCGGTCGGATGGACGGGACGTGAGTGACTCACTGATCTCCCCCTGGGTCGGTGTCGGGTGTTCGGACCCGGGTGGAGCTTCGCTACCGTGTAGCCCGGGCGAAGGTCATGTTAGCCTAACCTAAGTTGGTCGCACACCCCCCGGATTCCGCGTCCGGAATGCACTGTCGCGGCCCTTTCTCGTGCCCGCATACACCGGCTTCGACAGGTCCTGATGCTCTCTTCTCCCCGCCGCCGCCTGCTCCCGCTCGTCCTGGGCGCGATCCTCCTCCTCGCGGGCTGTGCGGGCCCGACTCCGCAGGCCGGTGAGGGAGCGAGCGGCGGGGAATGCCGCGGCGCGGACATCCCTCTGGCCCAGCTGGACGCCCTCGCCGCACCCAAGGAGTACACGGGCCCGACGTCTGCCTGCCTCCCCTCGGCGAGCGTCACACCGGTGTCGGGGGAGGTCGACCCCGCCCTCCCCGCCACCGTCACCGACAACCAGGGCACCGAGGTCACCGTCACCGACGTCAGCCGCATCCTCGCACTCGACATCTCGGGAACCCTCTCGGCGACGGTGTTCGGGCTCGGCCTGGGCGGCAACCTCGTCGGGCGCGACACCTCCACGGGATTCCCCGAGGCCGCGCACCTGCCCCTCGTCACCCAGAACGGCCACGAGCTCAACGGCGAGGCGATCCTGGAACTGCAGCCGACGGTGATCCTCACCGACTCGTCCATCGGACCGTGGGACGTCGTGCTGCAGATGCGCGAAGCGGGCATCCCCGTCGTCCTGATCACGCCCGAGCGGAGCATGGAGAACGGCGACGAGATCATTCACGCCGTCGCCGCGGCCCTCGGTGTTCCCGACGCGGGCGCGCGCCTTGCGGAACGCGTGAGCGCCGAGATCGACGACGTCGTCGCTCAGGTCGCCGCCCTCGCCCCCTCCGATGCGGCCGACCGCCCCCGCATCCTCTTCCTCTACGTCCGCGGGAGCGCCGGGATCTACTACATCTTCGGGGAGGGCTCGGGAGCGGATTCGCTGATCGAGAGTCTCGGTGGCATCGACGTCGCGGGCGAGATCGGGTGGAGAGGGATGCGTCCGATGACCGCGGAAGCGCTCGTGGACGCGGCACCCGACGTGATCCTCATGATGACGAAGGGGCTCGCCTCGGTCGACGGCGTCGAAGGTCTCCTGGCCCAGGTCCCGGCCGTCGCGGAGACCCCCGCGGGCCAGCACCGCCGGATCGTCGACATGAGCGACGACGCGGTGCTGAGCTTCGGTCCCCGCTCGGCGGCCGTGATCGAGGCCCTCGCTCGCGCCATCTACGCCCCCGAACAGAGCGGCGTCGCCCCGTGACCGGCTCGGCGACCCTCGACAGCGACCTCGCGGAGGCGCGGCCGTCGAGACCGCGCACGCTGCGACGGGGCGCCCTCATCGTCGGGCTCGCCGTCGCCCTCGTCGCCCTCGTGCTCGTCTCGGCCGGAACGGGCCAGCTGTACGTCCGTCCGGAGGAGGTCCTCGGTGCCCTCCTGCGCGGAATCGGCATCCCCGTGGGCCCGCTCCCCGAGCATCCCCAGGGCTACAACGCGCTGTGGACGATCCGTTTCCCCCGGGTGGCGATGGCCGTGATCGTCGGTGCCGCCCTGGCCGCCGCGGGACTGCTCATGCAGGCGATCTTCGGCAACCCCCTCGCCGAGCCGGGCGTCGTCGGCGTGTCGTCAGGTGCCGCTCTGGGCGCCTCGGCCGTGATCGTGTTCGGGTGGACGTTCGCGGGCGAGTGGACGATCGCGCTCGTCGCCTTCGCGACGGGGCTGCTGGCCACCCTCGTCGTCTACACGATGAGCCGCGCCGGCGGGCGCACCGAGGTGGTCACCCTCGTGCTCACCGGCATCGCCATCAACGCGTTCACCGGCGCGGGCCTCGCCTTCCTGACGTTCCTCGGCGACCAGCAGGCGCGGGAGCAGATCGTCTTCTGGCAGCTCGGCAGCCTCAACGGCTCGCGCTGGCAGCAGGTGGGCATCGTCCTTCCCCTCATCGTCGTCGGCCTGATCGTCGCCTTCGCCGTCACCCGCTCCCTCGACCTGCTCGCACTCGGCGAGAAGAGCGCACGCCACCTCGGCGTCAACGTCGAGCTCCTCCGCATCGTCGTGATCGTCGTGACGGCGCTCCTGGTGGGATCGGCGGTGGCGTTCGCCGGTATCATCGCGTTCGTCGGTCTCGTCGTGCCGCACCTCATGCGGATGATCATCGGCCCGGCGCACCTGCCGCTGCTGACCACGAGCGTGCTCGGCGGAGCGGTGCTGCTGCTGGCGGCCGACCTCGTCGCCCGGACCGCGGTACCGATGGCGGATCTACCCATCGGCATGCTCACCTCGATCGTCGGCGGGCCGTTCTTCTTCTGGCTGCTGCGCCGCACCCGCAGCAAGGCGGGAGGGTGGGGATGATCGCCTCGCTCCTGTCGCGCTCCCTGGAGCTGCCCGAGCGGCTGGCCCCGGGCGCAGCCGCGATCGACGCGCGCGGCGTCTGCGTCGAGATCGGCGGACGGCGCATCCTCGACGACGCGTCGCTCACGGTGCACGCGGGAGAGGTGGTGGCCCTCATCGGTCCGAACGGTGCGGGCAAGTCGACACTTCTGGCCGCTCTCACGGGCGACCAGCGACGCACCGCCGGCACCGTCCGGATCGCGGAGCGCGACCTCGCGGACTGGTCGCTGGCCGACCTCGCTCGCCGGCGCGCCGTCCTCCTCCAGGAGAACCGCGTCTCCTTCCCCTTCACGGTCGAGCAGGTCGTGGAGATGGGCCGCGCCCCGTGGCGACGGACTCCTCGCGAGGAGGAGGACGAGGAGGCGACGACCGACGCGCTGCGCGCCACCGACATCGAACGGTTCCGGCAACGCCACGTGCCCTCCCTGTCCGGCGGCGAGCGCGCGCGGGCGGGGCTGGCTCGCGTGCTCGCCCAGCGCACCGGGATCCTGCTCCTCGACGAGCCCACCGCGGCTCTCGACCTGCGGCACCAGGAGGACGTGCTGCGACTGACCCGCGAGTGCGCGGCGCACGGCGACGCGGTCGCCGTCGTCCTGCACGATCTGAACCTCGCGGCCGCCTACGCCGATCGCATCGTGCTCCTCTCCGAGGGGCGTGTCGAGGCGACCGGGCGGCCCGACGACGTCCTCACCCCCGAGCGGATCGCCGCGGTCTACCGCCAAGACGTCGAGGTGCTCACCCACCCCGTCTCGGGCGCGACCGTGATCCTGCCGGTCCGACCCCCCGCCCGCCCGCCCCACCGAGAGGTTCCCGCATGAGCGCTCCCTCCGCCCGTCGTCCGCTTGCCCCGATGCCTCGGTCGCGCCGCTCGCGTTCCCGCGGGACCGGAGCGCTCTCGCGCCTGCTCTCGGGACTGCTGTTCGGGGTGCTGGCCGCCGGCGGCGTCGCGGCGGCGGGTCCCGCTTCTCCCGCTCACGCCGCCGCCTCGGTCGAGGTGCACGTGGACGGAAGCCCCGAGCTGAAGGGCGTGGCCGATCCGACCTACCTCACCAAGCTCCGCGTGACCGGGTCGGGCTTCCAGTCGATCAAGAACGGCTTCGGCGGGATCTATGTGATGTTCGGCTGGGTCGACGACGGCTGGCGTCCCAGTCAGGGCGGCGTGACCGGGACCGACTACCGCTACGTCCCCGACGACGAGGACAAGCCCACGGGCTACATCTCGTTCGTCGCGTTCCCCGGGAGCTCCACGTCGTACGCCGCCAACGGAGGCGAGGTCGACGCCGCAGGCACCTGGTCGGCCGTCCTGGACGTGCCCGGCGCGACCTTCACCTCCCTCGACCGCGACGGCAAGCCGGGCGAGGTGGACTGCCGCGTCGTGCAGTGCGGCGTGATCACGATCGGCGCGCACGGCGTGAAGAACGCGAACAACGAGACCTTCACGCCCATCACGTTCCGAGACCTGTATGGCGATGACGACACCTCCGCCGCGGGAGGAGGGGAGACCCCGTCGGCGGCGCCGACCCCCGCTCCGACCCACACGACGATCGTGGTCGAGGAGGTCACGCCCTCCGCCGCCCCCGTCGCCGCCACGGAGGCCTCCGATACGACCGAGCTCCTCTCGATCCTGCTGTGGGCCGTGCTGGGGGTGGGGATCCTTGCGGTCTTCGCGATCGCCTTCCTGGTGTGGGCGGTGCTGTCGCAGCGTCGCCGGGCGCGTGAGGCGGTCCCGGCGGCCTCCGGTGGCGCGACGTCTTCTGACGGCGCTGGCTCGACGGAGAAGGGAGGGGCCTGAGGTGGCCGGGATGCGCGCTCGGCCCTCGCTGCGGGCCACCCTCGGCCTCGCGACGGCTCTCACACTGCTCGCCGCTCCCTTCTCCGCCGCGCCCGCCTTCGCCACGGAGAGCGTGCCGGAGGCAGCGACGGCCGCGGAGGGCACCGGCGCAGCCACGACGGCCGATGCCGCGGCGACGGACGACGAAACTCCGGGGGACGCCGCGGATGAGGTTCCCGTGGACGAGGAGGCGGCCGGCTCCGACGCCGAGGGCTCGGAGACCACCCCGACGCCGACTCCCACGAGCACGCCGACGCCGACCGTCACGCCGAGCCCGACGCCGACCGCACCCGCGCCGGAGCCCACGGCCACCCCGACTCCCACCCCCACGCCCAGCCCGACCCCGACTCCGACACCCGATCCCGATCCCGAAGAGGAGGGGCCGCTCCAGGTGTCCGGTGTGCTCTTCGACTGGGGGATCAACCAGGAGAGCAACGGCGGCTCCTACTTCGGTGGCTGCAACTTCCTCTCCGCGGGAATCGCCGGCGACACCCGCAGCGCTCGCATGTGGACGCAGGCCGACGGCTTCTACCGCTCCGAAGACGGCAACACCACGATCGTCAAGCCCACGGCCGACGGCGGCTCCCTGACCCGTCCGACCTGGGCGAGCAAGTGTCAGACCCCGACGGGGGAATCGGTCGCCGGGGTCGTGAGTGCGACCTCGCCGCGCAGCCACACCGACTCCCGCGTACAGATCGCCGGCGGATCCGGCACGATCGACGTCTCCGCGGGGACGGCGGAGATCACCTGGCAGGGCTCCTTCACCGTCGCCTACTACGGCGGCATGACCTACTGGTCGGCGTCCGACCCCGTGCTGGCGGTCGCCGCCGACGGAACCGGCAGGCTCACCGCGCAGCTCTCCGGCTATGCGGCCGACATGGACGACCCGTCGATCTGGGCGCCGCTGCCCGCGCGGTCGGTGACCCTGGCCACCTTCCGCGACGTCGAGGTGTCTGCCTCGGGGCTGAGCCTTCGTCCCGACTTCCTCGACGTCGCAATCCCGGCCGAGATCGCCGGACGCAATCCGCAGGCGGTCAAGACGACGGCCAACGCCGCCTGGTGGGGAGCGTTCCCGTCCGACTTCCTGCGATTCCAGGAGCTGACGGGACAGAACTCCTACTGGTACACGACCGAGGGAGGGGCCGACAGCATCCAGCCCCGGAAGGTTCCCACGCCCCTCGTGGTCACCGTCGGCGCCCACGCACCCGCCCCCATCGCCCCCGCCGTGACGTCGCATCCGCAGTCGACCACGGTCGAGGACGGCCGGACTGCGTCGTTCACCGTCTCGGCGAGCGGACGACCGTTGACCTACCGCTGGCAGAGCCGCACCGGGACGTCGGCATGGACGGATGTCGACGGCGCGACCACCGCGGCGCTGACGGTGACGGCCACGCGCGCGCTCGACGGCACGCGCTACCGGGTCGTGGTCTCCAACGCTCTGGGCGAAGCCGTCTCGCGCGAGGCGACGCTCACCGTGCGGGCCGCCGGCACGACAGAACCGGGCGATGACGGAGGCACGACACCCGAGGAGGGCGAAGGCCCGCGGGAGACCTCCGGCGCGCTGTTCGACTGGGGCATCAACAACGAGAGCAGCGGCGGCGCCTACTTCGGCGGCTGCAACTTCCTCTCCGCGGGAGTCGCGGGCGACGCGGGATCGGCGCGGGTCTGGACGGAGGCCGACGGCTTCTACCGCAGCCGCGACGGCAACACCACGATCGTGCGCAGCACGGGCGGAACCGACGAACGGCCCACGTGGTCGACCCGGTGCGACACCCCCGACGGCACGAGCGTCAACGGCAAGACGACGAGCGCGGCCGACAGCGTCACCCAGACGCGGGTGCGGATCACCGGGGGCACCGGTGTGATCGATCCCGAGAAGGGCACCGCGCGGCTCTCGTGGAAGGGCGCGTTCACGGTCGCCTACTACGGAGGCATGACCTATTGGTCGGCCGCCGATCCCGTGCTCACGGTCGATGCCGATGGGTCCGGCACGCTCACGGCGACCCTCTCCGGCTACGCCTCGGACATGGACGACACGTCGGTCTGGGGCCGCATCGCCCCCCGATCGGTCGTCGTGGCGACGCTGACGGGCGTCGAGGTCACGCGCAACGGGCTCACCCACACGCCCGACTACTTGGGGGTCTCCGTCCCGGCGGAGGTGGCGGGGCGGAACCCGCAGCCGGCGCGGACGGCGGAGAACCGGGCATGGTGGGGCGCGTTCCCCGCCGAGTTCGTGCGGTTCCAGGCCCTCACCGGGCAGAGCTCGTACTGGTACACGACCGCGGGCGGCGCGGGCACGATCCAGCCCCGGAAGGTGCCGCTGCCGATCACCGTGTGCGCCACGGAGAGCTGCCGCGTCCCTGAGCCCGCCGCTGTGGAGGGCCCCGACTCTCTGACGGTCACGCAGACGGCGGTCGCCCCGCCGAAGCCACGACTGCGCGCCGCGGCCCAGGCGCCGGCTCCCCCGCAGGCGGCGCACGAGGTCGTCCTCATCCAGCGGATCGCCGCTGCGCCGGTCGTCTCTGCAGCGGCGCCGATCGACGAGCGGGTCGTCTTGGCCGCGGGTGCGCTCGCCGCGATGCTCGCCGTGCTCGTGCTCATCGCCGGCCTCGGCGGTGTGGTGGTGCTGAGCGGTTCGCCGCCGACGGTCCGCGGGCGGTCCGTCACCTCGGCGTCGGGCGGCTGACGGGCGTCGCGGACGTAGGCAACGCAGGGTTACGGGCGCAGGGGCAGGAGCGCCGTCAGGTCGGCGCGCGTGCCGGAGGCCAGGATCCGGCCGGCGGCGACCGCGTCGTCCCACGCGAGCGTCCCCGTGGCCAGTGCGATCCAGGTGGCCGCGTCGGTCTCCACGACGTTGGGAGGAGTCCCCCGCGTGTGCCGGGGACCCTCCAGCACCTGCACCGCGCCGAACGGCGGCACCCGTACCTCCACGGAGTTGCCCGGCGCCTTCTCCGCAAGCAGCTGCAACAGGTAGCGGACGGCGGTGGCGAGCTCGGTGCGCGCCGGTGACCCGCCGGCGGCAGCCGCGAGGGCCGCACGCCCGTCGTCGGTGGAGATCTTGCGCGCCATGGACTCCACCGTAGCCGCGAGCCCGCGTCGGTAGGCTGGAGGGGTGCGCATCCTCGTCCTCGGTTCCGGTGCCCGCGAGCACGCCATCCTCCTCGCTCTGAAGGGAGAGGAGGCCGGTCACGAGCTGTTCGCCGCCCCCGGGAACGCCGGCATCGGCGAGGTCGCCGTCCTCGTCCCGACCCTCGATCCCGTGGATCCGGCCGCGGTCACCGAGTATGCCAACTCCGAGCGGATCGACCTCGTCGTCGTCGGCCCCGAAGCCCCGCTCGTCGCCGGCGTCGCCGACGCCCTCCGGGAACGCGGCATCCCGGTCTTCGGCCCCGGCAAGGCGGCCGCGCAGCTGGAGGGCTCGAAGGCGTTCGCCAAGCGGATCATGGAGGCCGCCGGAGTTCCGACCGGTCGCGCCACCCGCGCCCACACGCGCGGGGAGGTCGAGTCCGCCCTCGACGAGTACGGCGCGCCCTACGTCGTCAAGGCCGATGGCCTCGCCGCCGGAAAGGGGGTCATCGTGACCTCCGACCGGGGTGCCGCCCTCGCGCACGCCGACGCCTACCTGGGCGCTTCGCCCGTCCTGATCGAGGAGTTCCTCAGCGGCCCCGAGGTGTCGCTCTTCTTCGTGTCCGACGGCGACACCGTCCGGGCGCTGAGCCCCGCCCAGGACTTCAAGCGCGCCTACGACGGCGACGAAGGTCCGAACACCGGCGGCATGGGCGCCTACTCTCCCCTCCCGTGGCTGGCGGGCGCGTTCGGCGGCGAAGAGGAGTTCGTCGCGGAGGTCACCCGCACCGTCGCGGAGCCGGTCATCCGCCAGCTCGACGCGGAGGGAACCCCCTTCATCGGCCTCCTGTACGCCGGGCTGATCCTCACCGAGCAGGGCGTGAAGGTCATCGAGTTCAACGCCCGCTTCGGCGATCCGGAGACCCAGGTCGTGCTCGCCCGCCTCGCGACCCCCCTGTCGAGCCTCCTCATGGCCGCCGCGAGCGGAAACCTGGAGGACGAGCCGGCACCGCAGTTCGCCGAAGCGGCGGCGGTGACCGTGGTCGTGGCGAGCGAGGGCTATCCGGAGTCGCCCGTGACCGGTCGGGAGATCCACGGGCTCGAGGCCGCGGAGGCCGTCGAGGGGGTGCACCTCGCGCACGCTGCCACCGCCGCGCGCGACGGAGCGCTCATCGCGACCGGCGGACGGGTCCTCAACGTCGTGGCGCTCGGCAACACGTTCTTCCAGGCCCGCGACCGCGCCTACCGCGCCGTCGACGCGATCACCCTGGAGGGTTCGCATCACCGCCGCGACATCGCCGCCCGCGTCGCCGAGGAACCCTCGGCGGGCTGACGAGGGCCCCCGCCCGACGGCGGGAGCGCTCGTCAGTGGTCGGCGCCGGGTGTCAGCGCTGCGGCGTGAGCGGCGGACGGCGCAGGAACAGCACCGCCACGACGCCGACCAGGATCACTCCGGCGGGAACGAGGATCGACTGCGCCATGGCGGTCGAGAAGCCGTCGAGCACGAACGGCGGCAGAGTCCCTCCGCCGAACTCCCCCGCGGCGTCGGACGCTCCGGGAAGGTTGGCGCTCAGGCGTGCCTGCATGACGGCGGCGATCGCGGCCGAACCGATCACCGACCCGATCGTACGAGTGGTGTTGTAGATGCCGGCGCCCGCGCCCGCCTGACGCGGACCGAGGTTGCGAGTCGCGGTGGTGGCCAGCGGCCCCCACATCCCGGCGTTCCCGATTCCCATCACGGCCGAAGGAAGGAGGAACATCCAGATCGGCGTGTCCACGTTCATGAGGCTCGCGTACCAGAAGAGCGATCCGGCGACCATGAGCAGGCCCGGCACCAGAAGCAGTCGCGGGTCGGAGCGGTCCAGGAGCTTTCCGGCCAGGGGCGCGAGCACGCCCGAGAGCACCGCCATCGGGATCATCAGCAGCGCCGCTTCGGTGGGGGTCAGCCCCCGCGCGAGCTGGACGAAGAACATGAGCGGCAGCGTCATGCTCGTCACGGTGAAACCGACGGCCGCGATCGTCAGGTTGGCCAGCGAGAAGTTCCGCTCGCGGAAGAGGTCGAGCGGCACAAGGGGCTCGTTCTTCGTCCGCGCCTGGGTCCAGATGAACACGGCCATCACGACCACACCCGCCGCGATCATGGACCAGACCCACGGCGCCCAGGAGAACTTCTCGCCCTCCTGCAGGCCGAAGACGATGAGGAACAGCGCCACGGCGCTCAGGACCACTCCCACCACGTCGAAGCGGTGCGGATGGGTCTCCAGGGCGGGCACGAAGATCCACGCCAGGACGAAGCCGATCACACCGACCGGGAGGTTGATGAAGAAGATCCACGCCCAGCCGAACCCGTCGACGAGGAGGCCTCCGGCGAGCGGGCCCACGAGGGTCGCCATCCCGGCCGTGGCTCCCCATAGGCCCATTGCGGCACCACGCCGGTCGGGCGGGAAGGTGCGGGTGATGACAGCCATCGTCTGCGGCGTCATGAGCGCGGCACCCAGCCCCTGCACCGCGCGCATCGCGATGAGCATCTCGAGCGACCCCGACAGACCGCAGCCGAGTGAGGCGAGGGTGAAGATCGCGAGCCCGATCAGGTAGATGTTCTTGGGTCCGAACCGGTCGCCCAGGCGGCCCGTGATCAGCAGCGGGACCGCGTAGGCGAGCAGGTACGCGGAGGTCACCCACACGACGTTGTCGAGATTGTTCGTGTCGGGATCGAGGGCCGCTTTGATGGCGGGGTTCGCGACAGAGACGATCGTCGTGTCGACGAGGATCATGAAGAACCCGATCACCAGCGCCCAGAGCGCCGGCCACGGGCTCCGGGCAGGAGTGTCGGGAACGGGGCGGCCGGGCGCCGCGCCGTCGGAACGAGTCGATGGTGCAGTGGGTACGGATGCGGTGGTCGGATCGGTCATGAGACGACGCTTTCTCTGAAGGCCTCGAGGCGGGCCATCGTGTCGGACGGCAGTTCGTGCACGCCCCAGGGTGTGGCGGGATCGGCGAGCGCGGTCAGGACCGCGTCGAGCCAGGCGAGGTCGGCGTCGAGCAGGTGCAGCTCGCGTTGGGCCTCCACCAGGAACTGGAAGGGCACGCCGCGGGAACCGGCCGCGGCGAGTCCGGCGCGGTGCTCCGCGCGGAAGTCGGCGAGAACGGCGCGACGGCGGCCGAGGAGCTCGGCGACCTCTTCGCGCGGCAGGTCGTGCGCCGACGAGAGGGCCACCCGGAACTCCAGGATGCGCTCGACCTGGGGGAGGTGACGTCGCACCCAGTCGGCAGCCGCTTCGCCGCCCTCGGGCGTGATCTCGTACGTGGTGCGCTCGGGGCGGTTGCCGTCGCGGTCCACTCCCACTTCGGCGATGAGTCCCGCCCGCTCGAGGCGCGCGACGGTGTGGTAGAGCGTGCCGCGAGAGCCGCCGACGAGCCGGTCGTCACGCCGCTGGTGCAGCAGCCGGAGCATCTCGTAGGGGTGCATCGGGCGCTCGCGGAGGAGCCCGAGCACCACGACCGCGAGTGGGGTGAGCGCGCGTGCATCGCCTGTCATTCGCTGTCCCTCCCGTCCCTTCGAGCGTTCGTCCGAGAAATAGTCCATCTGGACTATATACCCTTTTTCCCTTCTGTCGAGAGCACATGCTCTGGTCGAGCGCATACGTCGTCGACGTCATCACGGTGTGCGCTCGATGGGAGCATGTGCTCTCGACGATGGAGACGGGACGGGCGTACGCTGACCGCGTGTCCCGGGAACGCGCGCGCGAGGTGTTCGACGAGATCGCGGCGGATTACCTCGTGCGCGACGGCGTCGACCTCGGTCGCATCTTCTCCGCCACCGGGCTGCGAGTGCGGGGCAAGGCCTTCGCGTTTCCCATCGCCGGCGGCCTGCTGGCCAAGCTCCCCGAGGACCGCGTCACGCAGCTCGAGGCGGAGGGGTGCGGCGAACGGATGGTGATGCGCGGCCGAGCGATGCGCGAGTGGATCCTCGTCGACGACACCGCCGCCGACCTCTGGCCCGACGTCATCGAGGAGGCCCTCGCCTTCGTGGACAGCATCACCCCCTGACGCCCGCGCCGGGATGCCCCCTCCCCTTTGTCGAGAGCACATGCTCTGGTCGAGCGCATACCTCGTTGACGTCATCATGGTGTGCGCTCGATGGGAGCATGTGCTCTCGACGGTCACCACGGGCACGGGCACGGGCACGGGCACGGAGCCTCGATAATGGGGAGGTGACGGATGCGCCTGCGACCCTCCCCGGCTGGACCCACGTGTACTCGGGAAAGGTCCGTGACCTCTACCGACCCGACAGCGGGCAGGACGGCACGATGCTCGTCGTCGCCAGCGACCGCGTGAGCGCATTCGATCACGTGCTCGACCCCGGGATCCCCGGCAAGGGCGCCCTGCTCACGACGCTCAGCCTCTGGTGGTTCGACCAGCTCGGCGGCGCCGACGGTGGCCGCCCGATCCCGAACCACCTGGTTCCGGGAGCCACCGCGCCGGAGGCGGTGGCCGATCGCGCGATGGTCGTCAAGGCTCTCGCGATGCAGCCGATCGAGTGCGTCGTGCGCGGCTATCTCACCGGGTCCGGATGGGCCGAGTACCAGCAGACCCGGACGGTGTGCGGCGTCGCACTGCCCGAGGGGCTGGAGAACGGCGACCGCCTTCCCGAACCCATCTTCACGCCCGCCTACAAGGCGCCGCTCGGCGAGCACGACGAGAACATCACGTTCGAGGAGACCGTCGACATCGTCGGCGCCGACCGCGCGGCCGAGCTGCGCGACGCGTCGATCGAGGCGTACACACGGGCCTCGGCGATCGCGGAGGCCAAGGGGCTCATCCTCGCCGACACGAAATTCGAGTTCGGACTGGACGCCGACGACGTGCTCACCCTGGCCGACGAGGTGCTGACGAGCGACTCGTCACGCTACTGGGATGCCGAGGCGTGGCGCACGGGGGCTACGCCGGCGGAGCGGATGGCGAGCTTCGACAAGCAGATCGTGCGCGACTGGCTCGCCGCGAATTGGGACAAGACCGGCACCCCGCCCACGCTCCCCGCGGAGATCGTCGACCGGACGGCAGCCACCTACCGCGAGCTGGTCGGGCGCCTCAGCCACTGATCGAGACCGGAACTCCCGGCCTGTCACAACCACGCTCCCAGGGTTCTCCCAGGTAGCCTGACCCCAGGCACCCCCACACCCTCTCGAGGAGCACACTCATGCCCATCTGGACCCTCCACGGTGACGGCCGCCGCATCGCCGCCGGCGCCGTCGTCAAACCGCACGAACGCCTCTCCTGGGGCGGCACGATCGCGATCGGCGCGCAGCACGTGGTCGCCATGTTCGGCGCGACCTTCCTGGTTCCCATCATCACCGGGTTCCCCGTCAGCACGACACTCCTGTTCTCAGGACTCGGAACCCTCCTCTTCCTCCTGCTGACGCGCAATCGCCTTCCCAGCTACCTGGGCTCCTCGTTCGCGTTCCTCGCGCCGATCCTCGCCCTCGGGCCGGGGGGCGGGAAGCCGCTGAACACCCCCGAGCAGTACGGACAGGCGCTCCTCGGCGTCTTCGCCGCGGGCGTGCTGCTGGCCGCTGTCGGCTTCCTCGTGCAGGCGACCGGCACTCGCTGGATCGAGAAGCTCATGCCGCCGGTCGTCTCCGGCGCGATCGTGGCCCTCATCGGCCTCAACCTGGCGCCCGCCGCCTGGAACAACTTCAGCAAGGACGCTCTCCTCGGAACCATCACCCTCGTCGCCTGCATCCTGTTCGCCGTGCTCTTCCGCGGCTTCCTCGGGCGCGTGTCGATCTTCCTCGGCGTCGTCGTCGGCTACGTCGCGGCGATCATCCTGAATCGCGTCGACTTCTCGGGCGTCGAGGCGGCGGCGTGGGTCGGCCTGCCGCAGTTCCACTTCCCCGCGTTCGGCGACCCGGTCGCCTGGGGAGCGCTGCCGATGTTCCTGCCGGTCGTGCTCGTGCTGATCGCCGAGAACGTCGGACACGTGCGCGGCGTCGCGACGATGACCGGCGACGCCACCATCAACCGGCACACCGGCCGGGCGCTCGTCGCCGACGGCGTCGCCACCGCGGTCGCCGGCGGCTTCGGCGGATCGGGCACCACCACCTACGGCGAGAACATCGGCGTCATGGCCGCCACCCGCGTCTACTCCACCGCCGCCTACTGGGTGGCCGGTATCGTCGCGGTGCTCCTCGCCTTCTCGCCGAAGGTCGGCGCGGTCATCTTCGCGATGCCCGACGGCGTGCTCGGCGGCGTGACCACCGCACTCTACGGCCTCATCGGGGTCATCGGCATCAAGATCTGGGTGGACAACCAGGTGGACTTCTCCCGCCCGGTCAACCAGTACACGGTCGCGGTCGCCTTCATCATCGCGATCGCCGGGTTCACGATGAACCTCGGCACGCTGACCTTCGGCGCGATCGTGCTCGGCACGTTCGCGGCACTGGCGATCTACCACGGCGGCAACGCGATCGCGCGGTGGCGCAAGACGGGTGCCGACGACGGCGGGCCCATCGTCCCGATCGGACAGCTCGGCGGCGATCCGCAGTAGGATGCCGCGGCCCGGCCACACCGGGAATGCGGATCGGAGGCCGGAGGTTGTCCATTCACATGAATGAGCAGCTTCCGGCCTCCGGCGTTCCGGCCCTGGCACCCGCGACCACCATGGGGGCCGTGATGCTGCTCGTCGGCGACCTCGATGCGATGACCCGCTTCTACCGCGACGTCATCACCCTGCAGGTGATCGCCGCCGAGGGCGACACCGTCACGCTCGGTCGCGGCGGATGGCCCCTCGTCGTGCTGCGACACGATCCCTCCCTCCGTCACGCCGCCGCCGGATCGGCCGGCCTCTTCCACACCGCGATCCTCTTCGAGACCCAGACCGCCCTCGCCGTCGCCCTGCTGTCGGTCGCGCGCCACGCGCCCCAGACGTTCACCGGCAGCGCCGACCACCTCGTCAGCCAGGCGTTCTATCTCACCGATCCCGAGGGGAACGGGATCGAGCTGTACTGGGACCGCGACCGGTCGGAATGGTCGTGGACGCACGGACAGGTCGAGATGGCGACGCTGTACCTGGATCCGCAGGAGTTCCTGCGTGCTCACCTGCCGCGCGAAGAGGACAGCGCCACCGCGGCGGAGGCGGCCGCGCAGATCGGCCACGTGCACCTCTCCGTGGGCGACGTGGCCACCGCGCGGGCGTTCTACGTCGACGCGCTCGGGTTCGATGCGACCGCCTCGCTCGGCTCCCAAGCGCTGTTCGTCAGCGCCGGCGGCTACCACCACCACATGGCGATGAACGTGTGGAACTCGCGCGGCGCCGGCCCCCGCATGCCCGCGCTCGGCCTCGGCCGTGTCGATCTCACCCTCCCCGATACCGATGCCCTCGGCGCTCTCGGCGAGCGGCTCCGCCACTACGGCATCGCCGTGCGCGATGACGGACGCGCGCTCGGGTTCGACGACCCCTGGCTCAACGCGATGTCGGCGACGGTCGGTGGGGCTTCCCCGTCGCTGTCGACAGCGTCGTGACGGGCCGGGGCGCGTCGAGCCTCTACGTCGAGTCGCGGACCACCAGCTCGGTGTCGAGGATCGTGACGTAGGGCGGTTCGCCCCCGGCGAGCATCTCGAGGAGCACATCGGCCATGCATTCCCCCTGCGCGAGGGAGGGCTGGCGCATCGTCGTCAGGTGCGGCGTCACGGACCGCGCGACCGGAGAGTCGTCGAAGCCGATGATCGCCACGTCGTCCGGAACGCGGAGACCGGCCCGCGCGAGCACGGGCAGCGCCCCGCGCACCATGAGGTCGCTCGCGATGAAGAGGGCGTCGAACGGCTGCTCCGCGTCGAGGATGCGCTGCATGGCGGCCGCACCACCGTCGCTCGTGAAGTCGCCGTCCTCGACCGCGACCTCCGTGACACCGGCGGCAGCCAACGCCTCGCGGAACCCGGTGAGGCGGTCGACGCCCGCGTGCATCGTCAACGGACCCGTGATCGTCGCGATACGGCGCCGCCCGCGGCCGAGGAGGTGTTCCGTGGCGACGCGGCCCCCCGCGACGTTGTCCACGTCGACGTAGTGGTCGTGCTCACGCTCGCGCAGCGGGCGACCGCCGTAGACGACGGGCACGGCGGCGGCGATCCGGTCGATGAAGGTGTCGCTCGTGTGGTGGGAGACGACGATCGCGCCGTCGACCGCTCCGCTGCGGAGGTACGCGGTGGCCTTGTCCTGCGGATCGTCACTGGCGACGATCAGGTTCAGCACGTAATCCGACCGGCTGAGCCGCTTGTTGATGCCCGAGACGATCGCCGCGAAGAAGGGATCACCGAAGAACCGGCTCGTGTCTTCGGGAACCACCAACGCGATCGCCATCGTGGCACGGCTGGCCAGCGACCGCGCGGCGCGGTTGGGCACGTAGTTGAGTTCGGAGATGGCCTGACGCACGGCTTCCAGGGCGGCAGGACTGACGGCAGTGGAACCGTTCACCACTCGAGAGACTGTCGATCGCGAGACACCGGCTGCCGCTGCGACTTCTTCGATGGTGATCGCGGTCCGTGGGATATCGATGCTCACGGAGAACGACCTAGGGGTGGGTGACGACGCCCGCACGCGGAACGTCGATCGCGCGCTGCGCGATGAGGCGACGATACTCCCGCGCGGACGCTTTCGGGGACCGTTCGCCCGTGTCGTAGTCCACGCGGACGATCCCGAATCGTTTCTCGTACCCCCAGGCCCACTCGAAGTTGTCCAGCAGAGACCAATAGAAGTACCCGCGCACGTCCACGCCGCCCTCGGCCGCATCCAGCGTCGCGGCGAGATGACGACGCAGGAAGTCGGTGCGTTCGAGATCCCGGACCTCACCGTCCTCCTCGACGACGTCGTCGAAGGCGGCGCCGTTCTCGGTGACGTAGAGCGCGGTGCCCGCCCTCTCGGCATAGTCGGCCCAGACGCGTTCGAGCAGTGCCGTCAGTCCCTCGGGCTGCACCTCCCAGTGCATCGAGGTGCGGGGGAGGCCGCGTTCATGCCAGTGGATGCCCTCGTGGGAGGGGAAGGGTGACTCGGCGTGCCGGTCGGTCGGAGCGTCGCCGGGGGTCGGCGGCGTGGGGTCGGGCTCACCCCCGACGAACTCGTTGTGGTAGTAGTTCACGCCGAGGGCATCGAGCGGCGTCGCGATGACGTCGAGGTCGCCGGGCTGTGTCGCGGCCGCGAGGGCCTCGATCGCGGCCGCATCGACGGAACGGATGTCCTCGACGATGTCGGCAGGGTAAGCACCGCGGAAGATGGGATCCAGGAACCACCGATTGAACTGCCCGTCGATGCGTCGCGCGGCGTCGAGGTCGCTCGGCCGTGTGGGATCGGCGGGCTCGGCGCCCGTGAGGTTGAGGGTGATCCCGAGCCGCAGCGAGGCATCGCGTGCCCGCAGCTCGCGGACGGTCTGACCGTGGCCGAGGAGGAGATGGTGGGCGGCGAGCACGCCCTCCGTGACGGAGTAGTGGCCGGGGGCGTGGATGCCCGCGGTGTAGCTGAGGAACGACGAGCACCAGGGCTCGTTGAGCGTGGTCCAGTTGACGACCCGGTCGCCCAGGGCGTCGTGCACGTCGAGGGCGTACTCCGTGAAGAGGTCGCTCGTCTCGCGCACCGTCCATCCGCCGCGCTCCTGCAGCGCCTGCGGGAGGTCCCAGTGGTAGAGCGTCAGCCAGGGGATGATGCCGGCATCCCCCAGCTCGTCGACCAAGCGCTTGTAGAAGTCGAGGCCCTTCGGATTGATCGGCCCCCCGTCGGGGCGCACGCGCGACCACGACACCGAGAACCGGTACGTGTCCAGTCCCAGGTCTTTCATCAGGGCCACGTCGTCGCGGTAGCGGTGGTAGTGGTCGCAGGCGACATCACCGTTGTCGGCATTGATCACGGCGCCCGGCACACGGCAGTAGGCATCCCAGATGGAGGCCCTGCGACCGTCTTCGAACGCCGCTCCCTCGATCTGGTAGGCCGCAGTGGCGGCGCCGAACAAGAAGCCGTCGGGGAAGGTACGCAGCATGGTGGCGGTCTCCTCTTGAGGAATGGGGCTCATGGAGCGTACCTCTCAGCCCTTGACGGCGCCCGCCATGATGCCGCTGATCAGCTGCTTCCCGGCGACGACGAACAGCACGAGAAGGGGAAGGGTGGCCATCACGGCGCCGGTCAGCACGATCGAGTAGTCCACGTAGTAGCCCGACTGCAGCTGGCTGAGCGCCGTCTGCAGCGTGGGGTTCTGCGGGCTCAGCACGAGAAGCGGCCACAGGTAGTCGGTCCATGCCGTCATGAAGGTGAACAGGCCCAGGATGGCCATCGCCGGGCGGGCCGCGGGGACGCCGACGGTGAGGAAGGTGCGGAACTGCCCTGCGCCGTCGACGCGCGCGGCCTCGATGAGCTCGTCGGGGATGACGTCGACGAGGTATTGCCGCATGAAGAACACGCCGAAGGCCGTCACCAGCATCGGCACGACGACCGCGCCGATGGATCCCGTCCAGCCGAGCTCGCGCATGACCATGAACAGCGGGATGATCCCGAGCTGCGTGGGGATCGCCATCGTCGCGACGACGAACACCATGAGGCCGTCGCGACCGCGGAAGCGCAGCTTGGCGAACGCGTACCCGGCGAGCGTCGAGAAGCACACGACCGAGATGGTGATGATCGTCGAGATCAGGATGGAGTTGCCCAATGCCAGCCAGAAGGGGATCGCGTCGAGCACCTTCGCGGCGTTGGCGAAGAAGTTACCGCCCGGGATCAGCGGCAGGGTCTCACCGCGGGTGGCGTTGGTGCCGCTGGCGACCACGACCGACCACCACAGGGGATAGACGCTTCCGAGGATGAACGCGGTCAGGAGCCCGTAGGTGAGGAAGCCGGGGCGGCTGCCGATGCCGGCGACGCCTCCCGAGCCGCCGCGGCGACGGCGGGGGGCGGGCTCCGGCTCGGCGAGCACGGGAGCCGGGGTCAGGGTGCTGGTCATGCGTGCTCTCCGTTCCGGCGGGCGCGGCGGAGTTCGCGGCGGGAGACGCGCGGACCGTTTCCCGTGGCGATGCGCCGTGAGATGAGGAAGTTGATGAGGCCGATCCCCACGATGAGGAGGAACAGCAGGATGGCGACGGCCGAGGCCTCGCCGAAGTTGCGACGGAAGAAGGCGAGCTCCCACAGGAAGAGCACCGTCGTCTGGAACTGACGCTCGCTGCCGCCGATGCCGCCCGCGGTCGACACGTCGAACAGGCGCGGCTCCGCGAAGATCTGGAGGCCACCGATCGTCGCGGTGATGATGACGAAGATTAGCGTCGGGCGGATCGAGGGGATCGTGATCGAGAAGAAGCGTCGCGCCGCGCCCGCGCCGTCGATCGCCGCCGACTCGTACAAGTCGCGCGGCACCGCCTGCATGGCGGCGAGGAGGATGAGGGCGTTGTAGCCGGTCCAGCGGAAGTTCACCATCGTGGCGATCGCGATGTGGCTGAGGAACGTGTCCTGCTTCCACTGCTGATCGGCGATGCCGATGAGGTTGAGCAGGTTGTTCACGAGGCCGTCGGCCTCGTTGAAGATGCTCGAGAAGATGAGGGCGACGGCGACGGGCGTCACGACGAACGGGATCAGCACGCTCATCCGCCAGAAGGTCGGCGCGCGCAGCCCCCGGTCGAGCAGGTAGGCGATCAGAAGCGCGACCGCGAGCTGCGGGATCGCGGAGAGCAGGAAGATGCTCAGGGTGTTGCGGATGGAGTTCCAGAACATCTCGTCGCCGAGGATCTCCACGAAGTTCCCGAATCCGACGAAGTCGCCCTGGCCCTTCAGCAGGTCCCAGTCATGCATCGCGACGTTGACCGTGTACAGGAGGGGGAACAGGCCCACGAGGCCGAAGAGCAGGAAGAACGGCGCGATGTAGGCGTACGGCGAGCCCTTGTGGGCGAAACGGTTCCATCCGCCGCGACGGCGAGCGGTGGATGCGCGCGGAGTGCCCTTCGTGGGGGCGGCGGGCGCGGTCGTGGACATGTGGGTTCCTCTGAGCGAAGTGGGTGAGGGCCGCAGGGGCCCCGGCCCGAAGACCGGGGCCCCTGCGGATCGGGTGGGATCAGCCGACGAGCTCGCCGAGCAGCTTGATCGCCTGCTGCCAGGCCGCGGCCGTGTCGGCCTTGCCCTGGTCGAGCTGCACGAGCGCCGGTCCGAACACGTTCTCCTGGATCACGGAGTCATCCGGGCCCTTGAACTGCGCCACGATCCCCTGAGCGCGCTCTGCGAGGATCGCACCGGTGGGAGCGTCGTTGAAGATCGGGTTGGGCGTCGCTTCCTCGGCGAGCACCTTCTGCGCCTCCAGCGTCGACGGGAAGTTGTTCGCCGCCTTGGACTGCTTGACCTGCTGCTCCGGCTGCGTCAGCCAGTCGGCGAGGGCCGCGGCCTCCTTCTTGTGCTGCGAGGTCTCGGGGATGGAGAGGAACGCGCCACCCCAGTTGGCCGCACCGCCGGGGAAGACATCGGCGAAGTCCCAGCCGCTGTCGGCACCGCCGCCCGCCGCCTCGAGCTGACCGGTGATTGTGCCGAGCATCCAGCCGGGGCAGACGAACGTGGCGAACGTGCCGTCGACGAACGACTTGCCGCCGTTCCAGTCCCACACGGCCTGGGCTGCCGAGAGGCCGTCTTCCGTGGCCGCTCCGAGCAGCTCGAAGCGCTCCTTCAGCGCGGCGTTGCCCTCGACGTTGAGCGAGCCGTCCTTCTTGTAGTAGCCCTCTTCGAGCTGGTTGACCATCGAGTTCCAGACGAACCCGGAGTGGTCGTACCAGGCCTTGCCGGTCTTCTCCTTGTACTGACGACCGACGTCGAAGTAGTTCTTCCAGTCGCCGTTGAGGAGCTTGGCCACCTCTTCGCGGTCGGTCGGAAGACCCGCCGCCTCGAACGCGGGCGCGTTGTAGCAGATGCCCTGCGGGCCGATGTCGGTGCCGTAGCCGATCACGCGGCCGGCGGGGTCGGTGGCCTGGCCGTACTTCCAGTCGACCCAGTCGCCCTTGCGGTCCTCGATGCCGTAATCGCGCAGGTCGACGAACTGGTCGGAGACCTCCATGATTGCGCCGAGCCAGCCCTCTTCGATCGCGACGATGTCGGACAGGCCCGAGCCGGCGCCGAGTTTGGTGAACGCGTCGGTGCGCGCGTTGCCGCCCGTGTCGATGTTCGTCGCCTCGATGGTGACGTTCTTGTGGAGGCTCTCGTACTCCTTGTACAGGTCCTCGTAGCCGAAGGTGCCGAACGTCGTGACGGTGAGCGTGACCGGCTCGTCGCTGGTACCGCTGGCCTCGGGGGTCGGGTTGTTGCTACACGCGGCAAGCGTGAGCGCGGTGGCCGAGACAGCGGCAAGAACGACGGCGCTGCGGCGGAATGCACGTGCGTGCATGTCACTCCTTTGTGTTGGTGGAACGGTGTCAGGGGGTGCGTGTCGGGCTCCCACCCAGGGAGGGACCCTGGGACGGTCGATCCACTCCGCGACAAGGTCGTGGGAGCGCTCTCAACCGATGAGTGAGACGTTATGGGATCGCTCCCACGAACGCAAGAGAGCGCTCCCATGAATATTGGTCACGGTTCGGTCACGGGCGACGATGGTGCAGAACGGGCGAGTGCGGCCGGTGCCCGTAGACTGATCCCGCACCCCTTCCCGCGACTTCCCGGAGCTTTCGAATGCCCACCATCGTCGTCGACGTCATGCCCAAGGCCGAGCTGCTGGATCCGCAGGGGAAGGCCGTCGCCGGTGCGCTGTCTCGCCTCGAGGTGCCCGGCATCTCGGCGGTCCGCATCGGCAAGCGCTTCGAGCTGACGGTCGACGTCGCCGATGAGGCGACCCTCGCGACGGTCGAGAAGATCGCCGCCGAGATCCTCTCCAACGCGGTGATCGAAGACGTCGTGGGCATCGAGGTGGTCGAGTGACCGCCCGCATCGGGGTCATCACCTTCCCCGGATCCCTCGACGACGGCGACGCGCAGCGCGCCATCCGCGTCGCTGGCGCAGAGCCCGTCGCCCTCTGGCACGGCTCCCACGACCTCGAGGGCGTCGACGCCCTCGTGCTCCCGGGTGGATTCAGCTACGGCGACTATCTGCGCGCCGGGGCGATCGCCGCGCTCTCGCCGATCATGTCCGAGGTCAAGGACGCGGCCGCGCAGGGCATGCCGATCCTGGGGATCTGCAACGGGTTCCAGATGCTCGTCGAGGCACACCTGCTGCCCGGCGGCCTCATCCGCAACGCCCACCAGCAGTTCATCTGCCGCGACCAGCGCCTGCGCGTGGAGAACGCCGCCACGGCGTGGACCCACGGCTTCGAGGCGGGGCAGGAGATCACGATTCCGCTCAAGAACGGCGACGGCGGCTACATCTGCTCGGCAGAGACGCTCGAGCGGATCGAGGGTGAGGGACTGGTGGCCTTCCGCTACGTCGGGGTGAACCCGAACGGGTCGCTCGACGACATCGCCGGACTCACCAACGAGCGTGGCAACGTCGTGGGCCTGATGCCCCACCCGGAACATGCGGTGGAGCCGGGCTTCGGTCCCGACACGGCCGCCGCCATGCGGTCGGGCGTCGACGGGCTGACCTTCTTCACCTCGGCGGTCGCGTCGCTGGCCGCTGCTGCCGCCTGAGGGCTCACCCTTCCGGAGTGACGCCTGCCGGCGGCCAGGTCACACCGTGCCTGCCGGCGGCCAGAGTCCGATGACGAGCGCCATGATCACCACGGTGGTGAGCTCGAACCCCATGGTCAGCACGGTCAGCTGCGACGGCCGGCCCTCGAACACGTCGTGCGTGATCACGCGCGCCGCGGTGAATCCCGCCCACAGAGTGACCGCGGTCACGAGCGCCGACAGCAGATACCCGCCGTCGTAGAAGTGCCACGCGATCGCGACAGACCCCGCCAGCACCCAGGCGGTGAGGAAGGTCACGGCGAGCGACACGAGCATGGCGAGCGCGACGGGCGCTCCCCGCTTCGTCATGTCGATGCGGGCGAGCGTCGCCCAGCGATCGAGGAAGAGCGCGGGCGAGTACCAGAGGGCTCCGAGCCCCATGCTCAGCACCGTGGCGATCGCCACCGCCCAGTAGTTGATCTCGGGAATCATGCGGAACCTCCGAGTGAAGGCTAGCGCCGGGTAGCGTCGAGTGCATGACTCTCGTCGTGTCCGTCCCCACCGAATCGCTCGCGTCCGATCTCCGCCCCCTCCCCGAGGGCGTCGAGGTGATCGTCTGGACGATGGCGGAGGCCGCTCCGCGACCGCGCATCGACATCGTCGTGCCGCCGTACATGGACCAGTCCGACGCCTTCGCCCGGTTGACGGAGGTGGAGGTCGGTCTCGTCCAGGGCCAGTCGATCGGCTACGAGGGGGTGGCAGATCGGCTCCCCGAGGGTGTGCGGTTCGCGAACGCCGCCAGCGTGCACGAGACCTCCACCGCCGAGCTCGCCGTGGCGTTGACCCTGGCGGTGCAGCGGCAGCTCGACCTCTTCGCGGTGAACGGCCGTGACGGCGTGTGGGCCCCCGTCTTCGCCGACAGCCTCGCCGACCGGCGGGTGCTGCTCCTCGGTTACGGCGGCGTGGGCAAGGCGATCGCCGCCCGCCTCGCCCCCTTCGAGGTGGAGCTCGTGCCCGTCGCCTCGACGGCGCGGGACGAGGACGGTGTGCACGTCCACGGGATCGATGAACTGGCCGAGATCCTTCCCGACGTCGACATCGTGGTGCTGAGCCTTCCCGGCGGCGAGCGCACGCGGCACATCCTCGGCGAGGCCGAGCTCGCCGCCCTTCCCGACGGCGCCCTCGTGGTCAATGTCGGCCGCGGGTCGCTGGTCGATCCCGACGCGCTCGTGCGTCACACCTCGGCCGGACGGATCCGCGCGGCGCTGGACGTGACCGAACCCGAGCCGCTGCCGTCAGGCCATCCGCTCTGGAACACGCCCGGCGTCCTCATCTCCCCGCACGTGGGAGGCGCATCGAGCGCGATGAGACCGCGCATCGCGGCGCTCCTCCGGCGACAGATCGCGCACCTCCTCGCCGGCGAGCAGCCCGAGAACGTCGTCCTCGGCTGACGCCCCCGCCCCACGCCGTCCGCCCCGCGCCGTCCGCCCCCTCTCGTCCGTCGAGAGCACATGCTGTCAGCGAGCGCACGCCTTACTGACGCGGATAACGTGTGCGCTCGCTGAGAGCATGTGCTCTCGGTGAAGGGGTGGGGAGGCGGGACTAGAGGCGGTCGGCGATGGTGGCGGCCACGGTCAGCCAGGCGTCGCGCGTGTCGGGCGACAGCGCGTCGAAGTCGATCGGACCGCCATCGACGAGCGCGGGATCGAACGGCACGTGCACGACCGCCGACGTCACCTGCTCGAAGTGACGCTCGAGCCGTTCCGACAGCCGCTTGTCCGGACGCGCAGAGGGCGCGGCGAGGATCGTGACGGCCTGGTCGATCTTGTGGTCGAAACCCTTCTCACGCAGACCGTCGAGGAGCCACGCGGCACTGGCGGCGGTGTCCTCGCGAACGGTCGAGACGATCACGAGCTGGTCGGCCGCGGCGACAGCGGCCACCCAGTTGGAGGCGCGCATGTTGTTGCCGGTGTCGACGATCAGCAGGCGGTAGTAGCGCGAGAGCACGCCGTGGAGTCGGTCGAACGCGGCCGCATCGATCGTGGAGGAGGCGGCGGCGTCCTCGTCCGAGGCCAGCACATCGAAGCGGGCGTCCACCTGCGTGCGCACATAGGTGTCGAGCGAGGCGAGACTCGCCTGCGTCGGCTGCGTGAACTGGTCGAGATGGGCGAGCAGATCGACGGCGGTGCGGTGGTGCGGGGCGTTCTGCGCGCGCCACCCCAGCGTTCCGCGGGTCTCGTTGTTGTCCCAGGCCAGCGTGGCCCCGCCCCGCTGCGTACCGAACGTCGCGGCGAGCAGGAGGGTGCTGGTCGTCTTGTGCGCACCGCCCTTGGGGTTCAGCACGACGATCGTGCGCGGAGCGTCGAGCCGCCGCTGCACCTTGCGCTCGCGTTCGATGCGTGACCGCTCGCTCTTGCCGGGACGCGGGGAGATCGCCCCGCCCGTCGCCCGGCGGATCGCACCCTGCCACCCCTCGGTGGCACGCGGGCGCGCCCGATCGGCGCGGGAGTTGAGGAGGTCGTCGACCGTCGGGGTAGAGCGCACGGCGCCCTCGCGGCGCTGCACGTCGCTGCGGAGCGGACCGGCCGCGGGAGACGGGGCTGCCGCAGGAGACGGTGCGGCCGCCGGAGACGGGGCTGCCACGGGCTCCGCCGCGACGACCGCGGTGGCCGCCACCGGCGCGGAGGGCGGCTCCTCAGCCGGCTGCTCAG
>NZ_JASGDO010000054.1:0-32122 GCF_047607225.1 Microbacterium sp. | reverse complement strand
GACCGGGCTTGGCCGCCGGGGCCGCGGGCTTGGCGGCCGGCTTCGGCGCGGCGTCAGCCGGCTTGGCGGCGCCTTCGGCCTCGAGCGCAGCCCGAAGCTTGCGAGCCACGGGCGGCTCGATGGTGGACGAGGGGCTCTTGACGAACTCGCCGAGCTCCTTCAGCTTCGCGAGGGCGACTTTGCTGTCGACGCCGAGCTCGGAAGCGATCTCGTGTACGCGTGGTTTTGCCACAATTCTCCTGTCTGGGGCCTACCCAGGACAGGGCAGACCGTTACGTGCGGACGGGTCTCATTTCGAGCCGTTCACTTTGTGTCCATAGCCGTTCAGCCGTTTCGCTGGTGGGTGGGTGTGATGGTCTGCGTATCGAGCGGGCTCGACACACGCAATGCTCGTCCGAAAGCACGACGCCGCAGGGCAGTGTCCTTGCACTCGTCCGTGTCATGCACCCACGCGCCCCGGCCCGGAAGAACGGCCTTCTCGTCGATGACGAGCACGCCGTTCCGAGCGACGACCCTCAGAAGAGAGGATCGGGGGGCACGCACGCGGCATCCCACGCACGTTCGAACAGGTTCCATCCTACCCCCTCTTGCCGCGCTGCGATTTCGACTCGGCCGCCAGGATCGCTCGGTCGCCCCGAGGTCGCCCCGCCGTCGCGCGTCGTGGAGTCGTCACGACTCCAGGATCGAATCGGGCTGGATGTCGATCTTCGCGCCGGTGAGCTTGGCCGCCAGGCGCGCGTTCTGCCCTTCCTTGCCGATGGCGAGCGAGAGCTGGTAGTCGGGTACGAGGGCGCGGACGGCCTTGCTGCCGGCATCGAGGATGAAGCTGGAGGTGACCTTGGCGGGCGAGAGGGCGTTGGCGACGAACTTCGCGAGCTCCGCGTCGTAGTCGACGATGTCGATCTTCTCCCCGCCGAGCTCTTCGGTCACGGCACGCACACGGCGGCCGAGCTCGCCGATGCAGGCGCCCTTGGCGTTGATCGCCGGGTCGTTGGCGCGGACCGCGATCTTCGTGCGGTGTCCGGCCTCCCGGGCCAGGGAGACGATCTCCACGAGGCCAGATGCGATCTCGGGCACTTCGAGCGCGAAGAGCTTGCGGACGAGACCGGGGTGGGTGCGCGAGACGGTGATGGCCGGCCCCTTCGTGCCCTTGGCCACCGAGGTCACGTAGACGCGGAGCCGCGAGCCGTGCGCGTACTCCTCACCCGGGACCTGTTCCTCGGGCGGAAGGATCGCCTCGATCGTGCCGAGGTCGACGTGGACCATGCGAGGGTTGGGGCCCTGCTGGATGACGCCGGCGACGATGTCGCCCTCCTTGCCGCGGAACTCCCCCAGGATCGCGTCATCGGCGATGTCCCGGAGCCGCTGGCTGATGACCTGCTTCGCGGCGAACGCCGCGATCCGGCCGAAGTCCTCGGGGGTGGACTCCTCCTCGCCGATGACGGCGCCCTCGTCGTCGAGAAGAGGGATGAACACCGCCACGTGCCCGGTCTTGCGGTCCAGCTCCGCTCGCGCTCCGTCGGGGAGCTCGCCGGTGGGAGAAGTGTGCTTGGCGTAGGCGGTGAGGATCGCCTGCTCGATGATGCGGACCAGTTCGTCGAAGGGGATCTCCTTCTCGCGCTCGACCGTCCGCAAAAGTCCCAGATCGATGTCCACGGGTTCCTCCCTATTCACGTCTCTCGCCTCGGCGTCACCGCCTCGGCATCCACACAACGTTACCCGATCGCCTCCGCCCCCGCGCCGGGATCACCCGTCGATCGACGCCCAGCCGTCGACTGGCTAGCGTGAGCGGAGGACGGGCGAGGGAGGAGACGGCGACGGTGAACGACACGACACGGGAGGTCGCGCGCGAGGCGCGCTCCTCGACGGTCCTTCGTCTGCTCGCTCGCGGCGGATACGCCGCGAACGGGCTCGTGCACGTGATGATCGGCGTGGTCGCGTTCGTGATCGCCTTCGGCGGGCGCGGCAAGAGCGATCAGACCGGCGCCTTCACCACCATCGCCACGGCCCCCCTCGGATTCGCCGCGCTGTGGGTCATCGCGGCTCTCCTCGCGGGACTCGGCCTCTGGCACGTCGCCGCCGGAACCGCGGTCCTGCGCTCGTCCGACGCGAAGAAATGGGGCGTCCGGCTGTCGGAATGGGGTCAGGCCGCGGTGTTCCTCGCCCTCGCGGTGATCGCGGCGACCGTCGCGCTGGGGTCCCGTCCCGACGCGAACGAGACGGTGCAGCAGGCCAGCCGCGGCGTCCTCACGGTCCCCGGCGGCCCGTGGTTGCTGGGGCTCGTGGGCATCGGGATCGGAATCGGCGGGATCGCGTTCATCGTGATGGGAGTGCGCCGCTCCTACCGCAACAAGGTGACGATCCCCCGCGGGGCGCTGGAGGTATTCGTCACCGCCCTCGGAAGCGTGGGGTTCGTGGCGAAGGGCATCGCCCTGTCGGTTCTCGCCGTCCTCCTCGTGATCGCCGCCGTGCGCGTGGACCCCGACACGGCGGGAGGTCTCGACAGCGCGATCCGGGCGCTGCTGGAGGTCACCGGAGGTCCGGCGATCGTGGCCGCCGTCGGCGCCGGGTTCGTCGCCTACGGGATCTTCTGCTTCTTCCGCGCCCGCTACGCGCGCCTGTGAGGCAGTGCCCGCGGCGGGGGCGCCGTCGGCAGCTCGTTGACCGCGCGGATGAGGTGGAACAGCTCGCCCACCCGGAACGGGTCGAAGCGCATCACGATGCGCGGCAGCTCGATCCGGTCCGCCTCCTCCACTTCACGGCGCAGGGGCTCCGATCGTTCGATCCGCCCGCGGGTCAGCAACGTTCCGAAGCGATCGTTGAGCGATTCCAGGTCGGCGTCCGACGGTTCCGCGCGCAGGCGGAGGACCAGCCGCCCACCGACCCACCGGAGCGAGTCGTAGTTGCGCCAGAAACCGGTGATCGCTTCGGCGGCCTCGGTCACCGAGTCGGTGAACAGCACACGATCGAGGTCGTCGGGAGAGATGACCGCCGCCGGGATGAGGTGGCGATCGGCGAACTCGCGCAGGCCCTCCCAGAACGTTCCTCCGGGAGCATCCAGCAGGACGATGGGGGTGGGCTCGGCCTTGCCGGTCTGCTGCAGGGTGAGCAGCTCGAACATCTCGTCGAGCGTGCCGAACCCACCCGGCAGACACACGAAGCCACTCGACTCCTTCACGAGCATGAGCTTGCGGGTGAAGAAGTACTTCATCGCGACGTTCCGCGAGCCTCCGGCGATGACCGAGTTGGGCTTCTCCTCGAACGGGAGCCGGATCGAGACCCCCAACGAGTGCTCCCCGCCGGCTCCCTCGGCCGCCGCCTGCATGATCCCCGGGCCGGCGCCGGTGACGACCATCCAGCCGCGTCCTGCCAGCTCTCGCGCGAGCTCGACGGTCGCCGCGTACAGGGGGTCCTCGGGGCGAGTGCGCGCCGACCCGAAGACCGTGACCTTCGGCACCCCACGGTAGGGGGCGAAGAGGCGGAACGCCTGGCGCATCTCGGCGAGTGCGGCCGAGGTGATCTTCAGATCGAGCCGGCTCGTGTCATCGAGCCCCAGACCGACGCCGGTGATCAGGATCCGTGAGACGAGCTCGGCATCGTCGTCGGTGCCCGCGATGCCCGCGTCGCGGAGCAAGCGGCGAACGTCGTCGGTCACCTGCGGCGGAATGAGGCTGTCCGTCATGCCCTCAGCCTGTCACGCATCGGTGCGGGACGGTGACTCGCGGATGAACGGATGCCTTCCCGAAGGCAGACGCCCGCCGCTCGGCCCGTATCAGAGACACCTATCGATTCCCCAGGCCGTGTCAATCCCCTCCGCGAGCGCCTCGATCCGTGTCATCGTCGGCGCATGAGCGAAAACGGCAACGACGAGAACAACAACGAGGTCGGCGGCGCAGAAGCGATGGCGCGGGTCAAGGAGCTGGTGGAGGACATCGACTTCACGATGCTGACGACGCATGACGACGACGACAATCTCGTCAGCAGGCCGATGAGCACGCGCCTTATGGACGAGGAAGGGAACATCTGGTTCTTCACCTCGGACGAGACCAAGAAGGTCGACGAGGTGCGCGCCGATCGCGCGGTCGGGCTCTCCTACGTCGACGCCAAGGGAATGCGCTTCGTCTCGATCGCCGGCACCGCCCAGGTGCTCCACGACCGGGCACGGATGGAGGAGCTCTACAGCCCTTCTTTGGACATCTGGTTCGAAGACGGCCTCGACACCCCCGACATCGCGCTCCTGCGGGTGACGCCCCGAGAGATCGAGTTCTGGGAACCTGCCCACGGCAAGCTCGTCATGGCAGCAGGGATGCTCAAAGCCTTGGTCACGCGCGATCAGCCCGATGACACCATGAGGCACGGACGAGTCTCGCGCTGAACGTGCTCTCCCGGTCGCCGTGCATGGGGCCGCCGAGGCGTTCGGGCTAGCGTGGTGGCGTGACCACGCCTCTCCCCCCTCGCCGCGCAGACCCCGGACTCATCGGCCTCCTCGGCTTCGTGATGGCGACCGTCATCGCGCAGCTGGCCCACCTCGGCGTCCTCGAAGAGAGCCCCGTGTTCTGGGTGGGTGCGGTCTTCGGCGGTGTGGTGCAGGTGATCGCCGGCATGCTCGCGTGGGCCGACGGCGACGATTTCCATTTCCTCGTCTACAACGCCTTCGGCTGGTACTGGATCGTCCAGCCAGGCTTCCTCCTCGGCGAGGAGCTGGGCGTGTTCGACGTGTCCGATGGTGCCCGCGGGACCTTCGCCCTGGCGTTCGCGATTCTGGCGTTCGTGTTCGCGTTCGCCGGAGCGGCGCACAACACCGTGCTCCCGCTCACCCTGGCGAGCGTCTCGCTCGGTCTCGCGCTCCAGGCCGTCGCGGCATTCACGGCGGTCACCGGCCTTGCGGCGGCGGGGTCGATCGTTCTCCTGATCGCCTCGGCGCTTGCCGCCTACATGGGCGTCGAGAAGTTCTACTGGCGCACGCTCGCGCGCCGGGTCGTTCCCCTCGGGCCACCCTGGGTCGCCGCCCGGGTCGACCCGGAGTCGTGACCGGCCTCCGCACGAGGAAGGTCGCTAGACGGCCAGCCGTGCAACGACCTCCTCGGCCGGGACGACCTCGCGCTCGCCCGTCCGGCGGTCCCACAGTTCCACCTGGCCCTCGGCGGCGCCCCGGCCCACGATGACGATTTTCGGCACACCGACCAGCTCCGCATCGGCGAACTTGACTCCGGGCGAGACCTTGGGGCGGTCGTCGTAAAGGACGTCACGGCCGGAGTCCTCCAGCTGCGCAGCCACACGTTCGGCGAGCTCGAAGGCCAGGGCGTCTCGTCCCGTCGCGACGACCTGCACGTCGAACGGAGCGACCGACGCGGGCCAGATCAGGCCCTTGTCGTCGTTGTTCAGCTCGGCGAGGATCGCGAGGATCCGCGTGACACCGATGCCGTACGAGCCCATCGTGACCGTCACCTGCTTGCCGTTCTCGTCGAGCACCTTCAGTCCGAGCGTCTCGGCGAAGTAGCGCCCGAGCTGGAAGACGTGACCGATCTCCATGCCGCGTGCGAGCTCGACGGGTCCGGAGCCGTCGGGCGCGGGGTCACCCGCGCGCACGTTGGCGACCTCGACGAACCCGTCGCCCGCGAAGTCGCGGCCAGCGACCAGCGAGTGGACGTGCTTCTGATCGATGTTGGCACCCGTGATCCACGACGTCCCCTCGACGACCCGCGGGTCGAGGAAGTAGCGGATGCCGGTGGCCGACTCCTCGCCGAGGATCGCCCCCTCCTCCGACCACGGACCGATGTAGCCCTTCACCAGCAGGGGGTGCCGGGCGAAGTCCTCGGGTGTCGCGGGCTCGACGGCCGCGGGAGCGAAAGCGACCTCTGCGCGCTTGTCGTCGACATCGCGATCGCCGGGGATCCCGACGACGACGAGTTCGCGAGTGCCGTCGAGATGAGTCAGCGCGAGGACGACGTTCTTGAGCGTGTCGGCAGCGGTCACCTCGCCGTCCAGCACCGTGGCGGCATGCCGGACGAGCGTCTCGATCGTCGGCGTGTCGGGCGAGTCGAAGATCACGGGAGCCGGCAGCCCTTCGATCGACCGCGGCTCGGGCGCAACGGTGACGAAGGCTTCGACATTGGCGGCGTATCCCGCCGCCGAGCGCACGAAGGTGTCCTCGCCGACGGGTGTCGGGTGGAGGAACTCTTCGCTGCGCGCGCCACCCATCAGGCCATTGTCGGCGGCGACGATGGCGTACTCCAGGCCGAGGCGCTGAAAGATGCGCTCGTAGGCATCACGCTGCGCCTGGTAGGACTTCTCGAGCCCTTCGTCGGTGTAGTCGAACGAGTAGGCGTCCTTCATCGTGAACTCGCGACCGCGCAGGAGTCCGGCGCGCGGCCGCGCCTCGTCGCGGTACTTGTCCTGGATCTGATAGATCGCCAGGGGAAGGTCCTTGTACGACGAGTACAGGTCCTTGACGAGGAGGGTGAACATCTCCTCGTGGGTCGGCGCGAGGAGATAGTCGGCGCCCTTACGGTCCTGCAGCCGGAAGATGCCCTCACCGTAAGAAGTCCATCGTCCCGACGCCTCGTAGGGGTCGCGCGGGAGCAGCGCAGGGAAATGCACCTCGAAGGCGCCCGCCCGGGACATCTCCTCGCGGATGATCGCCTCGATCCTCGCCTTCACGCGCAGGCCGAGCGGAAGCCAGGTGAAGATGCCCGGCGCGGCGCGGCGGATGTACCCCGCGCGCACGAGCAGCCGGTGGCTGGTCACCTCGGCATCGGAGGGGTCTTCGCGGAGGGTGCGGAGGAAGAAGTTGGAGAGACGCGTGACCACGAGGGTCAAGCTTAGTGCGGGGCGCCGCGCCTACACGGCGACTCTCACGCTACCAAGAAGACCCCGGCGACCGACAGCAGGTCTGATTCTCGAACACCGCGATCCCAGACCCACACCAGATCGCCATCGTCGGCGATCAGAACCCCGGTCTCGCCCGACGGGCTCTCCCACAGCGTCGCAGGTCCCCCTGCCACGGCAGCGTCTCGCGATCCCGGCATCGCCGTCGCCTGAGCGTCGTGTGCCCACGCTCCGCCCGGGATCACGAGCACTCCCAGCTCTCGGAAATCGTCCAGCTCGGACCAGTCGCAGCGCACGGAGGCGCCAGTATGGTCGGCGATCCGGCGTTCGAGTGGCCCGGACCCCTCCTCGATGCGCGTCGGGTAGATCACATCGTTCTCGAGGACATCGGTGACCCCGAGACGCTCGGCGAGCGATTCGCAATCCAGAACGACCTCCTCCGCGTCCACGCCTGCCGGAACCACGTCTCGCACCGTCGCGGCCACGGCCTCCAGAACAGCGGTCTGCGGGGCCGGCACGTCCTCGGGCACCTCGTCGCCGGCGACGAGCATCGCCACCAGCACCCAGACCTTCCCTGAGGTCTGCGAGGCCACGCACACCGCCTCGTCATAGTCGATCCCGCACCCCGGTGCGCCGATGGCCTGGTCCGTACCGGACGCCCGATTCGCGGGCAAGAGCACGATCTCTCCTGCCATGGAGTCGCTGTGGAACGGGCAAGAGAGCCCGCCGATCGTCTCGATCGCAACCTGCCAGAACTGACCGGTCTCTCGGGGTTCGGCACCGCCTGTCGTCCGGCGCACCTCTGCGTCCGAGAACAGTCCGTCGCATCCATCGGCCAAGAGCGGCTGCGGCTCGGTCCGCAATGCCGCCGGCGACTCCGAAGGGCTCGTCGACGAGGGCTCCGCTGGTGGCGGCGTGGGGTCGGGATCGCCGACGTCGGCCTGGCAGCCGGAGAGCGACAGCGCCGCCGCCAGCGCGAGGGCGACCGGGCCGACACGAGCAAGACGGGAGCGAGAGAGCGTGTGCACAGCACACACCGTACTCAGTCGACGCGGGCCTACACTGGCCGCGTGTCCTCCCGTCGATCGCGCTTGGTGCCGAGCGAGATCCGCGAAGAGCTCGCAGAGTCGCTGGCGGCGCTCCGAGAGAGCCTCGACCTCCCGCCTGCGTTCGCCGCGGAAGTGGAAGCAGAGGCCCTCGCTGCTCGCGACAGCACACCCACCGACCCCGCGTCAGCGGGTCTTGCGGACCTCCGCGAGATCGAGTTCGTGACGGTAGACCCGCCCGGCTCGACCGATCTGGATCAGGCCGTCCATCTGTCCCGCACACCGACCGGCGGCGTGCTGCACTATGCGATCGCCGACGTACCCGCTTACGTCGTGCCCGGCGGCACAGTCGACCTCGAAGCTCGCCGCCGCGGACAGACGCTCTACGCGCCCGATGGGCGGGTGCCGCTGCACCCTCGTGTCCTCGGTGAGGACGCGGCGTCACTGTTGCCCGACCGAGACCGGAGGGCGTTCGTCTGGCGGTTCGAACTGGACGACGACGCTGTTCCCGTCCGCACCGAGCTGATTCGGGCGGTCATCCGTTCGCGCCGCCAGTGGGATTACGAAAGCGCCCAGCGTGCGATCGACGCGGGGTCCGCACCCGCCCCGCTCGCCGCCATGCCATGGTTCGGACGGGAACGCGCATCGCGCGAGCAGGAGCGCGGCGGAGCGAGCCTGAACTTGCCGGAGACGCGGGTGGTGGTCGAGGAGCACGGCTATCGCCTGGAGCGCCGCGAGGGCGTGCCCCTGGAGGACTGGAACGCGCAGGTCTCCCTCCTGACGGGCATGGCAGCCGCAGAGATCATGCTGCGGGGCGGCGTCGGCATCCTTCGCACCCTGCCGCCTGCCGCAGCCGATGATCTCGCCGAGTTTCGCAGCCGCACGGTGGCTCTCGGAATCCCCTGGCTTCCGGAGGTGCCGTACGGCGAATACCTGCAGTCGTTGGATCGCTCGCCGGCCGCGCGGGCGATCAAGGAGTACGCCGGAGGGTTGTTCCGCGGCGCCGGCTACGTCGCGTTCTGCGGCGAGACGCCCGCGGAGACGATCCAGGCCGCGATCGGCGCTCCCTATGCGCACGCCACGGCGCCGTTGCGGAGGCTGGTCGACCGGTGGGTACTCGTGATCTGTGAAGCTCTCGCCAACGGCAGAGAGGCGCCCCGATGGGCCACGGAGAGCCTCCACGAGCTCCCGGCTCTCATGAGCCGAAGCGCTCAGCGCTCGAGTCAGTTGACGGCCGGAGTGCTCGATCGTGTGGAGGCCGCCGTGTTGCACGGCCACGAAGGGGCGGAGTTCACCGCTGTCGTGGTGGGAAGCCGCACCGACGGCGCCCGCGTGCAGCTGGCGCAGCCGCCGGTCGACTCCAAGGTCGTCGGGCTCTCAGCCGAGCCGGGTTCGACCGTTCGACTGCGGCTCACCAAGGCCGATGTGACCACGGGGACGACGGAGTTCGCGCCGGTCGAGTCGAACCGTGGAAGCGGGATGCGATGACGACGGTACTCCTCACCGGGTTCGAGCCGTTCGGAGGGGACGCCGTCAACCCCAGTGGCGAAGCCGTGCGACGGGTAGCCGCGCAGTGGGATGGGCCTGCACGCCTGGTCACGGACGTCCTTCCGGTGACATTCGAGGGAGCTGCCGCACGCCTTCGCGAGCTGCTCGCGGCGCACCGGCCAGACGTAGTGCTCGCCACAGGGCTGGCTGGCGGCCGGGCGATGGTGGGCGTCGAGCGCGTCGCTGTGAACCTACTGGACGCACGCATCCCGGACAACGCCGGCCACCAGCCCGTCGATGTGCCGAGCGTGTCGGGTGCGCCCGCAGCGGCTTTCTCGACCGTGCCGGTGAAAGCGGTCGCCGCCGCCATCGCCGCGGCGGGGATCCCGGCGGAGGTATCGCACTCCGCCGGGACATTCGTGTGCAATCACGTCTTCTTCACCGCACTCCACGATGCGTCCCCGCGTGCTCGTGTGGGGTTCGTGCACGTGCCCTGGTCGAGCGACTACGCGCCCGAGGGCCAGCCGGGATTGCCTGCAGACGCGATTGCGGAGGCTGTTCGCCTGGCCGTCATGACCTCGCTCGAGCCCGGCGCAACACCGGCGCTCGTCGGGGGTGCGCTCCACTGACCCGCCGCGACCCAGGCCCGCCTCGCGCCGCGCCACTCGTCCGCCTCGTGCGATATATTGCGTATCACGCCGCCCCTCCATCGCAAGGAACCGCATGATCCTCGCCGACTTCCCCCGCTATCCGCTGACGTTCGGACCGAGCCCCCTGCACCACCTGAAGCGTCTCACGCAGCACCTCGGCGGCGCGCAGGTGTGGGCCAAGCGCGAGGACGTCGCCAGCGGCCTCGCCTTCGGCGGCAACAAGGTGCGGAAGCTGGAGTACATCGTCCCCGACATCCTGGACAGCGGAGCCGACACGCTCGTCTCGATCGGCGGCTATCAGTCCAACCACACGCGCCAGGTCGCTGCCGTCGCCGCACACCTCGGCCTGAAGGCGCGTCTCGTCCAGGAGAAGTGGGTGCCGTGGGACGACCCCACCAATGACCGCGTCGGGAACATCCTTCTCTCGCGCATGATGGGCGCGGACACCCGGCTCGACGACGCCGGCTTCGACATCGGTATCCGCGACTCGTGGCGACAGGCCCTCGCCGAGGTGGAGGCTGCCGGAGGAACTCCGTATCCCATTCCCGCGGGCGCCTCCGAACACCGGCTGGGCGGGTTGGGCTTCGCGAACTGGGCGTTCGAGGTCGCCGAGCAGGAGAAGAGCCTCGGCATCTTCTTCGACACCGTGATCGTGTGCACGGTGACCGGCTCGACCCACGCCGGCATGATCGCCGGCTTCGCCGCGCTGGAGGAGCTGACCGGTGTGCGCCGACGCGTCATCGGCATCGACGCCTCGGCGACTCTTCGCCAGACCCGGGCACAGGTGGAGCGCATCGCCCGCCACACCGCGGGGCTCATCGAGCTGGGCCGCGACCTCCGCGACGACGAGATCCAGGTGCTCGACGGATGGGCCGGAGACCTCTACGGCGTGCCCGTCGATTCGACGATGACGGCGATGGCGCTCGGCGCCCAGCTGGAGGCCATGATCACCGACCCGGTGTATGAAGGCAAGTCACTGGCGGGACTGATCGATCTCGTCGAGTCGGGGGACATCCCGCGTGACTCCACCGTCCTGTACGCGCACCTGGGCGGCCAGCCTGCCATCAACGCCTATCACTCGTTGTGGCCCTGAGCGCCGAGAGACCTCATCCCATCGCCGACAACGCCCGCTCCGCCAGCGTCAGTGCCATCCCCTCCGGCACTCCGGAGACCTCGAGCACATTGACCCCGTCGGTGGCGAAGACGGCGGCGTTGCCCTCGCCCAGATCGAACGCGACGGCGGCATCGGCTCCGGTCACGCTCGCCACGATCGCATCCTGCGCGCCAGCGATCTCGTCCCATCTCCACGCCGCTCCCGGCGCGAGATCCAGGGAGACGATGTAGAAGGCGCCGTCGGGAGCGCCTCCGGCCTCCCCCGTGAACCAGGGGCAGGTGAGTTGGGCGCCCGCGTCGGCGAGCATCAGCTGTTCGCGTTGTGGACTGCCCTCCCAGTACCCGCTGCGATACCCCTCGCCGAGGAAGTCCTCCAGACGGACCTGCTCGGCGATGTCGGCACACTCCGGGAGGGCCCACCATCCCGCAGCCGGTGGAAGGGCCGCCGCCTCGACCCCGTCGCCGATGGTCGCAGCGACGGCATCGAGCGCCTGAGGCAAGAACGCGGCGGAGTCCAGTTCATCACCGGGCACGCCAGTGCTGACGAGGACCCACACGTCGCCCATGACGCGTCCCAATCGGCAGATCGTGGTGTCGTACGCCGGGTCGCAGTGCATCTCGGTCAGGTCGTTCACCGAGGGAAGCTCGGCATGGACCGCGGGCACGATGACGACCCCCAGGTCCCCCGGCGAGCCGGCGGAGAAGTCTCCGCCGATCATCCAGTGGCAGTCGAGCCCGCCGATCGTCTCCAGCCCCCCGGCGGTCGGCAGGATGGGGTTGTCCGGCACCCATTCCAGCACCCTCTCGTCACGGGTCTTCCATCCCTCGCCGAGCATGTCGTCCAGTTGCACAGCGGACAGGACGTCGTCGCACTCGCCTCCCAGGGGGATCGTCGGCGTGGTGGCCGGCTCCACACTCGGTGTCGGGTCGGCGGCTGCCGACGGCGACGACGCCGGCGTCGGGGAGCCGCCAGGACGCGCGGTCGGGGCGCACGCGACAAGCGAGACGGCGGCAACGGCGACGAGGAGAGCACGGAGCGTCCGGTTCATGGACGAATCGTTTCACGACGGGAGCGGTCCCAACCAGGGGCGGGCCATAACAATGCGGTCTCACCCATTCCCTCTCAGGAATACACCGAGGAAGTGGCCCCTCGCGCGGCCAGGAGTACTGTCGGCTTCGAGCGCGAGCCTGGACTGAGGCGCGGATCGGAGGACAACATGGCCACCCTCGGCAACATCACCTTCTATGCGGACGACCCTCCCGCCCTCGCACGGTTCTGGTCCGACGTGTTCGGCTATCCCTACGCGGAGTTCGACGACGAGTTGCGGGCCCACCTGCTCGCGAGAGGCCTGCAACCGGAGGACCTGACCTCGCGCGGCCTGGCGGAGGATCCGGAAGGACGAGGCCCCCGCCTGTTCTTCCACCACGCCGACGGCCCGAAACAAGGACGCAACCGAGTGCATCTGGATGTCACGGCGCCGGACGACGGCACGGGTGATCGCCGGTCCGCGCTGAGAGCGGAGTCCGACCGCCTGGTCGCCGCCGGCGCGAGCGTCGTGAGGATCGTCGATCAGACGTGGGGTCCGTGGCCCGAGCTCTACGTCCAGATGCGGGACCCCGAAGGCAACGAGTTCTGTCTGCAGTGAGGCGACGCCGTCATCCCTCCGATGCAGCCCGCGTCAGACGCGGCACCACGCCGACACCGGCACGGCGTTCGAAGACGAGGTTCGTCTCCGTCGTGCGGACGATCGGATGCACGGTGATGTGCTGCAGAACGATATCGCGCAGTGCCGCGGCGTCTCCGACAGCGACGTGCACGAGGAAGTCGTCGGCTCCCGCCAAATGGAACACCTCCAGCGCGCCCGGCGTGCGCACCAGGTCGTCGAACAAGCGCCCGACTCCCTCGGCATCGTGCCGACCGAGTCTCACCCGGATCACCGCTTGGAGCGGAAGACCGACGGCCGGCGGCGATACCTCGACCTGCGGGAGGGAGAGGACGCCACGGGCGCGAAGCGCACGCAGCCGGTAGGCGCAGGTCGACTCGGCCACACCGAGGCCCGCCGCGAGCGCCTTGTTGGAGGCGGTCGGCGCAGAGACGACAGCGGCCAGCAGCCGAAGGTCGAGAGCATCGAGCGGGGTCGATCGCTGATCAGGCAATGCGGGAGCCTCCTTGGACCTCTGACTTGTTGATGACCCCAGGATCGCAGCTCTCTTCTGTGTTTTCATTCATCGCCATCTGGTCGCGTCGAGCAATGGAGCAAGATCATGGCCATGACGCTCGGAGATCACCTGGAGACCATCGCCGTCCACGCCGCGAGAGACGACTTCGCCGAGCTCGGCGTACACGCCACCCCGCTGGACCTCTCCTCCACTTACCCCCTGCCCGATGTGGCGCGCGGCGGGGACTCCTACGAGGCGCTGGCCACGGGGTCGACCCCTCCGAACGGAGGCAGCAACGTCTACGCGAGACTGTGGAACCCGACCGTGGCGAGGTTCGAGACGGCGCTGGCACTCCTCGAGGGCGCCGACCAGGCCGTGGCCTTCTCGTCCGGCATGGCCGCCCTCACCGCGGCGATCCTTGCGCACACCACCGCGCGCGGGAGACGGCACGTGATCGCCGTGCGGCCGCTCTACGGCGGCACCGATCATCTCCTCGCGAGCGGTCTGCTCGGCACCGAGGTCACCTTCTGCGAGGCGGAGGAGGTCGAGGCTGCCGTCCGCGCCGACACCGGCCTGGTGATCGTGGAGACGCCGGCCAATCCGACGCTCGAGCTCGTCGACATCGCGCGCGTCGTGCGATCGGCCGGTGAGGTGCCCGTGCTCGTCGACAACACCTTCGCGACCCCCGTCCTCCAGAATCCGCTGGCCCACGGTGCAGCGATGTCCCTCCACAGCGCCACGAAGTACCTCGGCGGGCACGGCGATGTCGTTGGGGGTGTCATCGCCTGCTCCGACGAGATCACGGAGCGCCTGCGCCCGATCCGCGCGATCACCGGAGCGATCCTGCACCCCTGGGCGGCCTATCTGCTGCACCGCGGCCTTCCGACTCTCCCGCTCCGAATCGCGGCGCAACAGGAACGCGCGGCCCGACTCGCCGACTCGCTCGCCGGCCGAGACGACATCGCCGAGGTGTTCTATCCCGGACGGTCGGGCAGCCCGCTCGTGGGCTCTCAGCTCCGTGGCGGTGGGGCCATGATCGCCATCCGCCTGCGCGGCGGATACGCGGCCGCCTCCCACGTCGCCCAGACCACCCGACTGTTCACACACGCCGTGTCGCTGGGTGGAGTCGACTCGCTCATCCAGCACCCGGCGGCGCTGACCCATCGCCCTGTGACGCCCGAGGCACGGCCCTCCGCCGACATCTTGCGGCTGTCGATCGGACTCGAGCACGTCGACGACCTCATCGCCGACCTGAACGCGGCGCTCGACTCCGCGCCACGCACCGATCGCGCTCCGATGGGAGCGCATTCCGGAGCATGAGCTCCAGGGACTAAGACGTGACGACCTGCGCGGTCCCGAGCGGGGCATCCGGACCCATCTCGGCCGCGATGCGGTTGGCCTCTTCGATCAGCGTCGCCACGATGTCGGCCTCGGGAACAGTCTTGATGACCTCGCCCTTGACGAAGATCTGCCCCTTGCCGTTGCCGCTGGCAACTCCCAGGTCGGCCTCGCGCGCCTCCCCCGGTCCGTTGACGACGCAGCCCATGACCGCGACCCGCAGCGGCACGGTCATGTCTTTCAGTCCCTCGGTGACGTTGTCGGCCAACGTGTAGACATCGACCTGGGCGCGCCCGCACGAGGGGCAGGAGACGATCTCGAGTTTGCGCTCGCGAAGGTTCAGCGACTGCAGGATCTGGTGCCCGACCTTGACCTCTTCGGCCGGCGGCGCGGACAGGGACACCCGGATCGTGTCGCCGATGCCCTCCGAGAGCAGGATCCCGAATGCCGTCGCCGACTTGATCGTGCCCTGGAACGCCGGCCCCGCCTCGGTCACGCCCAGGTGGAGCGGCCAGTCGCCGCGCTCGGCCAGCAGCCGATACGCCTTCACCATGACGATCGGGTCGTTGTGCTTGACCGAGATCTTGAAGTCGTGGAAGTCGTGCTCCTCGAACAGCGACGCCTCCCAGACGGCGCTCTCCATGAGCGCCTCCGGAGTCGCCTTCCCGTACTTCTCGAGGAGGCGACGATCGAGTGAACCGGCGTTCACGCCGATCCGCAGGGACACTCCGGCTGCCTTGGCCGCCTGAGCGATCGCACCGACCTGATCGTCGAACTTGCGGATGTTGCCGGGGTTTACCCGCACGGCGGCGCAGCCCGCGTCGATGGCCTGGAAAACGTACTTCGGCTGGAAATGGATGTCGGCGATGACGGGGATCTGGCTCTTCTTGGCGATGATGTGAAGCACGTCCGCGTCATCTTGAGAAGGAACCGCGACCCGGACGATCTCGCAGCCGGAGGCCGTCAACTCCGCGATCTGCTGGAGCGTCGCATTGATGTCGGTCGTGGGCGTGGTCGTCATCGACTGCACGCTGATCGGAGCGTCACCGCCGACGAGCACCTTGCCGACGCGGATCTGGCGGCTCTTGCGACGCGGGGCGAGGACGTCGGGCACGCGCGGCATCCCGAGATTGACTGCTGGCACCCCTCCAGCCTACGCCGAGCGGTGGCATCGGGCCCTGTGCGCCGGCTGAACCCCGCCGCGCTCCCAGGACCTGGCGCGGAGCGGCGGCACGGCCCGATCCTGCTATCGTGAGCGCATGCTCTCGAACCGCACGTGGTGGCCCGCCTTCTAGGCGGTGTGTTCGCGAACTCAGACCTGACCGCCCCTGTCCCGGGCGGTTTTTCTGTCTCAGGCGATCGCCCGCCATACCCGGAAGGCTCCTCCGATGTCCGACGCCGATCCGCTCCGTCCCGCGTTCGATGCGCTCCGGTCCGCCGTCGCGCACGGCTCACCCTTCGCTCTCCTCAGCCGCGACCCCGCGTCCGTGGAACTGCTCACGGGGACCGTCGTCGATGTCGCCCTCCTCGGCGACATCCCCCTCACCGATGAGGCAGGGACTCCCCGCGAAGTCCTGGCACTCGTGCCGTTCCGGCAGGTCGTGGAACGCGGCTTCGAATGCCACGACGACACGGCGCCGCTGCGATGCCTGGTCGTCGAGGAGCACTACCGCTCCCCGCGCGACGAGGTCGTCGCCGCGCTTCCGTCCGCCCCGGTTCCGCTGACGGACGCGGGCTTCGACATCTCCGACGCGGAGTACGCCGACATCGTCCGCCGGGTGATCCGCGATGAGATCGGGCGCGGCGAAGGCGCGAACTTCGTCATCCGGCGCGACTTCACGGCCGAGGTGTCGGTGGATCCGGTCACGGCTGGCCTCACCTGGTTCCGCGCGCTCCTCGAACACGAACGCGGCGCGTACTGGACGTTCCTCGTCGTCACCGACGGACACATCGCGGTGGGAGCAAGTCCCGAGGCCCACGTGAGCGCTCGGGGCGGCGTCGTGACGATGAACCCGATCTCCGGCACGTTCCGCCACCCCGCCGGCGGCGCCAGTCGAGAGACACTCGCGGAGTTCCTCTCCTCGACCAAGGAGACCGAGGAACTGTTCATGGTGGTCGACGAGGAGCTGAAGATGATGTCCGCCGTGTGCAGCGACGGAGGACGTATCACCGGTCCGCATCTCAAGGAGATGTCGCGGCTCACCCACACCGAGTACATGCTGCGGGGCACGAGCGCGATGGACCCTCGCGACATCCTGCGTGAGACCATGTTCGCGCCCACCGTGACCGGCTCGCCGATGCAGAACGCGTGCACCGTCATCACGCGCCACGAGCGTTCACCGCGCGGATACTATTCGGGCGTCGCGGCGCTGTTCACCCCGGATGCGGCCTCGGGAGGCCACGACCTCGACGCGCCGATCCTGATCCGAACGGCCTACCTGGCAGGCGGCCGTCTGCGCGTGCCGGTCGGAGCCACTCTCGTCCGCCACTCCGACCCCGACGGCGAGGTCGGCGAGACCCACGGCAAGGCGGCCGGGGTGCTGGGAGCCCTCGGCGCTGTCGAGCGCGACCACGCGGCGGAAGCCGCTCTCCTGGACGCCGCCGCACTCGACGAAGACGCCCCGGCCCCCCAGCCCCGGCGTCTCGTCGACGATCCCGAGATCGCTGCCCTGCTGGCTGCGCGCAACGAGCGGCTCGCGCCGTTCTGGCTCCAACCGCAGGGCCGCGAGGACACCGGCCCCTTCGAGGGGCGCACGGCGACGGTGGTCGATGCCGAGGACCGCTTCACGACGATGCTGGCCCACCAGCTCCGCCACCTCGGCTTCGCGGTCACGATCACGCCGTGGCACGCCGCCGACACGACGATCGAGACCGACCTGCTCGTCTCGGGACCGGGACCGGGCGACCCGCGGGACGCCGGGAACCCGCGAATCCGACGCATGCGCGAGATCGTCGCCGCGCGCCGCGAGGCAGGTCGTCCGCTTCTCGCTGTCTGCCTCAGCCATCAGATCCTGGCCGACCACCTGGGTATCGCGCTCGAGCCGCTCGACAGCCCACACCAGGGTCTGCAGAAGTCGGTCGACGTGTTCGGGCAACCGGCCTCGATCGGGTTCTACAACACCTTCACCGCCCGTGTCCCCGGGGGGACGTCGCGATTCGCCGAGGCCGACGTGGCCGCCGACCCGGAGACAGGAGATGTCTACGCCCTCCGCGGACCGGGATTCTCCTCGGTACAGGGCCACCTGGAGTCGATCCTCTCGCGAGACGGCTTGGCGACCCTCGAGCGACTCATCGGCTTCGCCTTCGCGCGCACGGCGGACTGAGAGCCTCTCCGGATGGGCGCGCGGCCGGTCAGCCGAGCAGTTTCACCGGGTTGACGATGTCGGCGAGGATCAACACGCCGCCCATCCCGATGAGAGCCACCACCACGATCAAGGTGAGCGGCACGAGCCGCGTCGCGTCGACGGGCCGGGGCGGCGGACGGCGGAAGAGGCGCGCCCACGCGCGCTTGACCCCGTCCCACAGTGCGACGACGACGTGCCCGCCGTCCAAGGGCAGCAGCGGCACGAGGTTGAAGACGAACAGAGCGATGTTCAGGGCGGCGAGGAGCTCGAGGATCGCTGCGGCCCGGTTGAGGATGGGCGCATCGACGACGGCGACCTCTCCCGCCAGGCGCCCCGCCCCGACGACCGAGAGCGGACCGTTCGGATCCCTCCCGGCGCCACTGAAGGTGTCGACCGCCGTCTGGTACACCCGCGCCGGCAACTGACCGATGATGCCCACGACCTGTCCCGTGCGCTCGAACGTCGTCGCCGCCCCCTCCCAGATGGGCTGGGGCACGGGAGCGACGGTCGCGGTCATGCCGACGAACCCGACCTCGGCCGTCGTGGTCGTTCCGTCGGCCTTGGTGATGGAGCGCTCCGCCAGCAGCGGCGTCACCTCGAGCGTCCGGCGCTCACCGTCTCGCTCGATGACGACATCCAGCCGTTCGCCCGGCGAGGCCTGGATGATCTTCGTCGCCGCCTCGAAGTCGGCCACCGCGGTCCCGGCGACCGACACGATCCGATCGCCCGGACGGATGCCGGCGGCAGCGGCGGGAGACTGCGGATCCCCCGGCTCGCACGCGCCACGGTTCTCGGTCGCGGGAAGGACGCAGGCATCGACGGCGGCGATGGTCGTGGTCGGGGTCTGGACACCGATTCCCGACAGCACGATCGTCATGAAGACGATCGCGAGGAGCAGGTTCATGATCGGCCCACCGAGCATCACGACGATCCGGCGCCATACCGGGAGCTCGTAGAACGCACGGCGGTCCCCTCGGCCCACCAGTGTCTCGTCGTTGGCGGCGCGGGCGTCCTGGACCATGGTCGCGAAGAAACCGCCACCCAGGCGCGTCTCTCGCGGCGACGGCGGGTACATGCCGGACATCGAGATGAAGCCGCCGAGCGGAAGCGCCTTGACCCCGTAGGTCGTCTCTCCGATGCGCCGCGACCAGAGCGTCGGGCCGAGACCCACCATGTACTGTCCCACGCGCACGCGGAACAGCTTCGCCGGCAGGAGATGCCCGATCTCGTGGAGAGCGATCGAGACGCCCAGTCCGAGCACGAGGATGACGACCCCGATGACGAATGCGATGACGGTCACGATCGCTCAGGCTACTCGGACGAGCTTTGAATTGGCCGCGCCCCGCGCCCGATAGGCTCGGAGTCATGCACGAACGGGGGCGGGCGACGCGACGCGAGCGCGCTCTGCGCGGTGCCGCGGCCGCGGTCATCGCCACCGTGCTCGCCGCGACCGCCCATACCCTGGCCGGAGGCGGTGCGCCGGCGTGGTGGATGGTGATCGGCGTCGCGCTCCTCGTCCTGCCCTGCAGCGTGTGGCTCGCGGGTCGGCGGATGGGCGCGGCGGGAACGATGACGAGCGTCCTGCTGACCCAGGCTCTGCTGCACGTCGCGTTCGTGCTCCTGGACGGCGCCGCAACCGTCCGGATCGGCGGCGGACACCACCACGGCTCGACGGCAGCGCTCGTGACCCTCTCGATGCCGAACGGCGAAGCGGCGTCGCACGCGCATCTGACCCCGGGCATGCTCGTCACTCACGCCGTCGCCGGAGTGCTGACGGTCATCCTGCTGCTGACCGGCGAAGCCGCCGTGCGTCGGATCGCCCGTGGTCTCCGCTCGGCGGTAGCGCGCGCCCTCTCACCGATCGTGTCGCCACCGCGCCCGCGCTTGCTCGCTCCGGCGCACGCTGTCACCGGCCCCGCGCCGGTCTTCCTGTCCGTGCTCTCCCGAAGAGGTCCGCCCGCCGCGGCGTTCTGATCCTGGCCGGTCTCAACCGGCTCTCGTCGCCGGCTTCTCCGCCCGCGGCGCATCGACCTCTTCACACAGAAAGCACCCTCATGACTCGATCCGTTTCCTCGCGCCGTCGCGCGCGGCTGACCGTCGGCGGCGTGGGCCTTGCCGCCGCGCTCGTCGTCGCCGCCCCCCTCGCCGCATCCGCCCACGTCCACGTCACACCGGAGGAGGCGGCGGCCAACTCCTCCACGCGACTCGCCTTCAGCTTCAGCCACGGCTGCGACGGCTCGCCGACGACCGCCCTCACCATCGACATCCCGGAGGGCGTCGACGGGATCACTCCCGTGCTCGACGGCGCGTGGACCATCTCCCGCGAGGTCGGCACCGACGGCATCCCGACGCAGGTCACCTTCACCGCCCTCACCCCGGTGGAGGACGGCGTGAGCGCCTCGGTGGCGCTCGAGGCGATCTTCTCCTCCTCCGTCGCCGACTCCGACATCGCCTTCCCGGTCCTGCAGACCTGCCAGACCGGCGAGACGAACTGGAATCAGATCGCCGAAGAGGGACAGGAGGCCCACGACCTCGATGCCCCGGCACCGGTGGTCGCGGTCGGGCCCGCGGCAGCCTCGACCGGTGACGGACACGGCGACGGCGGAGACCACGATGCCACCGGCTCCACTCCGAAGGCCGAAGGATCGGCAGCGTCCGACGCCGCCGATCCCGTGGCTCGTTGGCTCGCCGGCGGCGCGCTCGTCGCCGCCTTGGCCGCTCTCGGTATGACCCTGTTGCGACGCCGGGCGTCCTGACGACCGCACGGAGGGGATGCGCTCGACGCGATCCCCTCCGTGTGCCCCGGCACCGACCGTGCCGCCGCTGTTCGTCAACCGTGAGGCACACGTGCGCCGCCGGGGAGGAACGGGCCTCGGATGAGAGGATGGACGGGCCATGTCCGACATCGCCCCCACGCCGCCGGTCCTTCGTCCCGAGCACACTCCCTCTCGGTCGCTCGCCGATCTCGCCGACCGCTTCGCCGACCGCGTCATCGGTGACCCTTCCGGCGTGAGTGTCCGCGGCATCACCCTGGCCACCGGCGATCTGCGTTCGGGTGAAGTGTTCGTCGCGATCGCGGGAGCGCACCGTCACGGCGCCGAGTTCGCCCCGGAGGCCGTCGAGCGCGGCGCCGTGGCGATCGTGACCGACGAGGCGGGTGCCGTACCGGCTGCAGCGACCGGTGTGCCGGTGCTCGTGGTCGACGACCCGAGGGCACGTCTCGGCGATCTCTCGGCGTGGGTCTACGGCACCGACCGGGACATGCCGCTCTTGCTCGCGATCACCGGAACGAACGGGAAGACGAGCGTCTCTCATCTCGTCGAGGGCATCCTCGCGGCGCTCGGGATCGTGACCGGCCTCTCGTCCACCGCTGAACGTCACATCGCCGGTCAGGTGATCCCGTCCCGGTTGACCACGCCCGAGGCCTCCGAGATGCATGCCTTGCTCGCCCTCATGCGAGAGCGTGGCGTGCACGCGGCCATGCTCGAAGTGAGCGCCCAGGCGCTGTCGCGCCACCGCGTCGACGGACTCCTGTTCGACGTGGCGGGCTTCACCAACCTGACCCACGACCACTTGGACGACTACGGCGACATGGCCACGTATCTCGAGGCCAAGCTCGACCTCTTCCGCCCGCACCGATCCCGTCGCGCCGTGGTCTGCATCGACAGCCCCGAAGGGCGCGAGGTGGCCCGTCGCGCCGAAGTGCCCGTCACGACCGTCCTCACCCCCGCGCTGGCCGATGTCGCGGCAGAAGCAGACTGGACCGTGGCGATCGTCGAGGAGCGCCAGGACGGCACGCGCTTCCGCCTGTCGCATCGCGACGGACGCGAGCTGGTCACGACGGTCCCCGTCATCGGCGGCCATATGGCTGCCAATGCGGGGCTCGCGATCGTGATGCTGGTGGAGGCCGGCTACGCCTGGGACGCCGTGAAGGCCTTGCTGTCGGAGGCACGCGTCCCCGCCGACCTGCCGGGACGGATCCAGCGCGTGTCCGGTGACGACGGCCCCGCCGTCTACATCGACTTCGCCCACTCGCCCGACGCCTTCGTGAAGACGCTGGCCGCCGTCCGCCACGTCACTCCGGGGCGTGTGGTCATGCTGACCGCGGCAAACGGTGATCGAGACACGACGAAGCGTCCGGAGATGGGCGCTGCGGCCGTCCGGGGCAGCGACGTGCTCGTCGTGACCGACCAGCACCCCCGATCCGAAGATCCCGCCGCGATCCGGGCCGCGGTGATCGCCGGCGCGCGCGCAGCACGTCCGGACGCCGAGATCCACGAGTGCGCGTCTCCCGAAGAGGCCATCGCCTTTGCGGTCTCCCTGCTCCGCGACGGCGACGCCCTGGTGTGGGCAGGTCCCGGGCACCAGCGCTACCGCGAGATCGCGGGGGTCAAGCGTCCGTTCGATGCGCCCGCCCTCGCTGCCGAGGCCCTCGAAGACGCCGGGTGGCCCGTCGCCGACGTTGTGGACTGACCACAACCTATTCCGCACTTTCGTTGCGTTCTCCACGGAAGTCCACAATCGTTCTGTTGTGGTCTGACCACAAGGGATATCGTGGAGACATCCGGAGCCCCTGGGCGAGTCGTTCCGTCCATCCGGTCCCACGAGGAAGCAAGGAATGCGATCATGACCACCGTCACTCCCGCCGCACAGGACGCCCTCCCCGCTGCATGGAACGGCTTCGCCGCCGGCCCGTGGCAGGACGGCATCGATGTCCGCGACTTCATCCAGCGCAACTACACGCCCTACGAGGGAGACGCGGGCTTCCTCGCCGGGCCCACCGCGCGCACGACCCGGATCTGGAACACGCTCGCGGCGATGTTCCCCGAGGAACGCGAGCGCGGCATCTACGACGTCGACCCGCACACCCCTGCCGGCATCACCGCCCACGCACCGGGCTACATCGCCCGCGAGGACGAGGTGATCGTCGGGCTCCAGACCGATGCGCCACTCAAGCGCGCCATCATGCCCAACGGCGGATGGCGGATGGTCGAGGGTGCCCTGGAGACCTACGGATACGAGGTCGACGAGACGCTCAAGAAGGTGTACTCGGACTACCGCAAGACCCACAACCAGGGAGTCTTCGACGTCTACTCCCCCAATGTCCGCGCCGCCCGCAGCTCCCACATCATCACGGGCCTCCCCGACGCCTACGGCCGCGGACGCATCATCGGCGACTACCGCCGCGTCGCGCTCTACGGCGTCGACGCCCTCATCGCGGCCAAGAAGGTCGACAAGCTGGGCCTGGACACCATGCCGTTCACGGAAGAGGTCGTCCGCCAGCGCGAGGAGCACGCCGAGCAGATCCGCGCCCTCGCCGAGCTCAAGGAGATGGCGGCCTCGTACGGCTTCGACATCTCCGGTCCCGCCACGAACGCCCGCGAGGCCGTGCAGTGGCTCTACTTCGCCTACCTCGGTGCCGTGAAGGAGCAGAACGGCGCCGCGATGTCGCTGGGCCGGACCTCGACCTTCCTCGACGTGTTCGTCGAACGCGACCTCGCCGCCGGCGTGCTGACGGAGGAGCAGGCGCAGGAGATCATCGACGACTTCGTGATCAAGCTGCGGATCGTCCGGTTCCTGCGCACACCGGAGTACGACTCGCTCTTCTCGGGAGACCCGACGTGGGTCACCGAGACGATCGGTGGCGTCGGTGAAGACGGGCGCCCGCTCGTGACGAAGAACTCCTTCCGCTACCTGCAGACGCTGTACAACCTCGGACCGGCCCCCGAGCCGAACATGACGGTCTTCTGGAGCCCGGCTCTGCCGCAGGGGTTCAAGGACTATTGCGCGCAGGTCTCGATCGACACCTCCGCCGTCCAGTACGAGTCGGACGAGATCATCCGGCCGGCGTGGGGTGACGACGCCGCGATCGCCTGCTGCGTCAGTCCCATGCGCGTGGGCAAGCAGATGCAGTTCTTCGGGGCACGCGTCAACCTCGCCAAGACCCTCCTCTACGCCATCAACGGCGGCCGCGACGAGGTCTCCGGCAAGCAGGTCTCGCCCCTCGCTTCCCCGGTCGGGGACGGCCCCCTCGACTTCGACGACGTCATGGCGCGATTCGACAAGACGATGGACTGGCTGGCCGAGACCTACGTCGAAGCGCTCAACTGCATCCACTGGTCGCACGACAAGTACGCGTACGAGCGCCTGGAGATGGCCCTCCACGACAAGGATGTGCTGCGGACGATGGCATGCGGCATCGCGGGCCTGTCGGTGGCCACCGACTCGCTCGCGGCGATCAAGTACGCCACCGTGACCCCGGTTCGCGATGAGCGCGGCATCGTCGTCGATTACGTCATCGAAGGCGAGTTCCCGACGTACGGCAACGACGACGACCGCGCCGACGACATCGCCGTCGACCTCGTCGAGCGGTTCATGGCGAAGATCCGCCGTCACCCGATGTATCGGAACGCCCTTCCGACGCAGTCGGTGCTCACGATCACCTCGAACGTCGTCTACGGCAAGGCGACCGGGAACACCCCCGACGGCCGTCGCGCGGGAGAGCCGTTCGCCCCGGGAGCGAACCCGATGAACGGACGCGACACGCACGGCATGCTCGCTTCGGCACTGTCGGTGGCCAAGCTCCCGTACTCGCAGTCGCAGGACGGGATCTCGCTCACCAACACGGTTGTCCCTGCAGGACTCGGTCGCACCAAGGAGGAGCAGGTGCACAACCTCGCCGGTCTCCTCGACGCGTACGTCGGGTCGGAGGGGTACCACATGAACGTCAACGTGCTCAACCGCGAGACGCTCGAAGACGCCATGGAGCACCCGGAGAACTACCCGCAGCTCACCATCCGGGTCTCGGGCTACGCGGTGAACTTCGTGCGGCTCACGCGCGAACAGCAGCTCGACGTGCTGTCGCGCACCTTCCACGGCTCGATGTGACGACACCCGTCCCGCGAAGGAGAGCTGAAGACATGGCTGCGACGATGCTCCGTCGCCCCGAGGAACCGGCGCCGATGCACGACGCGGCGCTGCCGGACGACGCGGTGCGCCTGGAGGTCCCCCTCCAGGCGCCCGCGGCACGCCGCGCCGGTGCGGGTCTCGACGGGCTGCACGTCGAGACCCTCGACCACCACGACCGGCTCACCGCGATGCGCGAGGGCCGGCTCGGTTCCGTCCACTCCTGGGAGCTGGTGACCGCCGTCGACGGCCCCGGCACCCGGCTCACGACGTTTCTCAGCGGATGCCCGTTGCACTGCCTCTACTGCCACAATCCCGACACCCTCGCGATGAAGGACGGCAAGCCGGTCACCAGTGACGAGCTGCTCGCGCGGATCGGCCGCTACGTCGGCGTCTTCCGCGCCACGGGCGGCGGCATCACGCTCTCGGGCGGCGAAGTCCTGATGCAGCCGGCGTTCGCCGCGCGCATCCTTCGGGGCGCGAAGGAACTCGGGATCCACACGGCCCTGGACACCTCCGGCTATCTCGGCCAGAACGCGACCGATGCGATGCTCGACGACACCGACCTGGTGCTGCTCGACGTCAAGAGCGGCGACCCCGCCACTTATCGCCGCGTCACCGGCCGAGACCTCGAGCCGACGCTCCGCTTCGGGCGGCGGCTGGCAGACCGCCCCGATGGCCCGGAGATCTGGATCCGGTACGTCCTCGTCCCGGACCTCACCGATGACGCCGCCTCGATCGACCGCGTCGCCGAGTACGCGGCGGAGCTGAACACGCGGCGCGCGGGGGCGGTCTCTCGCGTGGAGGTGCTGCCCTTCCACCAGATGGGCCGCGACAAGTGGGATGCCGTCGGGCGGTCGTATGAGCTGGCCGACACGCCCGCTCCGTCGCCGGAGCTCACCGAGCGCGTGCGTGCGCAGTTCCGGGCTTACGGCCTCACGACCTACTGATCCGGCGATCTGCTTCGACCCTCGCCCAGCGCTCCGCCTCCGTCAGCGTCTCCCGGGTCAACCTCGAGGGTGGAGTGTGGGCATCCACGACGTGGGACACCGTGTCGAGGATCCCGAGGAAGTCGAGCTCGCCGTCGTGAAAAGCGTCGACGGCCTGTTCGTTGGCGGCGTTGAACACGGCGGGATAGGTGCCACCGGCTCGGCCGACCTGCTTGGCGAGGCGGACGGCGGGAAAGGCGTCGTCGTCCAGGGGTTCGAAGGTCCAGGACGTCGCTCGGGTCCAGTCCAGCGGGGCGCCTACGCCCGCCACACGGTGCGGCCAGTCCAGCCCGAGAGAGATCGGCAACCGCATGTCCGGCGGAGAGGCCTGCGCGATCGTCGACCCGTCCACGAACTCGACCATCGAGTGCACGATCGACTGCGGATGGACGACGACATCGATCGCGTCGTACGGCACACCGAACAGCAGGTGCGCCTCGATCACCTCGAGCCCCTTGTTCACGAGCGTCGCCGAGTTGGTCGTGACGACACGGCCCATGTCCCAGGTGGGATGGGCAAGCGCCTCGGCCGGCGTGACGGCCGACAGCTCTTCTCGGGTTCGGCCTCGGAAGGGCCCCCCCGAGGCGGTGAGCACGAGCCGGCGCACCTCACTGGGCGCGCCCGCCTGCAAGGCCTGGGCGATGGCGGAATGCTCCGAGTCGACCGGGACGATCTGCCCGGGCGCGGCGATGGCGGTCACGAGCTCTCCGCCGACGATGAGGGATTCCTTGTTCGCCAGCGCCAGGGTTCGTCCGGTCTCCAGAGCGGCGAGCGTGGGCCCGAGGCCCACCGATCCGGTGATCCCGTTGAGCACCACGTCTGCTGCCACGTCGCGCACGAGCGCCTCGGCCTCGGCGGCCCCGAGCGCGGTCGCCGAGACGCCGAACTCGGCGGCTTGCCTCGCGAGGGCGACACGATCGCTGCCGGCCGCGAGCCCCACGACATGGAACCGGTCACGGTTCGCGCGGATGACATCGAGCGCCTGCGTCCCGATCGAGCCGGTGGAACCGAGGATCAGGACGCGCCGCATGGTTCCCACCCTAGGACCCTGCGGTCACCGGCTCACTGAGCGGCAGCGGCGTGCTGCACCCCGAGGATGTCGACGACGAAGACGAGCGTCTCGCCCTTCAGGTCGGCGTCGTTGATCTTGCCCTCGCCGTAGCCGTCGGCGGGCGGGATCACCACGAGCACCTGCGACCCGACGGTGTGACCGTCGAGGGCCTTCTGGAAGCCCTTGACGAAACCGGTGGTCTGCGCGGAGTACGGAGTGCCGCTGGCCCAGGTGTCGCCACCGTCGAAGAGCTTGCCGGTCGACCACCGCATGCCGCGGAACTGGATCAGCACGGTGTCGCCGGAGCGCACCTCGGGGCCGTCACCCTTCTTCAGGGTCGCCACCTCGGTCTTGGTGGGCGGGTCGGCGTCGGGGATGGAGATCTCGGGCGCGCCGTCATCGCCCGTCGTGACGGTGGGCATGCCGGGCACCGGCTCCTGCTGCTCGCCGGACGCGGCGGTCGGGACGACGGAGAGGAGATCGATCACGTACACCTCGGCAGCGGCGGCCGGCGTCGACTCGGTCGCCTCGGTCGCGGGGAAGGTCGCCACGATCCGCGTTCCCGGAGCGCTGCAGCCGAGCAGCTGCCCGAGACCGGTGGCAGCCGAGATCTGCGTCGGCAGCATCTCGCCGGGCTTGTATCCGGCAGTTCCGAGGGGCTTGCCCGTCTCGGCGCTGAAGGCGTTGAAGGCGAACGAGATGTAGTCGCCCGCGACGAGCGGATCCCCCTTGCCCTTCTCCAGCACGCTGACCTGGACGTCGTCGACCGTGAGCGGTGAGGCGAACTCGACCTTGTCGGGCTCGGCTCCGAACTTGCCCGAGACGGACACGGCCTTCGACGCGTCGCCCGGCGCCGCCATCGCGTCACACAGGTCCACGGCCGCCGTGGCCGTCGGGCTCGCCGTCGGCGTGGGCGCCTTTCCACCCAGTCCGGCGCAACCGGCCAGCAGAAGCGCCGATGCAGCGGCGATGGACACGGTGGCGAGCGGGCGAAGACGCACGAAGAGACCTCACGAGTGAAGGGAAGCACCCCGGCCGGGGCAGAACCCTCCTATCCTGGCGCATCTTCTTCTGTCCCCGCTGTGAAAGCGTCATACCACGCCCGGAATGCGATCGGGAGTACCCTCGTCTGGTGACTGAACCCCAGACGCCGGAACCGACTTCGGTGGAGGCATCCAGTGACGACGTCTCGGGAGTGGGCTTCACCTACGTCGTCGGGCGGTGGGTCGTCGCTCCGCTGGCCCGGCTGATCTACCGGCCTCGCATCGAAGGCGCCCAGCACATGCCGCGCAAGGGTCCGGTGATCCTGGCGAGCAACCACCTGTCGTTCATCGACTCCTTCGTCATCCCGATGTTCGCGCCGCGGCCCGTTTACTTCCTTGCGAAGTCGTCGTACTTCGACGGCAAGGGCATCGCCGGCTGGATCAGCCGCCAGTTCTTCACCGCGATCGGTGCGACACCGGTGCAGCGGGGCGCGGGGCAAGCGGCTCTCGATGCTCTCGACCAGCAGCGACGCATCCTGGAGTCGGGACGCGCCATCGCCCTGTATCCGGAGGGGACCCGTTCCCTCGACGGCCGCCTCTACAAGGGCCGCACCGGCGTCGCGTTCCTCGCCCTGGAATCGGGAGCCCGAGTCGTGCCCGTGGGCCTCATCGGGACGAACGAGGCGATGCCCGTCGGCGCCAAATGGCCCCGGTTCCGCCCGCGCGTGACGATCCGGTACGGAGAGCCGCTGGACCTCTCCCATCACGGTCCGGCCTCGTCGGGCCGCGCGCGCCGGGCGGCCACCGACGAGATCATGGCCGCGATCCACGCACTGTCGGGCCAGGAGCTCGCCGGGTCATACAACGAGGCTCCCGCACAGAACCCGGTGGAACGCCTGAGGCAGGTCCTTCCGCACGAGCGGCGCTAGCCGTCGGCGGGAGTGGGCGTTCGGCGTCAGGCGACGCTGATGACCGGCTCGTGACGAACCGGGAAGTTCACGCTGTTGGCGATGAAGCACCAGGCATTCGCCTGGGCATGCGCCGCCTCGGCCGCTGCCCGCATGCTCTCCTCGGCCACGACGACCCTCGGGCGCAGGACGACCTCGCGGAAGGCGCCGCCGCCGGCGCCGTCTTCCACCATCGTGCCGCTTGCGTCGTCCTCGTACGAGACCACCACGACGCCGGCCTGCACGCAGGCGTGGAGGTAGGAGAGCAGGTGGCACTCGGACAAGGCGGCCAGGAGGAGGTCTTCGGGGTTCCATCTGGTGGCATCGCCACGGAACGGCTTGTCGCTGGAGGCCGCGATCTCGGGTTTGCCGTCGACGGTCAAGGTCACGGCGCGGTCGTAGTCGCGGTATCCGCTCGTTCCCGACCCGCGATTGCCGGTCCAGGTGGCTTTCACGGCATATCGATGTTCGCCCCACACGCCGACCAGTCTGCCACCGCTCCGGCGGAGTGGAGGTCAATGGCGGGCGCCCCCTCGACGGGACGCCAGGTCCCGGTGGTCATGACCAGGCGGACGGAGCTGCGCGTTAGGCTGACGGGCGTGCCGCAGACCTTCTCCGTGTCCTCCGCCGTCGAGCTCGCCGTCGTCGAACGCAGCGGGTTCATCGAATCTCGGCACAGCGGTGCCGCCCTGGTGTTGAGCCCCGACGGCGTGGTCGTGGAGAGCCTCGGCGACGTCGATGCCGCCATCCTCCCGCGGTCGAGCATGAAGCCGCTGCAAGCCCTCGGTTGCGTGACGGCGGGCGCTCCCCTCGAGGGCGAACGGCTCGCGCTGGCCACTGCCAGCCACTCCGGCACCGATCGTCATGTCGCGGTCGTCCACAGCATCCTCGACAGCGCGGGCCTCGATGAGGGCGCCTTGCAGTGTCCGCCCGCATGGCCCGGTGACGCGGATGCGCGCGACGACATGGTCCGGGCAACCGGAGAGCCGCAGCGCGTGCGCATGAACTGCTCGGGCAAGCACGCCGCGATGCTCCTCGCCTGCGTGACCAACGGATGGGAGACCGGAGGCTATCTCGACCCGTCTCACCCGCTGCAGGTGCACCTGCGCGAGGTCATCGAACGCCTCACCGGAGCGAAGGTCGGCGCGACGGCCGTCGACGGATGCGGCGCGCCGGTCTACGGCATGTCTCTCACTGCGCTCGGCCGGGCGATCCACCGCATCGGCACCGCATCGGAGCGCTCGCCCTTTGCCCTGCATCGCCTCGCGGGCACTCTCGTGCGGGCCGTGAGAGAGAACCCGTGGACGATAGACGGGCCCGGGCGCCCCGACACGATCGCGATCGAACGGCTCGGCGTGTTCGCCAAGGGCGGCGCAGAAGGGGTCATGGTGATGGTCGCCCCCGATGGGACGACGGTCGCGCTGAAGGTCCTCGACGGGAGCGGGCGGGCCGCGACGGCGATCGCCCTGTCTCTGTTGGAGAGGCACGGAGCGTTGACCTCGAGCGAGGTTGCCGCCACGATGGCTGTGCTCCCCCTTCGCGTGAGCGGGGGCGGAGCCGACGTCGGCGCAATCCGCCCGACGGCGTCCACGCCGGGGACGTGAGCCGCCGGCCTGCCACGAGCCCGGATCATCACCCCTGACGCGGGCGCGAGAGGAACCCATGAGGATCAGCGTCCCCACCGAGATCAAGAACAACGAGTACCGCGTCGCCCTGACACCGGCCGGCGTGCACGACTTGGCGGTGAGCGGCCATGAGGTGTTCGTGCAGCGCGGCGCGGGCGCCGGTTCGTCGATGACCGATGCGGAGTACGCGCAGGCGGGGGCGACACTGCTCGACGACCCGGCGGAGGTCTGGGCGCGGGCCGAGCTGGTGCTCAAGGTGAAGGAGCCGATCGCGGCGGAGTACGACTACTTCCGCGACGACCTGGTGCTGTTCACCTATCTCCACCTCGCGGCCGATCGCCCCCTGGCCGAGCGACTCAGCGAGAGCGGGATCACGGCGATCGCCTACGAGACGGTGCAGCTGCCCGGAGGCGGCCTGCCCCTGCTCGCCCCGATGAGCGAGGTGGCCGGCCGACTCGCTCCGACCGTGGGGGCGCACACCCTGATGCGATCCTCCGGCGGAATCGGTGTGCTCATGTCGGGCGTGCCCGGCACCCGTCCCGCCACGGTCACGGTCATCGGTGGCGGCGTCGCCGGCGCGAATGCCGCGGTGATCGCCGCGGGCATGGGCGCCGACGTCACCGTCTTCGACACGAACATCGCCCGGCTGCGCTTTCTCGACGACCATTTCCAGGGACGCGTCAAGACAGCCGCGTCGAACCCGCTGGATCTTGATCGGGCCGTCGTGTCCAGCGACCTCGTGATCGGGTCGGTCCTGATTCCGGGTGCGAAGGCACCCAAGCTCGTGACGAACGAGATGGTCTCGCGGATGCGGCCCGGATCGGTTCTCGTCGACATCGCCGTCGACCAGGGCGGCTGCTTCGAGGACACGCGTCCGACGACGCATGCAGAGCCCACGTTCACCGTTCACGGGAGCGTCTTCTACTGCGTGGCGAACATGCCGGGCGCCGTGCCTCACACCTCCACGTCGGCGCTGACCAACGCGACACTCCCGTACGTGCGGCGAATCGCCACGCTGGGCTGGGAGGGTGCCCTGTCGGCCGATCCGGCGCTGGCGGCAGGCCTGAACGTCACGGCGGGATCGATCGTGAACGCCGGGGTCGCCGAAGCGCACGGAATGCCGTTCGTCGCGCGCGACTCGGTGCTGACTCCCGCCGCCGTCTCACACTGAGATCGCCGGCGACCGGAAACCGGCGATCCTTCGGGACGGTCATCCCGGTAGCACCACTCGCGACACGACTCCGGCCGCCACTTCCCACGCGCGGCGTGCGTGAGGCGTGACGACCGGCGGGAGCTCGCGGATGCCGGTGAGCGCGCGGAACTCGCCCGCGCACGCGGCGTCGATGACCATCACGGCGTCGGCCCGGGCCTGTGCCAGCGCACGCCAGTGGCCGAGCCAGGACTCGGGAGTGCCCCACACGACGCGTCCCGGCCCGATGGCGGCCTCGGGGGCATCGACGCGGGCGACCTCGCTTCCCCCCTTCTCCCATATCGACGCCACTTCCGCTCCGCGCGGGCCGGGAGCGCTGACGAAGGCCACGGGACGGCGGCCGGGTCGCCACGCCGGTTCGGCGGCGCCGGCCGCCGGCTCGGACGAGGACGGCGGCGTCCACAGCACCTGCGCGAGCGCTTCGCCGACCCGCGCGCGTCCGGG